>NZ_JBXAJX010000002.1:0-942031 GCF_058797695.1 Variovorax sp. GW823-FHT02B07
GCAGCGAAATCAAGGAGGAGGGCGAAGCCCGGGGGACATTCGCGGAGCAAGGTGCCCCGTCGGCGTGAGCGTCGCCCCGAAAAAAGTCAGAGCCGGAACGTCTGCAGATGCTCGATGCGCTCCGCGAGACCTTCCTGCCCCAGGTAATGCCCATGCGTCCCATCGCGCATCTGCGCCAGCGTGGTTTCCAGCTCGACCAGCATCGCGTCGCGATCGGCCACGAAGGCCGGCGGCACGTCGATGCCGATCTGCGTGCAGGCGTCGGCGATCAGATGCGCGCTGGCGGGCGCACCGCAGGCTGCGCACTTCACGATGGCCGCCACGGTCGGCTCGGCGCCGTTGTCCAGCAGGGCGCTCGTGAGTTCGGGCGAGATCTGACCGTCGATGTTGCGCAGCACGTCGGATGCTACCGGCGCGCCTGCGCGCACCAGCGCTGCCGCGGCGGCGAAGGCGCTGTGTCCCACTGCCACGTCGGTGGCGAGTGCACTGCCTTCATGCGGCCCTTCGAAGTTCAGGCCTGCGGCGGCAAGTTCGGCGACCAGCGCAGCGTCGTCGGTGGCAATCGCGTGGCGCAGTGCCGCGCGTGCGAGCGCCGGGTGATGGCGCAGTGTGCCGTCGGCGAGCGGCGTGCGCCAGTCGACGATGGCGCGGCAATAGAAGGTGACCAGCTTGTCCATCAGGTCGAGATCCAACCCGTAGCCTTCGTGGCGATCGTCGAGGTAGGCGAGCAGCGCCTGCCCCGAGAAGTAGTCGCCCGTCGGCGCCAGCGGGTCTTCGTCGAGGTGCAGGGCCGCGAAGGCGCCGTACAGGTCGGCCGCGACAGGGCTCAGGCCGTCTTCGTGCAGCGCGTGGGTCCAGGCCGGTGGCAGGCCCTGCTTCCACGCGATGACCTGGCCGTGCGTGGCGCCAGGCTCGACCACCGCATAGACGCGGTCGCAGTACTCGAAGCCGCCGAAGGGCAGGTGCGTGAGCTTGCCGCTCCAGGGCGTGCCGCTGTCTTCGGCCCCTTCCTCGGCGAGTTCCTGCTCATGTTCGATCCAGCCCTGCAGGTCGCGGTAGCCGTCGCTGCCGTCCCAGAACAGCTCCGACCAGCTGACGCTCTCGACGTTGCCGTTCATCGGCAACGCGAGGTCGTAGTCGAGGCGCCCGCCTGCCGTGTGCTGCCACAGCGCGACCAGCGCTTCGGGCAACGGGCCGGCGCACAGCGCCTGCACCGCGTCGATCTGCTGCTGCGGCATCGGCGGCTGCGCGTCGAAGATCACGCGATCGGCGAACAGCACGACGCCGTGTTCGCGCAGGGTGGAGAGCTCTTCGGCAGAGAACGAGGTGTTGTTGTTCATGGCAGCGGCCTCCGTGTTCTCCAAAATGTAGCGCTTTGCGCCGAGGGAGCAACCCTCGTTCGCCCGGGGCTGCTGCAAGCCCCTGCATGACGCACTACAGATCGGTACGCAACTTCCAGATCTCGGGGAACAACACCACGTCGAGCATCTTGCGCAGGTAGCTCACGCCGCCCGTGCCGCCGGTGCCGCGCTTGAAGCCGATCACGCGTTCGACCGTGGTCACATGGCGGAAGCGCCAGAGGCGGAAGGCGTCTTCGAGGTCGGTGAGTTTTTCGCCGAGCTGGTACAGGTCCCAGTGGTCGTGCGGGTTGCGATAGACCGTGAGCCAGGCGGCTTCGACGCCGTCGCTCGATTCGTAGGGCTGGGTCCAGTCGCGCTCCAGGCGGTCGGCGGGCACGGGCAGGCCGTGGCGTGCGAGCAGGCGCAGCGATTCGTCGTAGAGCGAGGGTGCGCGGTAGGCTGCATCCACCTGCGCGAGCAGGTCGGCGCGGTGGGCGTGGGGCTTGAGCATGGCGGCGTTCTTGTTGCCGAGCAGGAACTCGATGCAGCGGTACTGCGCGCTCTGGAAGCCGCTGGAGTTGGCGAGGTAGGGGCGCATCGCCGTGTATTCGGGCGGCGTCATGGTCGAGAGCACGGTCCATGCGCTCACCAGCTGTTCCATGATGCGGCTCACGCGCGCGAGCATCTTGAAGGCGTCAGGCAGGCGCTCTTGCGCGATGCACTGCACGGCGGCGTGCAGTTCGTGCAGCATGAGCTTCATCCAGAGTTCGCTGGTCTGGTGCTGCACGATGAACAGCATCTCGTCGTGCGCGGGCGACAGCGGATGCTGCGCGTTCAGGATCTCGTCGAGGTGCAGGTAGTCGCCGTAGCTCATGGACTTGCTGAAGTCCAGCTGCGCCTTCTCTTCGTGGACGATCGACTCGGGGGTCTTGTTGTTGTCGTTGTCGGTGCTCATGTCACTGCGTTCTTGCGGTTGAATTCGGCGCGTCGCCACTCGCCGGTTTCGAACACCTGCACGAGGTGTTCGACGGAGTGCCACACATCCTCGAAGCCGACATACAGCGGCGTGAAGCCGAAGCGCAGGATGTCGGGCATCTGCGAATCGCCGGCGCGGTAGTCGCCGATCACGCCGCGCGCGATCAACGCCTGCACGATGGCGTAGGCGCCTTCCTCGCGGCTGAGGCACACCTGCGAGCCGCGCAGTGCGTGGTCGCGCGGCGTGACGAGCGACAGGCCCTGGCCGGCGCAGCGTTCTTCGACCAGGCGGATGAACAGGTCGGTGAGCGCGAGCGACTTGGTGCGCAGCGCGGCCATCGCACCGCCGGTGCCGTTGAAGGCTTCGGCGGCCAGCACGGTGTCGAGTCCGCATTCGAGCCCGGCCAAGGCGATGACCGGTTGCGTGCCGCACAGGTAGCGGCCGACGCCCGGCGCGGGGCGGTAGTGCGGCGTGAACTCGAAGGGCGCCGCGTGGCCCCACCAGCCCGACAGCGGTTGCTCGAACTGGCCTGCGTGCTTGGTGTTCACCCAGGCGAAGGCTGGCGCGCCGGGGCCGCCGTTGAGGTACTTGTAGCCGCAGCCGATGGCGTAGTCGGCGTTGCTGTCGTTGAGCGCCACGGGCACGGCGCCCGCGCTGTGCGCCAGGTCCCACACGGTGAGCGCGCCCGCGGCGTGCGCGGCGGCGGTGACGGCCTTCATGTCGTGCATGGCGCCGGTGCGGTAGTTGACGTGCGTGAGCATGAGCACGGCGACCTCATCGGTCAGCGCAGCAGGCAGCTCGGCTGCATCGATGAGCTTCAGCGTGAAGCCGCGCTCACGGCACAGTGATTCGGCGATGTACAGGTCAGTGGGGAAGTTGCTGCGCTCGCTGACCACCAGCTTGCGGCCGCTGGTCTTCTGCTGCGAGAGCGCGGCGAACAGCACCTTGTAGAGATTGACGGAGGTGCTGTCGGTGCACACCACTTCGCCCGGCGCGGCGCCGATCAGGCGGGCCACCTTGTCGCCCAGGCGCTGCGGCAGGTCGAACCAGCTCGCGGTGTTCCACGAGCGGATCAGGCCTTCGCCCCATTCCTTGGCCACCACTTCGGCGATGCGCGCGGGCGCGGCCTTGGGCAGCACGCCGAGCGAGTTGCCGTCGAGGTAGAGCACGCCTTCGGGCAGAGTGAATTGGTCGCGCAGGGCGCGCAGCGGGTCTTGCGCGTCGAGGGCGCGGCAGTCGGCGAGGGTCGTCGTCATGGAAGGGAGGGTTTCAGCGGGGAAGTTCGCGCAGCACGGCGCGCACGGGGGAGGCATCGGCGCTCGTCAGCTTGAGCGGCAGCGCGATGAGTTCGTAGTCGCCCTCGGGCACGTCGTCGAGCACGAGGTTCTCGAGCACGCGCAGGTCGAGGTGGCGGATGCGCTGGTGGCTGTCGAGGGTCTTGCTGTCGGCCGGGTCGATGCTGGCGGTGTCGATGCCGATGAGCTTCACGCCCATGGCCGCCAGGCGCTCGACGGTGGCGGGCGCGTAGGCCGCGAGCTGCGGGTCCCAGCGGTCGACGGGCATGGCTGGGTAGGTGCGCACGAGCACGCGCGGGGGCAGCGTGTCGTTCACGGCATGCGCGATGTGCTCCCAGGTGACCAGCGGGCCGCGGCCGATCGCGTGGATCACGCGGCAGGGGCCGAGGAAGGGCGTGAGGTCGACCTGGCCGATGGTCTGGCCCTCGGGGGCGTAGTGCAGCGGCGCGTCGGCATGGGTGCCCACGTGCGGCGACAGCGTGATGGCGCTCACGTTGACCGGGCAGCCGGGGCCGATGGTGGCGCACCACTGCTGCGAATACGGCGTGTCGCCCGGGAACACCGGGCTGCCGGCGTGCACGGGGGCGGAGATGTCCCAGAGTCGGAGCGGGGCGGTCATGGCGGGCGGCAGGGCGAAGGAAGAAAAAGGGCAGTGTGGGCCGGTTGGAGTCGGTCCACAAGGGGCCGGCGGGTGCCGAATGCTATGCGCAGTGACTGCCTTGAGTCGAGAAGTTATCCATCAATCATAGAAAGATTGAATAATCTATTCAATCGACAGGAAATGGAGAACAAATCATGCAAGCCGACCTCGACCGAACCGACCTCCAGCTGCTGCGCGCGCTGCAGGACAACGCCCGCCTGACCTCGGGCGAGCTGGCGCAGATGGCGCACCTGTCGCAGTCGCCGTGCTGGCGGCGGGTGAAGAAGCTGGAGGACGACGGCGTGATCGGCGGCTACCACGCGGGCCTGAACCGGCGCGCGCTGGGTTTCGGCGTGCTGGCCTTCGTGATGGTCGGCATCGACCACCAGACCGAGATCTCGTCGCGCGCCTTCGAGGACGCGGTGTGCGCCATTCCCGAGGTGGTGATGTTCCACGGCATCTCGGGGCCGGCGGATTTCATCCTCGTGGTGGTCGCGAAGGACCTCGACGCCTATTCCGACCTGCTGCAGCGCAAGCTGCACCGCCTGCCGGGCGTGCGCCATGTGCAGACGCATTTCTCTCTACAGGAGTTCAAGGGGCAGTTGGGGGGACTGCCAGTGCCCGTGGCCTGAGCGGTCAGTGCAGCTCGTCGGACAGCATCGGCAGCCCATGCCGCAGGCGCGCGCGCTGGCAGGCGTCGCTGCCGGCCTGCAGCTCGTGGCAGGGGTTGGGGCGCCATTCGTAGATGCCGCAGGCCACCGACTGGCCGATCTTGCCGGTGAGCGCGGCGCAGCGCGCCGGCGTGTGGTCGGTGCCGCGCATGCGGCAAAGCGCGTCGTTCACGTCGACCGCCAGGCCCGAGGGCACGCGGCCGCCGTGGTCGTCGAGCTCGTGCACGCTGAAGTCGACGCGGTAGCTGGCGCAGCAGGCGCCGCAGGTCTGGCAGGGAGACATGGGATCAGGAAGCGAGTAGCGCGGCGTCACGCACGCGCTGCAGCATGCGGCGGCGGATCAGCCCGCTCGCGGGACGGATCAGCAGCCAGTAGGCGGTGAAGCGGCGCTGCGCGGCGGCATCGCCGCACCAGACCCGGGTGCGCGTGGTGAGGCGTGTGCCCGTGCCTTCGGGCTCGGCCGTGAAGTGAAGCACCAGCTTGGCCAGGCCCGTGGCGTCGAGCGCGGCGAAGGCCGGGCCGTCGGCCAGCGGGACCAGGCCGTAGTCGAAGCGCCAGAAGCGGCCGGCCAGGCCGAAGGCCAGTTCGCGTTCGCCGTCGCGCCCCAGCGGCGTGAAGTCGGCAAAACCGAAGGCCTCGCGCTGGCGCAGCGTGGGGGCGGCCAGCCCGAGCCGGCTGGCCAGCCGGTTCGGCAGTTCGCGCAGCGCGATCAGGCTGCGCGCCACGGGGTCGTCGGTGATCTCGGGGCGGGCCGCCACGTCGAGCACGCGCGCGGGCGGCGCGAGCACGTGGAGGCTGTGCGTCTCCGCGAACTGGTAGCGCGGCAGGTAGCGGTTCATCAACTCCATGCGGCGCCCGGGTGGTTCATTGGATCGATGTCAGAGCCTGCCGAGCAGCAGGAACTCCATCAGCGCCTTCTGCGCGTGCAGGCGGTTCTCGGCCTCGTCCCACACGACCGACTGCGGGCCGTCGATGACCTCGGCCTGCACTTCCTCGCCGCGGTGCGCGGGCAGGCAGTGCATGAAGAGGGCGTCGGACTGGGCGATGCGCATCATGTCCTCGTCGACGCACCAGTCGGCGAAGGCCTTGCGGCGCGCTTCGTTCTCGGCCTCGTAGCCCATGCTGGTCCACACGTCGGTGGTGACCAGGTCGGCGCCGCGGCAGGCTTCCATCGGGTCCTTGAAGACCTTGTAGCTGTCGCCCGAGCGGATGCCGGCGATCGACTGGTCGACCTCGTAGCCGCTGGGCGTGCTCACGTGCACGGTGAAGCCCAGGATCTCGGCGGCCTGCAGCCAGGTGTTGGCCATGTTGTTGCCGTCGCCGACCCACGCCACCGTCTTGCCCTGGATCGAGCCGCGGTGCTCGATGTAGGTGAAGATGTCCGCCAGGATCTGGCAGGGGTGGAACTCGTTGGTCAGGCCGTTGATGACGGGCACGCGCGAGTGCGCGGCGAAGGCGTCGATCTTGGTCTGCTCGTAGGTGCGGATCATCACCAGGTCGACCATGCGGCTGATGACCTTGGCGCTGTCCTCGATGGGCTCGGCGCGGCCCAGCTGGCTGTCGCCCGTGGTCAGGTGCACCACGCTGCCGCCGAGCTGGTACATGCCGGCCTCGAAGCTCACGCGGGTGCGCGTGCTGGCCTTCTCGAAGATCATGGCCAGCGTGCGGTCGACCAGCGGCTGGTGCTTTTCGTACGTCTTGAACTTCTTCTTGATGATCGCCATGCGATCGAAGAGGTAGACGTACTCGTCGGCCGTGAGGTCCGAGAACTGCAGGTAGTGGCGCAGGGCGTTCGGTGCGGCGGCGGTCGTCATTGCGCAACGGGCTCCGAGAGGAAGGTTTTGACGATCGGCGCGAGGATCGCGACGATCTCGTCGGCTTCGGCAATGCTCAGGATGAGCGGCGGCACGAGGCGGATCACCTTGTCGGCCGTCACGCTCAGCAGCAGGCCGGCGTCGCAGGCGCGGTTCAGGATCGCGCCGCAGGGGCGGTCGAGCTCGATGCCCAGCATCAGGCCCTGGCCGCGGATTTCCTTCACGCCCGGCAGGCTGCCGATCTCGCGCTCCAGCGCGGCCTTCAGGTGGGCGCCGACGGTGGCGGCGTTCTCGAGCAGCTTGTGCTCTTCCATGATGCGGATGGTTTCCACACCGGCGCGCATGGCCAGCGGGTTGCCGCCGAAGGTGGTGCCGTGGTTGCCGGGGCCGAAGATGTTGGCGGCCTTGGGGCCGGCCACGACGGCGCCGATCGGCACGCCCGAGCCCAGGCCCTTGGCCAGCGGCATCACGTCGGGCTTGATGCCCGCCCACTGGTGGGCGAACCACTTGCCGGTGCGGCCCATGCCGCACTGCACTTCGTCGATCATCATGAGCCAGTCGCGCTCGTCGCACAGCTGGCGCACCTGCTGGAGGTAGTCGACGCGCATCGGGTTGATGCCGCCTTCGCCCTGGATGGTTTCGAAGAACACGGCGACCACGTTCGGGTTGCCTTCGGTGGCCTTCTTCAGCGCCTCGATGTCGTTCAGCGGCACGCGAATGAAGCCTTCGACCAGCGGGCCGAAGCCGGCCTGCACCTTGGGGTTGCCGGTGGCCGACAGCGTGGCGATGCTGCGGCCGTGGAAGGCGGCTTCGTAGACGACGATCTCGGGGCGCTCGATGCCCTTGTCGTGGCCGAACTTGCGGGCCAGCTTCAGGGCGGCTTCGTTGGCTTCCAGGCCGGTGCAGCAGAAGAAAGCGTTGGTCAGGCCCGACAGCTCGGTGAGCTTGGTGGCGAGCTGTTCCTGGCCGGTCACGTGGTAGTAGTTGGAGCTGTGGATCAGCTTGGTCAGCTGGTCCTGCAGGGCGGGCACCAGTTCGGGGTGGTTGTGGCCCAGCGTGTTGACGGCGATGCCGCCCAGGCCGTCGAGGTAGGCCTTGCCCGTGGTGTCCCAGACTCGGCAGCCCTGGCCGTGCGACAGCGCGATCGGCAGGCGACCGTAGGTGTTCATGACGTGGGGCGAGGTGGGTTGCTGGGCGGTGGCGCTCATTCGGTTCTCCAGATAGGGAACGCGAATTCTAGGCGTGCGGTTTGACGGCTTCGTTGAGGATTCCGCATCACAGCAATGCCCCCCATTCAGGATGCAAAAAGGGCCCCGGATACAATCGCTTGCTGCACCGCAGCACCTGTTCCGGTCGCCTCACTTCACGATGATTTCCCCCAACGCCAAAGAAATCTTCATCCAGGGCATCACCCACGATGGCCGCACTTTTCGCCCCAGCGACTGGGCCGAACGCCTCGCCGGCGTCATGTGCTCCTTCCGCCCCGGCGGCGCCTACCCGGGCAGCCACCTGAGCTATTCGCCCTGGTGCATTCCCACGACCATCAACGGCGTGAAATGCGTGGTGGTGAACCGCGCCCTGCGCGACGCCGAGCCCATGGCCTGGGACTTCTGCGTGAACTTCGCCAAAGACAACAACCTGCAGGTGGCCGAGGCCTGCCTGGTGCCCGACCCGGCGGACACGCCGCCCCCTCCCAAAAAGGCCTGACTTCCAGGCCTTTTTCTTTTCTGCGCGGGCCGCTCTGGCCTGGGCACTTTTCGAGCGCCCATGAAAAAACCGCCCGAAGGCGGTTTTTCACTTTTGCTTGCTGCAGCGCACCCCGATCAAACGGCGGACCGGAGAATTCCGGTCCGGGCTTGCCTGACAGGTGTCAGGCGGCGGCCTTTTCAGGCGCCAGGGCAAGGGCCTTGACCTTGGCCGACAGGCGGCTCTTGTCGCGGGCGGCCTTGTTCTTGTGGAAGATGCCCTTGTCGGCGACGGTGTCGACGATGCTCTGGGCCTTCGCGAACAGTTCGCTTGCCTTGGTCTTGTCGCCAGCCAGAACAGCCTTTTCGACGTTCTTGACAGCGGTACGGTATTTGGAGCGCAGCGAGGTGTTCGCAGCGTTGAGCTTGACGTCCTGGCGGACGCGCTTGCGGCCCGACGCGAGGCGCGGGTTCTTCTTCTTGGGCTTGGCGGATGCCATATTTAGTGTTCCTTAGGTGTCTGAGGATGATGCAGCAAAGCCCTCCATTATAGGCTGGGTTCCGGTTTTTGCCGAATTGCCTGCTTTTGCCACCTTTCGCAGCCCTACACTCGCCCCCGTGTCCCTGTTCAAATCCGCCTCCACCGTCTCCCTGCTGACCCTCGCTTCGCGGATCACGGGCCTCGTGCGCGACGTGCTGTTTGCCTCGGTGTTCGGCGTCAGCGCGCTCACCGACGCCTTCAACGTCGCCTTTCGCATCCCCAACCTGTTTCGCCGCGTGTTCGGCGAGGGCGCCTTCAGCCAGGCCTTCGTGCCGGTGCTGGCCGCGCGCAAGACCGAGGCGGGGCAGGAGGGTGCCCGGGAGCTGGTCGACCACGTCGCCACGCTGCTGACCTGGGCCCTGGTGGTGCTGTGCGTGGCCGGCGTGGCCGGCGCGCCGCTGCTGGTCTGGGCCATGGCCAGCGGCCTGCAGGGCTTCGACGCCGCCGTGGTCATGACGCGCTGGATGTTCCCCTACATCGGCTTCATGTCGCTGGTGGCGCTGGCGGGCGGCATTCTCAACACCTGGCGCAAGTTCGCGGTGCCGGCGGCGTCGCCGGTGCTGCTCAACATTGCGCTGATCCTTTCGATCTCCATCGGCGCGCCGCTGTTCCGTCGCTACGGCATCGAGCCGATCTACGCCCAGTGCGTGGGCGTGATGGTCGGCGGCGTGCTGCAGCTGGCCCTGCAGATCCCGGCGCTGCGCGCGCTGGGGCTCCTGCCGCGCATCGGCGCCAGCTTCAAGGCGCTGCGCGCCGCGTGGACCGATCCGACCACCCGCAAGGTCATGAAGCTCATGCTGCCGGCGCTGCTGGGCGTGAGCGTGGCGCAGATCTCGCTGCTCATCAACACGCAGATCGCTTCGCACCTGGCCACCGGCAGCGTGACCTGGGTCACCAACGCCGACCGGCTGATGGAATTCCCCACCGCCATGCTCGGCGTGGCGCTGGGCGTGGTGCTGATGCCGCAGCTCGCGGGCGCCCGCGCCGCCAAGGACGACACGCGCTATTCCTCGCTGCTTGACTGGGGCCTGCGCCTCGTGGTGCTGCTGGCGGCGCCGTGCGCGGTGGCGCTGCTGCTGTTCGCCAAACCGCTCGTGGCCGTGCTGTTCCACAACGGCGCCTACACCGGCGAGGACGTCGGCCGCACCACCGTGGCGCTCATGGGCTACGGCGTGGGGCTGGTCGGCCTCGTGGCCGTCAAGGTGCTCGCGCCCGGCTACTACGCCAAACACGACACGCGCACGCCCATGCTGATCGCCGTCACCGTGCTGGTGCTCACGCAGGTGCTCAACTTCTTCCTCGTGCCGCTGCTGCAGCACGCGGCGCTCACACTGACCATCGGCATCGGCGCGCTGGTCAACGCGCTGTGGCTGCTGATCGGCCTGATCCGGCGTGGCAGCTACACCCCCGAGCCCGGCTGGGGCAAGTTCGCGCTGCAGGTGCTGCTGGGCACCGTGGTGCTGGCGGCCCTGCTGGCCTGGGGCGCGCACTATTTCGACTGGGTTGGCCTGCGCGCGCAGCGCCTGCACCGCATCGGCCTTCTGGCCGCGCTCATCGCCGGCGCCGCGCTGCTCTATTTCGCCGTGCTCACCGCCGCAGGCGTGCGCCTGCGCAGTTTCATGCGCCGCTGAAGCGCCGTTGGCGAGCCGGAAAACACTGCCTTGACGCTCCCCGCGGGCTCCTCTACAAAGCCATATGACGTTCAGCTACCAGGTTCCCACGGCACTGGAATATTTCGAGTCGCTGGTCGGCAGCGATGACCACTTTCCGCTGCTCGAAGCGGCCGCCAGCATCGCGCAGGACGAATACCCCGAACTCGACGTGCAGCAGGTGCTGGGCGACGTCGACCAACTGCTCGCGCGCCTCAAGCGCCGCCTGCCGGCCGACGCCGCGCCGCTGGCCCGGCTGCGCGCGCTGAACCAGTTCTTCTTCAGCGACCTGAATTTCGGCGGCAACGTCAACGACTACTACGACCCCGACAACAGCTACCTGAACGCCGTGCTGCGCACCCGCCGCGGCATTCCGATCTCGCTGGCCGTGCTGTGGATGGAGCTGGCGCAGGGCCTGGGCCTGCAGACGCGCGGCATCAGCTTCCCGGGGCATTTCATGGTCAAGGTCACGCTGCCCAAGGGGCAGGTCGTGATCGACCCGTTCACCGGCAAGTCGCTCTCGCGCGAAGAGCTGGGCGAGCGGCTCGAACCCTACAAGCGTGGCAACGGGCTGGTCGGCGAGTTCGACGTGCCGCTGGGCCTGTACTTGCAGCCCGCGAGCCCGCGCGAGATCATCGCGCGCATGCTGCGCAACCTGAAGGAAGTGCACCACGCGCAGGAAGACTGGCCGCGCTACATCGCGGTGCAGAACCGCCTCATTGCGCTCTTGCCCACCGCCTGGGGCGAGCACCGCGACCGCGGCGTGGCGCATGCCGAGCAGGGCCACGCGGCGCTGGCCGTGTGCGACCTCGAAACCTACCTCGCCAACGCCGAAGACGCGCTCGACATCGACGCGATCGCCGAGCGCGTGGCGCTGCTGCGGCGCCTGGCCAACTAACCAGCCCTACAGCCACAACGCCCATGACCGACACCCGCACCGGCGTGAGCGCGGCGCCCGACCTGGGCACGCTGCACGAATTCCACGGCGTGCAGCCGGTGCTGCCGGTGTCCGACGTCTCGCGCGCCGCGCGCTGGTTTTCCGAGGTGCTGGGTTTCGAGATCGACTTCATCGCCGGCGAGCCGCCCAGCTACGCCCGCGTGATGAAGGGCGACCGCAGCTATGGCGACCCCGTGTACCTGCGCCTGTGGCAATGCGGCAGCCGCGAGGCCCGGCCCTGGCGCGGCGAAATCGTGATCCACGTCGGCAAGGACATCGACGGCCTGCATGCCGCCTACGTGAAGCGCGGCGTGACCATCATCGAGCCGCCCACGTCCCAGCCCTGGGGCCTGCGCGAATTCGCGATCCGCGAACCCGACGGCCACGTGCTGCGGTTCTGCGGCTATCTCTGAAACACAAAATTACAAGCGGATCGATGCGGCCGTGTCGATCCGTGGCCCGCTCGCGCGACGTGTGAACAGGAGCACGCAGATTCCGGCGTCTCCCGATCCCACCCACTTTCAGGAGAAACGACATGCGATTCATGGTTCTGGTCAAGGCGAGCAAGGATTCCGAAGCCGGCGTGATGCCGAGCACCGAGCTCCTCACCGAGATGGGCCGGTTCAACGAAGAACTGGTCAAGGCCGGCGTGCTGCTGGCGGGCGAAGGGCTGCACCCGTCGTCCAAGGGCGCGCGCGTGCGCTGCGAAGGCAAGAAGCGCACCGTCATCGACGGCCCCTTCACCGAGACGAAGGAGCTGCTCGCGGGCTTCTGGCTGCTGCAGGTCAAGTCGAAGGAAGAAGCCATCGAGTGGATCAAGCGCAGCCCCTTCCAGGAAGGCGAGATCGAGATCCGCCAGGTCTTCGAGGCCACCGATTTCGGCGAGGCCATGACGCCCGAGCTGCTGGCCCAGGAAGACCGCCTGCGCGCCGAGTCGGCTGCCAAGGCCGGCCGCTGAGCTTCATCCATTCCTCGAAGGAGAAACGATCATGCGATTCATGCTGCTGATGATTCCCCACGGCTACGAAAGCGCGGCGCCCGGCACCGTGCCCGACGACGTCGAACGCGTGGGCTCGATGATGGCCTTCAACGAATCCTTGCAGAAGGCCGGCGTGCTGATCGGCTGCGAAGGCCTGCACCCGCCGTCGATGGGCGCGCGCGTGAGCTTTCCGGGCGGCAAGCCGAAGGTGGTCGACGGCCCCTTCGCCGAGGCCAAGGAAGTGCTGGGCGGCTACTGGCTGATCGATGTCGCCTCGCGCGCCGAGGCCATCGAATGGGCGAGCCGCTGCCCGGGCAGCGAGAACGAGGTCATCGAGATCCGCCAGGTGCAGGAACTCGAGGATTTCTCGCCCGAGGTGCAGGACGTGGCGAGCGAGTTCACGTCGATGCAGCAGACGCTCAAGAAGTGAAAGTGAGCGGGGCCTAGTCGTCCCGCACCAGCCGGATGCCCACCAGCGTGTAGCGCGTGTCCGGCGCATTCCAGTTGCGGTACGACGAGCGGGTATAGAAAGCCCAGGTGTGCCAGGAGCCGCCGCGGCGCACGCGCACGGTGCCCGTGGCGGGGCCCTGGGGGTCGTCGACCGGCGAGCGCGCGTAGTATTCGTCGCCATGCCAGTCGGCCACCCACTCCCACGCATTGCCGTGCATGTCGTAGAGGCCCCAGGCGTTCGGCGCGAAGCTGCCGACCGGGGCGGTGAAGGCAAAACCGTCGTCACCCGCGAGCGCCATCGCGCGCCAGCGCGGCCAATGCGCGGCGCTGCGCGTGTCGAATACATTCGCCCCGCGCAGCAGCGTGGCCGGATCGTCCCCCGTGCTGTAGCGCGTGCGCGTGCCGGCGCGGCAGGCGTACTCCCACTCGGCCTCGGTCGGCAGGCGGTAGCGCCGGCCCTCCGTCTTGCTCAGCCAGGCGGCCAGCGCCTGCGCGTCGTTCCAGCTCACGTTGACGACCGGGTGGTCGTCGCCCTGTGCGAAGCCCGGGTTGCGCCACGAGTAGCGCGGGTCGCGGCCTTCGAAGGCGTCGCCGCGCCGCGTGGTGGCGGGGTCGTAGTCGGCACGCCAGCCGTAGCCGCCGGTGCCGTCGGCCACCGATTCGGGCACGTGGCCCGAGGCCTCGAGAAAACGCCGGAACTGGCCCACCGTCACCTCGTGCTGTCCCATCCAGAACGCCCGCGTGATGCGCACCTTGTGCACCGGCCCTTCGTCGGCCAGCTGGGTGAAGCGTTCCTTGGGCAGTTGGGGGTAGTCGCGTGCCAGCGCCTCGGGCGCTTCGTCGCTGCCCATGAGGAATTCGCCGGCCGGCAATCGCACGAAGGCCATGCCCAGGCTGTTGCGCTCCACGGCGAGGTCGTCCGCCCGCACGCCGCCGCAGGCGAGGCCGAACGCGAAACCCAGGCTCCACAAGACGAGGCGTGGTGTCATGGCCGCATGCTATCCGGCCCGCGGGGCCGCAGCGAGGCCGCATGAGCAGCGGACCAGACACCGCCGCCATCCACCGCGCCATCGAGGCGGTCTGGCGCATCGAGTCCGCGAAGATCATCGCCGCGCTCGCGCGCAAGGTGCACGACGTGGGCCTGGCCGAAGAGCTGGCGCAGGACGCGCTGGTGGCCGCGCTCGAGCAGTGGCCCGTCGACGGCGTGCCCGACAACCCCGCCGCCTGGCTCACGCAGGTGGCCAAGCACCGCGCCCTCGACCGCTTGCGCCACGTGCAGCTGGCCGAGCGCAAGGCGCCCGAGATCGGCCGCGAACTCGACGCGCTGCACGCCATGGCCCAGGCCGATTTCGCGCAAGCCGTGGATGCGGCGCTCGACGACGACATCGGCGACGACCTGCTGCGCCTGGTGTTCACCGCCTGCCATCCGGTGCTCTCGACCGAGGCGCGCGTGGCGCTCACCCTGCGGCTGATGGGCGGCCTGACGACCGACGAGATCGCGCGCGCCTTTCTGGTGCCCGAGGCCACCGTGGCGCAGCGCATCGTGCGAGCCAAGCGCACGCTGGCCGAGGCGCGCGTGCCCTTCGAGGTGCCGCGCCGCCACGAGCTCGAAGCCCGACTGGCCTCGGTGCTCGAGGTGCTCTACCTGATCTTCAACGAAGGCTACTCGGCCACCGCCGGCGACGACTGGATGCGCCCCGCGCTGTGTGACGAGGCGCTGCGCCTGGGCCGCATCGTGGCCGAGCTGGTGCCCGGCGAAGCCGAGGTGCACGGGCTGGTCGCGCTGATGGAAATCCAGGCCTCGCGCACCGCCGCGCGCGTGGGCGCCTCGGGCGAACCGGTGCTGCTGCTCGACCAGAACCGCGCGCGCTGGGACCCGCTGCTGATCCGCCGCGGCCTGGCGGCGCTGGCGCGCGCCGAAGCGCTGGGCGGCGCGCTCGGCCCCTACGCGCTGCAGGCCGCCATCGCCGCCTGCCATGCCCGCGCGCGCACCGCGGGCGAGACCGACTGGGTCCGCATCGCGGCGCTGTACGACGCGCTGGCCGCGCTGTCGCCGTCACCCATCGTCGAGCTGAACCGCGCGGTCGCGCTGTCGATGGCCTTCGGGCCGGCCGCGGGGCTGGAGGTGGTCGATGCGTTGCAGGACGAGCCCGCGCTGAAGGGCTACCACCTGCTGCCGACCGTGCGCGGCGACCTGCTCTTCAAGCTGGGCCGCCGCGACGAGGCGCGGCGGGAGTTCCAGCGCGCCGCCTCGCTCACGCGCAACACGCGCGAGCAGGCGCTGCTGCGGGCGCGCGCCGAGGCCTGCGGCGACAGGCCTTAGCGGACGGGCGCCGAGGTGCCTGCGGAGGGCGAGCCCGGCAGCCCGAACTGGTGCCACGCGCGGCGCAGCTGCGTGTCCGAGCCGAAGCCCGACAGTTCGGCCGCCCGCGTCACGCTGGCGCCCGAGGCCAGCGCCAGTTGCGCGGCGGCCAGCCGCAGCCGGCGCAGGTAGGCCAGCGGCGCCACGCCCGCGTGCTCGACGAAGAGCCGCGTCAGGTGCCGCGCCGAGGTGTGGGCGACCTCGGCCATGCGCGGCACGCTCCAGTCGGCCTGCGGTTGTTCGCTGACCGCGTCCTGCACCCGGTGCAGCGCCGCGTGCAGGTGGTTGCGGTAGGCGAGAAAGGGCGACAGCTCCGGGTCGTGCGGGCCGCGCCGCAGCGCCACCACCATCGCCTGCGCCACCTGGGCCGCCAGCGCCTCGCCGCAGGTGTCGGCGATGCGGTGCAGCATCAGGTCGATGCCCGTCGTGACGCCCGCGCTGCTATAGACCGGCGGGTCGATCACGAACACGCGGTTGCTCACCACCTCGCAGCGCGGCTCCACTGCGCGCAGCTCGTCCAGGTGATGGTGGTGCGTGGTGACGCGCCGGCCCGCGAGCGCGCCCGCGTGCGCCGCGAGCAGGGCGCCCGCGCAGACCGTGACCAGCTCGACGCCGCCGCGCGTGAAGCGCTGGCCGCGCAGCCAGTGCAGCAGGTCCTGCGCCTCGGGCGTGTCGGTCGCGATGGTGTCGCCTGGCAGGCCGACCAGCACCACCCAGCCCGGACCGTCCCACTGCGTCGGTAGCGGCGACAGCCCCGACAGCGCGACGCCGACCGAGCCCCTCATGCTGGGCCGCGGCCCCGCGAATTCGATGACGAAGCGCTCGGGCTGGCCCGCCGCGCGCAGCCGCTGGTTGGCGATGCGCAGCGCCTCGGCCGGCCCGGCCCAGTCGAGCACCAAGCTGTCGGGCAGGAGCACGAAGACTACGCGGACAGGGGCTCGTTGTGGGTCCATGCGTAGTCCATCTGGCGCCCGGTGCGCTCGGCCAGTTCGCGTCCGGCCAGGCGTTCGACCAGGTGCAGGCTCATGTCGATGCCCGCGCTGATGCCGGCCGAGCTGACGATGCGGCCGGTGTCGACCCAGCGCACGCCGTCGCGCACGTCGAGCTGCGGGAATTGCGCGCGCAGGTCGGCGAGGTCTTCCCAGTGCGTGGTGACCGCTTCGCGCGTCACGACGCCGCTTTGCGCGAGCAGGAAGACGCCGGTGCAGACCGAGGCGACGAGCTGCGCGCTGGCCGCGCAGTGCGCGATCCAGCGCAGGGTGTCAGGGCTCGCCATCGGCGCATCGACCACGCCGCCGGGGACGACCAGCACGTCGGCGGTGGTGGCGGCATCGGCCAGCGTGTGGTCGGCGAGCAGCCGCAGACCGGCGCGCGCCTGCACCGGTTCCCCGGCGCGGGTGTGGGCGACCGAGGCCACCTCGAACGGCGCGGGCGCACCCGGCTGCAGGCGCTGGTGGACGCGGGCAGCGGTGGTGAAGACCTCGAAGGGGCCGGCGAAGTCGAGTGCCTCGACGCCGTCGTAGGCCAGGATGCGCACGCGCAGCGGGGTCATTGAAATACCTCCGTGCTTCGCACTTCGGTGCGAGCTTGCTTGGGGCGGCCCGGCGCGGCGCTCATGCGGTCGCGCCTTCCGTGGCCCGCGCCAACGCCTGCGCCACGCTGCAGACCGTGGCGAAGCGCCCGTCCAGCACGGTCGCGGTGCGCGCCTTGATGTCGGCGGCCGACAGCGGCCGGCCGTCGGGCTGCACCATGTCGAAGGTGAGGGTGGCGTCGGTCACGTAGTCGACTTCCCAGCCCAGGTCCGAGGCGTGGCGCGTGGTGGTTTCGCAGCACTGCTCGGTGCGGATGCCGCTCACGATCAGGCGGCGGATGCCGTGCTGCGTGAGCCACACGTCCAGGCCGCTGTTGACCAGCGCGCTGTGGCGGTGCTTGGTGAAGGTGGCGGCCGCCTCGAAGGACGCTAGGCCCTCGATCGGGCGCACATGGCCCGATTCGATCGCGAAGGGGTTGGACGCAACCTGCGGCGGATCGACGTGGAAAACACGCACCACCGGCAGTCCGGCCGCCACGGCGCCGGCGATCAGGGCGTTCTGGGCCTCGAGGTAGGGCGCGAGCAGGGCGGCGTTCCAGTACGGGCGGTGGCGGAACGATTCCTGGGCGTCGATCACAATCAGACAGGTGGTCATGGCGGGGGCGGGCAAGGCAAAGTGGATGATGCCGCCTATTCTTGGGCGCCGCCAGCCCGTCGTCCGCGCCGAAGCGGACCGGAACCGATCAGATCAGGACATCAAGCAGCCTCTAGACGAGGCCGCCTGCGTGCAGTTCTTTTTTCAGGTACGCGTAGTACAGCGGCGCCGCCACCAGCCCGGCGGGGCCGAACACCGCCTCGGCCACGAACATCACCGACAGCAGCTCCCACACGCGCATCTGCGTGCGCGCGCCGACCACCTTGGCGTTGATCACGTACTCGGCCTTGTGGATCAGGATCAGGAAGCCCAGGCAGGCCGCGGCCGTGACCGGCGACACCGACAGCGCCACCAGCGTGATCACCGAGTTGCAGACCAGGTTGCCCACGATCGGCACCAGTCCGGCCACGAAGGTCAGGGTGATGAGGGCGGGCGTGTAGGGCAGCTCGAGGCCCCACAGCGGCATCAGGAACAGCAGGAAGATCGCGGTCAGCAGCGTGTTGAAGGCGGCGATCCAGAACTGCGCCGCGACGATCTGGCCGAAGGCCTCGCCGAAGGTGGTGATGCGCTGGAACATCTGCTGCGCGAGCGGCCGGCGCTGGGCCGGCGCCGGCGCCACCGCGGCCAGCGCACCGATGATCAACCCCACGTAGGCAAACAGCAGCCCGCCCAGCCAGGCGCGTCCGGCCATGGCGAGCGAGCCGGCCTGCGTGCGCAGGTAGTTGGCGACGATGCGCTGCACCTCGGCCGCGCCCTCGGGCAGGTAGACGGCGATGTCGGCCGGCAGCTTGGAGCGCAGTTCGAGCACCGTGCGGGCCGTGTAGTCGAGCAGTTCGCGGTACTGGTCGGGCGCATCGAGCACGTATTCACGCGCCTGCGAGAACCCCAGCGTGACCAGGCCGATCGGGCCCAGCAGCACCAGCGTGACCGCCACCACCCGGGCCAAGCCGTCGGCGCCGGAACGCAGGGGCTTCAGGCGCGACAGCCAGCCGCCCAGCAGCCGGGCGAACCAGCGCGCGACGAGGAAGCCGATGCACACGCACAGCAGCCCCGGCAGCAGGTGCTGCCACATCACGAGCATCAGCCCCGCGAGCATCAGCAGGTAGCTGGCCAGTGTCACGTGGCGGGAGGTTGCGGCCTGGGGCGGGGCGGCGAAGGTGGCGTCGGGCAGCGGCTTGGCCATCCGGGGAGCGGGGCGTGCGGTGAAAAAAGGAAAAAAGAAAGGGCGCGCGATCAGGCGACGACCACGGCCGCGCCGTCGCCGCGCTCGGCGATCACGCCGATCTCGTGCACCGATTCGCCGGCGGCGCGCAGCGTGGCGGCGCAGGCGGCGGCTTCGGCCGCGTCGATCACCACGACCATGCCGATGCCGTTGTTGAAGGTGCGGTTCATCTCGATGTCGTCGATGCCGGCCACCTTCTGCAGCCAGGCGAACAGCTCGGTCTGCGGCCAGCTGCCCTTCTTCAGGTGGGCGGCGGTGCCTTCGGGCAGCACGCGCGGGATGTTCTCGAGCAGGCCGCCGCCGGTGATGTGGGCCAGCGCCTTGATCGGGTGCTTGCCCAGCGCTTCGAGCACGGGCTTCACGTACAGGTGGGTGGGCTCCATCACGGCTTCGCGGAAGGGCTTGCCGTCGAGGGTGGCGGGCAGGTCGGCGCCGGCGCGTTCGATCACCTTGCGCACGAGGCTGAAACCGTTGGAATGCACGCCGGCCGAGGCCAGGCCCAGCACCACGTCGCCGGGCTTGACGTTCTGGCCCGTGAGGATCTTCGACTTTTCGACCGCGCCGACCGCAAAGCCGGCCAGGTCGTACTCGCCGGCCGGGTACATGCCGGGCATTTCGGCGGTTTCGCCGCCGATGAGGGCGCAGCCGGAGATTTCGCAGCCGCGGGCGATGCCGCCGACCACGGCCGCGGCCGTGTCCACGTCGAGCTTGCCGCAGGCGAAGTAGTCCAGGAAGAACAGGGGCTCGGCGCCTTGCACGAGCACGTCGTTGACGCTCATGGCCACGAGGTCGATGCCGACCGTGTCGTGCATGTTCCATTCGAAGGCCAGCTTGAGCTTGGTGCCCACGCCGTCGGTGCCGCTCACCAGCACCGGTTCCTTGTAGCGCTTGGGCACTTCGAACAGCGCGCCGAAGCCGCCGATGCCGGCCAGCACGCCTTCGCGCATGGTTTTCTTCGCCAGGGGCTTGATGCGGTCGACCAGGGCGTCGCCTGCGTCGATATCGACACCGGCGTCCTTGTAGCTGAGCGGGGTGGGCGTGGAGGAGGTCATGGGCGGGCGGTGTCGAGAAGAAGGAGCGAAAAGGTTCGCGAAGCGGCGAGGAAGGGCGGGCAGGGGAGGCGCCGGCGACCGAGGCGGCCGGGCCGATAGAATTCCTCACGATTTTAAGGGCCCTCCGGGCCCCCTCCATGAACCTTCCCGGGATGAAACAGCTCGCGCTCGATATCGGCATTGCGACGGGCCCCAGCTTCGACGCCTTTTTTGCCGGCCCCAACGAGGCGGCGCTGCGACACCTGCAAGTGTGGGTGGGCGGCGCCGACGGCAGCCCTGCGCTGCACTCGCCGGTGCCGACCTACCTCTGGGGCGACAGCGGCAGTGGCAAGACCCACCTGCTCGAATCCGTGCGTGTCGCACTGGCCGAGCAGGGCGCCAGCGTGGGCTGGCTGCACGCCGGCCTGCTGGAGCCGCCCGAGTTCGACGAGCGCTGGGGCGCCGTCCTGCTCGACGACGTCCACCTCTACACCGCGGTGCAGCAGCACGCGGCCTTCAACTGGTTCGTCAACGCTCAGACCCTGCAGCGCGGCGTGGTCGCCGCCGGCGCCTTGCCGCCGGCCGACCTGCCGCTGCGCGAAGACCTGCGCACCCGCCTCGGCTGGGGCCATGTCTTCCATCTGCAGGTGCTGAGTGAAAGCGAACGCCGCGCGGTGCTGCGCCAGGCGGCCGACGCGCGCGGCGTGATGCTGTCCGACGACGTGCTCGACTTCATGCTGCACCGCTTCAGCCGCGACCTGGGCAGCCTGATGGAGTTGCTGTCGCAGCTGGACGGCTACGCCCTGCAGACCCAACGCGCGATCACCATTCCGCTGATCCGCTCCATGCTCGAAAACGAATAGACAGATAAGAAGAAGCGCCTGCTCCTCCTCGAAAAACAACCAATGATCAAGAAATTCATCGACAAGCTGCTCGGCAAGTCCGCCGGCAGCGCACAGGGCAAGAGCCGCTTCGGCAAGCGCCAGGAGGTGCCGGCAGAGGTTCACAAGATCGATCCCGCCCTGGTCGACGAACGCGCGAAGAACGTGGTCACCACGCTGCAGCAGGCCGGCTACGAGGCCTACGTGGTGGGCGGCGCGGTGCGCGACCTGCTGCTGGGCCTGCGCCCGAAAGACTTCGACGTGGCTACCAACGCCACGCCCGAGCAGGTCAAGTCGCTGTTCCGCCGCGCCTTCATCATCGGCCGGCGCTTTCGCATCGTGCACGTGGTGTACGGCCGCGGCCGCGAGCACGAGGTGATCGAGGTCTCGACCTTCCGCGCCTACATGGACAGCGCCGCCGCCGAGCAGGTGGCCGGCAATGAACGCACCAGCAAGGGCGAGCTCGCGAGCATGAAGCACGCCGTGGACGCCAGCGGTCGCGTGCTGCGCGACAACGTCTGGGGCCCGCAGGAAGAAGACGCGGCGCGCCGCGACTTCACCGTCAACGCCATGTACTACGACCCGGCCAACCAGGTCGTGGTCGACTATCACAACGGCATCAAGGACGCCCAGAAGCTCACGCTGCGCATGATCGGCGACCCGGTCACGCGCTACCGCGAAGACCCGGTGCGCATCATTCGCGCGATCCGCTTCTCGGCCAAGCTCGCAGCGCTCGGTTTCAAGATGGAAGCCAAGACCGCCGCGCCGCTCATCGAATCGAGCAAGCTGCTGGCCGACGTGCCGCAAAGCCGCATGTTCGACGAGATGCTCAAGCTGTTGCAGACCGGCCACGCCATCGCGACGGTCGAGCAGCTGCGCAAGCTGGGGCTCGCCACCGGCATCTATCCGCTGCTCGACGTGGTGGTGGAACGCGCCGACCAGCCCTTCGTGAAGGCCGCCCTGCAGGACACCGATCGCCGCGTCGGCGAAGGCAAGCCCGTGGCGCCCAGTTTCCTCCTGGCCTGCGTGCTGTGGGCCGACGTGCGCGACGGCTGGGCCCAGCGCCAGGAAGGCCGCCACGGCCAGCGCCCGCAGCCGCCGTTCCCGGCGCTGCAGGACGCCATCGATGACGTGTTCAATTCGCGCATCGGCGACGTGTCGGGCCGCGGCAAGCTGGCCGCCGACATGCGCGAGATCTGGATGATGCAGCCGCGCTTCGACAAGCGCACCGGCTCCACGCCCTACAGTCTGGTCGAGCAGGCGCGCTTCCGCGCGGCCTTCGACTTCATGCGCCTGCGTGCCGACGTGGGCGAGGTCGGTGAAGCCATCGCCGAGTGGTGGCAAGAGTTCAGCACCGCCGATGACCTGCGCCGCCAGGACCTGCTCGAACAGGTCCGCGAAGAACAGAAGGTGCGTCAGCGCGTGCGCCTGCGCGATCCGGCCGCTGCGCCCAAGCCGCGCAGCGAGCAGCCGGTGCGCCAGAAACAGGCCGCGACCGAATCGGACGACGGCGACGGACCCGACATCGAGGCCGACGCCGTGCCGCCGGATGGCGAAGCCGCCGCGCCGCGCAAGCGCAAGCGCCGGCGCAAGCCGCGCCCCGTGGGCGGCGGTAGCGGTGGTGGTGGCAGCGAGGGCGGCGGGAGCGCCGCAGGCGAATGAGCACGCCCGACCGGCCGAAGGACGGCAAGAAGAGCGCCCCGGCTGCCAAGGCCGCCAAGGGGGGCAAGCCCGCGCCGCGCGCCGGAGGCAAGCCGCCATCGGCCGCTAGCAAGAGCGGCCCGCCCGCGCGCCGCGTACCGACGAGTCGTCCACGCGGTCCGCGCGAGGACTACCCGACCGTGCAGGCCTTCGTCGCCATCGGCGCCAACCTGGGCGATGCCGAGGCGACCGTGAAGGAGGCCATGGCCGCCATCGGCGCGTTGCAACGCACCCAGGTCACGGCCCGCTCGTCGCTCTACCGCAGCGCGCCGGTCGATGCCGAAGGCCCCGACTTCATCAACGCCGTGGTGGCCGTGCGCACCGGGCTGGACGCGGAGCAACTGCTCATCGCGTTGCAGCGCCTGGAGACGCTGGCCGGCCGCGAGCGGCCCTTTCCCAATGCGCCGCGCACGCTCGACCTCGACCTGCTGATGCACGGCAATTCGGTGATCGAAAGCCCCACGCTGACCCTGCCGCACCCGCGCATGCGCGAGCGCGCCTTCGTGCTCAAGCCGCTGGCCGAGATTGCCCCCGACAAGGTGCCGCGCGCCGCGCTGGCACGCGTGACCGGCCAGGTCATCCAGAAAATCCGCTGACCCCTCGTGGGGGGGGCGGCCGCAACTGCCCGCTCTCGCCGGCGTTACCGCGTGCGTGCGGCTGGTCGTGGCACTGCAGCTGCCGGCCTGAGCGAGCCGGTCAAGCCGGGGCCGGAAGGTCGGCCCGACCGGTCGTTCCGGTCGCGCCCGTTAAACTCGGGAAGTTTTCACGAAGGCGTCATGAAATTGTGATTGGCGCGTCCCAGGAGTTTTTTCCATGTTCGGCAAGCTGCTGCCCCGAGAGGGCAATTTTTTTGAAATGTTCAACCAGCATGCCGAGCGCATCGTGGAGGCGGCGCGTGCGTTCGAGCAGCTCGTCACCCACTATGCGGACGTGCACCTGCGCGAACAGTACAACCGCGACGTCGACAACGCCGAGCGCGCCGCCGACCGCGTGACGCACGACGTCAACCGCCTGATCCACAAGACCTTCATCACGCCCATCGACCGCGAGCAGATCCACAAGCTCATCAACACGATGGACGACGTGGCCGACCTGATCCAGGACTCGGCCGAGACCATGGCGCTGTACGACGTGCGCCACATGACCGACGAGATCGTGCGCCTCACGGCCCTGAGCGTGAAGTGCTGCGACCGCCTCAAGGACGCCGTGAAGTACCTCGGCAAGATCGCCGATCCGGCCGTGGCCGAGGCCACGCTCAAGACCTGCGAGGAAATCGACCGCCTCGAATCCGACGCCGACCGCGTGATGCGCAGCGCCATGAGCAAGCTGTTCCGCGAAGAGCCGGACGTGCGCGAGGTCATCAAGCTCAAGGCGATCTACGAGCTGCTCGAGACGATCACCGACAAGTGCGAGGACGTGGCCAACGTGATCGAGGGCATCGTCCTCGAGAATTCCTGAGCGGGTAGCAGCCGATGACAACGGTGCAGGTCGCCCTCTGGGTGGTGGTGGTGCTGGTCGCGCTCGCGATCCTGTTCGACTTCATGAACGGCTTCCACGATGCCGCCAATTCGATCGCGACGGTGGTGTCCACCGGCGTGCTCAAGCCGGGGCAGGCCGTGGTGTTCGCGGCTTTCTTCAACCTGATCGCGATCTTCGTCTTCCACCTGAGCGTGGCGGCCACCGTGGGCAAGGGCATCGCCCAGCCCGGGGTGGTCGACGTGCACGTGGTGTTCGGGGCGCTCATCGGCGCCATCAGCTGGAACCTCGTCACCTGGTACTACGGCATCCCGAGCAGCTCGTCGCACGCGCTGATCGGTGGCATCGTGGGCGCCGTGATCGCCAAGACCGGCACCAGCGGCCTCGTGGCCTCCGGCATCTGGAAGACCGTGGCTTTCATCTTCGTGTCGCCGCTGCTGGGCTTCCTGCTGGGCTCGCTGATGATGATCGTGGTGGCCTGGGGCTTCCGGCGCGCCACGCCGTCGCGCGTGGACCGATGGTTCCGGCGATTGCAGCTGGTCTCGGCCGGTGCCTACAGCCTGGGCCACGGCGGCAACGACGCGCAGAAGACCATCGGCATCATCTGGATGCTGCTGATCGCCACCGGCTACGCCTCGGCCAGCGACGCAGTGCCGCCGACCTGGGTCATCGTGAGCTGCTACGCAGCCATTGCGCTGGGCACCATGTTCGGCGGCTGGCGCATCGTGAAGACCATGGGCCAGAAGATCACCAAGCTCAAGCCCGTGGGCGGCTTCTGCGCCGAGACCGGCGGGGCGCTGACCCTGTTCCTGGCCACCGCGCTGGGCATTCCGGTGTCGACCACGCACACCATCACGGGCGCCATCGTCGGCGTCGGTGCCACGCAGCGCGCCAGCGCGGTGCGCTGGGGTGTGGCGGGGAACATCGTCTGGGCCTGGGTCCTGACCATTCCCGCCTCGGCCTTCGTCGCGGCGATGGCTTACTGGTTCAGCTGGCAGATTTTCTGAAGCACTGAAGCGTCGGCGCCTCGTTCGCAGAGGCTGCCGCGCTTGATCCGGCTACTGCGAGATCTTTCGACCCTCTTCGATCTGGTGCTCGAAGTAGTGCTGGAAGCTGTACACGATGCTCGCCATCAGGATCGAGCTGCCGAAGAACAAAGACGCGACCACGGCGCCGATCGTGAGCCAGTTGGTCTGGCCCGGCGCGGCGTCGGGCGCTGCGCCAGCGTTGAAGCGGGCATTCCATTTCTCGGGCGTCATCAGGCCGTAGATGATCGCCATCAGCGCGCAGCCTGCGATCGTGAAGCCGAGCAGCGGGATCAGCGCCCAGCTCACGCCGTCGTCCACGCCGTACATGCGCAAGCGCTCGATGCCGTAGATGCCCAGCGCCGTGGGAATGGGCAGCAGCCAGCCGAGCCAGTCGCCCATGCCGCGCAGGTAGAAGCGATGCAGGCCCAGCGGGCCACCGAGGAAGGAGAGCCAGGCGGCGACGGTCTTGCTTTTCATTTTCTTCATCACATCATTCGGGTTTGGTGCGGCTGCCTTCGCCGAGTACTTTTTCCATCAGGACCACGTCGCGCCAGGCGTCGAACTTCCAGCCGCAGTCTTTCAGCACGCCCACGTGCGTGAAGCCCTGGCTGCGGTGCACGCCGACCGAGCCGGCGTTGGCCGAATCGCCGATCACCGCGATCAGCTTGCGCACGCCGGCCGCTTCGGCCGCCTGCGAGAGCGCCGCCAGCAGCTGCGCGCCTACGCCCTTGCCGCGCGCGGCCTCGGACATGTAGATCGAGTCTTCGGCCGAAAACCGGTAGGCCGGGCGGGGCTTGAACCAGTTGCAGTAGGCAAAACCCAACACTTCGCCGTTTTCTTCGGCCACGAGGTAGGGCAGGTTCTTGCCCAGCACGTCGGCGCGCCGGGCGGCCATGTCGGCCTCGGACGGGGGCTCGGTTTCGAAGGTGCCGGTGCCGTGCAGCACGTGGTGCGCATAGATGGCCGTGATGGCTGCGATGTCTTCGTCGCGGCTGGGGCGGAGGGTGAGGGTCATGCGGGTGAGGGCGGCGGCGCGGGGCCGGAATTCGGAGAAAAACCCGGGTCGGGCTATAATCATGGGCTTTTCAGCGTGCGCTGGCCGGGTGGCCATGTCGCGTGTCTCGACGCTGGAAGAACATCGTGAGCGGGCCTCTTTCTATTTGAACTGGCTCGCTGACCACCCAAGGATAAATCATGGTCGTCATTCGACTCTCCCGCGGCGGCTCCAAAGGCCGTCCGTTCTTCAACATCGTCGTGTCGGACAAGCGCGTTCGCCGCGATGGCCGTTTCATCGAGCGCCTGGGTTTCTACAACCCGACCGCCAAGGAAAACGAAGAAAGCATCCGCATCGCCCAGGACCGCCTCGCGTACTGGAAGAGCGTCGGTGCCCAGGCTTCGCCCACGGTGCTGCGCCTGATCAAGCAAGCCGCTGCCGCGGCCCCCAAGGCGGCCGCCTAAGCCGCCCGCACGGCGATGCTGCCCACACTCGAAGCCGCCGAACTGCCGGCGGATGCGATCGAGGTCGGACGCATCGCCGATGCCTGGGGCATCAAGGGCTGGTTCAAGGTCCTGCCCCACAGCGCCCAGCCCGAGGCGCTTTTTTCTTCCAAGCGCTGGTTTCTGCAGGCTCCCGGAGCCTCCACACCCGCCGCTTTCCGGCTCGCGGTCCGCGAAGCCAAAGAACATTCCGACTGCATCGTCGCCTCGTCCGAGGATGTGCCCGACCGCAATGCGGCCGAGGCGCTGCGCGGCGCGCGCGTGTTCGTGCCGCGCTCGAGCTTCCCGACCGCCGGCGACGACGAGTACTACTGGGTCGACCTGATCGGCCTGTCGGTCGTCAACCGCGAAGGCGTCGTGCTCGGCACGGTGCGCGAACTGCTCGCCACCGGCCCGCAGACCACGCTGGTGCTGACAGCCGAAGAAGACGGCAAGGCCATCGAGCGCATGGTGCCGTTCGTCTCGGTCTTCGTCGACAAGGTCGACCTGCCCGGCCGCCTCATCACGGTCGACTGGCAACCCGATTTCTGACCCGGGCCGCGCGCGCATGCGCTTCGACGTCCTCACGCTTTTTCCCGAACTGTTCGCGCCCTTCATGGCCAGCGGCGTGACGCGCCGCGCCTACGAATCGAAGCAGGTCGAGGTCGTGCTGTGGAATCCGCGCGATTTCGCCCAGGGCAATTACAAGCGCGTGGACGACCGGCCGTTCGGCGGCGGGCCCGGCATGGTGATGATGGCCGAGCCCCTGGCTGCCTGCCTCGATGCCGCGCTGGCGGCCCGTGGCGCACCGGCGCCGGTGGTGCTGTTCTCGCCCATCGGCGAGGCGCTGCGCCACGAGGCCGTCGAGCGCTGGTCGGCGAGCGAGGGTGCGGTGCTGGTCTGCGGACGCTACGAAGGCATCGACCAGCGCTTCATCGATGCGCGTGTCACCCACCAGGTCAGCCTCGGCGACTTCGTGCTGTCGGGCGGCGAGATCGCGGCCATGGCGCTGCTCGACGCCGTGGCCCGCCTGCAGCCCGGCGTGCTGGGCGACGAGGCCAGCCATGTGCAGGACAGCTTCAACCCGGCGCTCGACGGCCTGCTCGACTGCCCGCACTACACACGGCCCGAGCAGTGGAGCGGGCAGGGCGTTCCGGCGCCGCTGCTCTCGGGCCACCATGCGCAGATCGAGCGCTGGCGGCGCGACCAGCGCCTGGCCATCACGGCCGCGCGGCGCCCCGAGTTGATCGATGCCGCCCGGGCGGCAGGCAAGCTCAACAAGGCCGATGAGGCCGCGCTGAAAAAAAAGCTATAATCCGCAGTTCCCCGATCCTCTGTCCGGCCGCGCCCGGTTTCTTGGTGGTTCTTCCGCCAAAGCCCACGGCGCCTTTAGTGCAGCCCGAAACGATCGATATCCAGGAAATCATGAACCTCATCCAGACCCTCGAGCAGGAAGAAATTTCCCGTCTCGGCAAGACCATCCCCGATTTCATGCCCGGTGACACGGTCATCGTCAGCGTGAACGTCGTCGAAGGCAGCCGCAAGCGCGTGCAGGCCTACGAAGGCGTCGTGATCGCCAAGCGCAACCGTGGCCTCAACAGCGGCTTCACCGTGCGCAAGATCTCCAGCGGCGAAGGCGTGGAGCGTACGTTCCAGACCTACAGCCCTCTGATCGCCGGCATCGAAGTCAAGCGCCGCGGCGACGTGCGCCGTGCCAAGCTGTACTACCTGCGCGAGCGCAGCGGTCGTTCGGCACGCATCAAGGAAAAGCTGCCGGGCAAGTCGCAGAAGGCTGCGTCGGCCGCTTAATCAGCCGCCGTCCTTTCTGCTCAAAAAGCCGCCGCTCTGGCGGCTTTTTGCGTTGGCGCTGCGCTTCAAGACAGTTTTCCATTTTTACGCTCTACTCCTTTCATCCCGCCACAGGCCGCATCCTCTCTTGACCTCCTCCACTTCCGCCCCCACGTCCTCCGCCGTCGTCGAACCCGTCAATGCCGTGGTGCCGCCCGCGTTGCTGCAGATCGACCCGCGCCAGGCGCCCTTCGTGGACGGAAGCGACGGTCTGCCGGCGGTGGCCCCGGCGCAGCTGACAGCAACGGCCCTGCGCGCGCGCTTTGCCTCGCCGCCCGTGTGGACGCCCGAGCTGCGCCGCGAGCCCCGCATGACCGACCGCGTGCCCGCCCAGGCCGCCGTGCTGGTGCCGATCGTGCAGCGACCGCAAGGCGCGACCGTGCTGCTCACCGAGCGCACCACGCACCTGTCGACCCATTCGGGGCAGGTGGCCTTTCCCGGCGGGCGCGTCGACCCTGAAGACGCGAATATCCAAGCTGCCGCGCTGCGCGAAGCCTGGGAAGAGGTGGGCCTGTCGGCGCAGTTCATCGAGGTGCTCGGCACCTTGCCGACCTACACGACCGTCACGTCGTTCGTCGTGACCCCGGTGGTCGCGCTGGTGCAGCCCGACTTCGCGCTCGACATCAATCCCTTCGAAGTGGCCGAGGCCTTCGAGGTGCCGCTGGCCTGGCTGATGGACCCGGCCAACCACCGCCGTCACGCGGTCAGCGCCACCGATGGGGTCCGGCGCGAGTGGTACTCGATGCCGTACGTCGACGGGCCCCATGAGCGCTTCGTCTGGGGCGCCACGGCGGGCATGTTGCGCAACCTCTACCGCTTCCTCGCCGCCTGAGCCGGATCGGGCGCCACCTGGGGCCAAAACCTTCAGGTGCTCTCGCTATCATCGAAGGATGAGCTTCTTTGCCATCCTGTGCGCGTTGCTGATCGAGCAGGTGCGGCCGCTGGGCCCGCACAACCCCGTGTACGGCGGCGTCCTGGCGTGGACGCGCTGGACCAGCCGCAACTTCGATGCGGGCAAGCCGCACCACGGATGGATCGCCTGGGGGCTCGCGGTGTTCGTGCCCACGCTGCTGTCGCTGGGCGTGCATTGGCTGCTGGTGCTCACACTGGGCCTGCCGTTCGCCGTGCTGTGGAGCGTCGCGGTGCTCTACATGACGCTGGGCTTTCGCCAGTTCAGCCACCATTTCACCGACATCCGCGATGCGCTCGACGAGGGCGACGAGCCGCTCGCGCGCTCGCTGCTGGCGCACTGGCAGGGCGTCGATGCCGCCGAGCTGCCGCGCAGCGAAATCGTGCGCCATGTGATCGAGCATTCGGTCATTGCGGCGCACCGCCATGTCTTCGGCGTGCTGGCCTGGTTCTCGGTGCTCGCAGCCCTCGGCCTGGGGCCGGCGGGCGCGGTGTTCTATCGCATGAGCGAGTTCGTGGCGCGCTACTGGGCCCACAAGAACGGCGCGCCCGTGCAGCCTTCGAGCGTGGCGGTGCAGGACGCCGCCGAGCGCGCCTGGCATGCCGTCGACTGGCTGCCCGCGCGCATCACCGCGCTCGGCTTCGCCGTGGTCGGCAGCTTCGAAGAGGCCATCGACTGCTGGCGCAATGACGCGCGGCGCTTTCCCAACGAGAACGATGGCGTGATCCTCGCGGCCACGTCCGGCGCGGTGAACGTGCGTCTGGGCGGCGGCTCGCTGAGCCCGATCCCGGTGGCCGATCCGCTGCCGCGCGCGCAGGCCGGCGAATCGCCGAGCGTCGGCCGGCGCCTGGACAGCGGCAGCACGCCGGGTCGCGAGCCCGAGCCCGGCCACCTTCGCAGCGTGGTCGGCCTGGTCTGGCGATCGGTCGTGATGTGGATGGTGCTGCTGGCCTTGCTCACGCTCGCGCGGCTGCTGGGCTGAGGCCATGACCACGCCGTCCGCACCGGCCTTCTGGAGCCCGCGCATCGGCGCGCTCGAGCCTTACGTGCCCGGCGAGCAGCCGCGCATCGCCAACCTCGTCAAGCTCAACACCAACGAGAACCCGTACCCGCCGTCGCCGGACGCCATCGCGGCGATCCAGCGCGCGGCCGCCGACGGCCTCGAACGCTACCCCGACCCCACGTCGCTCGCGCTGCGCGAAGCCGTGGCGCGCCGCCACGGCCTGCAGGTGGGCGAAGTGTTCGCGGGCAACGGATCGGACGAAGTGCTCGCGCACGCGTTCTTCGCCTTCTTCCAGCAGGCGCAGCCGCTGCTGATGCCCGACGTGAGCTACAGCTTCTACAAGGTCTATGCCCAGCTCTACGGCATCGCCTGCGAGCAGTTGCCGGTCGATGAGGGCCTGCGCATCGACATCGATGCGTTCGTGGCGCGCGCACGGCAGGGCTGCGGCGGCATCGTCATCGCCAACCCGAACGCGCCGACCGGCATCGGCCAGCCGCTGGCGCGCATCGAGCAGCTGCTGGCGGCCTGCCCCGATCGCGTCGTGCTGGTCGACGAGGCGTATGTCGATTTCGGCGGCGAGAGCGCGCTGTCGCTGATCGGCCGCTATCCGAACCTGCTCGTGGTGCAGACGCTGTCCAAGTCGCGCTCGCTGGCCGGCCTGCGCGTCGGTTTCGCTTGTGGGCAGGCGCACCTGATCGACGCGCTCGTGCGGGTCAAGGACAGCTTCAATTCGTACCCCATCGACCGGCTGGCATCCGCCGGCGCCGTGGCCTCGCTCGACGACGAGGCGTGGTTCCGCAAGACACGCGACCAGGTCGTCGACACGCGCGAAGGCCTGACTCTGCAGCTCGAGGACCTGGGCTTCGAGGTGCTGCCGTCGCAGGCCAACTTCGTGTTCGCGCGCCACCCGCAGCGCGATGCGGCCGAACTGGCCGCCTTGCTGCGCGAGCGCGCGGTGCTGGTGCGGCATTTCAAGCAGCCGCGCATCGCGCAGTACCTGCGCATCAGCATCGGCACGCGGGATCAGTGCAGCGCGCTCGTTCAGTGCCTGCAGGACATCCTGGCCTGACACCCCGAGGCAAGCCCATGTCGACCCTTCACGCCGATCCGCGCGCCGTTGGCTGCACATCGTTCTGGCAAGCCTTGAGCGACAGGCTCGAGAGTCTGCATGCCTTGTCGGGCCACGCGCTGGTGGAGGCGCTGAACGCGCTGCTGCAGCCCTTCTTTCCGAACCTGGCCGCCGAAGTGCTGGGCGACCCGCCGGCTTTCACGCTCGTGCTGACAGCGCACGGCGCCGAAGACGATTTCGAAGACCTCATGGCGCTGGTGCGCAGCGCGCCGGCGTTGCCCCAGGTCGAGGTGGAGGCCTTCCGGCAGCGCATGCGCGAAGGTTTCAGCATGCGCATGAACGACTTCGAACTCGCCTGCTCGGACGTTCTCGTGAAGCACGAGCCCTACAGGGGGCGGGTGGCGCTGGAGATCGGCTTTGCCAAGCCCATTCCGATGGACATGCAGGACCACGCGCGCCACATGAGCCTGATCATGCTCGACCACATCCTGGGCGAGTACGACTTCGCCGTGAAGGTCGGGCCGGTCGATCACGTCGAGGCGGATGCGCAAGCGGATTTCGATGGCGTGCCGCTCGATGACTTCGTGCCTCTGTTCGACGCATGTTGGCGCGAGGATCTGGGCCACACCGGCGTGTTTCCCGCAGGCGAGCACGGCTGGTCCGGCCTGACGGCCACGCGCACCGCCGAGGACGGCAGCGAGGTCGAGGCGGTCGTGATGCGAAACGACGCCGCGAACGCACTGCTCGGGCGTGCCGACCTGGGCCATCGGCTCTCGGCCGCCATCCCCGTCGAATCGGGCGAGGAACTGGACGAGGCCCGTGCTTACGAAGACCGACTGACCGCGCTGCTGCAGACGCACGGCGAAGGCTGCTGCACGCACATCGTGCTGGAGGAGGGCGTTCGCACCGTGCACTTCCATGTGGCCGATCCGCAGGCGGCCATCGTGCATGCGCAATCGGTGCAAGAGGCGTTGGAATTGCCAGTGACCCTCGACCTGGTCTTCGACCCGACTTGGAAGTCGTACCGCACCTGGCTGGCCTGAGCGCGGCCGGGCCCCCGGTGCGGCGTCAGTAGCGTGTCTGGCTCAGCTCTGCGAACAGCTCGCCGTAGATCTTGTAGCGCGAGGCGCTGATCGGTCCGGGTTGCGTCGCCGTTTCGACGTTCGAGATCACGCCGCAGCCGGGTTCGTGCAGATGGGTGCAGTTGTAGAACTTGCAGTCGCCCGTGTGCTCGGCGATGTCGGGCATGAGGCCGGCGAGCTGCATCGGCTCGATGTGGTTCAGGCCGAATTCCTGGAAGCCGGGCGAGTCGATCAGGCCGGTGGTGCGGGCCTCGTCGATCCAGTACCAGGTGGTGCTGGTGGTCGTGTGCTTGCCTGAATTGAGGGCCTGCGAAATCTCTTGCGTCAGCACGCTCGCGCCGGGCACCAGCAGGTTGGTGAGCGTGCTCTTGCCCGAGCCCGACGGGCCGAGCACCAGCGTCGACTTGCCTGCCAGCAGCTTCATCAGCGAGGCGTAGTCCGCCTCGCCCGAGGCCTTGAGCGACAGCGGCAGCACGCCGTGGTGCATGCGGCGGTAGGGCGCCAGCTTCGCCCAGGCGCGCGCAAAGGGTTCGACGAGGTCGCTCTTGTTGAGCGCGATGATGGGCGTGATGCGCTCGGCCTCGGCAGCGATCAGCGCGCGCGCCAGCTGGTGTTCGGAAAACTCCGGCTCGGCCGCGATCAGGATCAGCACATGGTCGAGGTTGGCCGCGAACGACTTGGTGCGGATCTCGTCCTGCCGGTAGAAGAGGTTGCGCCGCGGCAGCACCTCTTCGATGGTGCCTTCGTCTTCGGTGGCCTGCCAGCGCACGCGGTCGCCGACCACGGCCTGGCTCTTCTTGCCGCGCGGATGGCAGATCAGCCGCTCGCCCGTGGGCGTTTCGACGAGGCAGTGACGCCCGTGGCTGGCGACGACGAGGCCGTCGTGGTGCGCCTTCCCCGTGTTGTGCGCAGCGGGGGTGAAGGCGGCGCGGCCCGGCTTAGCCACAGGCGCGTGTCCTCATGCGGCGGGGCTCGCAACCAGCGCGTCGGCCTGCCGAGCGCAATCGAAATCGGTGATCGACAGACCGTTCACGTCGTGCGTGTTGAAGCGCACCACGCAGCGGTTGTAGTGCACCGACAGGTCGGGGTGGTGGTCCTGCGTGTGGGCCACCATGGCCAGTGCATTCACGAAGGCGATGGTCTCGAAGTAGTTCGCGAAGGTGAAGGTCTTCTCGATCGCGACATCGGCGCCGTCGCCGGTGAGCTTCCAGCCGTCGAGCTGGGCCAGGCCCGAGACGATCTCGGTGGCGCTCAGGGCCTTGCGGGCCGGGAGGTTTTTCCAGTCCTTGGGTTTGAACATGCTGCTCATGAGGGGCTTCGCTGAAAAGGTGGGTCGAGGGTCACGCCGCGGTCATGCGCGCAAGGCGCTCGGAGGCGGGCGGGTGGGAGTAGTAGAACTTGACGAACACCGGGTCGGGCGTGAGCGTCGAGGCGTTGTCCTGGTAGAGCTTGAGCAGGGCGGCCGACAGGTCGGCGCCGCTGGTCTGCGCCACGGCGTAGGCGTCGGCCTCGAACTCGTGCTTGCGCGACAGGCGCGCCGGCAGCGGGGCGACGAAGAAGCTGAACACCGGCACGGCCAGCATGAACAGCAGCAGCGCCAGCGCGTTGTTGGGCGCGGCCGGCGACAGGTTGGGCTGCACGCCCAGGCCGGCGTAGAACCAGACCTGCGTCGAGACCCAGCCCAGCAACGCAAAGCCGGCCAGGCTCAGCGCGAACATCGCGATGAGCCGCTTCACGATGTGGCGGTGCTTGAAGTGGCCGAGTTCGTGCGCGAGCACGGCCTCGACTTCGCCGGCGTTGAGCTGGCGCAGCAGCGTGTCGTAGAACACCACGCGCTTGCTGGCGCCGAAGCCGGTGAAGTAGGCATTGGCGTGCGCGCTGCGCGTGCTGCCGTCCATCACGAACAGGCCCTTGGCCGCGAAGCCGCAGCGCTTCATGAGCGCCGTGACGCGCGCCTTGAGCGTGGGGTCGTCCAGCGGCTTGAACTTGTTGAACAGCGGCGCGATGAAGGTCGGGTAGATCAGCATCAGCAGCAGGTTGAAGCCCATCCACGCGCCCCAGGCCCAGAGCCACCAGAGTGTGCCGGCCGCACCCATGAGCCACAGGATGAGTGCCGCGATCGGCAGCCCGATCAGCGCGCCGAGCAGCGTCGACTTGACGGTGTCGGTGAGCCAGAGCTTCCAGGTCATCTTGTTGAAGCCGAAGCGCTCCTCGAGCCGGAAGGTCTGCCACAGCGTGAACGGCAGCTCCAGCAGCCCGCCAATGACGGCAAAGGCCGCCAGCAGCGCCAGTTGCTGCACCATGCCGCCGCCCAGCCACACCAGCAGCAGCTTGTTCAGCAGGTCGAGCCCGCCGAGCAGCGTCCAGCCCAGCAGCAGGGCGGCGCCCCAGGCCATTTCGACGAGCCCGAAGCGCGCCTTGGCGATCGTGTAGTCGGCCGCCTTCTGGTGGGCGGCCAGCGTGATGGTGCTGGCGAAGGCGGCCGGCACGGCGCCGCGGTGGCGCGCCACGTGGCGCACCTGGCGGGTGGCCAGCCAGAACTTCACGAGCAGGCCCGCCACGAGCGCCGCCGCGAAGGCAAGGGTGAAGATGAGCGAATAAGACATCATGAAGCGGCGAGTTTAGTCCCCGGTATATCGGGGTGCAGGCCTTCGACGACAATCCTGCGATGCCCGAATCCCTTGACCCGACGCCCCCCGCAGCCGCCCCCACCCTGAAGAAAAGCGACCAGAACCTGGTCTGGCTGGACTGCGAAATGAGCGGCCTCGACCCCGAGAAAGAGCGCCTGCTCGAGATCGCCGTGGTCGTCACCGGCCCCGACCTCACGCCCCGCATCGACGGCCCCGTGCTCGTCATCCACCAGAGCGATGCCGTGCTCGACGGCATGGACGCCTGGAACAAGGGCACCCACGGCCGCAGCGGCCTGATCGACAAGGTCAAGGCCTCCACGCTGGACGAAGCCGCGGCCGAGCAGCAGCTGCTCGAATTCATCGCCAAGTACATCCCCAGGAGCGGCTCGCCGATGTGCGGCAACACCATCGGGCAGGACCGGCGCTTCCTGGTCAAGTTCATGCCCAAGCTCGAGGCGTACTTCCACTACCGCAACCTCGACGTCAGCACCCTCAAGGAGCTGGCCAAGCGCTGGAAGCCCACGGCCTACACCGCCTTCAAGAAGCAGCAGGCGCACACCGCGCTGGCCGACGTGCACGAGTCCATCGAGGAGCTGGCGCACTACCGGGAAACCTTCCTGCGCTTGGTAGATTGACAACAATTAGGTAAAAACCCGAAGCCGTGCCATAATCGCAGGCTTCGCTGATTTGAACGCGTCTTTGGACACAGATCAGCGTCTCTCGCATCTCCCTATCTTGCACACCGCGCCCGATCGCATTCGCTGATCAAAAAGGGCCGCAGCCTCCGACGAAAGCCGGAAGTTGAATGTCGTTGGATGGTTGATGTTTTTAACCACCAACGGGGCGCCGCCTACGGCAGCGCTCGCGTTTGAGATTGATATTCATGACCGACGCTTTTGAAGCGCAGGGCGAACTCGCGCCTGTGCAATCCGCTACCCATAACGAATTCACCGCTGTCGCGGAAACCGTGTCCGAGGCCCCGATCCTCGACGCACTGGACGCTGCAGCCCCCGAGGCCGCCGAAGCCGAAGCGCCTGCCGCGCCCAACGGTTTCATCAAGCTGGGCCTGGCCCCCGAACTGATCGCCGCCGTGGCCGACATGGGTTTCACCCAGCCGACCACCGTGCAGGAAAAGGTCGTGCCGATCGCCATGGGCGAAGCCGGCTCGGCCCGCTTCGTCGACCTGATGGTGTCGAGCCAGACCGGCTCGGGCAAGACCGCCGCCTTCCTGCTGCCCGTGCTGCACACGCTGATCAAGCGCCAGGCCGAAGCCGAAGCCGAAGCCAAGGCCGAGTTCCAGCGCCTGGCCGCTGAAGCCGCTGCCCGTGGCGAAGCGCCGCTCAAGAAGCCCAAGCGCAAGGACCCGACCAACGCCCGTCATTTCAAGGCCGCCACCCCCGGCGCCCTGATCCTGTGCCCGACGCGCGAACTCGCGCAGCAAGTCGCACACGACGCCATCGAACTGGTTCGCCATTGCCGCGGCCTGCGCGTCGCCAACGTGGTGGGCGGCATGCCTTACCAGCTGCAGATCGCCAAGCTGCAGAACGCCGACCTCGTGGTTGCCACGCCGGGCCGCCTGCTCGACCTGCAGCGCTCGCAGCAGCTCAAGCTCGACCAGGTCAAGTTCCTGGTCGTCGACGAAGCCGACCGCATGCTCGACCTCGGCTTTGCCGACGACCTGGCTGAAGTCAACCAGCTCACCATCGAGCGCCAGCAGACGATGATGTTCAGCGCCACCTTCGCGCCGCGCATCCAGCAGCTGGCCCAGCGCGTCATGCGCGAGCCGCAGCGCATCACCATCGACAGCCCGCAAGAAAAGCACGCCAACATCAAGCAGTCGCTGTACTGGGCCGACAACAGCCAGCACAAGCGCAAGCTGCTCGACCACTGGCTGCGCGACACCAGCATCAACCAGGCCATCGTGTTCGCCAGCACGCAAGTCGAGTGCGACGGCCTCGCCAACGACCTGCAGCAAGAAGGCTTCAGCGCCGTCGCGCTGCACGGCGCCCTGAGCCAGGGCCTGCGCAACCGCCGCCTGATGGCACTGCGCCAGGGCCAGGTGCAGATCCTGGTGGCCACCGACGTTGCCGCCCGCGGCATCGACGTGCCGACCATCACCCACGTCTTCAACTTCGGCCTGCCGATGAAGGCCGAGGACTACACCCACCGCATCGGCCGCACCGGCCGTGCCGGCCGCGATGGCCTGGCCATCACGTTCGCCGAGTTCCGCGATCGCCGCAAGATCATGGACATCGAGCACTACAGCCGCCAGCAGTTCAAGGCGGAAGTGGTGGCCGGCCTCGAGCCGCAACAGCGCATGCCGCAATCGCGTCCCCCGATGGGCGAGTACCGCGGTGGCCGCGGCGACAACTTCTCGCGCGATCGCAAGTTCGGCAACGGCGGTGCGGGCGGCGGCGGTGGCTACCGCGGCAACAACAACGGCGGCGGCTATGCCGGCGCCAGCGGCTTCAACGACCGCAATTCGCGCGGTCCGGCCCAGGGCCAAGGCCCGCGCGGCTTCCAGGGCGGCCAGAACGCCGGCTTCGGCGGCGGCCGTGACGAAGGCGGCAATGGCGGCGGCTACGGTCGCAAGCCGGGCTGGGGCGACAGCGCCCCGCGCGGCGGCCACGGCCATGGCGGCGGTCGCGGCGACGGCGGTTTCGCACCCCGTGAAGGCTTTGCACCCCGCGAAGGTTTCGCACCGCGCGGCAACGGCGCCGGCCACGGTGGCCCGGGCAAGGTGTTCGTGCCCCGCGACGCGCAAAAGCGCGCGTTCAAGCCCAGCCGCTGATCGCCCCCGCAAGCGGCCCTGAAAAGGGCTGCTTCCCCCCAAAAAGCCCGCGCTTCTCACGAACGCGGGCTTTTTCGTTGTCGGGTTTCCGAGCAGTCCGGCGCCCATGAAGTTGGTTGACACCTGAATCGATGAAAAGTAATGTAATGGCGCATTGCTTCTCCCCGGTCCGTTCGCGGCTGCCGGTTCATCGACACCTGTTCTCGACTTTCGATCATGAAAATTGCGATTCTTGGGGGTGGCCACGGCGCCTATGCGGCCGCTGCGGACCTGTCTGAAACCGGCCATGAAGTGCGCCTGTGGCGCCGCGACGCGGCGGCGCTCGAACCGGTCGTGCGCGCCGGCGCGATCACGCTGAAGGATGCGAACGGCGCGCGCGAGGTGCCCATTGCCCTTGCCACCGCCGACATAGGCGCCGCGCTGAAGGGCGCCGAGCTCATCGTCATTCCCACGCCCGCCATCGCCCAGCACGACATCGCGCTGGCCATGGCGCCGCACCTGGTCGACGGCCAGGTCGTGTTCCTGCCACCGGGCACCTTCGGCAGCTACGTGATGGCGCAGGCGGTGAAGGCCGCCGGCAACCGCGCCGACGTGGCTTGGGCCGAGACCGGCACCTTGCCGTACCTCGCGCGCAAGCACGGCGAGCGCGAAGTCAACGTCACCATCCGCGCGATCCGCCTGCCCACCGGCGTCTACCCGGCGCGCAAGGAGGCGCAGGCCATCGAGGTGATCCGCCGCGCCTACTCGGCCGTACACGGCTGCGGCGATGCGCTCTCGGGCGCGCTGATGAACGCCGGCCCCGTCATCCACCCGCCGCTGATGGTGATGAACGCCGCGCCGCTGCAGCACTTCGAGCGCTGGGACATCCACAACGAAGGCACGCAACGCGCCGTGCGCGACGTGACCGACCGGCTCGACCGCGAGCGCATGGCCGTGCGCGAGGCCTTCGGGCAGGGCGCGCCGCACTATCCGCTGGCCGACCACTACAACAACGACCAGTGGATGTACGGCGATGCGCACAAGCAGCTCGTCAAGTCGGGCGACTGGCGCGAGAACATCGACCTGCACACGCACCGCTACATCACCGAAGACACCGAGCTCGGTCTGGCCTTCCTGGCCTCGGCCGCGCGCCATGCGGGCGTCGATGCGCCCATTGCGCACGGCCTGCTGGCCATCGTCGGCGGCTTCCTCGGGCGCGACCTGCGCCAGGGCCCGCGCACCTTCGAGAGCCTGGGCCTGGCCAGCCTGAGCGCGGCCCAGCTCAAGCAGAGGCTGCACGATGGCGAATGAGCCCGCGCCGCCGCGCTTCGCCGCCGTGGGCGCCGGCCGCATGGGCCGCGGCATCGCCATCGCGTTCGCCTATGCGGGCCATCGCATCTCGCTGATCGACCTGCGCCCGCGCGCGCCCGAGGCCTGGCAGCGCTTGCGCGACGAGGCGCAGGCGGAAATCGCAGCAAGCCTTTCGGGCCTTGCGCAGCTCGGCGTGATCGATGTCTCGCAGGTCGAGCGCATCGCCGCGCGCGTGGACTTCGTGAATGCAGCAGACGCACCGCACGCGCTGGCCGCCGCCGAACTGGTGTTCGAAGGCGTGCCCGAAACCATGGAGGCCAAGCGCGAGGCCTTCGAGCACCTCAACCGCCATTGCCGTGACGACGCGATCCTCACCTCGACCACCAGCAGCATCCTCGTGACGCAGCTGGCCGCGCTGGTGCGCCGGCCCGAGCGCTTCCTGAACATGCACTGGCTCAACCCGGCCTACGTGATCCCCGTGGTCGAACTGAGCTGCCACCCCGGCACCGACGCCGGCGTGCTCGCGCGCACCAAGGCGCTGATGGAGGCCATCGGCAAGCTGCCCGTGGTCTGCGGCGCGTCGCCGGGCTACATCGTGCCGCGCCTGCAGGCGCTCGTGATGAACGAGGCGGCCCGCATGATCGAAGAAGGCGCTGCCACAGCGGAAGAAATCGACAAGGCCACGCGCTACGGCCTGGGCCTGCGCTTCGCGGCGCTCGGCGTGGTCGAGTTCATCGACTTCGGCGGCTGCGACATCCTGCACCACGCGAGCCGCGAGATGTCGGCCTCGCTCGACGCGGGGCGCTACACCGCGCCGGCCATCGTCGGGCGCATGGTCGAGGAAGGTCGGCTGGGCCTGAAGAGCGGCAGCGGCTTCTACGACTACGCGGGCCGCGACACCGCCGCCTACCGGCGCGACGTGCTCTCGCGCACGCTCGGCGAACTCAAGCACGCGGGCCTGTGGCGCGCACCGGCCGACGAGACGCTGTCATGACGATCCGCCGCGCCTTCGCCGACCTGTCGGTGGGGCAGGTGCACCACGCCGTGTGCGGCGACACGCAGGCACCGGCCGTGCTGCTGCTGCACCAGTCGCCGCGCAGCTGGGCCGAGTACCGCGAGGTGCTGCCACTGATCGCCGGCGCGGGCTACCGCGCCATCGCCATGGACACGGCGGGCTTCGGTGATTCAGCCGACGGCGGCGTGCCGGCAAGCATTGCGCAGTGGGCGCGCGTCGCATGCGAGCTGCTCGATGCGCTCGGCATCGCGCAGGCCGACGTGGTGGGACACCACACCGGCGGCGTGATCGCGATCGAACTGGCCGCGGCGTTTCCAGCGCGCGTGCGCAGCCTCGTGCTCTCGTCCACGCCGTACACCGACGAGGTGTTTCGCCGCGCCCGCGCGCAGCGTCCGCCCATCGACGAAGTGGCGCCCAGCGACGACGGCAGTCACCTCGCCGCGCTGTGGCAGAAGCGGCAGGCCTTCTATCCGCCGGGACGTCCCGACCTGCTCGAGGCCTTTGTGCGCGATGCGATGAAGGTGGGTCACCGTGTCGAAGAAGGGCATCGCGCCGTGGCCTCGTACCGCATGGAAGACCGAATCGGCCGCGTCGCGCAGCCGACGCTCATCGTGCGCGCCACGCTCGACCCGTTTGCCGCACCGCATGCGGCAGAGCTGCAGCATCACCTGCCGCAGGCGCGCATCGTCGACATCGACGGCGGCATGGTGCCCTTGCCCGACCAGATGCCCGAGGCCTTCGCGCGCACGGTGCTCGACTTTCTGGCGACGCGGCCATGAAGGCCGTTCGCATCCAGGGCTTCGATGCCGCACCGGTGCTCGAGGACGTGGCCGACCCCGTGGCGCGACCCGGCCGCACCCTCGTGCGCATGCAGGCCGCCACCGTCGGCCACATCGACCGCACCGTGTGGCAGGGCCGCTTCCTGCGGCATCCGCCGTTGCCGTACACGCCGGGCGTGGAAGCCGCGGGCGTTGTCGTCGCGAGCGAGCGATATGCCGAGGGGCAACGCGTGTGGTTGCGTGGCAGCGGCTTGGGCACGCTGTTCGACGGCACGTGGTGCGAGCTGATCGATGCGCCTGACGACGCACTCGGCGTGTTGCCCGATGCGGTGCCGATGACGCTCGGCGCAGCGTTCTTCTCGCCCACCACATCGGCGTGGGTCGCCTTGCATGACGTCGCCCGATTGCAGTCTGGAGAGCAAGTGTTGGTGACGGGCGCAAGCGGCGCGGTGGGTTCTCTGGTGATGCAGCTGGCACGCGATGCAGGCTGCACCGCAACGCCGGTCGATCCGAAGGCCGCACCGCCTGAACTCGCCAGCGCCGACCTGCTCATCGACACCGTCGGCGGCGATGTGCTCGCCACCGCCTTGCCTGCCGTGCGCCCCGGCGGCCGCGCCGTGCTGATCGGCTACACGGCTGGCCCAACGATGCACCTGGACATCGCGCACTTCCTGCAGCGCGACGTGGCGCTGCTGCCGCTCAACATGTTCCGGCGAGAAGCCGCGGGCCGCGCAGCCGCTCCAGAGTTGCTTGCGCGCCTGGCCGACGGCCGACTGCACCTCGACGTGCAGCCCTTTGCGCTCGCCGATGCCGCGCTGGCACTCGACTGGATCTCGCAGCGCGGCCATCGCGGCCGCGCGGTGCTCGTGCCTTAGTCTTCGTCCGGCACCTCGACCGGCACATGCACATGCAGGTCGATCATCTGCCGCAGCGTCTGCTTGAGCTCTTCGGCACGTCGCAGCCCGAACGGTTCGAGCACGCGGCGCTCGTGTTCGCGCGCCAGTTCCATCAGGTGCTCGACCGCCCTCAGCCCCGCGGGCGTGATGCGCACCAGCGTGATGCGGCGATCACTTTCATGGGGCAGGCGCTCGACCTGGCCGCGCGCTTCCATGCGGTCGAGCAGCCGCGTCACCGTCGGCTGCTTGGTCACCGTCACCTGCGCGAGCTGGCCGATGCTGACCGCGTCGCTGCCCGCCAGCGATGCCATCACGCGCCACTCCGACACCGAGAAGCCCTGCTGCCGCGCCACCTCGTGGAACTCCGAAGAGATCAGCTGGCTGGCCTGCGCAAGCAGTGCGGGCAGGTAGTCATCGACGAAGCGATGCGTTTCCTTGGATGGTTCAGACATGAAGGCGCCTCCTGTTTGCCGCAGGCATGCGGATTGCATGGCTAGGGTAATTCATGATTGTGGATACATTCATTTCTAAACATTATAGGAACCGTGATGTGACCCCGGGGCCGCATCCTCCCACGAGAAAGAAGAAGGACATCCATGGCTGAGCGTTCGTTCGTCGAAGAAGTCAAGAAGCTGAGACTTACTGGTGGAGAAGTGTTCCGCGGCGAAGGCATTCTGGCCGTCACCAAGGCCCTGCTGGAGTCGGGGGTGTCGTATGTGGCGGGCTACCAGGGCGCGCCCATCTCGCACCTCATGGACGTGCTGGCCGACGCTCAGGACATCCTGGCCGACCACGGCATCCGCTTCGAGAATAGCGCCAGCGAAGCCACTGCTGCCGCCACGCTGGCCGCCTCCGTCAACTACCCGCTGCGCGGCGCCGTCACCTTCAAGGCGACCGTGGGCACCAACGTGGCGTCCGATGCGCTGGCCAACCTGGCCTCGGGCGGCGTCACTGGTGGCGCGCTCATCATCGTGGGCGAGGACTACGGCGAAGGCTCGTCGATCATGCAGGAGCGCAGCCATGCGTTCGCCATGAAGTCGCAGATCTGGCTGCTCGATCCGCGGCCCAACCTGCCGAGCATCGTCGATGCGGTGAAGACCGGCTTCGACCTCTCCGAGGCCAGCAACACGCCCGTGATGCTGCAGCTGCGCATCCGCGCCTGCCACGTGCACGGCCACTTCATCGCCGGCGACAACAAGCGCGCCAAGTTCACGCTGAAGGAAGCGCTGGAGAACCCGCAGCGCGACGTCAGCCGCATCGTGCTGCCGCCCGCGAGCTTCGTGCACGAGCAAGAGAAGGTGAAGGACCGCTGGCCTGCCGCCGTGCGCTTCATCGAGGAGCGCCAACTCAACGAGTTCTTCTCCGAGGACGCCGACGACATCGGCATCATCGTGCAGGGCGGCAGCTACAACACGCTGCTGCGTGCACTCGAACGCCTGGGCCTGGCCGACGTGTATGGCGAGACCCGCGTGCCGCTGTATGTGATGAACGTGGCTTACCCCGTCATCGAGAGCGAAGTCATCCGCTTCTGCGAAGGCAAGCGCGCCGTGCTCATCGTGGAAGAAGGCCAGCCCAACTTCGTCGAGCAGAACCTCGCGACCATCCTGCGCCAGGCCGGCTCCACCACCGCGCTGCACGGCAAGGACATGCTGCCCGTGGCCGGCGAGTACACGACGCTCGAGCTGCTCAAGGGCACGCGCACCTTCTGCGAGCGCTACGAACGCCTCGCGCCGCTGCCCGTGCCCGCACCGGTGCGCAAGGTGATTCCGCTGAAGGAAGTGGCGGCCATCGGCGTCGATGCCGCGCCTGAACCCGCGCAGCCGTCGAGCGCGCTCGGCGACGTGGTGCATTCGCGTCCGCCGGGCTTTTGCACCGGCTGCCCCGAACGCCCCATCTTCAGCGCCATGAAGCTGGTCGAGCGCGAACTCGGTGCGCACCACGTGAGCGCCGACATCGGCTGCCACCTGTTCTCGATCCTGCCGCCCTTCAACATCGGCAACACGACGATGGGCTACGGCCTCGGCGGTGCAGGCGCCTCGGCGCTCAACGCACCCGCGGGCAAGCGCGCGATCTCGATGATGGGCGACGGTGGCTTCTGGCACAACGGCCTGACGAGTGGCGTGGCCAACGCGGTCTTCAACAAGAGCGACAACCTCACCATCATCGTCGACAACAACTACACCTCGGCCACGGGCGGGCAGGACATCCTCTCGTCCACGGCTGTCAACAAGACGCGCAGCACTGGCCACGAGATCGAGCGCGCCGTGCGCGGCGTGGGCGTCGAATGGGTGAAGACGATGCGCCGCACCTACGACGTCGCCGGCATGCGCGACGCGCTCAAAGACGCACTCACCACCACCAAGAAGGGCCCCAAGGTTCTCATCGCCCAGTCGGAGTGCATGCTCAACAAGCAGCGCCGCGAGAAGCCGCTGGTGCGCAAGGCCATCGCCGACGGCAAGCGCATGGTGCGCGACAAGTTCGGCGTAGATGCCGACACCTGCACCGGCGACCACTCGTGCATCCGCCTGTCGGGCTGCCCCTCGCTCTCGATCAAGCCCAACCCCGACCCGCTGCGCGTCGACCCCGTCGCCACCGTGCTCGACAGCTGCGTGGGCTGTGGCAACTGCGGTGATGTGTCGCATGCCGCCGTGCTGTGCCCCTCGTTCTACAAGGCCCAAGTCGTGAGCAACCCGACCGCCTGGGACCGCTTCCGCCAGCGCGTGCGAACCGCCGTCATCGGCTGGATGCAGCGCGGCGACGCGCGCCGCCGTGACGCCTATGCCTTCTGACGCCATGACGAACAAGGTTCAACCCATCAAGATTGCCATCCTCGCCATGGGCGGGGAGGGCGGCGGCGTGCTTGCCGACTGGATCGTCGACATGGGCGAAGCCAACGGCTACGTCGCCCAGACCACCTCCGTGCCGGGCGTGGCCCAGCGCACCGGCGCGACCATCTACTACGTCGAGCTGTACCCCGACGCACAGGCGCAGTCCGACGGCGGGCGCCCCGTGCTCGCGCTGATGCCGCTGCCGGGCGATGTCGACGTGGTGCTCGCCTCCGAGCTCATGGAAGCCGGCCGCGCGGTGCAGCGCGGGCTGGTCACGCGCGACCGCACCACGCTCATCGCCTCGACGCACCGCGTCTTCTCCATCGCCGAAAAGAGCGCCATGGGTGACGGCCGTGTCGACAGCGACCAGCTGCTCGCCCACACCGCGCGCGCCGCCAAGCGCTTCATCCGCTTCGACATGGCGCAGGCCGCCGAAGCCTCGGGTAGCGTGATCAGCGCCGTGCTTTTCGGCACGCTCGCGGGCTCGGGCGTGCTGCCGTTCGGCCGCGCGCAGTTCGAGGCCACCATCGAGCGCGGCGGCGTGGGCGTGAAGCCCAGCCTCAAGGCCTTCGGTGCGGCCTTCGACCGCGCACAGGACGGCGACGACGGCGAACCCGCCAAGGTCGCACCGGCCGCCACGCCCGCACCGCAGCCGCGCCATCCGGCCGTGCGCGCGCTGGTCGAGCGCGTGCAGCGTGACTTTCCGCTGCCCGCGCAGGACTTCCTGCTCGAAGGCGTGCGCCGCCTCATCGACTACCAGGACCTGGCCTACGCCGGCCTATACCTCGACCGCATGGCCGCCGTTGTGAAGCTGCCCGACGACGCCCACCGCCTGCTGCGCGAAACCGCGCGCCACCTGGCGCTGTGGATGTCCTACGAAGACACGGCCCGCGTCGCCGCCCTGAAGACCCGCGCCACCCGCTTCGAGCGCGTGCACGGCGAGGCCGGCGTGCAGCCAGGCCAGCTGCTCGCCATCCACGAGTACATGCACCCGCGCCTGCAGGAAATCTGCGAGACGCTGCCCGGCGGCCTCGGCCGCTGGCTCATGCACTCCACGCTGCCGAAGAAGATCGTCGAACGCTTCACGCAGCACGGCCGCGTGATCCGCACCAGCTCGCTGCGCGGCTACCTGATGCTGCGCATGGTCGCGGCCTGCAAGGGCTGGCGCCGCTCGACGATGCGCTACGCCGACGAAAACCGCCGCATCGAAGAATGGCTGCAACGCATCGCCGCCACCGCGCCACGCAACCCCGCGCTCGCCGTCGAACTCGCCCAGTGCCAGCGCCTGGTCAAGGGCTACAGCGACACGCACGAGCGCGGCCTGCGCAACTACGACACCGTGATGCGCGCGTTCGAACGTGCGGGTGCCGCGCTGGCGCCCGCCACCCTGCGCGAACTGCGCGACGCGGCGCTGGCCGACGAACACGGCCACAAGCTGCAGGCCGCGCTGGTGCAGCACGCCTTGGCCTGAAGGGACCCGAACCATGACCGCCCCCACGCTCCAGCTTCGCGTCGCCGAAGCGCGCGCCCTCAACCCGCTGATCCGCCTGCTGCGTCTGCGCGCCGAAGACGGCCGCGCGCTGCCCGGCTTCGCCGCCGGCGCGCACATCCGCGTGCAGGTGACGCTGGCCGACGGCACCACCGACTGGCGCCACTACTCGCTCATCAACTTCGCCACCGAGCGCAACGCCACCAACGCCCCGACCGACTACGTGATCGCCGTGCGCAAGGAGGCCGACGGCCGCGGCGGCTCGCGCTTCATGCACGAAAGGCTGGCCGAAGGCAGCGTGCTCACCATCGAGCCGCCGAAGAACGACTTTCCGCTGCACACCGGCCCGGGCGGCACGGTGCTGGTGGCCGGCGGCATCGGCGTGACGCCGCTCGCCTCGATGGCCGCGCGCCGCCGTGCCGAAGGCGCCGCCGTGCGCATGCACTACGCCGGCCGCAGCCGCGACCTGATGGCCTTTCTGCCCGAGCTGCAGGCGCTGCTGGGCGACGACCTGCGCGTGCACGCCGACGCCGAGGCCGGCGCGCCGCTGGACATCGACGCGCTGCTCGACGCCGTGCCCGCCGGCGACCGCCTCTACGTGTGCGGCCCCAAGGTCATGCTCGATGCCGTGCTCGCGCGCACCCAGGCCCGCGGCTGGGAGCACGACCGCGTGCACTTCGAGCTCTTCACCGAACCCGTCGTGGAGGAGGGCGACCAGCCCTTCGAAGTAGAGCTCGCCCAGTCGGGCCAGCGCTTCACCGTGCCGGTCGGCCAGAGCATCCTCGACTGCCTCATCGAACACGGCTGCGACCCGATGTTCGATTGCAAGCGCGGCGAATGCGGCGTGTGCGCCGTGCCCGTGATCGAGGGCGAGATCGACCACCGCGACTACGTGCTCACCGCCCGCGAGAAGGCGGAAGGCACCGTCATGCAGATCTGCATCTCGCGCGCCAAGGGAGCGCGCCTGGTGCTCGACCTCTGAGAAAAGCCAGCCAGGAAGGAGCCAGGAGAACCATGCCTTCGTACCGAGACAACCCCGATGCCGTTCGCGCGCTCGTGCAGAACGACCGCGTGCACCGCGACCTGTACACCAGCCAGGAGCTCTTCGAGCTGGAGCAGGAGCACTTCTTCGCCAACACCTGGAACTACGTCGGTCACGAGAGCCAGCTGCCGAAGTCGGGCGACTGGATCACCAACGAGATCGCGGGCCGCCCGCTGATCGTCGTGCGCCACAGCGACGGCAGCGTGCGCGTCATGATGAACCGCTGCGCTCACAAGGGCTCGCGCCTGGTGAACGGGCCCTGCGGCAACACCGGCAAGTTCTTTCGCTGCCCGTACCACGCCTGGACCTTCAAGACCGACGGTGCGCCGCTGGCCATTCCGCTGAAGACCGGCTACGAGCACACGCAGCTGCACGAGTGCGAGTCGGGCAAGGGCCTCACGCCGGTGAAGCACGTGCGCAGCCACCGTGGCTTCATCTTCGTGAAGATCAACGATGCCGGCCCCGACTTCGACGAGTACTTCGGCGACTCGCTCAGCTCCATCGACAACATGGCCGACCGCTCTCCCGAGGGCGAGCTGGAAATCGCCGGCGGCTGCCTGCGCTTCATGCACCAGTGCAACTGGAAGATGTTCGTCGAGAACCTCAACGACACCATGCACCCCATGGTGGCGCACGAGTCGTCGGCCGGCACCGCCAAGCGCATGTGGGCCGACAAGCCCGAGGACGAGCCCAAGCCCATGGCCGTGGAGCAGTTCGTTCCCTTCATGTCCGACTACAAGTTCTTCGAGGACATGGGCATCCGCACCTACGACCACGGCCACAGCTTCACGGGCGTGCACTTCAGCATCCACAGCAAGTACAAGGCGATCCCCGAGTACGACGACGCCATGAAGGCGCGCTACGGCGAAGAGAAGACGGCGCAGATCCTGGGCATGGCGCGGCACAACACCGTGTACTACCCGAACCTCACGATCAAGGGCGCGATCCAGGCGATCCGCGTGGTCAAGCCGATCTCGGCCGACAAGACCCTCATCGAGAGCTGGACCTTCCGCCTCAAGGGCGCGCCGCCCGAGCTGCTGCAGCGCACCACCATGTACAACCGCCTCATCAACTCGCCGTTCTCGGTGGTGGGCCACGACGACCTGCAGGCCTACCGCGGCATGCAGGCCGGCCTGCACGCCAGCGGCAACGAGTGGGTGAGCCTGCACCGCGACTACGACGCATCGGAGTTGAAGGGCGGCGAGATCACCACGGGCGGCACCAACGAGCTGCCCATGCGCAACCAATATCGAAGCTGGGTGCAGCGCATGACGGAGACGATGTAATGGCCGCCGTCAATATCACCCGCCAGGACCTCATCGACTTCGTCGTCAACGAAGCGCGCCTGCTCGACACCCGCCGGTACGAGGAATGGAACGCGCTCTTCACCGACGACGCGTTCTACTGGATTCCGCTCGTGCCCGAGCAGGAAGACGGCCTCAACCACACCTCGCACCTGTACGAGGACAAGCTGCTGCGCGAGCTGCGCATCGAGCGCCTGAAGAGCCCGCGCGCGTTCTCGCAGCAGCCGCAAAGCCGCTGCCACCATCTGCTGCAGGTGCCCGTGGTCGAGACCTTCGACACCGAGGGCCAGCGCTTCGTGGTGCGCACCGAATTCCACTACACCGAGTCGCAGGGCGACGAACTGCAGTTCTACGTCGGCACCTTCTTCCACCACCTCACGGTGCAGGACGGCGCGCTGCGCATGACACTCAAGCGCGTCGACCTGCTCAACTGCGACGCGGCGCTTCCGGCCGTGCAGCTCTTCATCTGACAGGGACGCGATGACCCACGCCACCGTCCACCAGGTGTTCGCCGCCACGGCCGCGCGCACCCCGCAGGCCGAATTTCTCTTCACCGAATCGGTGACCGCCGCCGCCTACGGCATCGCCGCCGGCGCCATCCGCTGGGGCGAAGCCGCCGCAGAAATCGAGCGGCTGCGCAGCGCCTATGCGCAGGCCGGCTACGGCCACGGCCACCGCGTCGGCCTGCTGCTGGAGAACCGGCCCGCCTTCATCTTCCACTGGCTCGCGCTGAACGCGCTGGGCGCGAGCGTGGTGCCGATCAACGCCGAGATGCGCTCGGCCGAGCTGGTCTACCTCATCGGCCACAGCGAGATCGGCCTGGCCGTCACGCTGCCCGAGCGCGCCGCCGACCTGCAGGCTGCCGCCGCGCAGGCCGGCGTGGCCTTCGAGACCATGGGCCCCGACGACGCCGTGCCGCCCGCGAAGACCGCCGCGCCGCGCGCCGGCGAGCCCATCGGCACCGACACCGAATGCGGCCTGCTCTACACCTCGGGCACCACCGGCCGGCCCAAGGGCTGCATCCTGAGCAACGCGTACTTCCTGCGCGCCGGCGAGTGGTATGCCGCGCTCGACGGCGTGTGCAGCATCCGCCCCGACGCCGAGCGCGTGATCACGCCGCTGCCGCTCAACCACATGAACGCGATGGCGTTCTCGACCATGGTGGTGCTCATTGCCGGCGGCTGCCTCGTGCAGCTCGACCGCTTCCACCCGAAGAGCTGGCTGGCCAGCGCGAAGGAAAGCGGCGCGACCATCGTCCACTACCTGGGCGTGATGCCCGCGATGCTGCTGTCGGCCCCCGCGTCGGCGGCCGACCGCGACCACGCGATCCGCTGGGGCTTCGGCGCCGGTGTCGACCGCAAGAACCACGCGCCCTTCGAAGAGCGCTTCGGCTTCCCGCTGGTCGAGGCCTGGGCCATGACCGAGACCGGCGCGGCCGCCTGCATCATGGCCAACCGCGAGCCGCGCCTCGTGGGCACCAGCTGCTTCGGGCGGCAGGAAGACTTCGTCGAGATCCGCCTCATGGGCGAGGACGGCAGCGACGTGGGCACCGACATGCCCGGCGAACTGCTGGTGCGCTCGGCCGGCACCGACCCGTGCCGCTATTTCTTCTCCGGTTACCTGAAAGATGAAGAGGCCACGCGCGAAGCCTGGGCCGACGGCTGGTTCCACACCGGCGACCTCGTGCGGCGCGATGCCGACGGCAACTTCTTCTTCGTCGACCGCAAGAAGAACGTGATCCGCCGCAGCGGCGAGAACATCTCGGCCGTCGAGGTCGAGAGCGTGCTCAACCAGCACCCGGCCGTGAAGACCTCGGCCGTGGCCGCCACGCCCGATGCGGTGCGCGGCGACGAAGTGCTCGCCTGCATCGTGCTGCGCGAAACCCCTGACGTGGCGCAGCGGGAAGCAGTTGCGGCCAGCATCGTCCAGCACGCGCTGGCGCAGCTGGCGTACTACAAGGCGCCGGGCTACGTGGCCTTCGTCGAGGCGCTGCCGCTCACGCCCTCGCAGAAGATCCAGCGCGGCCAGCTGCGCGAGATGGCGCAGTCGCTGCCGGGTCAAGGCCATTGCATCGACACGCGCTCCATGAAAAAGAGGCAGGCATGACCAAGCGACGGCTCTCTTATGAAGGCGTCGCGGTCGCGGTGCCCGTCACCGTGCCCTACGTGCGCTACTCCACGCGCACCGCGCACTGGTTCGTCGGCCAGGCCATCGACGCGCTGGTGCAGGCCAGCGGCGTGGCCAAGGAACAGATCGACGGCCTGTGCCTGAGCAGCTTCTCGCTCGCGCCCGACACGGCCGTGGGCGTCACGCAGCACCTGGGCCTGTCGCCGCGCTGGCTCGATCACATGCCCACCGGCGGTGCTTCGGGCGTGATGTGCCTGCGCCGCGCCGCGCGTGCGGTGCAGGCGGGCGATGCCGACATCGTCGCCTGCGTGGGCGCCGACACCAACCACGTCGACTCCTTTCGCCAGACGCTGGGCAGCTTCAGCAACTTCGCGCGCGACGCCAGCTACCCCTACGGCTCGGGCGGCCCGAACTCGATCTTCGCGTTCATCACCGCCAACTACATGCGCACCTACGGCGCCACGCGCGAAGACTTCGGCCGCATCTGCGTGGACCAGCGCACCAACGCGCTGGGCAACCCGAACGCCATGTTCAAGAAGGGCCTCACGCTCGACGAGTACATGGCCGCGCGGCCGATCTCCGACCCGATCCACCTGTTCGACTGCGTGATGCCCTGCGCCGGCGCCGACGCCTTCCTCGTGATGAGCGAGGAGCGTGCGCGCGACCTGGGCCTGGCGCACGTCGTGATCCGCGGCGCCATCGAGCGCCACAACGCCTACGCCGAAGAACCGGTGATGGTGCAGGGCGGCTGGCGCAAGGACCGCGACGACCTCTATGCGCAGGCCGGCGTGCAGCCCGCCGCGCTCGACTTCGTGCAGACCTACGACGACTACCCCGTCATCGTGATGATGCAGTTCGAGGACCTGGGGTTCTGCGAGAAGGGCGAGGGCTCGGCCTTCGTGCAGGCGAACACCATGACCTTCGACGGCAGCTTTCCGAACAACACCAGCGGCGGCCAGTTGTCGGCCGGGCAGGCCGGTGCGGCGGGCGGCTTCCTCGGCATGGTCGAGGCGATCCGCCAACTGACCGACCAGGCCGGCGCGCGCGCCGTGCCCAACGCCCAGCTGGGCCTTGTCGCCGGCTTCGGCATGGTGACCTACGACCGCTGCCTGTGCACAGGCGCCGTCATCCTCGGGAGATCCGCATGACGATGCCGATGATGCGCCCCCCGCGCAAGAACCCGGTGCTGCGCACCCGGCAGATGAACCTGCCGCCCGGCGCACGCGGACGCGTGGCGCTCGGCCTCACGGCCGCCGCCGCCGAGGGCCGCTTCGAGCTGCAGACCTGCGAAGACTGCGGCACGGTGCAGTACCCGCCGCGCGAGGTCTGCCACAAGTGCCTGTCGGCGGCGCTGCGCTGGCGCCCGCAGAGCGGCGAGGGGGCGCTGCTCGGCAGCACCACGCTGCACCACAGCAACGACCTGTTCTTTCGCGAGCGGCTGCCCTGGCGGCTGGGCCTGGTGCACCTGGATGCCGGTCCCACGCTCATGGTCCACCTGCACGGCGAGGTCGGCGATGCGCCCACGCGCGTGCGTGTCGGCGCCCGGCTCGACCGCGCCGGCCAGGCCGTCCTCATTGCTTTTCCGACTGAAGGGAGTCCCCACATGGCCGACGACAAGATGCTGCGCGAAATGACCAGCGACCCCAAGTTCCGCAAGGTGCTGGTGACCGACGGCAAGACCGAGACGGGCCAGGCCCTCGTGCGTGCGCTGGTGAAGGCCGGCGCCGACATCGTGTGGGTCGGCCATGCCGAACCATGGAAGAAGATGGGCGACGGGCTGGACGACATCTCGGCGCTGCCGCAGGTCACGCTCGTGCCGCTGGACCTCACCAACGGCCGCCAGGTGACCGAGCTGGCCGGCTCCATCGGCGGCAAGGTCGACATCGTGATCAACAACGCCGAGGTGCACCGCACCTTCGGCATCGGCGCGCGCCGCGGCACCGACGTGGCCAAGGCCGAGATGGACATCAACTACTTCGGCCTGCTGCGCCTGGCGCAGGAGTTCGGCCCCGCGCTCAAGGGCCGCTCGGCCGACGGCGCCACGGGTGCGACGGCGTGGGTCAACCTGCTGTCGATCTACGCGCTGAGCAACTTCCCGCCGCACGGCACCTTCAGCGCGTCGAAGGCGGCCGCGCATTCGCTCGCGCAGTGCCTGCGCGCCGAGATGCGGCCCGCCGGCATCCGCGTGATCAACGTGTTCCCCGGCCCCATCGACGACGAATGGAACCAGCACACGCCGCCGCCCAAGCTGGCGCCCACCGCGCTGGCCAACGCCATCGTGAAGGCGCTGCGCGACGGCGTGGAAGACGTGTACCCGGGCGACGTGGCGCAGGAGTGGCTGGAGCGCTGGCGCGACAACCCCAAGGTGCTGGAGCGCGAACTCGCGGCGGGCGGCTGAGCAGAGGAATCACACGATGACCACGACCACCAACGAACTGATGTCCGCCGCCGAAGTCCTCGGCAGCCTCGTGACCGCCATGGCCAGCGGCCGCATCCGCGTGATCGACCTCACGCAGACGCTCACGCCCGAGTTTCCGCAGATCGCGCTGCCGCCCGAGATGGGCCAGTGCTGGCCCTTCCGCATCGAGGAAGTGTCGAAGTACGACGAGCGCGGCCCGGGCTGGTACTGGAACAACTTCTCCTGCGGCGAGCACACCGGCACGCACTTCGACGCGCCGATCCACTGGATCTCGGGCCGCGACCTGCCGAACAACTCGGTCGACACCATTCCCGTGCAGCACTTCGTGGCGCCGGCCTGCGTGATCGACTGCTCGCCGCAGGTGAAGGACGATCCCGACTACCTGCTGACGCTCGAGGACATCGAGGCCTACGAGGCCGCGCACGGCCGCATTCCCAAGGGCGCGTGGGTGCTCATGCGCACCGACTGGTCCAAGCGCACGGACCCCGAGGCCTACCAGAACTTCGATGAGACCGGCCAGCACACGCCCGGCCCGAGCACCGAGGCCGTGCGCTTCCTGGTCGAGCAGCGCGACGTGCTGGGCTTCGGCTCCGAAGCCATCGGCACCGACGCCGGGCAGGGCTACCACCTGCGCCCGCCCTACCCCTGCCACTACTACATGCACGGCGCGGGCCGCTACGGCCTGCAGTGCCTGAGCAACCTCGACCTGCTGCCAGCCTCGGGCGCGGTGCTGATCTGCCCGCCGCTGAAGATCGAGAAGGGCAGCGGCAGCCCGCTGCGCGTGCTGGCCCTGGTGGGAGCCACGGCATGAGCGCCGCCGCCCCCAAGGTCGCGGCCGTCACCGGCGGCAGCGCCGGCATCGGCAAGGCCATCTGCGAAGACCTGCTCGCGCAAGGCTACGAGGTGGTCTCGCTCGCGCGCCGCAAGGCCGAGATCGACCACCCGAAGATGCACAGCCTCGAGGTCGACCTGGCCGACCGCGCCGCCACTGGCGAGGCCGTGCGCGAACTCGTCGAACGCTTCGCACCGACCACGATCGTCCACAACGCCGGCGTCATCCGCGCCGCGCTGCTGCCCGACGTGAAGCTCGACGACTTGGATGCACTGGTCGACCTGCACCTGGGCTGCGCCATCCAGCTCGTGCAGGGCGCGCTGCCCGCGATGCGTGCGCAGCGCTTCGGCCGCGTGGTGCTGCTGTCGTCGCGCGCCGCGCTGGGCCTGGCCACGCGCACCAGCTACTCGGCCACCAAGGCCGGCATGCTGGGCATGGCGCGCACCTGGGCGCTGGAGCTCGCGGCCGACGGCATCACGGTGAACGTGGTGGCGCCGGGCCCGATCCGCACCGACATGTTCTACGACGTGGTCGAGGCGGGCAGCGAGAAGGAGCGCGCACTCGCGGCCTCGGTGCCCGTCAAGCGCCTGGGCGAATCGGCCGACGTGGCACGCGCCGTGCGTTTCTTCGCCGCACCCGAGAACAGCTTCGTCACCGGCCAGGTGCTGTACGTGTGCGGCGGCACCAGCGTCGGCAGCCTCGCCCTCTAGTTTTCATTTCAGCGTCCGTTTCGTTCCGTTCAAAAACATCACCTCTGGAGCATCGCCATGAAAGTCCTGAACCGAATTCGCACCCTCGCGGCTGTTGTCGCGGGCCTCGGCGCGCTGAGCACCGCCAGCGCGTGGGCCGCCGATCTCAAGGTCGGCTTCATCACCTCGCTGTCGGGGCCGGTGTCGTCGCTGGGCATTCCGTACGAAAAGGGCATGAAGGCCGCGCTCGCCTACAAGGCCGACCTGGGCGGCCGCAAGATCCAGCTGGTGCAGCTCGACGACGCGTCCGACCCCACCACGGCCGCGCGCAACGCACGCAAGATGATCGACGAGGACAAGGTCGACGTGATCATCGGCACGGCCGGTTCGCCCGGCGCGCTGGCCATTGCCGGCGTGGCGCGCGAAACAAAAACGCCGCTGATCTCCATCGCCAACGCCAACCTGCCAGGCGAGGAGGGCGCGTGGATGGTCACGCTGCCGCAGCCCGCGCCGCTCATGGTGAGCGCGGTGGTCGAGCGCATGAAGAAGTCGGGCGTGAAGACGGTGGGCTACATCGGTTTTTCCGACGCCTGGGGCGACCTGGTGTACGGCGCGCTGCAAAAGAGCGCCGAGCCGGCCGGCATCAAGATCGTGTCGAACGAGCGCTATGCGCGCGGCGACGCCTCGGTGACCGGGCAGGTGCTCAAGATCGTGGCGCTGCGCCCCGACGCGGTGATCACCGGCACCTCGGGCACGCCCGGTGCGCTGCCGTACCTGGCGCTTTCGGAGCGCGGCTACAAGGGCCAGATCTACGGCATGCACGCGCTCATCAACCCCGACTTCGTGCGCGTGGGCGGTGCCTCGGTCGAAGGCCTGCTGGCCCCCACCGGCCCGGTGATCGTGGCCGAGCAGCTGCCCGCCGACAACCCGATCCGCAAGGTGTCGATGGACTTCCGCGCGGCCTACCAGAAGGCCAACGGCGCGCCGCCGACCGACGCCTTCTCGGCCTACACCTTCGATGCATGGCTGGTGTACTTGGACGCCGCCCAGCGCGCGCTGGCCACCAAGGCCGAGCCGGGCACGCCGCAGTTCCGCCTGGCGCTGCGCGACGCCATCGTGAGCACCAAGGAGCTGGTGGGCACGCACTCGGTCTACAACTTCAAGCCGACCGAGCGCTACGGCTCGGACGACCGTTCGCGCGTCGTCGTGAAGCTCGAGAAGGGCCAGTGGAAGCTGGTGCCCTGAACGCCCGCCCGTTGACTCGATGAACGGCACCCACCCCATGCATCCGCTTCTTCGCTCTTCGCGTCGCCGGCGCGCGACCGGCACCGTGCTGTTCGCCGCCGCGCTGCTGGCCGGCTGCGCCGCGACCGCACCCGGCAACGGCACTGGCAGCGGTGAAGTCATCATCAAGCGCGACCGCTACGGCGTGCCGCACGTCTACGCCAGCGACACGCGCGGCCTGTTCCACGGCTTCGGCTATGCCGTCGCCGAAGACCGGCTCTACCAGCTGGAGATGGCGCGGCGCTCGGGCAACGGCAGCGTGGCCGAGGTGCTGGGGGCCGAGTTCATCGCGACCGACAAGGCCACGCGCGCCAACATCGATCCGGTGTCGATCCGCCGCCAGATCGATGCGCTGAACGCGGACGACCGCGCCATGTTCGAAGGCTATGCCGCGGGCGTCAACGCGCGCATCCGCGACGTGCTGGCCGACCGCGGCAAGCTGATGCCGCGCGAGTTCATCGACAACGGCTTCGAGCCCGCGCCCTGGACCGCGGACGACGTGGCCATGGTCTGGATCGGCCTCATCCTCAACCGCTTCTTCGCGGGCACGGCGGAGGTCGCGAACCTCTCGCTGCTCAACCAGCTCAAGGCCGCGCGCGGCGACGTGGCCGGCCTGCAGCTGTACGAGCAGCTGCGCTGGCTCGAAGACCCGACCGCGCCGACCATCGTGCCGCGCGGCAACGCGAACCGGCTGGCGAGCGCCGAGCCCGGCGACGCCGCGCTCGCGCCGGTCTCCGCGCAGGCCGCGGCCGACTTCCGCGCCACGCAGGTCGCCCGCATGGGCCTGGCCGCCACCGAAGGCATGCCGACCGCCAGCAACGCCTGGGTGCTCGGCCCCTCGCGCACCAAGGAAGGCGTGGCCGTCCTGTACAACGGCCCGCAGCAGGGCTTCAACAACCCGTCGTTCGTGCACGGCATCGGCCTGCACGGCGCGGGCTACGACCTCACGGGCCTCACACCCATCGGCCTGCTGCCGGTGCTGTTCGGCACCAACGGCACCATCGCCTGGGGATCGACGGTGGGCTCGCTCGACACCAACGACATCTACCAGGAAGAACTGAACCCGGCCAACCGCCACGAATACAAGTACGACGGCGCTTACCGCCCGATGACCCGGCGCACCGACGTCATCCGCGTGAAGGGCGCCGCGCCGCAGAGCGTGGACATCTACGCCACGGTGCACGGCTTCGTGCAGAGCTGGGACGTGGACAACGCCCGCGCCTACACCGCGCGCAGCACCTGGCAGGGCCGCGAGGTCGAGACCATGCTCGGCTGGGCGCGTGCCGCACGGGCGCGCGACTGGTCGGGCTTTCTTGCACAGGGCGAGCGCGTGGCCGCGTCCATCACCTGGTTCTACGCCGACGTGGCGGGCAACATCGGCGCCGTGGGCCTGGGCCGCATGCCGCGCCGCCCGGCCACGCAGGACATCCGCTTTCCCGCGCGCGGCGACGGCAGCATGGAGTGGCAGGGCAGCCTGCCGTTCAGCGCCAACCCACGCGCCTACAACCCCGCGCAGGGCTACCTCGCGAGCTGGAACAACCAGATCGCCGAAGGCCTGCGCGCGGACGGCGCGAACTTCTCGCACGTCGACCGCGTGGCCGAGATCCATGCCCAGCTGCAGGGCACGGCCAAGCTGGGCGCCGACGAGATCTGGCGCGTGAGCCAGGGCGCGGCATTGGCCGACCTGAACGCGCGCTACTTCGTGCCCCTCATCGTCGACGCGGCCAAGGGCCTGCCGGCCGGCGACCCCGCGCGCCGCGCGGCCGACCTGCTCGCCAACTGGGACCTGAAGAACCGCGTCGCCCCGGGCGGCGAGGTGTACGACAACCGCGCCACCACCGTGCTGCGCGCCTGGCTGGCTGCGATGTCGCGGCGCCTGCTGGCCGACGACCTGCCACCGGCCGTGTTCGCCACCTACGCCAACCTCGGCTACCCCACGCTCACGCCGCGCGGCTCGCCCGGCAGCGCCCAGCCTGCGGCCGTGGCCAAGCTGCTGTGGAACGCGCTGAGCGGCCCGGCCTCGGGCGTGCCGCAGCGCCATGACTTCTTCAACGGGCAGGACCCGCGCACGATGGTGCGCGCCGCGCTGACCGATGCGGTGGGCGAGCTGCGCACCCGCCTCGGGCCCGACATGGCCGCGTGGACCACGCCCGTGGTGCGCCACCGCTTCTCGCGCATCAACGCCATCGGCGTGCCGTGGGCCGGCGCGGGCGACGAGCCCGAGGTCAGCCCCTACATGAACCGCGGCACGCTCAACTACCGCGTCGTGCTGCGCCCGGGCGCGCTCGACATGTGCTCGGTCGCCGCGCCGGGGCAGAGCGGCTTCGTGAGCCCGGCCGGCGTGCGCGACCGCCACTACGCCGACCAGCTGGCGCTGTTCGAGCGCTTCGAATGCAAGCCGGAGCGGCTCACGCCCGCGCAGGTCGATGCCGACCTCGAATCGCGCCGCACCTTGCGCTACTGACCCGTCCCTCGTCCCCATTCCAACCCCCGAAGAGGAAGCTCCCATGAAGAAAATCTCCCGCCTTGGCCTCGCGCTGCTGGCCGCCTTCACCGCCGTCGGTGCGGCGGCGGCAGACCTCAAGATCGGCTTCATCAGCTCGCTCTCGGGGCCGGTCGCGGCGCTGGGCGTGCCCTACGAGAAGGGCATCCGCGCGGCCATCGCCGAGCGGCCCGAGATCGGCGGGCGCAAGGTGCAGCTCATCGTGCTCGACGACGCCTCCGACCCGACCACCGCCGGGCGCAACGCGCGCAAGCTGGTGACGGAAGACAAGGTCGACGTGCTCATCGGCACCTCGGGCGTGCCGGGCGCGATGGCCATCGCCTCGGTGGCGCGCGAGCTCAACACGCCGCTCATCTCGCCCACGCCCGTGACCATTCCGGGCGCGGACGGCGCATGGACCGTCACCGTGTCGCAGCCGTTCCCGCTCATGGTGGCGGGCGTGGTCGAGCGCATGCAGAAGTCGGGCGTGAAGACGGTGGCCTTCATCGGCTTCTCGGACGCGCTGGGCGACCTGGCCTACGACTCGCTCGTGAAGAGCGCCGCCACCGCGGGCATCAAGGTGGTGGCCAACGAGCGCTATGCACGCAGCGACTCGTCGGTGGCCGGGCAGATCCTGAAGATCGTCGCGGCGCGGCCCGACGCGGTGTTCGCGGGCAACTCCGGCACACCGGGCGCGCTGCCCTACCTGGCACTGGCCGAGCGCGGCTACAAGGGCAAGATCTACGGCACGCACGGCCTCATCAACGCCGACTTCGTGCGCGTGGGCGGCACGGCCATCGACGGCCTGCAGGTGCCCAGCGGCCCGGTGCTGGTGGCCGACCAGCTGCCCGACAGCAACCCCATCAAGAAGGTCGCGATGGGCTTTCGCAGCGCCTACCAGAAGGCGAACGGCGCGGTGCCCACCGATGCCTTCTCGTCGTACACCTACGACGCCTACCTGCTGCTGGCCGATGCGGCCTCGCGCACCAAGGGCGAGCCCGGCACGCCGCAGTACCGCACGGCGCTGCGCGATGCCATCGTGGGCACGAAGGAGCTGGTGGGCACGCACGGCATCTACACCTTCAAGCCCGACGACCGCTACGGCTCGGACCAGCGCGGCGTGGTCATCGTGCAGATGAACAAGGGCCAGTGGAAGCTGGTCCCCTGACCTCGGTTTAACCGAAGCCCACCGCCATGACCGCCTACCGCAACCGCCCCGATCTCGTCGCGGCGCTGGTCCGCGACGACCGGGTGCACCGCGACCTGTACCTCAGCGACGAATTGTTCGCGCTGGAGCAGGAGCGCCTGTTCGCCCGCACCTGGGTCTTCCTGGGCCATGCCAGCCAGGTGCCGGCGGCGGGCGATTTCATCACGCAGGAGATCGCGGGCCGCCCGCTGCTCATGGTGCGCCAGCCCGACGGCGCGGTGCACGTCATGTACAACCGCTGCGCCCACAAGGGCACGCAGCTCGTGACCGACGAGAGCGGCAACACCGGCCGCTTCTTTCGCTGCCCGTACCACGCGTGGACCTACAAGCTCGACGGCGCGCCGCTGGGCCTGCCGCTGAAGAACGGCTACGAGGGCACGCAGCTCAAGGCCTGCGAATCGGGGCAGGGGCTGTCGGTGGTGAAGCACGTGAAGGTGTACCGCGACTTCGTGTTCGTGCGCTTGTCCGACACCGGCCCCTCGTTCGAGGACTACTTCGGCGACGTGCTCGGCGCGCTCGACAACATGGTCGACCGCTCGCCCGAGGGCAAGCTCACCGTGGGCGGTGGCGTGCTGCGCAACATCGTCCATTGCAACTGGAAGATGTACCTGGAGAACATCAACGACACGGTGCACCCGATGTCGACGCACGAGTCGGCCACCAAGGCGGCCGAGGCGCTGTGGGAAGGCCACGCGCCCACCGACCCCAAGCCGATGGCGATGGAGCAGATATTGCCCTTCGGCTCGGGCTACGAGTTCTTCGACCAGATGGGCGGGCGCGTGTTCGCCAACGGCCACAGCGTGCTGGGCGTGAACTTCAGCATCCACTCCAACTACGCGCAGTTGCCCGAGTACGAGGCCGCGATGCAGGCCGCGCACGGCGCAGCGCGCGCCGCCGACATCCTGCAGCGCTCGCCGCAGAACTCGGTGCTGTACCCCAGCCTGTCGGTCAAGGGCTCGCCGCAGGCCATCCGCGTGATCCGCCCGCTGGCGGCCGGCCGCACGCTCATCGAGGCCTGGAGCTTCCGCGCGGCCGGTGCGCCCGCGCTCTTGTTCGAGCGTGCCATGAGCTACAACCGGCTCGTGTTCTCGCCCATGTCGGTGGTGGCGCACGACGACGTGCACCTGTTCGAGAGCATCCAGAAAGGCCTGCACGCCGGCGGCAACGAATGGATCAGCCTGCACCGCAACCACGACCCGGCCGAGACGCAGCAGGCCACGGTGACCACCAACGGCACCAACGAGCTGCTCATGCGCAACCAGTTCCGCGCCTGGGCCCGGGCCATGACGCCGGAGGTGGCAGCATGAACGACCCGCGCGACTTCATCGCCCACGAGGCGGCCCTGCTCGACGCGCGCCGCTTCGACGACTGGCTGGCCCTGTTCGCCGACGACGGCCACTACTGGGTGCCGCTGCTCGGCGCGGCGCAGGCCGATCCGTTCTCGCACAACTCGCTGGCGTACGAAGACCGGCTGCTGCTGCAGCTGCGCGTGGAGCGCCTGAAGAACCCGCGCGCGCATTCGCAGCACCCGGCCAGCCACAGCCAGCATGTGCTGCAGCCCTCGCGCATCGAGGAAGAGGGCGCCGACGACGTGCGCCTGCGCACGCCCTTTCTCTACATCGAGGCGCGCGGCGACGATCAGATCCTGCTGAGCGGCACCGCCCGCCATCACCTCGTCCGCACCCCCACGGGCTGGTCCATCCGCGAGAAGCGCGTCGACCTGCTCAATGCCACGCGCGCGTTGCCCGCGATCCAGTTGTTCATCTGAGTTTCTGTTCCTTCCATCCTTCCTCACTGGAGCTACGACATGAAGAACCTGATGCAGACCTTGACGCGCGGTGCCCTCGCCGCGGCGCTGACCGCCTGTGGTGTGGCGAGCGCACTGGCGGCCGACCTCAAGGTCGGACTCAGCGTGTCGCTGTCGGGGCCCAACTCCTCGCTGGGCGTGCCGTACGCCAAGGGCATGCAGGCCGCGCTGGCCTACAAGGGCGAGGTCAACGGCCGCAAGATCCAGCTCGTGGTGCTCGACGACGGCTCCGACCCGACCACGGCCGGGCGCAACGCGCGCAAGCTCATCGAGGACGAGAAGGTCGACGTGCTCATGGGCACCTCGGGCGTGCCGTCGGCCATCGCGATGGCGCAGGTGGGCAAGGAGGCCAAGACGCCGATGATCGGCCTCACGCCCATCCTGCTCGACCCCAACGAGAACCCGTGGGTGATGACGGTGGCGCAGCCCACGCAGCTCATGATCGACGCCGTGGTCGAGCGCATGAAGCGCAACAACGTCAAGACCGTGGGCTACATCGGCTTCTCCGACGCCTGGGGCGACCTGGTGTACGAGGCCCTCAACAAGGCCGCGCCCGCCGCCGGCATCAAGGTGGTGAGCAACGAGCGCTACGCGCGCGCCGACGCCTCGGTGACCGGCCAGGTGCTGAAGATCGTGGCGCTGCGCCCCGACGCGGTGATGACCGGTGGCGCCGGCACGCCGGGCGCGCTGCCGTTCCTGGCGCTGCAGGAGCGCGGCTTCAAGGGCGGCGTGTACGGCCAGCACGGCCTGATCAACCCCGACTTCGTGCGCGTGGTCGGCGCGGCCGGCCAGAACGCGCTGATGCCCACGGGCCCGGTGATCGTCGCCGAGCAGCTGCCGGCCGACTACCCGACCAAGAAGATCGCGACCGACTTCCGCGCCGTGTTCCAGAAGGTCAACAACGCACCCACCAGCGACGCCTTCTCGGCCTACTCGTTCGACGGCTGGCTGGTGTTCGCCGACGCTGCTTCGCGTGCCATGAAGAAGGCCGAGCCGGGCACGCCCGAGTTCCGCGTGGCGCTGCGCGACGCCATCTTCAGCACCAAGGAAGTGGTCGGCACGCACGGCGTCTACACCTTCAAGCCCGGCAGCCTGTACGGCGTGGACGAGCGCGCGCGCGTGATCGTCAAGCTCGACAACGGCCAATGGAAGCTCGCCCCTTGAATCTCCCGTTTTTCTTCACGACAACGACAACGATGACTCCGACAGAGGTTTTTCTATGAACTGGGACGTGGCATTGATCCTCGTCACCGACGGCCTGGCCAACGGTGCCGTCTATCTGCTGGCCGGGCTCGGGCTGGTGCTGATCTTCTCGGTCACGCGGGTGGTGTTCGTGCCGTTCGGCGACATCGCGGCCTTTGCCGCGCTGTCGCTGGCGGCCTTCGAAACCGGCCGCGTGCCGCCGACCATCGGCATGGTGGCGGTGCTGGCCGCGCTGGCGCTGGCCACCGAGATCGGCAGCCTGCTGCGGCGCGGCGAGGCCGCGCGCATCCCGAAAGCGGTGCTGATGTGGGGCGTGCTGCCCGCCATTCCGTGCGTGCTCGCCTGGCTGGCGGCGCGGCCCGGCGTGCCGGTGGCGGTGCACATCGCGGTGGCGGTGCTGCTGGTGGTGCCCATCGCGCCGCTGCTGGCGCGCGTGGTGTTCCAGCCGATCGCCGACGCCTCGGTGCTGGTGCTGCTGATCGTGTCGCTCGCGCTGCACTTCCTGCTCTCGGGCCTGGGCCTGCTGTTCTTCGGGCCTGAAGGCTCGCGCACCACGCCGCTCACGAGCGCGGTGTTCACGCTGGGCGACGGCTTCACGGTCAGCGGCCAGGTGGTGCTGATGGTGGGGGCGGCCGTGGTGCTGAGCGGGCTGTTCTTCCTGGTGTTCGAGCGCACGGTGGCCGGCAAGGCGCTGCGCGCCACGGCCGTGAACCGCGTGGGCGCACGGCTGGTCGGCATCCGGCCGGTGCGCACGGCGCTGCTGGCCTACGGCTGCGCCTCGCTGCTGGCGGGGCTCATCGGCGTGCTGATCGCGCCGGTGACCACCATGTACTACGACTCGGGTTTCATCATCGGCCTGAAGGCCTTCGTGGCAGCGATCATCGGCGGGCTCGTGAGCTACCCGATGACGGCCATCGGCGCGCTGGCGGTCGGCGTGGTCGAGAGCTTCGCGTCGTTCTGGAGCGGCGCGCTGAAAGACGTGATCGTGTTCAGCCTGCTGATCCCGGTGCTCATGCTGCGCTCCTTCATGGCGGCCCATTCGGAAGAGGAAGAAGACGAGGTGGACCAATGAACGGCAACACGAAACGCATGGCGTGGATCGCGGGCGTGATCGTCGTGCTGGCCCTGGTGCCGGCCGTGGCGGGCAGCTTCACGGTCTCGCTGCTGAACGACATCGGCATCGGCGCGCTGGTGGCGCTGGGCCTCGTGCTGCTCACCGGCGTGGGCGGCGCCACCTCGTTCGGCCAGGCGGCCTTCGTGGGCATTGCGGCCTACGCCACGGCCTGGCTCACGACCGCGCAGGGCCTGTCGCCGTGGCTCGGCCTCTTGTTCGCGCTGCTGCTCACGGGCCTGTCGGCACTGGCCATCGGCATGCTCACCTTGCGCCTGGGCGGGCACTTCCTGCCGCTGAGCACCATCGCCTGGGGGCTGTCGATCGCGATGCTGTTCGGCAACGTCGATGCGCTCGGGCGCCACACGGGCCTGTCGAACATCCCGCCGCTGCAGATCGGCGGCTGGTCGCTGGCCGATCCGCGTGCGATGTACTACCTGATCTGGGTGGTGGTCGGGCTGGCCTGCCTGTTCAGCCACAACCTGCTGCAGTCGCGGCCCGGGCGCGCCATCCGCGGGCTGCGCGGCGGCGCCACGCTGCTGGCCAGCGTGGGCGCGGATGCGTACCGCGTGCGGCTGTCGCTGTTCGTCACGGCGGCGCTGTTCGCGGGGCTGGCGGGCTGGCTCTATGCGCACATGAACCGCTTCGTGAGCCCGTCGCCCTTCGACGTGCGTGCCAGCATCGAGTACCTGCTGATGGCCGTGGCCGGCGGGCTCGGGCAGCTGGCGGGCGCGCTGGTGGGCGCGGCGCTGGTGCTGGTGCTGAAGAATGGCCTGCAGGACGTGCTGCCGATGCTCACGCAGCGTGCGGGCCAGCTGGAGGCCGTGGCCTTCGCGGCGCTGTTCATCCTGCTGCTGCACTTTGCGCGCGGCGGCGTGATGGGCCTGCTGCGGCGCTGGACGCGCCGGCGCGCCGCGCCTCAGGGCGCCTCGCGCTACACCGGTGCGCCGGTCGAGCCGCTGCCGCACCGGCAGCTGCCGGCGCGCGGCACGCAGGTGCTGTCGGTCAACGGCGCCGTGAAGCGTTTCGGCGGTCTGGTGGCGGTGAACGACGTGAGCTTCGACGTCAAGGCGGGCGAGATCATCGGCCTCATCGGGCCCAACGGCGCGGGCAAGTCGACCATGTTCAACCTGCTGACCTGCACGCTGCCGATGAGTGCGGGCCAGGTGCGCTTTCTCGAGCACGACATCGCCGGCATGCCGCAGCGCGCGGTGGCGCGGCTCGGGCTGGCGCGCACCTTCCAGCACGTGAAGCTGCGCCCGCACATGAGCCTGCTGGACAACGTGGCGCTGGGCGCGCACTCGCGCACCCGCTCGGGCATCCTGAAGGCGGGCCTGCGGCTCGATCGCACGGAAGAAAGCCAGATCCTGCAGGAGGCGCAGCGCCAGCTCGACCGCATCGGCCTGGGCGACCGCGCGCACGAGCTCGCGGGCAGCCTGCCGCTGGGCACGCAGCGCATCCTGGAGATCGCGCGCGCGCTGGCCGCCGACCCCGTGCTGCTGGTGCTCGACGAGCCCGCGGCCGGCCTTCGCCGCAAGGAAAAGATGGCCTTGGGCGACCTGCTGCGCAAGCTGCGCGAGGAGGGCGTGACCATCCTGATCGTCGAACACGACATGGACTTCGTGATGAAACTGGTGGACCGCTTGGTGGTGATGAACTTCGGCTCCAAGCTCGTGGAGGGCGTGCCGTCGGCGGTGCGCGCCGACGAGCGTGTGCAGGCCGCGTATCTCGGGAGCGTTGTATGACCGCGATGCTGGAGATTGGCGATCTGCACGTGTCGTACGGGCAGGTCGAGGCCGTGCGCGGCGTGTCGCTCGACGTGCAGCGGGGCCAGATCATCTCGGTGATCGGCCCCAACGGCGCGGGAAAGACCACGCTGCTGGCCGCGGCGATGGGCCTGCTGCCGTGCAAGGGCACGCTGCGCTTCGAAGGTGAAGACCTGCAAGGGCTCGACGTGGAGTCGCGCGTGGAGCGCGGCCTGTGCCTCGTGCCCGAGCGGCGTGAACTGTTCGGCGAGCTCACCGTGCTCGACAACCTGCAGCTCGGCGCCTACGCCAAGCGGCTGCGCGGCGACGCGATGAAGCGGCAGCTGCAGTCGGTGTACGACCGCTTCCCACGCCTGGCCGAGCGCCGCGCGCAACGCGCCGACACGCTCTCGGGCGGCGAGCGGCAGATGCTGGCCGTGGGCCGCGCGCTCATGTCGGCGCCGCGCCTGCTGATGCTCGACGAGCCCAGCCTGGGGCTGGCGCCGCTGATCGTGCGCGACATCCTCACCATCGTGCGCAAGCTGCGCGACGACGGCGTGTCGATCCTGCTGGTGGAGCAGAACGCGCGCGCCGCGCTCGAAAGCTCGGACGAAGGCTACGTGCTGGAGACGGGCGAGATTGCGCTGTCCGGTGCTTCCGGTGACCTCGCCAGCGACCCGCGCGTGCAGGCCACCTACCTCGGCGGAGGCACGCACGATGACGAGTGACCCGCGCGCGGTGCCGCCGGCGCAGCGCACGCTGCCCGCCATGCTGCAGCGGCAGGCGACGCTGTTCGGCAACCGCCCGCTGCTGCGTATCGCGGGCCGGCAGTGGACGCATGCCGACGCGGCCGACGCGGCGGCCACGCGTGCCGGTGCGCTCGCGCAGCACGGCGTGGCGCGCGGCGACCGCATCGCCGTGATGTGCGGCAACCGCATCGAGTTCCTCGACACCTTCCTCGGCGCGGGCTGGCTCGGTGCGTCGGTCGTGCCGGTCAACACCGCGTCGATGGGGCCGCAGATCGAGTACTTCCTCGCGAACAGCGAGGCGAAGCTGCTGGTGATCGAGGCCGGCTTTCTGGAGCGGCTGGCCACGGCCGACCTGGCCCGCACGGCGCTGCGCGAGGTGTGGGTGGTGGGCGAGCCCGAAGCGCCGTGGACGCCGCCCGCCGGCGTGCGCGTGTCGGCCTACCCGCCGGGCGCGCAGGCCCTGCAGCCCGCTGCGGTGCAGCCGGGCGACCCGCTCGCCATCCTCTACACCTCGGGCACCACGGGCCCGGCCAAGGGCGTGATCTGCCCGCAGGCGCAGTACTTCTGGTGGGGCGTGAACAGCGCCGAGGTGCTGGGCGTGGGCCGCGACGACGTGCTGTGCACCACGCTGCCGCTGTTTCACATCAACGCGCTCAACACCTTCGCGCAGGCCGCGCTCACCGGGGCCGAGGTGGTGTTCGAGTCGCGCTTCTCCGCCTCGGGCTTCTGGCCGGCGATGCGCGCCAACGGCGCGACCGTGGTCTACCTGCTCGGCGCGATGGTGCCGATCCTTCTGGCCCAGCCCGAAGGCGAGGGCGAGCGCAACCATCGCGTGCGCACCGGCCTCGGGCCCGGCGTGCCTGCGGCGGCAGGGCAGGCCTTCCAGGCGCGCACGGGCGTGGCGCTGCTCGAAGGCTACGGCTCGACCGAAACCAACTTCGCCATTGCCACCGCGCCCGATTCGCCGCGCGGCGGCGTCATGGGCTGGCTGCGCCCCGGCTTCCAGGCCTGCGTGGCCGACGAAGACGACGTGCCGCTGCCACCCGGCGAGGCCGGCGAACTGCTGCTGCGTGCCGACGAGCCCTATGCCTTTGCCAGCGGCTACTTCCACATGCCAGAGAAGACCGTCGAGGCCTGGCGCAACCTGTGGTTCCACACGGGCGACCGCGTGGTGCGCGATGCCGACGGCGCGTTCCGCTTTGTCGACCGCATCAAGGACGCGATCCGCCGGCGCGGCGAAAACATCTCGTCCTTCGAGGTCGAGCAGGTGCTGCTGAGCCACCCCGGCGTGGCCTCGTGCGCGGTGTACCCCGTGCGCTCCGAGCTGGCCGAAGACGAGGTGATGGCCGCACTGGTGGCGCGCGAGGGCGTCGCCATCGACCCGGCCGAACTGGCGCGCTTCTGCGAAGGCCGCCTGCCGTACTTCGCGGTGCCGCGCTACATCGACCTCCTGCCCGACCTGCCGCGCACCGAGAACGGCAAGGTGCAGAAGTTCAAGCTGCGCGAGCGCGGCGTGGGGCCGCAGACCTGGGACGGTCGGCCCGCCAAAGCCGGATGACGCACGCCACCGCGCTTCCACTGGCAGGGCGCGTGGCCTTCGTGACCGGCGCAGGGCAGGGGCTGGGCGCGGCCATCGCGCGCGCCCTGGCGCAGGCCGGTGCGCGCGTCGCGCTGGCCGACATCGACGAAGCCAACGCCCAGGCCGTTGCCGCCGAGGTGAACGGCCTCGCGCTGCCGCTCGACGTGCGCGACGAGCAGGCCTTCAACGACCGCTTCGCGCAGGCCGTGGCGCACTTCGGCGCCGTCGACATCCTGGTCAACAACGCGGCGCGCACGCCGACCACCTCGCTGTGGGACATCACGCCCGCCGAGTGGGACGACGTGCTCGCCATCAATCTGCGCGGCAGCTTCTTCGGCTGCCGCATCGCCGGAAAGCACATGCGCGAACGCGGCGCGGGCCGCATCGTCAACCTGGCCTCGCTGGCCGGGCAACAGGTCAGCAGCGCCACCGGCGTGCACTACGCGGCCAGCAAGGCCGGCCTGCTGGCGCTGACGCGTGCCTTTGCGCAGGAACTGGCGCCGCACGGCGTGACCGTGAACGCGCTGGCGCCCGCCGCCATCGACAGCCCCGCGCTCGCTGCGCTGGCGCCCGAGCGGCAGCAGGCGCTGAAAGCCGGCATCCCGCTGGGCCGCTTCGGGCTGGCCGACGAGGTGGCCGCCGCCGTCGTCTACCTGGCCTCGCCGGCCGCGGCCTTCATGACCGGGGCGACGCTGGACCTCAACGGCGGCCGTTTCATGCGGTAGCACCCTGCTGGTGCGCAAATGGCTAAAATGATTCAGAACTAAACCATTCAGGTATGCACACAAATTCGCTCACTGGCCGTCATGCCCTCGTCACCGGCGCCGCTCGCGGCATCGGCGCAGAGATCGCCCGCACCCTTGCCGCCCAAGGCGCTGTGCTGACCTTGCTGGGCCGCGATGCGCAGGCCCTGCAGCGCGTGGCCGAGACCCTGGCCGGCAGCGGCCACGGCGTGGTGGCGGCCGACGTGGCCGACCCGGAGGCTGTTCAGTCGGCCTTTGCGCAGGCGCGGGCCGAGCGCGGGGCGGTGACCGTGCTGGTCAACAACGCGGGCGCCGCCGAGAGCGCGCCGTTCCTGAAGACCTCGGTCGAGCTGTGGCAGCGCATGCTGTCGGTCAACCTCACCGGCAGCTTCCTGTGCGCGCAGGCCGCGCTGCCCGACATGCTCGACGCCGGCTGGGGCCGCATCGTCAACATCGCCAGCACGGCGGGGCAGAAGGGCTACGCCTACGTGTCGGCCTACACCGCGGCCAAGCACGGCGTGATCGGCCTCACGCGCGCGCTGGCGCTCGAAGTGGCACGCAAGGGCATCACCGTGAACGCCGTGTGCCCGGGCTACACCGACACCGACATCCTGCGCAACAGCGTCGCCAACGTGGTCGGCAAGACCGGCCGCAGCGAAGCCGATGCGCTGGCCGAGTTCTCCAGCGTGAACCCGCAGAAGCGCATCGTGCAGCCGGCCGAAGTGGCCGACGCCGTGCGCTGGCTGTGCGGCGAGGGCGCCGCGTCGGTCACGGGCCAGTCGATCTCCGTTTCCGGAGGAGAAGTCACATGAGCCGCAACGATGCCTCCCACGCCGTGCTGAGCGACGCCGAAGAACTCGGCCACGAAGCCCGCGCCGGCCATGAAGACCACGCCATGCTCAAGCTGTGGCTGCGCATGCTCGCGAGCACCACGCAGATCGAGGCCGAGATCCGGCGCCGGCTGCGCGAGCGCTTCGGTATCTCGCTGGCGCGCTTCGACTACATGGCCCAGTTGTACCGCTACGAAGACGGCTTGAAGATGCGCGTGCTCTCGCGCTACCTCATGGTGACTGGCGGCAACGTCACCGGCCTGACCGACGAGCTCGAGCGCGAAGGCATGGTGGCGCGAGCGCCCAGCCCCGACGACCGCCGCGCCTGGATCGTGAGCCTCACGCCCGAAGGCCGCAAGGCCTTCGAAGCCATGGCCACCGAGCACGAGCAATGGATCCTCGAGATGTTCTCGGGCCTGGACATGAAGACCGTCAAGCAGATGCACAACCAGCTCGGGCTGCTGCGCGTGCACGTGATGCGCGGCGACGGCGCGGTCGAGGACCGCGCATGAGCGGCGAGGGCGGTGGTGTGGAGTTCCAGCGCCCGCGCCTGATTCGCTTTTCCGACTGCGACCCGGCGGGCATCGTCTTCTATCCGCAGTACTTCGTGATGCTCAACGGCCTGGTCGAAGACTGGGTGAGCGACGGGCTCGGCGTGGGCTACCACGCACTGATCGGCGAGCGCCGCGTCGGCCTGCCGACCGTGAAGCTCGACGCCGACTTTCGCGCCGTGAGCCGCATGGGCGACCGCGTGATGCTCGGCCTGTCGGTGGCGCAACTGGGCTCGCGCTCGATCACGCTCGCGCTGCGCTGCTTTGAGCCCACCACGGGCGAGGTGCGCATGCAGGTGCGGCAGGTGCTGGTGACGACCTCGCTCGACACCCACCGCGCCATCGCCGTGCCCGACGACATGCGCGCGGCCATCCTGCGCGATGCACCGGCGTTGGCTGCTGCCGAGCCCGCTGGCAAGGCCTGAAGGCCTGAGCAAGGCTAGGGCGCCGGCGCAGGGCCGTCGGCAGGCTCGAGCGCCTTCTTCTCCAGCGCGTGCTTCTTCAGCCAGCCGCTGAGTTCTCGCTTTCCTTTTGCATTGGCCTGGCGCCACGCCTCACGCGCGGCGGCCACGAAGCGCTCTTCCGCCGCATCGGGCGGTGCTTCCGAAGGCGCAGTGTTGTCTTCGTCGAGCCAGCCGGCAGCCACGTCGCAGTGCCGTTCGATCTGCCGTGCGAGCTTGTCGCCGATGGGCCGCGCACTCTTGATCTGGCTCCACATGCTCGGAGAGATTTCGAGCTTGCGTGCGAACGCCTGGTCGAGCCCCTTGGCGGGCAGGCCCGCCGCGACGGCGTCCTCGAGAAAGCGGCGATGCAGCACAAGCGCATTGCGGCGGCGCGCGACGGTGGTATGGGGCACTGTTCAAAAACAACAACAAGACAAGAAAAGATTGTCCCGGTTGTTGACGTCGCCGTAAACACTCTTTACAGTTGCCTCCAATTCACGGCACAAGCCGTCCCCTTTTTCCAACCCCTTACAGCCGACAGCGGCAATTTTTGACCAGGAACCATCGTGAACACCGCACTGACCCTCACCAGCCATCGACCCGCCTCGGGCCGACCGCTCGTGCGCGTCGGGTTCTGCCATGGTTTCGACATGCCGTCGCCCCTGTCGTTGTCTTCGCACCTGAACACCGCGTACGCCGCCAAAGCCGCAGCCCGTCTGCGCGTGGGTGGTCAGTTCGAGGCTCATCAGGTGCCCCCGGGTGGAGGTCGCGCGTAGGCGCGCATCTCTCAAGCTCTCTCGCAAAGAGGCCCGGACACCGCAAGGTTCCGGGCCTTTTTGTTTTTGCCGCTTTCCATTTCGGGTGTGCCTTCACCCCACCGCCAGAAATTGCCGCGTCGACGGTCTGGCGGGATGTGCATGAGTTGATCACTCCTGTGCAGCGACGTTCGACGGGGCCGCGCCCAGCGCGTGGCCTGTCGCGTGAGGACACAACCGAAATGGAAGCGCGGGCAGGCTCTTTTTGTTTTCTTCCGTGTGTGGCGCAGCCTGGTAGCGCATCTGGTTTGGGACCAGAGGGTCGCAGGTTCAACTCCTGCCACACGGACCACACCCGAGCGGGACCGGGCCATGCCAACGCGTGGCCCGCCCCGCGGAAACCGGCCGCAAAGATAGGGCGGCGCCGGAACCCGTCACCGGACATTTTTCAAGTCATTACTTTTTTTCCCGTTACCCCCCAAGGAGGCCCTCATGCGCAAGCGCAACTCACCGATCCGGATGATCGCCGTGCACCCGGCACCGCTGCCGCGCAGGCACATGGTGTGGTCGCTGGCCCAGCGCTTCGGCGTGGGGCTCGGGCCGCGCTATGTGGCCGATCGCGCGTCGGCATTGCCGGGCGGCAGCGAGGCGCCGCTCGACAGCCTCGACCTCGACCAGCGCGTGCGCGCGTCGGGCGAGTGGTAGCTGGCCAGCGTCGCTCGTCTTCTTTCTTTTCTCAATGGTGCGTGTAGCTCAATGGCAGAGCCGCGGGTTGTGGTCCCGCTGACAACGGTTCGATTCCGTTCGTGCACCCCATCCGTTCACCACAAGCCATCGCCGCGAAGGGAGGCGATTCGTCATGCATTCACACGTCCTGCAACTCGATATTCAGGGCACGCCGCAAGCCTGGATCTCGCTGGAGCAGGCGGTGTTGCACTACGCCACCGGCAGCGTGGCCTGGGAAGACGGCGCGCTGCCGCTGGCCACGCTGCGCGGCGGCTTCAACGTGGCGCGCGGTGTGCAGTCGCGCATCGACGTCGCGCCCATCATCGCGCTGCGCGGCGCGTCGAAGATCAACCTCTTCGACGTCGTGCCCGGCGTGACCAAGGCCAAGCTGCTGCGCCGCGACCGCCACACCTGCGCCTACTGCGCGCAGGTGTTCGCCGACCGCGACCTGCAGTGCGAACACGTCATGCCCGAGTCGCGCGGCGGCCCGTGGAGCTGGACCAACCTCGTGAGCGCCTGCGCCGTCTGCAACAACCGCAAGGCCGCGCGCACGCCCGAAGAAGCCGGCATGCCGCTGGTCTACCTGCCGTACGTGCCGAGCCGCTTCGAGAACTTCCTGCTCGAAGGCCGCAACATCCGAGCGGACGTGCACGAGTGGCTGGCCAAGCGCCTGCCGCGCGGCTCGCGGCTGCAGTAGCGCCACGCGCACAAAGAGAAAAGCCCGCTGCCCGTTGGATCAACGGACAGCGGGCTTTGCCTTGTGCGGCTCGCGGTGAGCGAGTGAGCGAATCAGTGGAGGTGTGGGCGGCTTGCTTGTTTGTGTTCAGCGCCCCGCGCCGAAGAAGCTGTAGGCCACTGCGGTGGCTGCTGCGAGCCCGCCGAGCAAGATGAAGAGCACCTTCGTCGTACGGCGAGGGCCGCGCCGTGAACGGACCCAATGCTCCGGACCGATCAGATCGATCGGAACCGTGGGTTTGCCTATGTCGGATGCCTTTTCCATGCCAAGAAATATAGCGCAGGCGCCAAGGCAAGAAGTTACAACGGCTTTTTGGCCCCATCGCACCGTGGCCGCTTGCCGACACCAGACAGAAACGTGTGAAATATTCCTCATGAACCAACAAATCATTCTCGAGAGCCTGGTCCGCGCCCTGGAGAGCTGGGTCCGCAACGCCTCCGCGGCCGAGCTGTGGCGCGTGCACCGCGAGGGCGGCCTGGGCGCATCGATCCACACCGAAGGCGAGAGCGTCGTGCACGTGCGCATCGCGCTCGACGGCCCGCCCGATGCGCTGTCGAGCATCGGCAAGACCGACGGCCGCCTGCCCATGACTGAAGCGTTCAGAGGCGCCAACGGTGAAGCAGGGTGGGGCACCCCGCCACCGCAAGGCAGCGCCGAGCGCGAGCAGTGGTTTCTGTCGAGCGACGTGGCGCAAGAGCAGGCGCGGCAGTACCTGTTGGCGGAGGTGGTGGCGCGGCGGGATGCGTTGGTGCGGCGGGTGGAGGCGTGGGCTGCGGGTGCTGGTTGAGGCCGGTGGGCGGCTCGCTGGGCGATCGCCCTTGCATGCGTCACCACAAAGTCGACGCGAGTCCTCATTTGTTCACCGTGAGAGGCTTCCGCTGACGCGCTTCTCTCCCTACATTTGAACGACCGCCGCGCCTCACGGCGGGACATCGATGCACACCGCAGCGATGTCGATGTGAGGCACAAAAGGCGACGGCCAGGGTGCGCTAACACCCTGACCGTCTGACCAAGTGACGTGCACAACCTCGGAAAGGACGCACACCAAATGGCTGATCAAATTATCGCCGGGCAACCCACGCCCGAATCCCTCAGGGCAACCCGCCCCGACGCCGCCGACCTTCTCGAGAAGAAGTCGTCCCAGCTGCAATCGCTGCTGAGCTGTTGCTACGGAGACTGCAGTGAATGGTTCGACGCGATCGGTGCCGTGCACCGAGACCATGTGATGTGGATCGCCTCAGATCTGGCTGGCGAAGTTGCAGAGCTTGCGCAGCAACTGCTGAGACGGATCAACGCAGCGGACGCGTCGGCGCCTACGTGAGTGCGGCAAGGGGCGACAGCCGCGCGCGGAAGTAGTTCGCGGTCTCCTCGTCGCTGCAGTAGACGTAGCACCCCTTCATGCCTCGCGTCATCAGCGTGCGGTAGGTGTTCTTGATGATCAGGTCCGCCTTGAGCCGTGCCTTTTAGCCGCGCAATGTCTTGTCGTGCCGATCGCGAGCCTTCGGCTCTGCAACGTTGCTCAATGAATTCGCGAGCAAGCGACCACCCAAGAAGCGAGGAAACAATGGTTGCCTGAAAAGCGCCCAATCGTTAACTGCCGAGTGATTGACGTTAAAGTGTAGTCAATCGTTAACGAGGAGCGGGTGATGCCAGGCTATTTCGGTATAGATCGCGGAGTGCTGAAGTGCGCTGTGATTTCTTCCAAATCGAAGGACCAGTGTCGAATTGGGAACAGCCAAATCGGTTTCTCGGTGAGCCGACGTGGCTAGCAAAACACCCTCACTCCCAATCGCCGGGCCGCTTCCATCTTTTGTTGTTGGGGAAATTTATCGGCGCTGGCCAGACCTCAATGACCCGTTTGGCGGCGGTCGGCAAGGCGGAATTTCTGATTCGGCGCAAGCACCAGTGACGTTTCTTTTCACTGGCGATAGCGGCGAGCAATATGGCTACGCCGATCGATTCGATGACGAGGGCACCTTCTTTTTTTCAGGCGAAGGCCAAGAAGGCGACATGCAGTTTGTTCGCGGCAACAAGGCAGTTCGCGACCACTCAGCCAGAGGAAAAGCGCTGCACTTGTTTCGGACCATTGGCAAAGGCAAGGGCCAAAAGTATCTCGGCGAATTTGTGTACCAGGGGCATGACTGGGTTCGTGCGCTGGACAAGAAGAAAGCGCTTCGAGATGCAGTCATTTTTCGGCTGGTGCCGGTCACGCGTCTTGAACAACTGGAGCTTGCTGCAGCGGAGGATTCTGCTGAGGAGCTGACGCTGCAAGAGTCTCGAAACAGGGCAATTGCCGCGTCCAAGGTCGATGGCGCAAAAGACAGCACAAAGGGAAGCCGGACGGTCTATGACCGTAGCCGCGCGGTGCGGGACTATGTGCTTTTGCGGGCAGCAGGGAAATGTGAGCTTTGCAAGGAGCCGGCGCCGTTTCATCGAAGTGGCGGGTCGCCGTACTTAGAGCCGCATCACACCACGCGTGTATCTGATGGAGGGCCGGATCATCCGCAGTTCGTGGCCGCGCTGTGCCCAGCGTGCCATCGCGAAGTGCACTATGGCGAACACGCTCATACGAAGAATCTGGCTCTGATAGAACGACTTCGCAGCCTTGAGCCGGCGGGGCCGCATTGATTTCGGGCCCTTATGTGACCGGCCCCATGAGACTGAACTAACCGGGAAGATCCGGGATTTGCTCGGAAGAAGTGGGAAAAATCAATGAAATCAGGGGTTTGGGCCCGTTTGAGGCCTTGATGCAGCTTCTGGGTTCGGACGCATGAGAAATGGCGTCCACCGGCCTCCTGGCGCGTTTCCGGCTGCTATCCGCTGCCCACCCGGAAGAGCTGTTTTCATTGGGCAGCCCGACCGCCACCTCCTCACATAAGCGCCCCGTTCGGCCTGCTGGTCCGCTTCGAACTCGGACGGTTGCGTCCAGGTTCGGTTCTAAGCGTCCGAGTTTGGCAACTCGTTGATCTCCAAAGGAATTTAGCGCGCTGGCCGATGCTATCGGCAAATCGAACTCGGACGCAAGTTGCACAAAATTCAGGCACAACTCGGACGGAACTCGGACACTCTGAGGAAAAAAAAGCCCCTTTTTTAGGGGCTTTTTGTCGGTCTAGAAATGGGTGTTCACCAAGCTGAGGTTACCCGGATAGGCGACAAAAATACGGGCTTGACTTGGCCGTGTTGATCGGCGATCCCGATGGGCTCCATCATTTTTTGGGGTGGCCGGCGATGCCACTCGACACAGATGTTTTCGAAGTCCTTGCTCGACTTCTTAGCGTTGTGGTGCTCCAACGTCGCCTGACGAAGCTCTGCATTCGGGGCATACCAAAACCCGTCTTTTCGAAGCTCCGCGGGGGTAGCAACACCCTGTGCGATCTGCTTCTGAATCATGATCCTTTGCGGCAAATTGGTGCGCCCCGTTGAGGCGATCAGGTCACGAAAGAGAGGGGCCTGGAAGTCGATCGCCCAACCATCAACCTCGATCCAGCAATGGAATCCTTTGTCGCTCGATACCACCCCGCCTGGCACATGCTCGCCAAACACAAAAACGTCGGCCAATTGGGCCCCCAGGCCATACCCAGCAGCACCAACCTGCACCCTCGCGTCCATGCCATATGCGCTCCGCAGAATTGCAGCCCCGATCGTTCCGAAGTAGACGCATGCATGCGTCCCGTCGCTTTGTTCGTTCAGCAACACGCCGTGAATCGTGCGGAAGACTCGCTCGTAGTCCGGCAACCACAAAGGGGCTCGACGAGAGGCTTTATTCATGACGACGTTTTTAGCAATCTGTAGAGGTAGGAACGGCTCACCCGATGCCGGCGGCGTATCGAATCGAACGCCTCCCCAGCATCGTAACTTGCGACGACCTCCTGATTGCGCACCTTGAGCAGAGCGGCATGACACGTCGGCACGTAGATTCGTGTGGCGCCCAAGGCCTCGACGAGCTTCACAGTGGCCTCGCGGCCCACAGCTTCGAAACGCCGTCGACGGCTTCCGGAAGATAGAACTCATCGCCGCCGAGCATCTTCACCAAGTCGATGGTCGCGTCAATGCCGATCACCTCCACCAAGGCCCGCGCCGTCTTCGGTCGCTGGTCGATGTTCCCAGGCGAGCGCAGCGGCGCTGTGCTATCGAACAAGCTCAGCTGCTGCCTCTTCGGCGCGGGAGAACCGGTCATCGCGTGGGCGCTCCCTGTTTGCGCTGTTGAGCCGCCAGCGCAGCCGTGATCGTATGGAGCTGGTTGTGGGTGCACCACTCGTAGAAATCAACGGCGAACATCTGCTTGGCGATGCCATCGGCATACGTGTCGGGCTTCCTGTCCAGGCTGATCAGTTGGGCCCGGATGCGGCGCACGAGCTTGAGCTTGTCGGCGCGCGGTGCCGGCCGCACGCGGCGCTTCGTGTCTGGCTTGGAAACAGGCTTGAAGCCCATCGTCCTCAGAAAGTCCAGCACACTCGCGCGGCCAGCATGGTCTAGGTCCTTCGAGCTGTGAACGCGCCCCTGCGTCCACAGCATCGCGCGATAGTCCTCGTCGCTCATGTTGAGCTGCTTCTTGGCCACGTGGATCTTGGCGAGGTCGGAGTTTCGATGATCGCGGGCAAGCTTGCTTATCCGTTGCTCCTCGCAGCCTTGTGGGCATCAACGGTTACCTGAAGTTCGTCACGGCAATGCAGCCATCAGTCGGCACCGTGCGCCGCATAGCTGCTGAGCATCCAGTGAATCACCGCAGCTTGTTCGGCCTCCGCCTTGTGTGCGATCTCCATTCCACCGAGACGCAGGACTGCAGCGACTTGACCACAACCGAAATTGGGGCGTCCGAGGATCTCGCGGAGATCGTCGTCGAGCGGGGGCAGCGTGAAACGGGCATCTTGCGAGCGCACTGGATAGGGCGCCTTGGCATCGATCGCGTGCACGACGCAGGGCTCAGTGCTGACAAATTCGGATGGGCTCATGGTTGCACCAGGTGAGTAAAAAGGCTGCGCTGGCCGCTCGCATCGGCAGCCGCAGAGCGGCACGCAGGGCAGAGGTGGTTATTCGGGCCCGTTTGTGTCGCGTGCGCTTCGCACAGTGGCCGGTCGCAGGTCCGGCGATGTGTACCCGGGCCGTCGCAAAGGAATTCGCTCCAAGTGGCACACACGACCATCCCCCCATCGATCAGCAGACGCTCACCACACGACTCAGGCAGCTTGGTGCCTTTCATATGAATGAAGCCGAAAGAGGCGTGACGGTATGTAGGCATCACCACCCCTCTGCTAAATTGGCGCGCTTGTACAAAGGAACTCGCGCATGTGGCACGCCTACGAAATTTCTCCCATTGACAACAATTGGGAATTTCTTCGAACCGTTGAAGAAACGGCAAAGATCCTTGCCGGTCAGCTGGCGCTGGAACGAGTGCAAGGTAAGAACTTCGGCATGCCAGTCGATTTCGACGGCTTCATTGCGGATTGGGAAAGCGCTCAGCAGGCCGCTGCTGAAGCCGGGTGGGCAGGCGACTTCCGTCAAGATCCCGTTGTGTTCTGGATCCCGAGCGACACGGACTTTGTCTTCGGTTTCGTTATCAAGCAGGACAACAACGGCACCACCTACGTTGTTTCTCCAGTACCGCTCCCCAACGTTGAAGATCTGATCTAGTCGGGTGTGCTGCTGGCATCCAAGCCCACCCGCACCGGCGAGCAGCTGCAGGCCATGCTCATCGAGCGTATCGAGTCGGTGCCCGAATTGCGCGGCCAGATCACCGACGTGCACTGCGGCGGAGCGATTAGAGTCTTCCCCGACGAAGGCGAGCCGAATTGGACTGACCGCATCGTGAGCGATCGCGCCACCCACCGCGCCGACATTGCGCGGATCATTCGGTCGCTGCAGAGTCAATACGACCTCGACGACTGACGTCGAGGCCCCAGCACGCCATACTCCGAGCCCGAACTCATGGAGGTGGGAATGACCTGGAGCGACTTTGCTATCGTTTTTGCGACGTTGGTGGGCCCGATTGCTGCTGTGCAAGCGCAAAAGTGGCTGGAGCGCCGACGTGAGATCGAAGACCGAAAAGTTCGGGTATTCGTCGCCCTGATGTCGACGCGATCCGAACGGCTGTCGCCCGAGCACATCCGCGCGCTGAACACCATCGAACTGGCGTACTTCGGAAAGCAGGGAAAGGATGGTCGTCCGCGCCGGAGCACGGCGGACGACGAGGTCATCACTTCCTGGCGCGAATACTTGCGGCACTTGGACATCGACCTCCGACCGCTCGACGACGCGAGAAGAGAACAGTGGAACGCGAAGGCTAACGAGCTTTTTCTCAATATGCTTGAGAAGCTCGCTGTCGCAAATCGGTTCAAGTTCGACCGTGATCAGCTTCGCTCTGCCCATTACTACCCGGAGGCCAGTGTGCTGCAGGGCAACGAAAATGCGGCGATGCGCCGGCTGATCATCGACGTACTGTCCGGCAAGCAAGCGATTTCCGTGCAGCCTGCAGCAGAACTGTCTGCTCGTGAAGCGCACGATCGGCCGAAGACTTAGCTCTGCGGGGGCGTTCACAGCTTGCCTTTGACGAAGGCCCCGCCCAGGGCGGCGCAATACAGCGCGAATGGCAGGTCGTAGTACGACGCCTGGAGCACGCGCGACGGGCTGCATGCAAGGGTACGCAGGAAGTTCCTAACGAACTCCAGCGGGAACAGGAGCGAAACAAGGGGCACCCGAAGCCAGGGCGATCGCAGGCGCACGACGACGCTCAACATGCTCACCTCAGCACCAGTGGCCCGAGCCACCAGTTCCACAAGCCGATCAAGCTCGACACGAGAAAGAACACCTGCTGGGCGAGCAGCCCCCAGTGCCGTCGCGCGGCGCTGAACGCCAGCCATCCGATGTTGCTCACCAGGAACGCCCCGAAATCGAACGCGGGGTGGTTCTATGAGCAGCCCCATCCAACAGATCGAGCAAGCCATGCTGGCGAGACTGCACGGCGTGAGCAGACCCTACACGGGGCTGACTGTCGAAAGCTACGGTGCCCAGCTCGACGACGAGCTGTTCTCCTGGGTGCGCACCTTGCCCGCGGCGTGGGTCACCTTCGACAAGGTGAGCGACTCGACGCGCATCAGCCGCCTCCGCTTTCGCGTCACAGGCAGCTTCGAGGTGCTGTCTGCTCAGCGCGCCTTGGTCGAGAACGATGACCATCAAGCGCGTGGCCATCAGTTACACGGTCGGGGCCAAGGGCCACGGCCGGGAGCCCAGGGGCGAGCTGCTGATCAGGAACTTTTAAGAGGCTTCGAAGGGCCTCAAACCGCGGCAGAATGGCTCGGCCCGGGGCGTCCGACGGCCGGACGCATGGTTACATTTCGGACGCGTGAGCCTAAATTCAGCGCCACGCGTCCGCTTACACCTCATCGGCCGCAATTTCTAGGCCGCACAGCAAAAAGCCCCTGATCCTTGCGAATCAGGGGCTTTTTATTTGGTGCCGGAGAGATGAATCGAACACCCGACCTTCTCATTACGAATGAGCTGCTCTACCGACTGAGCTACACCGGCGAAGCCTCAGATTATAGCCAAGAAATCAAGGCTTCTCGGCGTGGTACTGCGTCAAACGCTCGACTTCGTGACGCGAACCCAACATCACGCTCACGCGCTCGTGCAGTTTGGTGGGCTTCAGGTCGAGGATGCGCTGCTTGCCGTTGGTGGCGGCGCCGCCGGCCTGCTCGACGAGCCAGCTCATGGGGTTGGCCTCGTACATCAGGCGCAGCTTGCCGGCCTTTTCGGGCTCGCGCTTGTCCCACGGGTACATGAACACGCCGCCGCGCATCAGGATGCGGTGCACGTCGGCCACCATGCTGGCAATCCAGCGCATGTTGAAGTCCTTGCCGCGCGGGCCTTCCTTGCCGGCCAGGCATTCGTCGATGTAGCGCTTCACGGGCTCGTCCCAGTGGCGCATGTTGCTCATGTTGATGGCAAATTCCTTGGTGTCGGCCGGAATCTGGATGTCTTCCTGCGTGAGCACGAAGCTGCCTTGTTCGCGGTCGAGCGTGAACATGGCCACGCCGTTGCCTACGGTGAGCACCAGGGTGGTCTGCGGGCCGTAGATGCAGTAGCCGGCGGCCACCTGCTGGGTGCCGGGCTGCAGAAAGTCGGCTTCCTGCACGCCGGGGGTGTCGTCGGGCTTCTTCAGCACGCTGAAGATGGTGCCGATGCTCACGTTGACGTCGATGTTGCTGCTGCCGTCGAGCGGGTCGAACATGAGCAGGTATTCGCCCTGCGGGTAGCGGTTGGGCACCACGTGGATGGTTTCCATCTCTTCGCTGGCCATGGCCGCGAGGTGGCCGCCCCATTCGTTGGCTTCAATGAGCACTTCGTTGGCGATGATGTCCAGCTTCTTCTGGATTTCGCCCTGCACGTTCTCACTCTCGGCGGTGCCGAGCACGCCACCCAGCGCGCCCTTGTTGACGGCCTGGCTGATGCTCTTGCAGGCGCGGGCGACCACTTCGAGCAGCAGGCGCAGCTGGCCGGGAATGAGGCCGTCGGCGCGTTGCTGCTCGACGAGGTAGCGGGTGAAGGAGATTTTTTGTTGAGCCATGGATCTTGTGGGGTTCGGTGGGTTCAGTTTCCGGCAAGGGCGCGGGTGACGACTTCGTGGGTGTCCTTGCTGAGGTCGGGCTTGGCGGCCACGCGGGCAATCGCTTCGCGCGCGGCGCTGCGGTACGGCTCGGCCAGCTTGCTCCAGCGGTCGAGTGCGCGCGCCAGGCGTGCGGCTACTTGCGGGTTGATGGCGTCGAGCTCGATCACGCGGTCGCTCCAGAACACGTAGCCGGCCGCATCGGCGCGGTGGAAGGCGCCGGGGTTGCCGCTGCAGTAGCTGAAGATCACGCTGCGCGCGCGGTTGGGGTTCTTCAGCGAGAAGTCGGGGTGCTTCATCAGCTGCTTCACCAGCGGCAGGATGTCGCCGCCGCGGTCGCTGGCGCCGGCCTGCAACGAGAACCACTTGTCGATGACCAGCGCCTCGTCCTTGAACATGGCATGGAAGCGCGCAAGCGCCTGCGCCGCCAAGGTGTGGCCCGACGACACGAGGGCGTTGAGCGCGTTGAAGCGGTCGGTCATGTTGCCCGCGTCTTTAAAACGCTGCAGGGTCTTGCCGGGCCACACGGTGTCGCCCGAGGCGCGCGCCGCCAGGCACAGGAAGTTGAGCGCCATGCCGGCCAGCGCGCGGCGGCCCGACGAGGTCGGGTCGGGCGTGTAGGCGCCGGTGTCCTTGTTGTCTTCGTAGACCTGTTCCCAGTCGGCGAAGAGGGCGGTGGCGAGCTGGGCGCGCATGGCTTCGCGCACGAGGTGCACGCGCTGCGGATCGACCACGTCGAGCTGTTCGGCAATGTAGGTTTCCGACGGCAGCGTGAGCACCAGTTCCTTGAAGGCGGCGTCGAGCTGCGGGTGGCGCAGCACGCCGCGCATGGCGTCGAGGTAGGCGTCGTTCAGCACCGGCGTGGTGTCGGTGGCGTGCGCCGCAATGGCTTGCAGCGCGGCGCGCAGGCCCAAGCGTTGGCCGGCTTCCCAGCGGTTGAACGGATCGGGGTCGTTGGCCAGCAGGGTGAGCAGCTGGGCGTCGGTGTACGCAAAGTCGAGGATCACCGGCGCGCTGAAGCCGCGCAAGATCGACGGCACGGGCTCGGCGTCCAGGCCCACGAAGGTGATCTGCTCGCCGGCGCGCGACAGCACGATGGTGCGGGTGCCGCGTGCCACGTCGCTCTCGCCCTCGAGCTGCATGGGCAGCTCGCGGCCGGTGGCGGCGTCGAGCAGGCCGATGTTCAGCGGAATGACGAAGGGTTCTTTTGTCTGCTGGCCCGGCGTGGGCGGGCAGCTTTGCACCACGCTCAGGGTGTAGCTGCGGTTCTGCGCGTCGTACACGCCGTGCGCGGCCAGGCGGGGCGTGCCGGCCTGGCTGTACCAGCGCTTGAACTGGGGCAGCAGGCGGGCCAGTTCGGAGTCGGGGTTGGCGTCGGCAATGGCCTGGGCGAAGTCGTCGCAGGTCACGGCCTGGCCGTCGTGGCGCTCGAAGTACAGGGTGATGCCCTTTTCGAAGCCCTTGCGGCCGACCAGCGTCTGCATCATGCGAACGACCTCGGCACCCTTTTCGTAGATGGTGACGGTGTAGAAGTTGCTGATCTCGATGTAGCTGTCGGGCCGCACCGGGTGGGCCATGGGGCCGGCGTCTTCGGGGAACTGGGCGGTGCGCAGCACGCGCACGTCTTCGATGCGCTTCACGGCGCGGGCCGAGGCGTCGGCGCACAGGTCCTGGCTGAACTCCTGGTCGCGGAAGACGGTGAGGCCTTCTTTCAGCGACAGCTGGAACCAGTCGCGGCACGTGACGCGGTCGCCGCTCCAGTTGTGGAAGTACTCGTGGCCGACCACGCTTTCGATGTTGCTGTAGTCGGCGTCGGTGGCGGTGGCCTGGTTGGCCAGAACGTACTTCGTGTTGAAGATGTTCAGGCCCTTGTTCTCCATGGCGCCCATGTTGAAGTCGCTGGTGGCCACGATCATGAAGCGGTCGAGGTCGAGCGGCAGGCCGAAGCGGGCTTCGTCCCAGAGCACGGAGTTGACCAGCGAGTTCATGGCGTGCTCGGTCTTGTCGAGGTCGCCGGCGCGCACGTACACCTGCAGCAGATGTTCCTTGCCGCTGCGCGCGGTGATGCGCTGCTCGCGCGCCACGAGCTTGCCCGCCACCAGGGCGAACAGGTAGCTGGGCTTCTTGAAGGGGTCGACCCACTTGGCGAAGTGGCGGCCCTCGGGCAGTTCGCCCTGGTCGACGAGGTTGCCGTTCGACAGCAGCACCGGGTAGGCGGCCTTGCTGGCGCGCAGCGTGACGGTGTACATCGCCATCACGTCGGGACGGTCGAGGAAGTAGGTGATGCGGCGGAAGCCCTCGGCCTCGCACTGCGTGAAGAAGGTGTCTTCGCTCACGAACAGGCCCATCAGCTTGGTGTTCTTGATGGGGCAGCAGGTGGTGAAGAGTTCGAGCTCGAACGCATCGGGCAAACCATCGATGACGAGCTGGTCGCCTTCCATGCGGAACGAGGCGCCCTGGCCGTTCACGAGCACGCGCGCCAGGTTGAGCTCGTCGCCGTCCAGGCGCAGCGGCTGGGCCGGCACCTCGGGGTTGCGGCGCAGCTGCATGCGGTTGAGCACGCGGGTCTTGGCGGGGTCGAGGTCGAAGGTCAGGTCGACGGTGTCGATCCAGAACGCCGGCGCGGCATAGTCTTCGCGGCGGATGGCAATGGGTTGCCCTTGGGCGTCACGCTGAAGCAGCATCGAGGGTCTCCAGAAAATTCGAATGGGCCAGTTCGTTGTAGTCGCGAACGGCGGCGATCACGTGGGGGCCGGCCAGCTCGGCGGCCGTATGGGTGCTGCACACGGCCACGGCGCGCATGCCGCCGCGGCGGGCGGCTTCGATGCCGAAGGGCGCGTCTTCGAAGACGATGCAGCGCTCGGGCGCCACGCCGATGCGGCGCGCGGCTTCCAGGAAGATCGCGGGCGTGGGCTTGCCCGAAAAGCCTTCGTCGCCGCCGACGATGGCCAGCGGCAGCGGGTCCATCTTCAGGCGCGACATGGCGAACGCGATGTTGTGCCGGTCGCCGGCCGTGCCCACCGCCACCTTCAGGCCGCGTGCCACCGCGGCCTTGGCGAAGGCGGTGAAGCCCGCCACTTCGGTGAAGTTGTCGTGGAAGAGCTCGCGGTAGATCTCTTCCTTCTCGTGCACCATCGCCTGGCACTCGGCATCGGAGAGCTCGCGTTCGAACAGCTCGCGCATGCTCTCGGTGCCGGTGCGGCCCGTGGTGCGCGCGAGGATCTCGCTCACGTCGAGCTGCACGCCGTGGCGCTGCGCGAAGGTCACCCACGAGCGCGCATGCCAGGGCATGGAGTCGATCATGGTGCCGTCCATGTCGAAGATCAGGGCTTCGACCCTGCCGGTGTTCAGGCTCATCGGTCAGACGCCTTGCTTGAGCGAGGCTTCGATGAACACGTCGAGGTCGCCGTCGAGCACCTTCTGCGTGGCCGAGACTTCGACGTTGGTGCGCAGATCCTTGATGCGGCTGTTGTCCAGCACGTAGCTGCGGATCTGGTGGCCCCAGCCCACGTCGGTCTTGCTGTCCTCGAGCTTTTGCTGCTCTTCCTGGCGCTTGCGCATCTCGTGGTCGTACAGGCGCGAGCGCAGGCGTTTCCACGCCACGTCGCGGTTGCTGTGCTGGCTGCGGCCGTCCTGGCACTGCACCACGATGCCGGTCGGGATGTGCGTCAGGCGCACGGCCGAGTCGGTCTTGTTGATGTGCTGGCCGCCGGCGCCGCTGGCGCGGAAGGTGTCGGTGCGCACGTCCGAAGGGTTGATCTCGATCTCGATCGAGTCGTCGATTTCGGGGTACACGAAGATCGATGCGAAGCTGGTGTGGCGCCCGCCCGACGAGTCGAACGGCGACTTGCGCACCAGGCGGTGCACGCCGGTCTCGGTGCGCAGCAGGCCGAAGGCGTAGTCGCCCTCGACCTTGATGGTCGCGCCCTTGATGCCGGCGGTGTCGCCGGGCGTTTCGTCTTCGATCTGCGTCTTGAAGCCCTTGCGCTCGGCGTACTTCAGGTACTGGCGCAGCAGCATGCTGGCCCAGTCGCAGGCCTCGGTGCCACCGGCGCCGGCCTGGATGTCGACAAAGGCGTTCAGCGGGTCGGCCGGGTTGTTGAACATCCGGCGGAATTCGAGCTGCTTGATGTCGGCTTCGAGCGTGGCGGCGTCATCGGCAATGGCCTGCAGGCCATCGAGGTCACCGTCTTCCTTCGACATTTCGAAGAGCTCGGTGTTGTCCGACAGCCCGTTGGTGAGCCGGTCGAGCGTGACGACCACGTCGTCGAGCGACTTCTTTTCCTTGCCCAGTTCCTGGGCCTTCTTGGGGTCGTTCCAGACGTTCGGGTCTTCGAGCGATGCGTTGACTGTCCTCAGTCGTTCAGCTTTGGCATCGTAGTCAAAGATACCTCCGTAAATCGACCGTACGGACGCTCAGGTCCGCGAGCATTGCGCCGATTTGGTTGATCTGTTCTGCGTCCATGGGGTGTCCTGACTGTGTGAGGTTGGTGTTCGGGGGAACCCGTCATTTTCTCACGCTCGGGCCACCCGCCCCGCAGAGTCCCTGGATTGCTCCTTCCCCCTCTGGGGGAAGGCTGGGATGGGGGCGGGCAGGGCGCTCCTTGCGAGCGCCGCTTGCCCCCACCCCGGCCCTCCCCGGGAGGGGAGGGAGAAAGTCCCGGGATCAGAACGCGGGGATGAGCGACCCCTTGAACTGCGTCTCGATGAAGCTGCGCACCTCCGGCGACTGGTAGGCCGCCACGAGGCGCTTGGCCCAGGGCTTGTCCTTGTCGGCGCGGCGCACGGCGATCAGGTTGGCGTACGGGCTCTGGGCCGATTCCTTGATGACGGCGTCCTTGCCGAAGGACAGGCCGGCCTTTTCGGCGTAGTCGTTGTTGATGGCCGAAATGGCCAGGTCGTCGAGCGAGCGCGGCAGCTGGGCGGCGTCCAGCGACACGAGCTTGAGCTTCTTGGGGTTGGTCACCACGTCCAGCGGCGTGGCGTTGTTGTTCTTCACGGCCTCGGGCTTGAGGGTGATGAGCTTGGCCTGTTGCAGCAGCAGCAGGGCGCGGTTGCCGTTCGAGGGGTCGTTCTGGATGCCGACCGAGGCGCCGTCGGCCAGCTGGTCGATCGACTTGATCTTGCGCGAGTAGAAGCCCAGCGGCGCGGTGATGGTCAGTCCCACGGGCACGAGGTCGAAGCCGCGCGCCTTGATCTGGTTGTCCAGGAAGGGCTGGTGCTGGAAGGCGTTGGCGTCCAGGTCGCCGGCGGCCAGCGCCGCGTTGGGCAGCTGGTAGTCGTTGAACACCACGACCTGGACGGTCAGGCCGTCCTTGGCGGCGACCTTCTTGACCACCTCGAACACCTGCTCGGCGCTGCCGACGGAAATGCCGACCTTGACGGTGTTCTTGTTGTCCTGCGCAACGGCGGCGCTGCCGGCGAAAAGGGCGGTGGCGAGGGTGGCGAGGGTGGCGAGCGTGAGGCCGCGGCGGCGGAAAGTGGAATGCATGGTGGCGCGAAATCGAAGAAATGAAGGCGCCGAATGTGGCATTGCCGCCGCGAATCGGGAACGAACCAATCCTCATATCGATATGGCGCGCACTCGCCCCATGTGGTCTTTCTTATTTGATTTTTCATATAAGCACGAGCCGATTTGTTCGTTCCCTTTCGGCTTGTTTCTTTTCATACTCGGCACCTTTTTGCGAACCTGCGCGGTCGCGCCTGTGCGGCCCGCGCCTTCTTTCATGACCTTCCCTTCGCCTGATGCGGCACGCGGCAACGCGGCGCCGGTCATCCGTCTTCAATCGGTGCAGAAGTCGTTTGCCTTGCCCAGCGGCGAGGTGTTCGATGCCGTGCAATCGCTCTCGCTCGAGATCCAGCAGGGCGACGTGTTCGGCCTCATCGGCAAGAGCGGCGCCGGCAAGTCGACGCTGCTGCGCCTCATCAACCTGCTGGAGCGGCCCGACGCGGGCCAGGTGTTCGTCGGCGGGCGCGACCTCACGACGCTCTCGCGCCGCGAGCTGCGCGACACGCGCCAGAACATCGGCATGATCTTCCAGCAGTTCAACCTGCTGCAGAACGCCACGGTGTTCGACAACGTGGCCTTCCCGCTGAAGATCCACGGCCGCCACTCCAAGGCCGAGATCAACGAGCGGGTGCGCGAGTGCCTCGACCTCGTGGGCCTGGCCGAAAAGATCGACACCTACCCGGCCCAGCTCTCGGGCGGCCAGAAGCAGCGCGTGGCCATCGCCCGCGCGCTGGCGCCGCGCCCGCAGGTGCTGTTGTGCGACGAGCCCACCTCGGCGCTCGACACCGAAACCACCCGCGCGCTGCTCGAGACGCTGCGCGACATCAACCAGAAGATCGGCGTGACCATCGTGATCGTCACGCACGAGCTCTCGGTGGTCGAGGTGCTGTGCCGCAACGTGGCCATCCTCGAAAAGGGCCGCCTCATCGAGCAGTTCGCCGTCGATGCGCCGAGCGAGGAGCGCAAGACCGCGCTGGGGCGCGAGATCGACGAACTGGTGCGCCGCCGCGAACGCGAGGCGCGCGAACCCGTGGCGCCGCGCGTGGCGACCGCACAGCGCAACGCGCAGGAGCTGGCCTATGTTTGAGAACATCACCCCCATCCTTCCCGAGCTGTGGACGGCCACGGGCCAGACCTTTTTGATGCTGGCCATCGGCCTGTCAGCGGCGGTGCTCATCGGCGGGCCGCTTGGCATCCTGCTGTTCCTGCTCGGACCGGGGCAGTCGCTCGAGAACAAGCCGGCGTTCCACATCCTCAACTGGATCGTGAACACGGTGCGTTCCTTCCCGTTCATCATCCTGCTGGTGGCGCTGGTGCCGTTCACGCGGATCATCGCGGGCACCTCCATCGGCCCGCTGGCGGCCGCGGTGCCGCTGTCGTTCGCGGCCATTCCGTACTTTGCGCGGCTGGTGGACCAGTGCCTGCGCGAGGTGCCGCGCGGCGTGATCGAGGCGGCCCATGCCATGGGCGCCTCGGAGCTGCAGATCGTCTGGCGCGTGCTGATCGTCGAAGCACGTTCGGGGCTGGTGCTGGCGCTCACCGTGCTGGCCGTGAGCTTCCTGTCGTACTCGGCCATTGCCGGCGTGGTGGGCGGCGGCGGCATCGGCGACCTGGCGATCCGCTACGGCTACTACCGCTTCCAGACCGACGTGATGGTGCTCACCGTGGCGCTGCTCGTGGTGCTGGTGCAGATCCTGCAGTTCGTGGGCAACACCACGGCGCGCCGGCTCGACAAGCGTTGATTCGTTTCCTTCTTTTCCCCTTCATTTTTCTGTTCATTCCATGAAAACCGCACTGCTGCGCCGTTCCGTCCTCGCCGTTTCCCTCGTCGCGCTGTCGCTCGGCGGCCTCTCGCTGTCGGCGCAGGCGCAGGACGCCAAGAAGAACCTCGTGATCGGCGGCACCGCCGGCTCCAATGCCGACCAGCTCAAGGCCGGCATCATTCCGATCCTCGAGAAGAAGGGCTACAAGGTGAAGCTGGTCGAGTTCAACGACTACGTGCAGCCCAACCTCGCGCTGGCCCAGGGCTCGCTCGACGCCAATTTCTTCCAGCATCGGGTCTACCTGCAGAAGTTCTCGGCCGACCAGAAGCTGGACCTCGCCGAGCTGGTGCAGGGCCCGATCGCGCCCATGGGCGTGTACTCGACCAAGCGCAAGACGCTGGCCGACGTGAAGGAAGGCGACCGCGTGACGCTGCCGAACGACCCGAGCAACCTGGCGCGCGCGCTGGTGCTGCTGGAGCAGAACAAGCTGGTCACGATCAAGGCCGGCATCGATCCGCTGCGCGCGTCCGAGAAGGACGTGGCCGAGAACCCGAAGAAGCTCAAGTTCATTCCGCTCGAGGCCGCGCAGCTGCCGCGTTCGCTGGGTGACACCGAGTACGCCATCGTCAACGGCAACTTCGCAATCTCGTCGGGCCTGAAGCTCACCGAGGCCGTGGTGCTCGAGAAGACGCCCGACTACTACCTGAATGTGGTCGCCGTGAAGAGCGCCGACAAGAACGCCGCCTGGGCCAAGGACATCGCCGAGGCCTACCGCTCGAAGGAATTCAAGACGGTGGTCGATAGCAAGTTCCAGGGCTACGCCAAGCCCAGCTTCCTGCAGTAACCCCTCACGCTTCAGCGAAGGACGCCCCATGCCCGTGCTCGCCGTATTCGATGGCCAGGCCAATTGGCGCGACACGCACGTGTGCGACGGCTGGATCAGCGACCACCTCGCGCGCCACGGCGTGCGCTGGGGGCGCGGCGAGGCCGACGGCCAGCGCGTGCTCGACAGCGCGGGGCTGTTCTATCTGCCGACGGCGGACGGGTATCTGGGGTTGTTGGTCGAGGGTGGGGAATGGGTCGCCATTCCCGCCGATGCGCCGCATTTCTTCGATGCGGGGGAGGCCGCTTCGCCCGACGGGCTGCCTGCCGCGTTGCCGCGCTTCGAGGCCTTTGTCGAAGAGGTGCTCGCGATGACGGGCAACGACGCGAGCGACGAGTAGGTCAGCGCGGGCCCGGGCGGCCCGTCGCCTCCCAGGCGTCGGTCAGGCCGGCGCCGTCGTCGGGCTCGGGCGCGCCGAACGCGACGGCCCTTGCGTGTAGCGGTCCATCGCCAATCCATCTGTGCGGATCTCCGGCCGCTGGCCCGTCACGAGGTCCGAGATCAGCTTGCCCGAGCCGCAGGCCATGGTCCAGCCCAGCGTGCCGTGGCCCGTGTTCAGGAACAGGTTGGGGTAGCGCGTGGCGCCGACGATGGGTGTGCTGTCGGGCGTCATCGGGCGCAGGCCGGTCCAGAAGCTGGCGTTGGGCAGGTCGCCGCCCGGGAACAGGTCGCTCACCACCTTCTCGAGCGTGGCGCGGCGCGCCGGGTTCAGGCGCAGGTCGAAGCCGCCGAGCTCGGCCATGCCGCCCACGCGGATGCGGTTGTCGAAGCGCGTGACGGCCACCTTGTAGGTTTCGTCGAGCACGGTCGATTGCGGCGCGAGCGATTCGTCGAGCAGCGGCACCGTGAGCGAGTAGCCCTTGACCGGGTACACGGGAATGTCGAGGCCCAGCGAGGCGATGGCGGCGCGCGAGTAGCTGCCGAAGGCCATCACATAGCGGTCGGCCGTGAGGATCTTGCCGGCACGCGTGCGCACGCCGGTGATGCGGCCGCCGTCGGTCTCCAGGCCGTCGATGGTCTGGCCGAAGCGGAAGTCCACGCCCAGGCCGTGCGCGATCTCGGCCAGGCCGCGCGTGAACAGGTGGCAGTCGCCGGTTTCGTCGTTGGGCAGGCGCAGGCCGCCCGTGAGGCGCTCGCGCGCGCCGGCCAGGCCGGGTTCGACGCGCGCCAGGGCGTCGCGGTCGAGCAGTTCATACGGAACGCCGCATTCCTCGAGCACGGCGATGTCGCGCTGCACCGCGTCGAGCTGCGCCTGCGTGCGGAACAGCTGCAGCGTGCCGCCGGTGCGGTGCTCGTACTGCAGGCCGGTGTCGGCGCGCAGCTGCTGCAGGCAGCCGCGGCTGTATTCGGCCACGCGCATCATGCGTTCCTTGTTGACCGCGTAGCGCTCGGGCGAGCAGTTGCGCAGCATGGCGGCCATCCAGCGCAGCTGGAACAGCGTGCCGTCGGGGCGGATCGACAGCGGCGCGTGCTTCTGGAACATCCACTTGATCGCCTTCAGCGGAATGCCGGGCGCGGCCCACGGCGTCGAGTAGCCGGGCGACACCTGGCCGGCGTTGCCGAAGCTCGTTTCCTCGGCCGGTCCGGCCTGCCGGTCGAGCAAGGTGACTTCGGCGCCGGAGCGCGCGAGATAGTACGCCGTGGTGGTGCCGATCACGCCGCCGCCGAGAACGATGACTTTCATGGTGTATCCGCTGATCTGAATGGAATGATGTGAATCTAAAGTGCACAATGCAGTGGATTCCATTGTTTTTTGGTCTTTGGCCGTGAAAATCGCTGCCGAAAACCGTCCAAGGCCCCGCGCGGAGTGAAATGCCCGAACTCGACCGAATCGACCGCAAGATCCTCGACCTGCTGCAGCGCCAGGGCCGCATTTCCATGACCGAACTGGCCGAGCGCATCGGCCTGTCGGCCTCGCCCTGCGCCGAGCGCGTCAAGCGCATGGAGCGCGACGGCGTCATCACCGGCTACCACGCGCACGTGTCGCCCGAGGCGCTGGGCAAGACGCTGCTGGTGTTCGTGGAGATCAAGCTCTCGGCCAAGTCGGGCGACGTGTTCGACAAGGTCAAGCAGGAGCTGCTGCACATGCCCGAGGTGCTCGAATGCCACCTGGTGTCGGGCAGCTTCGACTACCTCGTGAAGGCGCGCCTGAGCGGCATGAGCGAGTACCGGCACCTGCTGGGCGACATCCTCAAGAAGCTGCCGGTGGCGGCCGAGTCGCACAGCTACGTGGTGATGGAAGAGATCAAGGAAACGCTGATGCTGGCGGTGGACCGGTGAGCGGGGCCGCTATCGTCATCAGGCCTTGGCGCCTGGCCGACTTCGACGCGGTGAAGGCCATCCTCGACGACACCTTCGCGAGCACCTGGCTGCCGCAGCTCACGCCCGAGGCCGCGAAGGCCTATGCCGACAGCGGTGAGCCCGTGGGCTACATCGACGAGAGCGGCCCGGCCTTCTTCGTGGCGGAACTCGAGGGCGAGGTGGTCGGCATGGTCCATTGGGAACACGATTTCGTGCAGGCCCTGCACGTGCCCGCCGCGCACCAGCGCAAGGGCATCGCCCGCGCGCTCATGGCCTTTGCCGAAGCCGGCATGCGCGCCGACGGCGTGGCGCAGGCGCGGCTGGAGACCGACACCTTCAACACGCAGAGCCAGGGCCTGTATGGCGCGCTCGGCTACCGCGAGGCCGGCCGCTACCCCGACCTCGAATGGCACAGCGGATTCACGACCATCCTGTATGTGAAAGACTTGGCCTGAGCTTTCTTTCCACCCCTTCAAGGACATCGGCATGACCCTCTCGATCCGCCGCGACGGCACCACCGGCACGCGCCACATCCTCAAGATCCGCAACCACGAGATCCCCGTCGATGCATCGCCCGCGGGCGGTGGCAGCGACGGTGGCGCCGAGCCGCACGACCTGTACGACGCGTCGCTGGCGGCCTGCAAGGCGCTCACGGTGCTGCTCTACGCGCGCCGCAAGGGCATTCCGGTGGAAGACATCGAGGTCGTGGTCGACCGCGACGACAGCGAGGAGCGCAAGGGCATCTACCGCCTGAAGTCGGGCCTGCGCCTGACGGGCGATCTGAGCGAGGCGCAGCGCGATGAGCTGCTGCGCGTGGCGGGCAAGTGCCCGGTGCACAAGCTGATGACCGAGGTCAAGACCGAGATCGAAACCGGCTGGGCCGACTGAGCGCGTTGCGCCCTTACTTGGCCGCTTCGGCCTGCTTGCGCGCCGCCGCCACGCGCTTGGCATAGCGGTCGCCCCAATCGGCCAGCGGCCCCAGCGCCGCATTGAGCGTGGCGCCGAGCGAGGTCTCGGAGTACTCGACGCGCGGCGGCACTTCGTGGAACACCTCGCGGTGCACGAGGCCGTCGGTTTCCATCTCGCGCAGCTGCTGGATCAGCATCTTCTCGCTGACCTCGGGCAGCAACCGCTTCAGCTCGCCGAAGCGGTAGGGCTGCTGGTGCAGCTCCCACAGGATGACGGCTTTCCACTTGCCGCCGATGACCTCGAACGCGGGGCCGATGCCGCAGTTGTAGGGCTTCTTCGCTGCCATCTCTTGCTCCTTGCGATTCCAATACTTCCCATTTGGTAAGTACCTTACTTTATCGTAGGTACTTGACCATGTGGAAGTGCAATTTCTACCATGCAGGCGTCATCAACCACCACTGCATCGGATTGCCATGAGCAACACCAACAAGGAAGTTTCGGTTCTGGGCCTGGGCGCCATGGGCGTCGTCATCGCGCGGCTCTTTCTCGACCAGGGCTACAAGGTCACGCTGTGGAACCGCACGGCCGACAAGGCCGACGCGCTGGTCGCCCGCGGCGCCGTGCTGGCGCGCAGCGCGGCCGAGGCCTTGCGCGCGAGTCGCATGGCCGTGATGTGCGTGTACGACTACCGCGCCGCCGACGCGATCTTCGCGATGGACGGCGTGGCCGCCGCCATGGACGGCCGCCTGCTCGCGCAGCTCACCACCGGCAGCCCGAAGGACGCGCGCGAGGCCGAGGCCTGGGCGCACCGCCACGGCGCCGCCTACCTCGAAGGCGCGATCCAGGCCGCACCGGACCAGATGGGCCGGCCCGACACGCCGCTGCTGGTGTCGGGTGCGCAGGCCGTGTTCGCCGAGGCCGAGCCCTTGCTGAAGGTGCTGGCCGGCGGCATCGTCTACCTCGGCGAGAAGGCCAGCGCGGCCGCGGCCATGGACCTGGCCACGCTGTCCAGCATCTACGGCACGATGCTCGGCTTCCTGCACGGCGCGCGCATCGCCGAGCACGAAGGCTTCGACGTGGCCGAGTACGGCCGCATCGTGGCCGGCATCATGCCGACCTTCGCGGGTTTTCTCCAGCACGAGGGCGCGGTCATCCAGTCGGGCGACTTCGCGATCACGCAGAGCCCGATGCGCATCTCGGTCGAGGCCACGCAGCGCATCCTGCAGACCGCGCAGGAGGCGGGCATCAACACCGAGTTCCCGGCCTTTGCCGCGGGCCTGTTCCGGCGCGCCGATGCGGCGGGGCTCGGCGGCGAGGAACTGGCGGCGCTGATCAAGCTGCTGCGCAAGTAAGGATCAGGCCCAGCGCATCGACTGGATCGCGCGCACCACCTCGGCCTCGCGTTCCATGAAGAAGTCGGTGTGGTTGCAGTGGTCCAGCGTGAGCCGGTGCGAGGTCTGCAGCGCGGTGGCCAGGCGGTCGGCGTCGGCGCGGCGCACGCGGCGGAAGATGCGCAGGAAGTCGGCGGCGTCCTGGCCGGTCTGCGCGTCGAGCGGTCGTTCGAGCCAGGGGAAGAGGTCGCGCTGGTCGAACGGCAGCGCGGTCACCACCAGCGCCGGCGCGCGCACCGGCCGGTAGTCGGGCGAGAAGCGGTGGGCCGCGGTGTCCATCGCGGTCTCCACGGCGTCGGGCGTGTTGGGCCGCACGCTGCCGTCGGCCAGCACCTCGAGCGCGTCGCGCAGGTTGGCTTCGAGCGCCGGCCACCAGTTCTTGGACTTGCGCCGCAGGTAGGCGATGGCCGCCTTCATCGAACGGCCGTCCTCGGGCGTGGGCGCGGGCTCGTCGAGCCGGCGGTTCAGCGGCGGGTCTTCGCCGTCGGTGTCGGCGTCCTTCGTGTAGTCGAAGGTGGTATCGAGGTACACCAGGCCGCGCACCCGCTCGGGAAAGCGGCCCGCGAAGCGCGTGAGCTCGTTACCCGCGATCGAGTGGCCGCCGAGCACCACGCGCGTGAGGCCGAGCGCATCGCACAGCGCGGCCAGGTCGTCGACCAGCGTGTCGACTTCGTAGTGCTGCGTGGCGCTCTTCACCGGCAGCGGCTTGTCCGACAGGCCGTAGCCGCGCCGGCTCACGGCGAGCACGCGCGAGGCGGCGCCGGCCGCGACGAGCGCGGGCGCCAGGCTGTCGAAGCAGCGCGCGTTGCCGCCCAGGCCGGCGAGCAGCACGAGCACGGGACCGCCGTCGTCGCTGCGCTGCCAGTCGCGCACGTGCAGCGAGACCTCGGGCGTGGTCGACACTTTCACGCGGCGGTCGGTGGCCGCCACGGGAAGGTCGTTGCCGATGGGGGCGGGGCCGGTGTTGCCACCGCCACCACCGCCGCAAGCGGCCAGCCCGGCCGCGCTGCCCAGGAGCACGGCGCGCAGCAGGTCGCGGCGCTGGAAGTGAAGCGGGTTCGCCCAGTGCGGGCGGACCGTGGAAAGACAGGGGCGAGGCACGTCGATGCTCCAGGCAGGAAGAGGAAAACAGGAGCCTTGCAGTGTGGGCACGCCACCTGAAGAAGCCCTGCAGCCTTCATGAAGGCTTCCTGAAGCGCAACGACGGGGTGTGGCAGATACTTCGGCCACTTCCCGGAACCGGGCTTGTTCGCTTGGAATCCTTCCCATGAATCTTTTGCTTGTTGAGGACGATCTTGATCTTGGCAACGGCGTGCGCATTGCGCTCGCCAACCAGGGCCTGGACGTGGTGTGGGTCCGCCGGCTCGACGACGCCTTGCGCACCCTCGACAACGGCGCCTTCGACATGGTGCTGCTCGACCTCGGCCTGCCCGACGGCGACGGGCTCGACCTGCTGCTGCGCCTGCGCCGCACCCGCCAGATCCTGCCGGTGCTGGTGCTGAGCGCGCGCGACGCGCTCAACGACCGCCTGCGCAGCCTGGACGACGGCGCCGACGATTACCTCGTGAAGCCCTTCGCGTTGGCTGAGCTGCTGTCGCGCGTGCGGGCCCTGGCACGGCGCAGCTACGGCTTCAACGACGAGACCATCCGCATGCGCGGCCTGGCACTGCACGAGCCCACGCGCGGCGTGATCGTCGATGGCGAGCCGGTGGAGCTGTCGCGCTGCGAGTTCGACCTGCTCGCGCTCTTGCTCAAGCGCACCGGCCGCGTGGTCACGCGCCGCGTGATGGAGGAGCAGGTGCTGCCCGGCGGCCAGGCCAACGGCAGCAATTCGCTCGAGGTGCACATCTCCAACCTGCGCAAGAAGATCGGGCAGGGCTACATCCGCACGGTGCGCGGCATCGGCTATGTGATCGACACCCAGTCGCTGGTGCGGAGCCCGTCGAAATGATGCGCCAGCTGGCGCGCGGCTGGAAGAACTGGAACCAGCCGTCCCTGATGCGCCGCCTGCTGGTGGCGCAGATGGCCGTGGTCGCGCTGCTGTGGACCTCGGCCGTGGGGCTGCTGCTGTACGACTCGTACAAGGACCCCGGGCTGCTCCGGTTCACCAGCATCTTCAAGGCGGCGATCTCCATTGCGCAGAAGCTGGAGGACCAACCCGAGCGGCAACGAGAGGCGCTCGAGGCCTTCGACGCCGCGCTCATCGAGGCGCTCAGCGACGGCGACGAAACCAACGAAGCCCTGGCGGTCATGCAGGTGTGGCAGCACGGCAAGCTGATCTACAACTCGCGCGCCGGTGTGCCCGTGCTGCTGAACTCGGTGCCCGACCGCAACGAGACCGTGGTCGCGGGCGGCCGCGAGTGGCGCGCGCGCACGATGGCTTCGCCCATCGCCGACACCCGCGTGGTGCTGGCCGAGCCCAGCGTGTGGCGGCTGGCCGTCACCGTGCTGTCGCGCGGCTACTACCTGTTGCCGCTGGTGATCAGCCTGCCGTTCCTGGTCTTTCCGGCCTGGCTGTCGGTGCGGCTGGCGCTGCGTCCGTGGCGCCAGGTGAGCCGCGAGACCGCCGAGCGCGGGCCCGACGACCTGACGCCGTTGTCGTACACGCCGCCGCACAAGGAGCTCAAGCCGATGGTGCAGAGCATCAACAGCCTGCTGCTGCGGGTGCGCGACAGCACCACGCGCGAGCGCAGCCTGATCGCCGATGCGGCGCACGAGCTGCGCACGCCGCTGGCGGCCATGCGCGTGAACGTCGAGGCGCTGAAGGAGCAGAGCAGCGACGAAGGCCAGCGCGAACTCATGGCCAACCTGCTGCGCAGCAACGACCGCGCGGCCCGGCTGGTGGGGCAGCTGCTGCAGCTCATGCGCAGCGACGCGGTGGCCACCAATGCGCTGCCCGTGATGCTGTCGCTCGACGGGCTGGTGCAGGACCGGCTGGCCATGATCGAGGGCCTGGCGCGTGCGCGCGGCGTGGAGCTCGAACTGGTGTGCGACGACGCCGTGCCGGTGCTCGGCGAGCGCGAGAGCCTGGTCTCGATGATCGACAACCTGATCGACAACGCGATCAAGTACAGCCCCTGCGGCGCCACCGTGACGGTGCACGTGGCGCGCGAGGGCGCACGGGCGCTGCTGACCGTGGCCGACACGGGCCCGGGCATTCCGCCCGGGCTGCGCGAGCGCGTGTTCGACCGCTTCTTCCGCAACCCCGACCAGACGCAAAGCGGTAGCGGGCTGGGCCTGGCCATCGTCAAGTCGGTGGTCGACCGGCACGGCGGCGAGGCCGTGCTGGGTGAGGCCCCCGGTGGCGGCCTGCTGGCCACAGTGCGGCTGCCGCTGGCGCAGGCCGACGTGCCGCAGCCTTTGCTCGTCGGCGCCTGAGCCCGGGGGAAAAGGCCCCGGCCGGGCCTGTTCCGGGGCAAGGATTTACACTAGCCGGCTCCCCCGGCGCTCGTCTACAGGACACTTTCACCAATGAAGTGGGTCATTCTTGCCATCTTCGTGCTCAGCGCACTCTACGTTCACTTTCGCGGCCAGGTCCGGCACAAGTTCTTCAGACAGCTCTCTGATCACTCGACCTTCCTGGCGCCGCTGAACGTCTTCATGTACCTTTTCTCGAAGGTGCCCGGTACGCCGTACCTGTCGCCCGCGCAGTTCCCCGAGATGCGCATCCTCGAGGAAAACTGGGAAGTGATCCGCGAAGAAGCGCTGGCCATGCGCAACGGCGGCAGCATCAAGGCCTCGAGCCAGTTCAACGACGTGGGCTTCAACTCCTTCTTCAAGAGCGGCTGGAAGCGCTTCTACCTGAAGTGGTACGACGAGGCGCACCCCTCGGCCGCCGTGCTGTGCCCGCGCACCACCGAGCTGCTCAAAGGAATCGGCACCATCAAGGCCGCGATGTTCGCCGAGCTGCCCCCGGGCAGCCGCCTCGTGCGTCACCGCGACCCGTTCGCGGGTTCGCTGCGCTACCACCTGGGCCTGTGGACGCCGGGCGTCGAAGGCTGCTACATCGACGTGGACGGCCAGCGCTACCACTGGCGCGACGGCGAGGCCGTGGTGTTCGACGAGACCTACATCCACTACGCCGAGAACACCACCGACCACGACCGCGTGATCCTGTTCTGCGACATCGAGCGTCCGCTGAAGTACCGCTGGGCCAGCGCCGTGAACCGCTGGTTCGCCAAGAACCTGCTGGCCGCCGCCGCCTCGCCCAACGACGCGGGCGACAAGACGGGCGGCCTGAACCGCGCCTTCAAGTACATCTACCAGATCCGCGTGATCGGCAAGCGCCTGAAGGCCTGGGACAAGCGCGCGTACTACCTGGTCAAGTGGACGATCTTCGGCGGCCTGGCGCTCTGGATCTTCTGGTGAACTAGGCTCGCCCCCAGGCTACGCGCACTTCGTGTCGCTGCGCCAACCCCCTACCGGGGGCACCACCGGCGGCCCGGCAAAGCCGGTTCCGCGGTGGTTCTTGAAGGATCCAGCCTGACAGCGCTGCTCAGGCCTCAGCCAGTATCAAACGGGCACGCGGCGCGCGACGCCAGCACACCAGGCCCGCCAGCAGCACACCGCCGAGCACGTCGAGCAGCACATGCTGGCGCGTGGCCAGCGTCGAGTAGACGATCCCTACGGCCCACAGCACGTTCACCCATTGCGTCCACGCGGGCGCCTGCACGCTGCGCAGCTGGCGGCCGAGCCACACGGCAGCGAACACGGCGAAGGCCACGTGCAGCGACGGGAAGGCATTGCCGCCCGCATCGGCGCTCTTGAGGAACTGCAGCGCCGGGTACTGCGACCAGTCGATCGCGAAGCTCGGCACCACCGTCGGAAAGCACCAGAACACCGCCAGGCCGATGGCCGCCATGAGCGCGGCCCCGCGCGCGCAGGCCCACAGTTCGGCCTTGTTCTGCGTGAAGGCCGGTGCGAGCGAGATGTAGAACCACAGCGAGCTGTACAGCAGCATCGCGTCGTCGCTCACGTCCACCCAGTGGTCGATGGCGGTGAGCGGCATCACCGTGGGCACCGAGGGCGGGTGGTGCATCACCCAGAAGTACAGGACGAAGAAGCCCGAGATGCCAAGCGTGGTGCCGATCATCTTCACGACCCACAGCGTGGCGAAGCGCTGCCCCAGCGCCAGGTGCCAGGGCGTGACGGGGAGGGCGGCGGGGTTCGGGCGGGAGGGCAGCGTCACCGGTGCGCTTTCAGGAGAGGGAAGCGCCACAGCGTAGGCGCATGCATTGCGTGAACATTGCGTTACCTCATGTGGGGCTCTCTAGAATCACCCGCCTGTCCGGCCTCTCCCCATCCCCCCATGAGAATCCTGCTTGTCGAAGACGAAGCCGACCTGGCGCAGGCGCTCGCGTCGGCGCTGCGCCAGAACCAGGCGGTGGTCGATGTGGCGAGCTCGCTGCGCGCGGCCGAGGAGGCCGCGCTCGGCGCGCCCTACGACGTGGTCGTGCTCGACCGCGGCCTGCCCGACGGCGACGGCCTCTCGCTCGTCGCGTTCCTCGCGCAGAACCACATCGCCTGCGCCGTGCTCGTGCTCACCGCCATGACCGACGTGGCCGAGCGCGTGCTGAGCCTGGATGGCGGCGCCGACGACTACCTGGCCAAGCCCTTCTCGATGGACGAGCTGCTGGCCCGCGTGCGCGCGCTGGCACGCCGCCCCGCGGTGCGCGCCAACTTCATCATGACGCTCGGGCAGCTGCGCTTCGACCACCACACGCGCCAGGCCCATGTGGGCGAGGCCTGCCTCACGCTGCCGCGGCGCGAGCTGCTGGTGCTCGAGACGCTGCTCGAACACCGCGGCCGCACCGTGCTGCGCGAGGCGCTGCAAGACCGCGTGTACGGCCACAAGGACGACATCCAGTCGAACGCGCTCGACACGCACGTCTCGCGCCTGCGCTCCAAGCTCGACAAGGCCGGCGCGCAGGTCGAGATCCATGCGATCCGCGGTGTGGGCTACCTGATGTGCGCGCCGCAGTCGGCATGAGCCTTAGCCTGCTTTCGCTGCGCTGGCGGCTGATCTGGAGCCTGATCCTCTTGCAGGTGGTGGTCGGCCTGCTGGTGATGGGCGGCTTCCTCGGGCTGGCGTGGGCGTTGGGCCGCGTGGTCGACGAGACCGGCCACGAGACGGTGGCCGCCATCCAGCGCGCCTTGATGCGCGGCGCCGATGGCCAGCTGGTGGTCGAGCCCACGAGCGCGCTGCGGCGGCTGCAGAAGGCCGACCCGCAGTTCTGGTTCATCGTGCGCGACCCGCGCGGCGTGCAACTGCGCCACGGCGAGGTGCCGCCCGCCTACCTGCGGCTGCTCGATGCACTCGACGACACCGAGCGCGTGGCCATCGACCCCGAGAGCGACGGCACCCGCCCCAAGGCCCGCTTCGAGCGCATCGAATCGCGCGCCGGCCCGGTGGCCGTGATGGCGCAGACCGGCGGCCCGCTCACGGTGGAGAACACGCTCAAGGGCACCGGCATCGCCTTCCTGTTCCTGGTGGCGCCGATGGCGCTCGTCACCTGCCTGGGCGTGATCCTGGCGACGCCGTTCGTCGTGAAGCGCGGCCTGAAGGGCGTGGTGGCCACGGCGGAGCATGCCGAGGGCATCGACGTGCACGAGCGCACCACGCGCCTGCCGCTGGCCAACGTGGCCAGCGAGATCCGTCCGCTGGTCAACGCGGTCAACCGCGCCTTCGACCGGCTCAACGAAGGCTACGACCGGCAGGAGCGCTTCCTGGCCGACGCCGCGCACGAGCTGCGCACGCCGATCACCACGCTGCAGATCCACCTCGAAGGCCTGCCCAACGACCCGCTGAAGATGAAGCTCATGCAGGCCTCGGCGCGGCTGGCCACGCTGGCTGAGCAGCTGCTCGACCTGCAGCGCCTGGACCACGGCCTGTCGCTGGACCAGCAGGTGGAGCTGAAGTCGCTGTGCGAGCGCGTGGCGGCCGACATCGCGCCGCTCGCGATCCGCAGCCGCTGCACGCTGTCGGTCGATGCGCCGCAGCCGCTCACGGTGCGCGGCGATGCGCCCTCGCTGGAACGCGCGCTCACCAACCTGATCCAGAACGCCATCGAGCACGGCGGGCCGGGCTGCGACATCCAGGTGCGGCTGTGCGAGCCCTCGTGCATCGAGGTGCGCGACTCGGGCCCCGGCATTCCCGAGGCCGACCGCGAGCGCGTGGTGGCGCCGTTCCACCGGCTCGTGCCGCGCGGGCGCGGCGCCGGGCTGGGCCTGCACCTCGTGGCCGAGGTGGCGCGGCTGCACCGCGGCCAGCTGAGCATCGGATCGAGCGAATCGGGCGGCGCGAAGATGCGGCTCGAACTGATGAGCCTCGAGGCCTGAAGAAGAGCCGCCCACCATGAACGCCATCGACCGGCTGCCCGAACCCACGAACCTCGCCGGCGCGCAGGCGCTGATCGCGCGCGTGCAGGCGATGCTCGATGCCGAAGGGGTGGCGATGCGCGCGCCGCCGCCGGAGCCGACCACCTGCTGCGGGCGCGGCTGCAATGGGTGCGTGTGGGAAGGGTGGCTGGCGGCGGTGGCCTATTGGCGGGATGAGGCGTCGCTGCTGCTGGATTGAGGAGGCGTCTCGTCGGTCGCGGAAACCGAAGGGGCTGAGTCGGACCTCATGTCGCTGTAGGGCGCTGGAATCTCCAGCGCTTGCGCGCCCGGCAGGCGTCGGACAAAGAGGTTGGTTGCCACGAGGTAGCGTGCCACGGTGCTGCGCAGATCGGTCGACTCGTACAGCGACTCGGTCCACCAGCGTTCGGTGAACATCACCTTGTAGGCAGAGCCTTCCTTCAGTAGGTAGTAGGAGCTGTCGCCGCCGACTCGCTCGGTCTTGATCTTGCCTTCGTACCAAGCAGTGGCCATCGCGTGGTCCACCACTGCCTCGGCGTCGACCGTGAACACTGCCCGGATATCTTCCGGCGTGAAGTCGTCGAAGAATGCCCTGCTGCCTTCTCTGCCGTAGGCCGTGCGGGCCAACTCAAACTCATCGTCGTGCAGCAGGGCATTGAGCTGTGCCAGGCGATCCGGCGGTTGCACCACCCGATGGGGCGTGATCAAGGGCGGCGTGGCGAGGCTGGTGACATAGAACGGCTCGGTTCCCGCTTCCTGGTTGGCGGACAACGCCAGGTGCCAGCGCTCCTGTGCCTTGCGCGGCATGTTGCGCGATGCCGTCACGGTGCCGGCATAGTGCACGTGGCGTTCGCCTGTGCCGGTGAGCGTCGATGAAACGCAGTCGGCGGGGTCCGCGTCCCACGCCCAATCGTTCACCGACCAACTGCCATCTTCCTTGTCGTTCACCGTCTGGGCGGTCAGGCGAGCAAAGACTTGGGGCGGTGGCTCCGCGGGTTGATCGCCCACCGACGCCGGCACCGTGGCATCCACGCGAAACGCCAGGGGTTCGCCGATGCGAAAGCGCTCGTCGCGACGGACATCGATCGCGTTCAGGGCCTGGCGCGGTGGCACCGCAGTTCGGAAAAAGCCGTAGGCGGTCGACAGTGTCAGCACGGTGAAGACCGGAAACACCGGCAGCCCCACGAGCAGCCACAGCAGGTTCCAACCGCCCTCCAGCGACCAGCGCAGTGCGTTGAAACCGAAGGCGGCAAAGAAGGCCAGCACCGCCAGCGCGACCAGCGAACCCAGCCAGTCGGTGATGCTGGTTCGTGAAGGGGCATTTGAAGGCGGCGGTGCCGGAGACGTCCACGCCGTGTCATGCCGCTGCACGATGCGCGGCAGGCCGATCACGCGCGGATCGGGCAGCGGCGTCCAGAAGCTGTCGTCCTGCGCGGCCAGCGCGATCGTGCGGATGCCATCGCGGTGTTCAAGCTGCAGCGCTGCCTGCGCGACGCCGTCATGCGCCGTGTCATCGAAGCGCTGAGGACGCGCATCGGGCACGCGGTGGTAGCGGCGCTTCTCGACATCGACGATCAATGCGTCTTCACCCGCCGATGCCGCGTGAAAGCGCTCGTCAGAAGACGCAAGGCTTTCCGACATCGGCAGCGCCAGAACCCGCGCAAGGACATCGAGGTAGGAGTGAGGGCGAGACATGCGTCCGAATCTAGCCGGCGATCCCGAGCGCCGCAGCCGCCAGCTTCGCCACCTCCAGCGTGCTCCCGGGTGCCTCGCCGTCTTCCAGCATCCACACCGACGACAGCCCCGCCCAAGCCAGCACCCACTGCAGCAGTCGGCGCCGCTCGATGCCCGTGGCCTCCGCGATGACCTCGATGCGACGCGCAAAGCGCCCCGGCACCAGCGCGCTCTCGCCATCCGGGTTGCACAGGATGTTCGCGTGGTCGAAGCCGCGCTCGCCGTGCAGGCCCTTGGGGTCGATGGCGAGCCAACCGGCAGGGCCGAAGTCGAGCACGTTGCCGTGGTGGATGTCGCCATGCAGCACGACCCCATCGCGCGGCGCGGCCAGCAGTGCGCGTGCGGTGCGTGCGCTGTGGTCGAAGACGCCGCCGTGCGTGGCCGCGCCGGCCCACAGCGATTCGAACCAGCGAGAGAGCGGCACCAGCGTCGGGGGCGGCGGCGTCTTGCGCGGGGCATGCAGGCGCGCGGCGGCGGCGCACAGGATGCGCGTGGCCTCGTCGTCGCGACCGCCGTGAACCATCTGCGCGAGCGAGGCCGTGCCTTGCGCGCGCACCATCAGCAGGGCTTCGCCGTCATGGGCCAGCACGGGCGCGGCGCCGTCGCCGTTCCACCAGGCCATCAGCAAGCTGCCCGCCTGTTCCTCGGCCTCGTGCGACACCTTGAGCATGGCCGCCACGCCCTGCTGGCGCACGGGCAGCAGCGTGCCGCTCAGCGAGGTGAAGGCCTCGCCGTCGGGCGTGAGCTGCCAACGTGCCAGGTAAGGCGCGAACACGCCGTGCGGGACCACTAGCGCGATTCCCAGAACCCCCGGTGCGTGGCGATCATCTCGTCGGCCACCTCGGGCACGGGGCCGATCACCTCGACGAGCTTCTGTCCGCGCGCGAAGACCTCGCGGCAGGGCAGGCTCAGCGTCGGGTTCTCGGGGTGGTCGCCGGTGAGGGCGAGCAGCGCGGATTCTTCCGCGCCGTACACGATGCGCCCGATGTTGGCCCAGTAGCTCGTGCCCGCGCACATGGCGCAGGGCTCGAAGGTGGTCACCAGCGTGCACTGCCACAGGTACTCGGGCGGCCAGTTCTGCGCGGCGTGGCGCGCGAGCGTGGCCTCCGCGTGGTGCACCGTGTCGATGTTGCCCTGCTCGGCGAGAACGGTCTCGCCGTCGGGTGCGACGAGCACGGCGCCGAAGGGGTGGCGGCCCATGGCCATGGCGCGTCGCGCCACGGCGTCGGCGCGACGCAGCGCGCGGGTGATCTGTTCGGGGGTCATGCCCCCATTATTTATGCGTTCTGCGAGCCGCGGTGTGCCCAGCCGGTGGTGTGCTTCTCGATGAGGCTGAACAGCTCATACATGATCATCGCCATCGCGCCCACCACCATCAGGCCCGCGAAGGCCAGGCCCATCTGCATGGCCGAGCCGGCCGAGATCAGCAGGTAGCCGATGCCCTCGTTGGCGGCGGTCATCTCCGACACCGTGGTACCGACGAAGGCCAGCGTGATCGCCACCTTCAGCGAGCCGAAGAAGTAGGGCATGGAGCGCGGCAGGCCGATCTTGACGAGCACGTCCCAGCGCTTGGCGCCCAGCACGCGCAGCACGTCTTCCAGCTCGGGTTCGAGCGTGGCCAGGCCCGTCGCGATGTTCACCATGATCGGGAAGAAGCTGATCAGGAAGGCCGTGAGGATCGCCGGCCCGATACCGATGCCGAACCACACGACCAGGATCGGCACGAAGGCCGCCTTGGGTAGCGCGTTGAAGGCCGTCATGAGCGGGTAGATCGCCGCATAGGCCAGGCGCGAGCTGCCGATCACGAAGCCCAGCAGCACGCCCACCACGATCGCCAGGCCGAAGCCCGCCATCGTGACCCAGAAGGTGCGCCAGGCGTGGCCCGCGATGATTTCCTTGAACTCCCAGAACTGCTCCCAGATGCGCAGCGGGCTCGGAAAGATGAAGTCCGACACGCCGAAGCCCGCGCAGATCACCTGCCACAGCAGGAGCACCGCAACGAGCAGCAGCCACGGCGACCAGCGCTCGAGTTGTTTGCTGTTTTTCATTGCCACCTCCTCAGTGCGCTGCCGCCGCCGCGGCGGTGGGGGTGGTGGCGTTGCCGCGGATGGCGCCGATGTGGCCGCGCAGTTCGAGCACGATGTCGGTGAACTCCTTGGTGTAGGTCAGCTCCAGCTCGCGCGGGCGCGGCAGGTCGATCTCGCGCTTCACCACGAAGCGTCCGGGGCTCTTGCTCATCACGTACACCGTGTCGGCCAGGAACACCGACTCGCGCAGGTCGTGCGTGACCAGGATCACGTTGAACTGCTGCTCGGTCCAGAGGTCGCGCAGGATGCACCATAGCTCTTCGCGCGTGAATGCGTCGAGCGCGCCGAAGGGCTCGTCCAGCAGCAGCATCTTGGGCTCGTGGATGAGCGCGCGGCAGATGCTCGCGCGCTGCTGCATGCCGCCCGAGAGCTGCCACGGGAACTTGTCCTCGTAGCCGCCCAGGCCCACCTTCTGCAGCAGGCGGCGGGCGCGCTCTTCGTATTCCTTGCGTTTCGCCTTGAAGTTCGAGCGGTAGGGCTCGACGATTTCCAGCGGCAGCAGCACGTTGTCGACCGTGGTGCGCCACGGCAGCAGCGAGGGCGCCTGGAAGGCCATGCCCGAGATCTTCAGCGGCCCGGTCACGGGCTGGCCGTCGATGCGGATCTTGCCCATCGAGGGCATCTTCAGCCCCGTGGTGAGCTTCATGAAAGTCGACTTGCCGCAGCCCGAGGGGCCGACGATGGCGATGAACTCGCCGCGCGTCACCTTCAGGTCGATGGCCTCGACCGCGAAGTGGTTGGCGCGCAGCAGCTCTTCGTTGTAGGCGAGCCAGACGTCCTGGAAATCGACGAAGGGGGCGGCTGCGTCGGGTGTCGTTGCGCCGGCCGCCATCACTTGCGCAGGATTCCGCTGAGCTCGGCCGCGGGCGGGAGCATGGCCGCGGTCCACACGGCGTCGGGGCTCACGCGCGTCTTGGTGTTGAAGGCGTCCGAGACCTGCGAGGCCATGAGCGACATGCGGCCCGCGTTGACGGCGCCGAAGCCGTCGGTGCGCGCGTCGGCGCTGTTGATGACGGTGTCGATCGCCAGCTGCAGGCGGCGCGTCTCGAGCTTGCTGTCGATGATGCCGTCGCGCGCCTTCACCGACTCGATGCCCAGGGCCGGGTTGGCGATGACTTCCTTGGCGCCCTTGGCGAAGGCCGAGAGGAACTTCTTCACCGCCGCCGGGTTGTCCTTGAGCAGCTTGGGCGAGGCGATGATGACGTTGCCGTACAGCTTCACGCCGTAGTCGGGGTAGGGCAGGATCACCACGTCGGCCGCCTTGGCGCCGCGCGCTTCCAGGTTGAGCAGCGAGGTGAACGTGAAGCCCGTGATGGCGTCGATGTCGCCGCGCACCAGCATGGTCTCGCGCAGCGTCGGGTCCATGGCGGTCCAGTTCACGGCGCCGATGTTGTTGGCCTTGGCGAAGATCGGGAACGCGCGGCGGCCCGCGTCGAACACCGGTGCGCCGAGCTTCTTGCCGGCGAGGTCGGCCGGCTTGGTGATGCCGCTCTTCTTGAGCGCCATGACCGAGGCCGGCGTGTTGTTGTAGACCATCATCACGGCCACCGGCTTGTTCGGGCTGTCGGGGTTGTTGGCGTGGAACTCCATCAGCGCCGCGAGGTCGGCAAAGCCCATGTCGTAGGCGCCCGAGGCCACGCGCGTCACGGTGCCGCCCGAGCCGTTGCCGGCGTCGATGGTCACGTCCAGGCCGGCGGCCTTGAAGTAGCCCTTGGCCGCGGGGTGCAGGAACAGCGCGGCCGGTCCTTCGAAACGCCAGTCGAGCTGGAACTTGATCGGCGTCGGGCTCTGGGCCATGGCCGAAGACAGGCCGAAGCTGAGGGCCGAGGCGGCGAGGAAGGACTGGATCAGTTGACGCTTGTTCATGCGGGTTCCGTGAAGGTGAATGCTTCGGCATTCAAGCAAAAACGGTGCCCGCACGCGATTGGTGCGAACCCTTCCGGTGAATCACCAAGGTGCGCGGCCCGCCCAGGGCGTGTGCGGCGTGCACCGCGCCTGGGAATCCGGGCCGTGGACCGCCGTCAGAGCGCGGCGCCGATCTTGCGCAGCTCGGCAATCTGCGGCGCCTTGGGCAGCCAGACCTTGTCGAACTCGGCGATGACCGGCGCGGGGTTGTAGTTGCTGGCGCTCTTGATCGCGATGCCGCTGGCCTTGAACTTGTCGATGAGGCCCAGCTCGGTGGTCACGATGTCCTTGATCTGCGCGTCGAGCTGCTGCTTCACGAGGTCGGTGATGAGCGCCTTGTCTTTCGCGTCGAGCGTCTGCCAGATGCGGCCCGACACCAGCGGGGCGAAGGGCATGAACAGCGCGTTCATCGGCAGCAGGGTTTTCGAGACGCGGTCGAAGCGCTGGTTCCACGAGAACTCGATGTCGGCTTCGAGCCCGTCGACCTGGCCGTTGGACATCGCGTCGAACACGCCCGGCGTGGGAATGGGCGTGGGCGCGGCGCCCAGCAGCTGGTAGAAGTCGCGGTACACCGGCGTGGGGTTGATGCGCAGCTTCATGCCCTTCAGGTCGGTGGGCGAGGCGATGTCCTTGGTGGCGAACACCACGCGCATGCCGGTGATGCCCCAGCCCAGGCCGATGGTGCCGGTCTCGCGCGGCAGCACGTCGAGCAGCTTGAGCGCCGCGGGCGTGCGCACGAGCGAGGCGACGTTGGTGGTCGAACGCACGAGGTAGGGCGCGTTGATGGCCGCCACGCTCGCCACGCGCGAGCCGAGCTCGGCGGCTTGAATCCAGCCCATGTCGAGCGCGCCCGACTGCAGCTGCTGCATCATGGCCGACTCGTTGCCGAGCTGGCCCGAGTGGAACACCGTGGCGCTCAGGCGGCCGTCGGTGGCCTTCTTCAGCGCCTCGCCGAAGCTCACTGCGGCGCGGTTCCACGAGTGGCCCGCGGGCGTGATGAGGCCCAGGCGGAATTCCTTGGCGGCGGCGGCACGCGACACGGTGCCGAAGAGGGCGGTCGACGCGGCGGCGGTGCCGGCGGCGGCCTGGACGAACTGGCGGCGGGAGAGGGCCATGCGAAGCTCCTGTGGGGTGAGGTAAAGGGACGCGAGAGAGAGATCGGTTCAGCGCTTACTTGATGAGCGCCAGCGAAAGACTCGGGAACAGCGACAGCAGCACCAGCGCCACGCAGCAGATCAGGAAGAAGGGCAGCGTGACGATGAACATCTTTCCGGGCTTGGCCCCGGTCACCGCCGACGCCACGAAGAAGCTCAGCCCCACCGGCGGCGTCATCAGCCCGAGCACGAGGTTGATGACCACCACCACGCCGAAGTGGCGCGGGTCGATGCCGTAGATCTCCGTCGCGATGGGCAGCAGGATCGGCACGGTCATGATGAGCCCGGGAATGCCGTCGATCACGGTGCCGATCACCAGCAGGATCACGTTCACCAGCAGCAGGAAGGCGATCGGGTCCTTGGCCACGGTCTGTATCCATGCGGCCGTGGCCTGCGGCACCTTGCCGTAGATCAGCAGCCACGAGAACACCGCGGCGGCCGCCACCAGGAAGAGCACCACCGCCGAGTAGATCGCCGACTTCAGCAGGATCTGCGGAATCATCGCGAAGCGGAATTCCTTGGTCACGTAGCGCCCCACCAGCACCGCGGCCACCGCGCCCACGGCTGCCGATTCGGTGGGGTTGGCCAGGCCGCCGAGGATCGAGCCGACGATCACGATCGGAATGAGCAGCGTCGGGCAGGCCGTGAGGATCGTGTGCAGCCGCTGGCGGGCGGTGCGCTTCTCGGTGCGCGGGTAGTTGTAGATCACGCCCATGCCGGCGATCACGATGAAGAACAGCACCGTGAGGATCACGCCGGGGATGATCCCGGCGATGAGCATGTCGCCCACCGCCACCTGCGCGAGCACGCTGTACACCACGAACATCACCGAGGGCGGAATGATCGGGCCGAGCATGCCGCCGTACACCGTGATGCCGGCCGCGAAGGTCTTGTCGTAGCCCTGCTTCTCCATCTCGGGCACCATGATCTGGCTCATGATCGCCACCTGCGCGGTGGCCGAGCCGATGATCGAGGACACCAGCATGTTCGCCAGGATGTTCACGTAGGCCAGGCCGCCCTTCACCGAGCCGATGAAGGCCAGCGCGAGGTCGACGAGCCGGCGCGTGATGCCGCCGCCGTTCATGATCTCGCCGATGAGGATGAACAGCGGAATCGCAATGAGGCTGTAGCTGTCGACGCCGCCGAACATCTGCACCGGGAACGACTGGAACAGCACCGTGTCGCCCGAGTTGAGGATGTAGACGATGCCCGACAGGCACAGGCAAGCACCGATCGGCACGCCGACCAGCATGATCAGCAGGAAGAAGGCAGAGGTCAGCATTTCAGTTCACGGCGTCCGCGTTGGCGACATGGAACTCGTCGTGCGTGCGCTTGGGCTGCAGGCCGAGGTCTTCGAAGAGGTTGGCCAGCGCATGCACGCTGAGGGTGAGCGCGAAGATCGGCAGGATGAGCTGCACCACCCACGTCGGCCAGTCGAGTGTCTGTGTGCGCTCGGTGTAGAGGAAGTTGAAGCTCTCGGCCGCGAATTCCTTCGCGTCGAAGCCGTGGCGCACGATGCCGGCCGGGTCCATCCACAGCCAGCACATCGCGAGCAGGGCCAGCCCGAGCAGCAGCACGCCGCCCGAGGCACTGGCCTTGGCGATGCGCGCGGCCCGGGTGCCGAGCTTGTCGGTGAGCAGCGTCACCGCAAAGTCCAGCCGCAGCCGCGTCATCGCCGACGCACCGAAGAAGGTGAGCCAGACCACGCAGTACACCGAGGCCTCGTCCACCCAGTAGAGCGGAAAGCCGCCGTAGCGCGTGACCACGTTCAGCAGCACCAGCACGATGAGCAGGCCCATCAGGCTGCTGAGCAGGTGGCGCTCGCAGCGCAGGACGAAGTCCGACGCGTCGAGCACGCGGCGGGACAGGCCACCGCTTTCTTTCAAGGCGTTTTCTTGCATGGTGTTCTGGGCCTTGCGGTGCGTCGTGCGCGCGGCGATTACATGACCGACTGGTACTGCGCGGGCCGCGTGGCCAGCGCCTTGGCGACGACCTTCTCGATGAAGGCGCGCTCCTCGCCGATGAGCGGCAGGCGCGGGCGGCGCATGTGCTCGGTGCCCACGCCGACCAGCAGGTCGATGAGCTTGAGGTTCTGCACCAGCTTGGTCGACACGTCCAGGTGCAGCATCGGCGTCATCCACTGGTACAGCTTCAGGGCTTCGGCAAACTTGCCGGCCTTCATCAGGTCGTACAGCGCCACCGTCTCGCGCGGGAAGGCGCAGCCCACACCAGCCAGCAGGCCGTCGCAGCCCAGCGCCAGGCCTTCGTAGGCCAGGTCGTCCACGCCCAGGAACAGCTGGTAGCGGTCGCCCACGGTGTTGCGCAGGTCGGTGATGCGGCGGATGTCGTCGGTGCTTTCCTTGATGGCGGCGATCCACTCGCAGTCGGCCAGCTCGACCATGTGCTGGGGCTTGAGGTCCACGCGGTAGGCCACCGGGTTGTTGTAGACCATGATGGGTTTCTGGGCCGCGTTGGCGATGGTGCGCACGTTGAGCATGGCTTCGCGCGCGTCGGCCACGTAGATCACCGAAGGCATGACCATGTAGCCGGCCACGCCCAGCTTGTTGGCGCCGTCCACGTAGCGCAGGGCTTCGCGGGTGCTGGTCTCCGACACGTTGGCCAGCACGGGGATGCGGCCGTCGGCGGCTTCCAGGGCGATCTTCGCCACCTGCAGCTTTTCTTCCAGCGTCAGCGTGCTGGCTTCGCCCAGCGAACCGCAGGTGACGAGGCCGTGGATGCCGTTGCGGATCTGGAAGTCGATGTGGCGGGCGGTGCCCTCGGCGTCGATGCTTTCGTCGGCGTGGAACTTGGTGGTGATGGCGGGGAAGATGCCTTGCCAGCGGGGATTGCTCATGGGTGTGTACCTCGAAAAAAAGAAGAAAAGGGCGCTGCGGACAGCGGTCGAAACCAGGGCTTGAGGGCTTGGTTTTTAAATATATTAGTAAGATATGAGAAATATCTGCTCAGGGTATTAGCAGATTGCATGCCAGCCGAAATGGTGGTTGGAGGCTTCTGGAAAGGGCGCTCGGGCGCCCGGAAGCACCGCCTTGGCGCACCCTGCGCCTCACGATGCAGCGGACGAAAAAAAGCCCCGCAGCGGTGAACGCGGCGGGGCGAGCGGCTTGCGCCGGCGTGGTGTGGCTACGTCAGCGCGGCCGTCGCACCGAAGCCCAGCCAGTACGGATCGCCCACGCGCTTGCCCACGCTGCTGGCGGCGTCGCGCACCGTGGCGCCGAAGCGTTCCACGAGCGCTTCCGACAGCTGCTCCGCGGGCAGCGCGATGCCGAAGGCGTAGGTCTGGCGCGTGGCGGGGTCGAGCACCGCCGACGAGATGCCCGCCACGTTGGTCACGTACTCGCCGCGCGACAGGGCCCAGCCCGTGTCGCGGATCACGGCCAGGCGCGCGAGCAGGTCCTTGCGCGTCTTCGGGGCGTGGCCGCGGCCCTGGTCGAGCTTGGTGCCGATCAGGGCGCCCACTTCGTCGTCGTCCAGGCGGGCCAGCAGCGCGCGGCCCATGGCGCTGGAGTAGGCGGGGGCGCGGCTGCCCGGCGGCGTGTAGATCTGCAGCGCGCCGGTGCCGGTGCGCATCTGGATCACGAGCGTGTCGGCGCCATCGAGCACGTTGATGTAGCCCGTGCAGCCGGTCTCGCGCACCAGCGCGTCGAGTGCTTCTTCGACCAGCGAGGCCGTGTTGCGCGAGGCGCGGAAGTGGTACGAGGCTTCCATGATCACGCCGCCCGGGCGGTAGGCGCGCGTGGCCGCGTCGCGGTCCAGGAAGCCGTAGCCGGCCATCATGCTCAGCGTGCGGGAGGCCGAGCTCTTGGGCAGGCCCAGCTCGGTCACGACGTCCGTCACCGTGATGTCGCGGCGCAGCCGCGCGATCAGCTTCAGGACGTCCATGGCGTTGGCAAGGGTGCTCATCGTGTTCGGTGGGTTGGGGTGGGAATCATAGGTTCGGCGCCGGTGCGTCTTTTCGGCCGACCCGGGTGAACGCCCGCTTGACAGCCGAAAGTACGGTTTTATCATTAAGTTCAAGTTTATTGGACATGGTTCCAAAATATGGAACTAACAAGGAATGACCATGCACCATGAAGTGACCGCCGTCGCGCCGCTGGAAGACAAGGGCGCCGGGCAAACCGCGCCGCCGCCGGCCGCGCTGCATCCCAAGGCGCTCGCGCCCGCCAACCTGATCCTCACGGTGGTGCTGAGCGTGTTCGGCGCCATCGTCGGCATCCAGATGCTGGCCAGCCTGGGCATCACGCCGAGCACCTCGCTGATCGGCGCGCTCGCGGCCATGACCTTGGCGCGCGTGCCGCTGGCCATGTTCCGGGGCTTTCGCTCGGTGCATGCGCAGAACCTGGCGCAGACGAGCATCTCGTCGGCCACCTTCGGCGCGGCCAACAGCCTGTTCCTGCCGATCGGCATTCCCTTCCTGTTCGGCCTGCCGCAGATGGTGGTGCCGATGCTCATCGGCGTGAGCCTGGCGATGCTGCTCGACGCCTGGCTGCTCTACCGCATGTTCGACACGCCCGCCTTCCCGGCCAAGAACCCGTGGCCGCTGGGCATCGCCGCGGCCGAGGCGATCAAGGCGGGCGACGGCGGCGGCAAGCAGGCCTGGCTGCTGCTGGGCGGGCTGGCCACCGGCGTGGCGGGCGCGGTGTTCAAGCTGCCGATGTCGGCCTTCGGCGTGGCGCTGATCGGCGGGCTGGGCGCCATGACCGCCTTCGGCATCGGGTTGCTGGTGCGCGGCTACTCGGCGCCGCTGTTCGGCTTCGACATCGGCACGCGCTACGTGCCGCACGGGATGATGATCGGCGCCGGCCTCGTCGCGCTGGTGCAGGTGGCGCGCGTGGTGCTCAGGAAGCACGAGCGTGCGGCCGGCGGTCCCGGCGTGACGACAGAGGCGCTGGCCGATGCGCGCGGCGCCAGCGTGCTCGGCCGCTCGCTCAAGCTGGGCGGCGCGGGCTACCTCGCGATCATGGTGCTGCTGTGCGCGGGCACCGGCATCTACACCGGCATGTCGCCCGGCATGCTGGCCTTGTTCATCGTGTACGGCACCTTCGCGGCCTTCGTGCACGAACTCATCGTGGGCATCGCGGCCATGCACTCGGGCTGGTTTCCGGCCTTCGCGGTGGCGCTGATCTCGCTGCTGCTGGGCATCCTGATCGGCTTTCCGCCCGAGGCGCTGGTGGTGCTGGCCGGCTTCTCGGCCGCCACCGGCCCGGCCTTTGCCGACATGGGCTACGACCTCAAGGCCGGCCACCTGCTGCGCGGCGAGGCCTCGGGCTCGGCCTTCGAACTCGAGGGCCGGCGCGAACAGATGATCGCCGGCATGGTCGGCTTCGGCGTGGCGATCGTGGTGGTCGCCTGCGCCTACCCGCTGTTCTTTGCCAACCACCAGACCGCGCCGATCAACGCCGCCTACGTGGCCGCGATCAAGGCCGGCATCTCGGGCGAGACGGCGCGCAACCTCGCGCTGTGGGCCGTGCCCGGCGCGCTGCTGCAGCTGGCGGGTGGGCCGCGCCAGCAACTCGGTGTGCTGTTCGCCACCGGCCTGCTCATCGCCAGCCCGATGGCCGGCTGGATGGTCGCGGCCGGCATCGCCTGCCGGCTCGCGGTGCATGCCGTGCTCGGCGCCGCCGCGCGCGAACGGCTCGAGGTGTTCGCCGGCGGCGTCATCGCGGGCGACGCGCTCTACAGCTTCTTCTCGGGCGCGGTGAAGAGCCTGCGCAAGTAGTTCTCCTTCTTTCCTTTCATCACACACACACAGGAATCGAATCCATGAAACGCAATCTGACCAGCGACGACGTCCACGCGGCCATCTGGGGCGGCGCCATCCTCGGCGGCGGGGGCGGCGGGCTCATCGCGGCCGGCGAGCGCGCCGCGCGGCTGGCGTTGCAGGTCGGCACGCCGCAGCTGTGGAGCGTCGACGAGTTCGACGAGGCCGCGCTCACCGCCACCATGGCTTTGGTCGGTGCGCCGGCCGCGCCCGATCCGCACGTGCAGCCGGCGCACCTGCTGCGCACGCTGGAGCTGCTGCGGCGCGAGCTGCCGGCGGGCCAGAAGCTGGTCGCGCTGCATGCCAACGAGAACGGCGCCGAGACCACGGTCAACGGCTGGTTCCATGCCGCCATGACCGGCCTGCCCGTGATCGACCTCGCGTGCAACGGCCGCGCTCACCCCTCGAGCGTGATGGGCGCGCTGGGCCTGCACACCGAGCCCGACTACCTCTCGGTGCAGGCCTACGCGGGCGGCGAGCCGCACCGCTATGTCGAAGGCGTGGTGTCGGGCCGGCTCGAGCAGACCTCGGCCGTGGTGCGCCGCGCCTCGGTGGAGGCGGGCGGCCTCGTGGCCGTGGCGCGCAACCCCGTGACCGTGGGCTACGCACGCCAGCACGGCGCGCCGGGCGCCATCAGCCACGCCATCGCGCTGGGCCAGGCCTTCCTGGACGGCGGCGTCGATGCCGTGGCCCGTTCGCTCGACGGCCGCCTCGTCGCCGAGGGCACGGTGCGCAGCTACCGCTGCGAGCAGCAGGAAGGGCTGGACGTCGGCGTGGTCGAACTCGACGACGCGGCCGGCACCACGCTGCGCTTCATCAACGAGTACATGCTGCTGGCGCAGGGCGGCGAGCGCATCGCGCGCTTCCCCGACCTGATCATGACCTTCTCGGACGACGGCCAGCCCGTGGTGTCGGCCCATGTGCGCCAGGGCGCGCGGCTGCGCGTGCTGGTGGCGCCGCGCGCGCGGCTGCTGCTGTCGCGCACCATGTTCATGCCCGAGCTGTACCGCCCGCTCGAGAAGTCGCTGGGCGAAGCATTCGCGCCGGCCTGAACGGAGAAACCACATGGCACTGCGCATCCGCTGGATCCGGGCCGTCGGCAACGACACCTACAACGCGCGCTTCGCGCAAGAGTTCGCCGAGGTGAAGAACCCCGGCACCGAGGTCGAGGTGGTGTCGCTGCGCAACGCGTCGGTTTGCCACCACGTCGAGTACCAGAGCTACGAGGCGCTGCTGGGCGGCGACATCGTGCGCGCCGTGCGCGACACCGCGCAGCAGGGCTTCGACGCCGTGGTGGTCGGCTGCTTCTACGACCCGGTGCTGGTCGAGGCGCGCGAGATTTCCGGCCAGACGGTGGTGGTCGCGCCCTGCCAGACCTCGTTCGAGGTCGCGTCCAACTTGGCGCAGAAGGTGTCGGTGATCGTGGGGCGCCGCAAGTGGGTGCCGCGCATCGAGGCGCGCGTGCGCGAGTACGGCCATGCGCACCTGATCGCCTCGTTCCGCGCGCTGGAACTCGGCGTGGAAGACTTCCAGCGCGACCGCGACGAAACCGTGCGCCGCATGATCGCGCAGGGCCGCCGCGCCATCGACGAGGACGGCGCCGAGGCGCTCATCCTGGGCTGCACGCTCGAGTTCGGCTTCTACCGCCAGCTGCAGGACGCGCTGGGCGTGCCCGTCATCGATTCGGCGCTGGCTGCCTTCAAGCGCGCCGAGGCGCTGGCCGACATGAAACAGCGTTTCGATTGGAAGCCCAGCCGCGTCGGCGGCTGCGAGCCGCCGCCCGAAGACAAGGAGCTGCTGGCCTGGAATGTGTTCGACCCGGCCGACGTGCCCGTGGTGTCCCGCGTGCGCGCCTGAGCATTGCGCCATAAAAAACGCCCCGCCGCGGAGACCGCGACGGGGCGTTGTGTTTCATGGAGGAAACGTCGGCGTCAGTCCTGGGACTTCACCTTCGCCACGGCCAGCGCCGTCATGTTGATGATGCGGCGCACCGTCGCCGAAGGCGTCAGCACGTGCGCCGAGCTCGCGCCACCCAGCAGGATCGGGCCCACCGTGATGCCGTTCGCGCCCGTCATCTTCAGCACGTTGTAGAGGATGTGGGCCGAGTCGAGGTTCGGGCACACCAGCAGGTTGGCCTCGCCCGTGAGCGTGGTCTCGGGCAGGGCGGTGCGGCGGATCTCGTCGGACAGCGCGGCGTCGCCGTGCATCTCGCCGTCGCACTCGATGTCGGGTGCCATCTGCGAGAACAGGTCGCGCGCCAGGCGCATCTTGCGCGCCGAGCCGCGGCTGGAGGTGCCGTAGTTCGAGTGCGACAGGAAGGCCACCTTCGGCGGCAGGCCGAAGCGGCGCACCTCTTCGGCGGCCATCACAGCGATGCTGGCCAGCAGTTCGGCGCTCGGGTCTTCGTTCACGTTGGTGTCGGTGATGAACACCGTGCGCTTCTCGAGCGTGAGCGCGTTCAGCGTGGCGAAGCCGGGCGCGCCGCGCTTCAGGCCGATCAGGTTGCGGATGTGCTCCAGGTGCACGTCGAAGCGTCCGACCAGGCCGCAGATCATCGCGTCGGCATCGCCCAGGTGCAGCATCAGCGCGGCGATGGTGGTGTTGGAGCGGCGCACCATCGTCTTGGCGGCCTCGGGCGTGACGCCGCGGCGGCCCATGAGCTTGTGGAAGCTCTCCCAGTAGGTGCGAAAGCGCGGATCGTCTTCCGGGTTCACGATTTCGAAGTCGGTGCCGGGGCGGATGTGCAGGCCGGCCTTCTGAATGCGTGCCTCGATCACGGCGGGGCGGCCCACCAGGATGGGCTGGGCCAGGCCTTCGTCGACCGCCCACTGCGCGGCGCGCAGCACGCGTTCGTCCTCGCCCTCGGCGTAGGCCACGCGCTTGGTGGTGGAGATTTTTGCGGCGCTGAACACCGGGCGCATGAACATGCCCGTCTGGTAGACGAAGCGCGTCAGGTGCTGGCGGTAGGCCTCCATGTCCTCGATGGGGCGCGAGGCCACGCCCGAGGCGGCGGCCGCCTTGGCCACGGCCGGCGCGATGCGCAAAATCAGGCGCGAGTCGAAGGGCTTGGGAATGATGTAGTCGGGGCCGAAGGCCAGCTCCTGGCCGGCGTAGGCGGTGGCCACTTCTTCGCTGATGTCGGCCTTGGTGAGGTCGGCAATCTCGCGCACGCAGGCCAGCTTCATTTCTTCCGTGATCTTGCTCGCGCCGCAATCGAGCGCGCCGCGGAAGATGTACGGGAAGCACAGCACGTTGTTGACCTGGTTCGGGTAGTCCGAACGGCCCGTGGCAATGATGCAATCCGGGCGCACGGCCTTGGCCAGCTCGGGGCGGATCTCGGGCTCGGGGTTGGCCAGCGCCAGGATGATCGGCTGCGTGCCCATGGTCTTGACCATCTCGGCGCTCATGACGCCGGGGGCCGAGCAGCCCAGGAACACGTCGGCGTCCTTCACCACGTCGGCCAGGGTGCGCGCGCCGGTGTCCTTCTGGGCGTAGCGGGCCTTCGATTCGTCGAAGCCGCCCGCGCGGCCCATGTAGATCAGGCCCTTGGAGTCGCAGGCGTAGATGTTGGCGGGCTTGGCGCCCAGGCCGACCATCACGTCCAGGCAGGCGATGGCGGCGGCGCCCGCGCCCGAGACGGCGATCTTGACGTCCTCGATCTTCTTGCCGACCAGCTCCAGGCCGTTGAGCAGCGCCGCGGCCGAGATGATGGCCGTGCCGTGCTGGTCGTCGTGGAACACGGGGATGTTCATGCGCTCGCGCAGCTTCTTCTCGATGTAGAAGCACTCGGGCGCCTTGATGTCCTCGAGGTTGATGCCGCCCAGCGTGGGCTCCAGCGCCGCGATGATGTCGACCAGCTTGTCGGGGTCGTTCTCGGCCAGCTCGATGTCGAACACGTCGATGCCGGCGAATTTCTTGAACAGGCAGCCTTTGCCTTCCATCACGGGCTTGGAGGCCAGCGGGCCGATGTTGCCCAGGCCCAGCACGGCGGTGCCGTTGGTGATGACGCCCACGAGGTTGCCGCGGGCGGTGTATTCGGCCGCGAGCGCGGGATCTTCCGCAATGTCGAGGCAGGGGTAGGCCACGCCCGGCGAATAAGCCAGCGACAGGTCGCGCTGGTTCAGCAGGGGCTTGGTGGGGGTGATCGAGATCTTGCCCTTGACGGGCGAGCGGTGGTATTCGCGCGCTGCTTCTCGAAGTGCTTCTTCAGCGGGGGACAGGGATGCAGCCATTTGAAAAGTCTCCTAGGTTCTGGCGGGCAATGAGGCTACCGCAAAAGCGCGGCCTCTTCTCTCGGGGGGAACGACGAGACCCTCTATCTTCCGCCTGATCGAGAGGGTCTGCCGACTCGCTAAACTTCAACACCCCCGTTTCCGGGGGGCAAATCCGTGCCGCACGGGCGGTGCGGCGAACCAACGTCCACAACCACAGAACAACACGGAGGGACATCGAATGACACCCGGACCTTTCACCGGCACCGAGCCGGATGTCGTGGTCATCGGCGGAGGCCCTTCGGGCTCCACGGTGGCCGCCTTGCTCGCAGACAAGGGCCACGACGTGGTGCTGCTCGAGAAGGCGCAGCACCCGCGCTTTCACATCGGCGAATCCTTGCTGCCGATGAACATGCCGCTGTTCGACCGGCTCGGCGTGCGCACCGAGGTCGAGGCCATCGGCCTGCGCAAGCACGGCGCCGAGTTCGTCTCGCCCTGGCACGACCACAGCAGCCACTTCGACTTCGGCCAGGCGATGGACAAGAGTTTTCCCTATGCGGTGCATGTGCGCCGTTCGGAATTCGACGAACTGCTGTTCCGCCACGCCGGCAAGCGCGGCGCGCGCACCTTCGAGGGCCGGCGCGTCACCGGCGTCGACATGGACGCGGGCAAGGGCACGCCCGACAACCGGGCGCTGGTGAAGGTCAAGGCCGACGACGGCACCGAGACCGAATGGCGCCCGCGCTTCGTGATCGACGCCAGCGGGCGCGACACGCTGCTGTCGAACCAGTTCGACGCCAAGCAGCGCAACCGCAAGCATGCGAGCGCGGCGCTGTACGGCCACTTCGCCAACGCCGAGCGCCGGCTGGGCCGCTTCGAGGGCAACATTTCGCTCTTCTGGTTCGACCACGGCTGGTTCTGGTACATCCCGCTGAAGGACGGCACGGTGAGCGTGGGCGCCGTGGCCTCGCCGGCCTACTTCAAGCGGCGCCAGGGTGCGTCGCTCGAAGATTTCCTGATGCAGACCATCGCGCTGGCGCCCAAGCTGGCCGCGCGGCTGAAGAACGCCACGCTCATGGAAGGCGCCACCACCACCGGCAACTACGCCTACGACTCCAAGTTCTGCCGTGGCGACCGCTTCATGATGGTGGGCGACGCCTACGCCTTCGTCGACCCGATGTTCTCCTCGGGCGTGTACCTGGCGATGAACAGCGGCTTCGAGGCCGCGACCTGCGCCGACCACTGGCTCAAGGGCGAGGCGAAGGAGGCCGAGAAGGCCTTCCGCCATTACGAGAAGGTGATGAAGCACGGGCCGAAGATGTTCTCGTGGTTCATCTACCGCATCACCTCGCCCGCCATCCGCCGCCTGTTCATGGCGCCGCGCAACATCTGGCGCATGCAGGAGGCGCTGCTGTCCATCCTGGCCGGCGACCTGTTCCGTAACACGCCCATCGGGCCGCGCTTCTGGGGCTTCAAGGTGACGTACTACGCGTCGTGCCTGGGCATCCTGCCGCAGGCCGTGAAGACCTGGGCATGGCGCCGGCGCAATCTCAAAGAGTCTCTGGAAGCTGCAAAGAGCTGATTCCTGCGGCGAGGCCGCGCGGGGCATTCGGGGCGCGCTCGCGCCGACGGGGCACCTTGCTCCGCGAATGTCCCCCGGCCTGCGGCCTCCTCCTTGATTTCGCTGCGCAAGGCACCCCATCGACACGAGCGTTGTTCGCAAGGGTCGTTGATCGGCCGCACACCCGCAGCGTGTCCCGTGACCAGGACACTGGGTGCTTCCCGCAGCGAAATCAAGGAGGAGGGGCGAAGCCCCGGGGGACATTCGCGGAGGGAAGTACCCGGTGGCCTGGGCACGTTCCCCGAATGACCCCGCCACGTGAGGCTCAGTCCGGCGTGACCGTGTGCTGTGCCAGCGCCTCCAGCGCCTTCACCAGCGCCGAGTGATCCAGCTGGCCGTAGCCCATCGCCGCGCAGGCGTTCATCAGCTGCGCTGCGTTTGCGGTCTGCGGCAGCGCCACGCCCAGCGAACGGGCGCTCTGCATCGCCAGGTTCAGGTCCTTCTGGTGCAGCGAAATGCGGAAGCCCGGTGCAAAGGTGCGCTTGATCATGCGTTCGCCGTGCACTTCGAGGATGCGCGAGCTGGCAAAGCCGCCCATCAGCGCCTGGCGCACCTTGGCCGGGTCGGCGCCGGCCTTCGAGGCGAACACCAGGGCTTCGCTCACGGCGGCGATGTTCAGCGCCACGATGATCTGGTTGGCCACCTTGCAGACCTGGCCGTCACCCGCGCCGCCCACCAGGGTCACGTTCTTGCCCATCTTGTCCAGCAGCGGCTTCACGCGGCCGAAGGTGCCTTCGTCGCCGCCGCACATGATCGTCAGGCTCGCGGCCTTGGCGCCCACTTCGCCGCCCGAGACCGGCGCGTCGATGTAGCCGGCGCCCAGCGCGACGATGCGGCGCGCGAATTCCTTGGTGGCGATCGGGTCGATGGAGCTGCAGTCCACCACGATCTTGCCCTGCGAACCCTTCAGGCCGTCGGCCACGCCTTCCGCGCCGGGGGCGCCGAACAGCACTTTCTCCACGTCAGGGGTGTCGGGCACCATGATGAAGACGATGTCGGCCTTGCGCGCCACTTCGGCGGCCGAGCCGCAGATGGTGGCCTTGGAGACGAAGGGCTCCGGCGTGTTGCCGTGCGTGTTCACGAAGAGTTCGTGGCCTGCCTCGAGCAGGTGGCCCGCCATGGGGGCGCCCATGATGCCCAGGCCGATGAATCCGATTTTTTGTGCTGCAGTGGTCATGTCTCTGTTTCCTTCGTGAACGTTCATTGCTTCTTCGTGAGGGCTTCGCGCCAGCCGAGGCCTTCGACGGTGGTGGCACGGGGCTTGTATTCGCAGCCGATCCAGCCGTCGTAGCCCAGCGCGTCGATGTGCTGGAACAGCCACGGGTAGTTGATCTCGCCCGTGCCCGGCTCGCCGCGGCCGGGGTTGTCGGCCAGCTGGATGTGGCCGATGCGCGCCAGCTGCTTCGTGAGCGTGTTGCCCAGCTCGCCTTCCATGCGCTGTGCGTGGTAGATGTCGTACTGCACGCGCAGGTTGTTGGAGCCCACCTCGTCGATCAGCGCCAGCGCCTGGTCGGTGCGCGTGAGGAAGAAGCCGGGGATGTCGAAGGTGTTGATCGGCTCGATCAGCAGGCGCAGGCCCGCGGCTTCGAGTTCGCGTGCTGCCAGGCGCAGGTTCTCGACCACGGTCTTGTGCGCGGCGTCGGTGCTCACGCCCGCCGGCACCTTGCCGACCAGGCAGTTGAGCTGCGGGCAGCCCAGCGCCGTGGCGTAGTCGATGGCCAGCGCGATGCCTTCGCGGAACTCGCCGGTGCGGTCCGGGTGGCAGGCGATGCCGCGCTCGCCCTTGTCCCAGTTGCCGGCCGGCAGGTTGTGCAGCACCTGCTGCAGGCCGTTGGCGCGCAACGCGGCCGTGAGTTCCTTCTTTTCGAAGGGGTAGGGGAAGAGGTACTCCACCGCCTTGAAGCCGACCTTGGCGGCCGCCTCGAAGCGTTGCATGAACGGCAGCTCGGTGAAGAGCATCGTGAGATTGGCTGCGAACTTGGGCATGTCTCTTGTCTCCTCGATCAATCCAGCATCGCCACGGCGAGGGCCGTGGGTGCGTCGGCCATGCTTTCGGCCAGCGGTTCGAATTCGTTGATGGCGTCGATCTCGGTGCCCATCGCGATGTTGGTCACGCGCTCCAGCATCACCTCGATGACGACCGGCACCTGGAACTCGGCCATGAGCGCCTCGGCGCGGGCGATGGCGGGCGCCATCTCTTCCTGCTTGTGCACGCGGATCGCCTTGCAGCCCAGGCCCTCGACCACCTTGAGGTGATCGACGCCGTAGCTGCCTTCGATGCCGGCGTCGGCCGGTGCGTTGATGTTGTCGAAGGCCAGCTGCACGCAGTAGTCCATCTCGAAGCCGCGCTGCGACTGGCGGATCAGGCCGAGGTAGGAGTTGTTGACCACGATGTGCAGGTAGGGCAGCTTGAACTGCGCGCCCACGGCCAGCTCTTCGATCATGAACTGGAAGTCGTAGTCGCCCGAGAGCGCGACGATCTTGCGCGTCGGGTCGGCGGCACGCACGCCCAGCGCGGCGGGAATGGTCCAGCCCAGCGGGCCGGCCTGGCCGCAGTTGATCCAGTGGCGCGGGTTGTACACGTGCAGGAACTGCGCGGCCGCGATCTGCGACAGGCCGATGGTGCTCACGTAGCAGGTGTCGCGCTCCAGGTGGTTGTTCATGCACTGGTACACGCGCTGCGGCTTCATCGGCACGGTGTCGAAGTTGGTCTTGCGCAGCAAGGTCTTCTTGCGCTCGCGGCATTCGCCGGCCCAGGCGCCACGGTCGGTGAGCTTGCCGGCGGCCTTCATTTCCTCGGCCACTTCGACGAAGAGTTCGAGCGCGGCCTTGGCGTCGGAGACGATGCCGAAGTCGGGCGTGAACACGCGGCCGATCTGCGTGGGCTCGATGTCCACGTGCACGAAGGTGCGGCCCTTGGTGTAGACGTCGACCGAGCCGGTGTGGCGGTTGGCCCAGCGGTTGCCGATGCCCAGCACGAAGTCCGAAGCGAGCACGGTGGCGTTGCCGTAGCGGTGGCTGGTCTGCAGGCCGCACATGCCGGCCATGAGCGGGTGGTCGTCGGGAATGGCGCCCCAGCCCATGAGCGTGGGGATCACCGGCACGCCGGTGGCTTCGGCAAAGCGCACGAGCAGGTCGGACGCGTCGGCGTTGATGATGCCGCCGCCGGCCACGATCAGCGGGCGCTCGGCCGCCTGCATCATGCCGATGGCCTTCTCGATCTGGGCGCGCGTGGCGGCCGGCTTGTAGGGCTTCAGGGGCTCGTAGGCGTCGATGTCGAACTCGATCTGCGCCATCTGCACGTCGAAGGGCAGGTCGATGAGCACGGGGCCCGGGCGGCCCGAGCGCATGAGGTGGAAGGCCTGCTGGAACACCTGCGGCACCTGGCCGGGTTCGCGCACGGTGACCGACCACTTGGTGACGGGCTTGGAGATCGACTCGATGTCGACCGCCTGGAAGTCTTCCTTGTACAGGCGGGCGCGCGGCGCCTGGCCGGTGATGCACAGGATGGGAATGGAATCGGCCCAGGCCGAGTACAGGCCCGTGATCATGTCGGTGCCCGCCGGGCCCGAGGTGCCGATGCACACGCCGATGTTGCCGGCCACGGCGCGGGTGTAGCCCTCGGCCATGTGCGAGGCGCCCTCGACGTGGCGCGCGAGGATGTGCGAGATGCTGCCGCGCTGGCGCAGGGCCGAGTACAGCGGGTTGATCGCCGCGCCCGGCACGCCGAAGGCCTGCGTGACGCCTTCTTTTTCCATCACCAGAACTGCGGCCTGGACCGCTGTCATCTTTGCCATTTGAAAGTCTCCTTGAGGTGGCCTCACTGTAGGAAGCGGGGCGCATTCCAAGAAGACGGCTGGGGGCCATAAAACCTATTCCGCCATGGAATAACTGGCTACCATCCGGCCATGGATCGTCTACTGGCTATGGAAATGTTCGTGCGGGTCGTCGAGACCGGCAGCTTCTCGAAGGCGGCGCGCGAGTTCAACACCACGCAACCCACCGTGACCAAGCAGGTCGCGGCCACGGAGGCGCGCCTGAAGGTGCGGCTGCTCAACCGCAACACGCGCGGCGTGAGCCTCACGGAGCCGGGCGCGCTGTACTACGAGAAGTGCAAGACCATCGTGCGCGACGCGGAGGAGGCCGACAGCATCGTGCAGCTGCGCCAGAACCAGGCGCAGGGCCTCTTGCGCGTGGGCACGTCGGTGGCCTTCGGGCGGCGCGTGGTGGTGCCGCTGGCGCTGGAGTACATGCGCCGGCATCCGCAGGTGCAGCTGGACCTGAGCTTCGAGGACCGCTATGTCGACCTCATCGCGCAGGGCATCGACGTGGCGATCCGCATGGGCAAGCTGGCCGATTCGTCACTGGGGGCGCGCTACCTCGGCGCGAATCCGTGGGTCATGGTGGCGTCGCCGGCCTACCTGAAGAAGCACGGCACGCCCAAGCGCGCGCAGGACCTGAGCGCGCACGTGGCGCTGATCTACAGCAGTGTGGTGGGCGACGAGTTCTGGCGCATGCACACGCCGCGCGGGGAGCCGGTGACGGTGCCGGTGTCGGGGCGCTTCCGGTCGAACAACCTGTCGGCGGTGCTGGCTGCGGCGCGTGATGGGTTGGGGATCGCGTTGATGCCGCGCTATGTGGCGAGTGAATCGCTGGCTGCTGGCAAGGTGAACGCCGTCCTTGGGGACCATGCGCTGCCTGAGCAGGAGATTCACGCTGTGTTTCCTTCGCCCAAGCTGGTGCCTGGGAAGGTGTCGGGGTTTGTGGCGTTTCTGCAGGGGCGGTTTGACGAGGGGTGGTGGGAGGCCTGAGCCGACTGTTCGGGGCGCGTGCCCAGGCCACCGGGTACTTCCCTCCGCGAATGTCCCCCGGGGCTTCGCCCCTCCTCCTTGATTTCGCTGCGGGAAGCACCCAGTGTCCTGGGCACAGGGCACGCTGTGGGGAACGGAACCTTCAGGCTGCAAGCCGTTGCGCCGCCCGCCCTGCAGGCCGGGCCAATCCGAGGTGGTCGCGCAATGTGCGCCCCTCGTACTCGGTGCGAAAGATGCCTCGCTTCTGCAGGATCGGCACCACGCCGTCCACGAAGTCCTGCAGCCCATGTGGCAGCGCGTCGGGCATCAGGTTGAAACCGTCGGCCGCGCCGCCCCTGAACCAGCGCTCGATGTCGTCGGCGATCTGCTCGGGCGTGCCGACGATCACGCGGTGCCCGCCGCCGCCCGCGAGTTCGCGGATCAGCTGGCGCACCGTGTAGCCGTGCGTGCGCCCGGCCGCGACCACGGCGTTGAAGAAAGTGTGGTTCCCGTTGCCATTGCCGGGCAGCGGCAGGTCGTCGGGCAGGCGCTCGTCGAGCTTGAGGCGGTCGGGCGCGATGCCCAGCGTGCCGGCCAGGCGCGTGAGGCTGTAGTCCCAGGGGATCAAATCGACCAGCGCGTCGCGGCGGCGAAGCGCCTGCGCTTCGGTGGCGCCGACGATGGTGGTGAGGCCTGCCAGCACCTTCACCGCGTCGGGGCCGCGGCCCAGCTCGGCGGCGCGGGTCTTGAGGGCGCGTGCGTAGGCCTGCGATTCTTCGAACGATTGCGAGGCGGAGAACACGGCTTCGGCATGGCGCGACGCGAGCTCGCGCCCGTCGGCCGAGGCGCCGGCCTGCACCAGCACGGGGTGGCCCTGCGGCGGGCGCGGCAGGTTGAGCGGACCCTGCACCGCGAAGTGCCCGCCGCGGTGCGCGAGGGCGTGCACCTTGGCCGGGTCGATGAAGCGGCCGGCGGCCTTGTCGCCGACAAAGGCATCGTCTTCCCAGCTGTCCCACAACGCCTTGACGATGTCGGCGAACTCCGAGGCGCGCGCGTAGCGCTTCGCGTGGTCGGGCGTGGTGTCCAGGCCGAAGTTGCGCGCCGAGGGCAGGTCGGCCGTGGTCACCATGTTCCAGCCGGCGCGGCCGGCGCTCACGTGGTCGAGCGTGGCGAAGCGGCGCGCGAGGTTGTAGGGCTCGTTGTAGCTGGTGGAGGCCGTGGCGATGAGGCCGATGTGCGTGGTCGCGGCGGCCACGCAGGCCAGCAGGATGGTGGGCTCCAGCGCGGTGATCGGGCGGAAATGGATCTGGTCGACGATGGCGGCGTTGTCGGCCAGGAACACGGCGTCGAGCTTGGCGGCCTCGGCGATCTGCGCGGTGCGGATGTAGTGCTGGATGTCGGCGAAGGCCCACGGGTCGCTCTCGGGCAGGCGCCAGGCCGAGGGCACGAAGCCCGAATGCAGGATGTTGACGTTGAGGTGCAGCTGCCTGCGCGGCGCGGTGGCGTTGTTGTTGCTCATTGGCTGAAATAGTCCGGCAGCCGGTAGCCCGCCCACACGGGGTTGGCCTTGAAGAACTTCTGGAACTCGGGCGACTGGTAGGCGGTGGCGATGTCCTTCGCGAACTTCGCGTTTTCGTTGCTGCGCTTCACCGCCACCACGTTGACGTAGGGCAGCGTCATGTCTTCGAGCTTGAGCGCCTCGGTGAGCTTCAGGCCCGAGGCCACGGCGAAGTTGCCCTGCACGGCCGCGAGGTCGGCGTCGGCCAGCGAGCGCGGCGCCTGCGCGGCGTCCAGCGGCACGATCTTCAGGCGCTTGGGATTGCTCGCGATGTCGCGCTCCGACACGCTCAGCGGACTCACGCCCGGCTTGAGCGTGACCCAGCCGATGGCCGCGAGGATGTTGAGCGCACGCGCCGCATTCACCGGGTCGGCGGGCAGCGTGACGGTGGCGCCGTCGGGCACGGCGTCGAGCGTCTTGTGGCGGCGCGAATACAGGCCCATGGGCGGCGTCGGCACGTGCACCACGGGCACGAGGTCGAAGCCCTGCTGCTTGTTGGTGGCGTTCAGGTACAGCGAGTGCTGGAAGATGTTGGCGTCGATCTGGCCGCGCTCCACCGCGTCGTTGGGCTGTACGCCCTGGCTGAACTCGACGTACTTGATGCTGTAGCCCAGTTTCTTCAGCTGGGGCTCGATGCCGTGGGTGAAGGCGTCGCGGTAGGGGCCCGGCATGAAGCCGACGCGCAGGTCGTCCGCGTGGGCGGGCGCGAGCAGCAGCAGGCTCAGTGCGAGCCCGCCGGACAGCGGGGCGAGGCGGCGCAGCCACGAGGGCGCGCGCGAAAGGGAAGGCATGGCGACAACTCCGGGAGACGGCAAGGGGAGTCGGGCACTCTAGGGCGCACGCTGCGCGTCGCGAACGAAGATTTGCGCGCTTGCATATCCGCGGGCCGGATAAACCGCGCCGGCTTTTGTAGGATGCGTCCCATGACCCTGCACATCGGAATCGTCGGCTGCTCCGCCGAAGGCGCGGCCCTTTGCTACAAGACCATCTGCATCGAGGGCGCGGCGCTGCTCGGCCCGCACGCGCACCCCGAGGTGTCGATGCACACGCCCTCGCTCGCGGAGTACACGCGCTGCCTGGACGCGGGCGACCTGGCGGGCGTGGGCGCGCTGATGCTCGGCTCCGCGCACAAGCTCGCCGCGGCGGGCGCGGACTTCCTGATCTGCCCCGACAACACGATCCACCAGGCCTTCGACCACGTGGCGCCGCGTTCGCCACGGCCCTGGCTGCACATCGCCGAGGTGGTGGCCGACGAGGCCGTGCGCCGGGGCTTTCGCCGCATCGGCATCACGGGCACGCGCTGGCTGACCGACAGCGAGGTGTATCCCGAGAAGCTCTCGGCGCGCGGCCTGGAATACGTGCGCCCCACCGTCGAGGAGCGCGCCGAGATCGGCCGGATCATCATGGACGAGCTGGTCTGCGGCCTCTTCAAGCCCGAGGCCGTGGCCACCTTCCAGCGCGTGATGCAGCGCCTGAAGGACGCCGAGGGCTGCGATGCGGTCGTGCTCGGCTGCACCGAGATTCCGCTGATCATGAGCGACGCGAACTCGCCGTTGCCGACGCTGGATTCGACGCGGCTGCTGGCGCGCGCGGCCTTGCGCCGCGCCACGCAGAAGTAAAACTAGGCGAGGAATTCCTCGATCAGCTGCGCCACGCGCTGCGGCTGGTCGTGGTGCAGCATGTGGCCCGCATCGTCGAGTTGCTCGATGCGCACCGAGGGCACGGACTTCAGGCGCTCGTGGAACTCGGCGAGCGTGTAGCGCGCTTTCCACCAGCCGTGCAGGCTGTCGTCCGAGGCCTCGACCATCAGCGTCGGTGCGGTGATGCGCGCATAGAGCGCGAGCGTCTCGTCGACGCGGAAGATGTTGGCGTTGACGATCTTGTGCGCGGCCTCGCCGAGGATCTGCCAGCGCGTGTTGCCGTCGGCCTGGGCCTGCGGCGCCGACCAGTGGCCGGCCAGCCAGTCCGCCTTGTCCTGCGTGAGGCGCGGGTTGGTCTTCATGAGGCGGCGTGCCACGCCGTCCACCGCCGAATAGCCCGCGAGCGCTTTCTCGCCGCGGTGCAGGCCCTTGAGCTCGTCGATCCACTGGCCGTAGCGCGCGGGCGCCTCGGCGGGCTGGCGCGCGGGCATCCCGAAGCCCTCGAGGTTGACGAGGCGGCGGATGCGCGCGGGGCGCACGCCCGCGTAGTGCATGGCGACGTTGCCGCCCATGCTGTGGCCGACGAGGTCGACCGGGCGGGCATCGTCGCCCTCGCCGGCGTAGTGGTCGAGCAGCCATTCGAGGTCGGCCAGGTAGTCGGGCAGCCAGTAGTTGTCGACGCCGCCGCCGTTGGTGAGGCCGAAGCCGCGCCAGTCGGGGGCGATGATGAAGCGGTCGTCCTTCAGCGCATCGACCACGAACTGCCAGGAGGCCGCCACGTCCATCCAGCCATGCACCAGCACCAGCGGCGGGCGCTCGCTCGATGGTTGCCCCCAGAGGCGGACGTGGTAGTTCAGGTTGCGCACGGGCACGAATTCGCTGCGCGAGGGGCGGAGGGCTTGGTACATATGGCGCTCGATGATACGGAGAGGCCGCGCCGCGCGCAGTCCGCCACAGGACAGGGCGGCGCTCGGTTTCTCGGGGCCGGGGCAGCGCCTGCCGCGCGGGCGCGCTAGCATTCCGCGCATGAAAAAGATTCCACTCGGTCAGAGCGACCTCCACGTCACCCCGATCTGCCTCGGCACCATGACTTTCGGCGAGCAGGTCGACGAGCCCACCGCCCACGCCGTCCTGAACCGTTCGCTCGAGCGCGGCGTCGACTTCATCGACACGGCCGAGATGTACGCGGTGCCGGCAAGCAAGGAAACCTGCGGCGCGACCGAAACCATCATCGGGAACTGGTTTGCGGCCAACCCCGGCACGCGCCAGAAGATCACGCTGGCCACCAAGGTGGCCGGCCCCTCGCGCGGCATGCCCTGGGTGCGCGAAGGCACGGGCATGACGGCGGCCGACATCGAGGCCTCGTGCCACGGCAGCCTGCGCCGCCTGCAGACCGACGTGATCGACCTGTACCAGATCCACTGGCCCGAGCGCCACGTGCCGGTGTTCGGGAACATCCACTACAACCCCGAGAAGGAAACCTCGCAGACGCCGATCCACGACCAGCTCGAGGCGCTGGGCAAGCTGGTGAAGGCGGGCAAGGTGCGCACCATCGGCCTGTCGAACGAGACGCCCTACGGCGTGCACGAGTTCGTGCGGCTAGCCGAGCAGCACGGGCTGCCGCGCGTGGTGTCGGTACAGAACGTCTACAACCTGGTGAGCCGCGCGCACGAGAACGCGCTCGACGAGACCATGCACCGGCTCGGCGTGTCGCTGCTGGCGTACTCGCCGCTGGCCTTCGGCCTGCTGACCGGCAAGTACGACCAGAGCGGCATCGAGGGCCCCGACGCGCCCAAGGGCGCACGCATCTCGAGCTACGAGTCGGTGCGCAAGCAGCGCTGGGGCAAGCCCGACGCGCTGCGCGCGGCGCGGCGCTACAACCAGCTCGCCCGCGACCACGGCCTGAGCCCCACGCAGCTTGCACTGGCCTTCTGCTACACCAAGTGGCAGGTGGCGAGCACGATCATCGGTGTGACCTCGGTGGCGCAACTCGACGAAGACCTGGACGCCTATGGCACCACGCTGTCGGCCGAGGTGCTGGCCGAGATCGACAAGATCCGCCTGGACATCCGCGACCCCGCCGCCTGACCTGAGCAAGTGAGCAAGAAAGCCCACGTTTCCGAGACGCCCGCCACCCAGCTGCTGCGGGCGAACAAGGTCGCCTTCACCGAGCACCCCTACGAGTACCTGGAGCACGGCGGCGCCCAGCACAGCGCGCAGGTGCTGGGCTTCGATCCGTTCACCGTGGTCAAGACGCTGGTGATGCAGGACCAGGACGCCAGGCCGCTGATCGTGCTGATGCACGGCAACCGCACGGTGTCGACCAAGAACCTCGCGCGGCAGATCGGCGCCAAGTCGGTCGAGCCCTGCAAGCCCGAGGTGGCGCAGCGCCACAGCGGCTACATGGTGGGCGGCACCTCGCCCTTCGGCACGCGGCGCGAGATGCCGGTCTACATCGAGTCGAGCGTGCTCGAACTGCCGAAGATCGCGATCAACGGCGGGCGGCGCGGCTACCTCGTGGGCATCGATCCGCAGGTGTGCGTGACGCTGCTGGGCGCCAAGCCCGTGCAGTGCGCGCTGGCAGAATAGCCGGCGTTTGCTTTTTCCCGCCGGGCATGCAGGCCGGCGGCGCACAACAACAATCCGTTCCCCGGAGACCCGCCTTGAGTTTCGATCTGCCTTCCCTCCTTGCCATCGTGGCGTCGTACCTGATCGGTTCGCTGTCGTTCGCGGTCATCGTGAGCAAGTCGCTCGGCATGGCCGACCCGCGCAGCTACGGCAGCGGCAACCCCGGCGCCACCAACGTGCTGCGCTCGGGCAACAAGGGCGCCGCGCTGGCCACCTTGCTGCTCGACGCGGCGAAGGGCTGGCTGCCGGTGTTCCTGATCCGCCAGTTCGGCGCGCAGTGGGGGCTGGGCGAGGGCGTGGCGGCGCTGGCGGGCCTGGCGGCCTTCCTGGGCCACCTGTACCCGGTGTTTTTCGGCTTCCAGGGCGGCAAGGGCGTTGCCACGGCCGCCGGCGTGCTGGTGGGCATCGCGCCCTGGCTGGGGCTGGCCACGGGCGCGACCTGGCTGATCATCGCGATCTTCTTCCGCTATTCGTCGCTGTCGTCGCTGGTGGCGGCGTTCTTCGCACCGGCCTACTACCTGCTGGGTGGAAACATTGCGTGGCCACTCGACCGCACGGTGCTGATTGCGATCATCATCATGAGTCTGCTGCTGATCTGGCGGCACCGCGAAAACATCCGCCGGCTCGCGGCCGGCACGGAGTCGAAACTCGGCTCGAAGAAAAAGGCTTGAACTCACCATGGCATCCATCACCCGCTTCCACGTCGGCCCGCGTCTGTCCGAGACCGCGGTGCACAACGGCACCATCTACCTCGCGGGCCAGGTGCCCGACGACACCACGCAGGACATCCGCGGCCAGACCGCGCAGGTGCTCGGCATGGTCGACCGCCTGCTGGCCGAGGCCGGCAGCGACAAGTCGCGCATCCTCATGACGCAGATCTTCCTGGCCGACATCGGCGACATCGGCGCCATGAACGAGGTGTGGGACGCGTGGATTCCGGCCGGCAATACCCCGCCGCGCGCGACCGTGGAGGCCAAGATGGCCAACGCGGCTTACAAGATCGAGATCGTCGTCACGGCCGCACAGGCCTGAGGCCAGATCGGGAGCGGTCTCAGTACCGCTTCTCGAGAATCATCTCGTCGGCGTCGCGCCGCATCGAGAAGCGATTGAGAAAACTGTTGCCCAGCAAGACGAAGGGCATGGGCTGCTGCGAGACGATGGCGTCGATGTCGTAGACCTCGACGTCGCCCACGCGCACGCTCTGCAGCCGCAGCCTGTAGCCCGGGGCGTTGCCGTTGGCGGTGCGTATCTGCACCGGCTGCCCCTTGCTGTAGTCGAGCCCGATGCGCTGGGCATCGACCGCCGACAGCGCGATGGTGGTCGCGCCGGTGTCGAGCATGAAGGTGACGGCGCGGCCGTTGATCTGGCCCTGCGTCATGTAGTGGCCCCGGCTGTCGGCCTGCAGCACGATGCGGTTGCCGCCGCTGCCGGCAATGCCGCCCCGCCCGATGCTCACGGGCGAATCCATGCGCAGCGAAAAACGCTTGCCCGCCGACTCGACCACCGCCTGGTCGGCCTGCAGCGACACCAGCTTGACGCCCTGGAAGGTTTCCCCGACCGCCACCGTCTTGGGCGGCGCGCCGTTCACGATGAGGATGGCGCGGCTGCCGATGGAGCCGGTCAGCGTGACCGAGTCGGCGGCGTGCGCCGCCATGGCCGCGGCCGCCCACAGCGCCGCGACGAGGAGCGCCTTCATGCGCGGGTCAGTCGCGGAAGTTGTTGAAGGACAGCGGCATGTCGGGCACGTCCTTCTTGATGAGGGCCATGGCGGCCTGCAGGTCGTCGCGCTTGGCGCCGGTGATGCGCACGGCGTCGCCCTGGATCGCGGCCTGCACCTTGAGCTTGCTGTCCTTGACGATGCGGGTGATCTTCTTGGCCTGCTCGCTCTCGATGCCGTTCTTGATCTTGATGACCTGCTTGACCTTGTCGCCGCCCATCTTCTGGACGTCGCCCTTGTCGAGAAAGCGCACGTCGACGTTGCGCTTGGTGAGCTTGTTGCGAAGGATGTCCTCGACCTGCACGAGCTGGAACTCGGCGTCGCCGATCATGGTGATCTCCTTGTCCTTGAGCTCGACGGCGGCGGCGGTGCCCTTGAAATCGAAGCGCGTGCCGATTTCCTTGGCGGTGTTTTCGACCGCATTCTTCACTTCGGGCAGATTGGGCTCGCAGACGGTATCGAAAGACGGCATAGGCTCTCCTGGACGCACGGGTACTGAATGCGACAATTCTCCCATGATCGTGGAGTCCAATGTCCCGCTGCAGCCCTACAACAGCTTCGGCATCGTCGCGCGTGCGCAGCACCTGGCGCGCATCGCCAGCGAGGCCGACCTGGCCGCGCTGCATGCCGACCCCGCCTGGCGCGACGAACCCCGTTTCGTGCTCGGCGGCGGCAGCAACATCGTGCTCACGGGCGACGTCAAGCCGCTGGTGCTGAAGGTCGAGATCAAGGGCCGGCGGCTGGTCGAAGAGACGCCGCGCGCCTGGATCGTCGAGGCCGGCGCCGGCGAAACCTGGCACGACACCGTCGAATGGATGGTGCGCAGCGGCTACCCGGGGCTGGAAAACCTGGCGCTCATTCCCGGCACGGTGGGCGGCGCGCCGGTGCAGAACATCGGCGCCTATGGCGTCGAGCTGCAGGACCGCTTCGATTCGCTCGACGCCTTCGACCTCGAAACCGGCCGCGCCTTCACGCTCGACGCGGCGCAGTGCGCCTTCGGCTACCGCGACTCGGTCTTCAAGCACGTGCGCAGCGGCCCGAATGATTTCGGCCTGGCGGGCCGCGCGGTCATTACGCGGGTGCGCTTCCGGCTGCCCAAGCCCTGGAAGCCGGTGGTCGGCTACCTCGACCTTGAGCGCAAGATGGAAGAAACCGCCAACTTCACGCCGAGCGCGGTCGACATCTTCGAGTGGATCTGCGCCATCCGCCGTGCCAAGCTGCCCGACTGGCGCGTGCTGGGCAACGCCGGCAGCTTCTTCAAGAACCCGACGGTCACGCCCGAGCAGTGCGCCGACATCATCGCGCGCGACCCCAAGATCGTTCACTACCCGATGGACGACGGCAGCATCAAGCTCGCGGCCGGCTGGCTCATCGACGCCTGCGGCTGGAAGGGCAAGTCGGTGGGCAACGCCGGCGTGTACGAAAAGCAGGCGCTGGTGCTGGTCAACCGCGGCGGCTCGGCCAACCCGGTGACCGGCGGCGAGGTGATGACGCTGGCCAAGGCGATCCAGACCAGCGTGTACGAGCGCTTCGGCATCCGATTGGAGCCGGAGCCGGTGGTGGTCTGACGCGGTGGATCTCGACTTCCTGCACCTGAACTACCGCCGGCGCATCGCCGTGCTGGGCTGGGCGCAGCTTGCCGTCATCGTGGCGGGCATCGCCTCGGTGTTCCTGGTGCGGGCGGGCTGGTGGGGGGCGGTGCTGTTGATCCTCGCGGCCCTCTTATTCGCGGGGCTCCTGAGCCAGATCGAACTCAGCCTGCGCCGCCAGTTCATCCGCGAGGCCCGGCTGCCGCCGTTCCTGATCGGCAAGCTCCGCGCGGCGCACCCGCAACTGAGCCGACGCGACGCCGAGTTGGTGCTGCGCGGGCTGCGGCAGTTCTTCATGGCGTACCTGCGCAGCAACCTCAAGTTCGTCGCCATGCCCTCGCGGGTGGTCGACACGGCCTGGCACGAGTTCATCCTGCACACGCAGGGCTACCAGACCTGGTGCCAGGCGGCCTTCGGCGGCATGCTGCACCACAGCCCGGCCGAGGTGCTGGGCAAGGATGCGCGGCGCAACGACGGCCTGCGCCGCACCTGGTACTGGGCCTGCAAGGAAGAGAGCATCGACCCGCGCAAGCCGGCGCGGCTGCCGCTGCTGTTTGCGCTGGACATCAAGTTCGCGATTGCGGGCGGCTTCCACTACATCCCCGATTGCCGGGCGATCGAGCGTGCGACCGGTTCCGACGCGCACTGCGGCTCGAGCTTCGGCGATTCGTCGTCCGACGGCGGCAGCTCGGGCGATGCCGGGGGCTTCGGCGGCAGCGAGTCGAGCGGGGGCGGCGATGGCGGCTCCAGCGACGGCGGTGGCGCGTCCGATGGGGGCGGTGGATGCGGCGGCGGGTGCGGAGGCGGCGGCGACTGACGCCGGGGCATTTCCCAAAGTCTCCCAAAGAAAAACGGGCCGCAAGGGCCCGTTTGTCATTGTTGCCCTTGCGCGTGGCAAGGGCAGGGGGATCGATCGATTAGCTCGCGTCGCCGTCGTTCGCCAGCTTCGGCAGCGAGGCGCCTTCGCCCGACGACAGCAGACCCACACGGGTGTAGATCGCCAGCTTCTCGCGCGTATCGACGATGTCCAGGTTGCGCATCGTGAGCTGGCCGATGCGGTCCAGCGGCGTGAACGCGCCTTCGACCTTTTCCATGCTCAGGCGCTCGGGCTTGTACGTGAGGTTGGCCGATTCGGTGTTCAGGATCGAGTAGTCGTTGCCGCGGCGCAGCTCGACCGTCACTTCGCCGGTGATGGCGCGCGCCACCCAGCGCTGGGCCGTTTCGCGCAGCATGATGGCCTGCGGGTCGAACCAGCGGCCCTGGTACAGCAGGCGGCCCAGGCGGCGGCCGTTGTCGCGGTACTGCTCGATGGTGTCTTCGTTGTGGATGCCGGTCACCAGGCGCTCGTAGGCGATGAACAGCAGCGCCAGGCCGGGGGCCTCGTAGATGCCGCGGCTCTTGGCCTCGATGATGCGGTTCTCGATCTGGTCGCTCATGCCCAGGCCGTGGCGACCGCCGATGCGGTTGGCTTCGAGGATCAGCTCGACCAGGTTCGTGTAGCGCACGCCGTTCAGCGCGACGGGCACGCCTTCCTCGAAGCGCACCGAGACGGTTTCGCGCTTGACTTCGACTTCGTCCTTCCAGAAGGCCACGCCCATGATGGGCTGCACGATCTGCATGCCGCTGTTCAGGTGCTCGAGGTCTTTGGCCTCGTGCGTGGCGCCCAGCATGTTCGAGTCGGTCGAGTAAGCCTTCTCGGACGACATCTTGTAGGCGAAGCCGGCCTTCTGCATGAACGCCGACATTTCGGCGCGGCCGCCCAGCTCGTCGATGAAGACCTGGTCGAGCCAGGGCTTGTAGATCTTCAGCGCGGGGTTGGTGAGCAGGCCGTAGCGATAGAAGCGCTCGATGTCGTTGCCCTTGTAGGTGCTGCCGTCGCCCCAGATGTGGACGTCGTCTTCCTTCATGGCCGACACCAGCATGGTGCCCGTCACCGCGCGGCCCAGCGGCGTGGTGTTGAAGTAGGTCACGCCGGCGGTGGTCACGTGGAACGCGCCGGCCTGCAGGGCGGCGATGCCTTCGTTGGCCAGCTGCGCGCGGCAGTCGATCAGGCGGGCGTTCTCGGCGCCGTAGAGCATTGCCTTGCGCGGAATCTCGTCGTAGTCGGGCTCGTCGGGCTGGCCGAGGTTGGCGGTGTAGGCGTAGGGGACCGCGCCCTTGAGCTTCATCCAGTGCAGCGCCGCGCTGGTGTCCAGGCCGCCCGAGAAGGCAATGCCGACCTTCTGGCCGGCGGGAACGTTTTGGAGAATGGTCGACATGTCAGGGGTTCCGTTTCAACCGAAGTGGCAGATGTAGCTGTAGGGCTCGCCGCCCACGCGGATCTGGAAGCTGGAGTTGCCCGGGATGCTGAACTTCTGGCCGGGGCCCGAGGCGATCCATTCGCTGGTGCCTGCGAGCTGGTATTCGCAGCTGCCGCCGGTGCCTTCCATGATTTCAGGCGCGCCGGTGTTGAAGGTGAGGGTGGAGGGCAGGACCACGCCGACCGATTTCTTGGTGCCGTCCGCCAGGGTGAGGTTGTGGCTCACGCACTTGCCGTCGAAATACACATTGGCCTTGGTGGCCACTGCGGCGCTGTTGATGGTGTCGGTAGTCGTCGTCATTGGATGGATGGCGCCGGCGCCTGCGCGTTCGGCGGATCGAGGGACGCGCCGCGGCAGCAGCACCCCCGGGGTTGGAGAAGCCCTCGATTTTAGGGGCTCGGCAGAGCCGGCCCGCCGTGGGGGAACTCAGTAGCGCCAGCCGTGGCGATGGCCGCCCCATCCGCGATAGCCACGGTAGTAGCCGCCACCGCCCCAGCCGCGCGAATAGCCCAGGTTCAGCGAGATGCCGACCGGCGGGTAGACGTAGGGCTGCGCATACGGGTAGGTGTAGGCGGGCTGCACGTAGACGGGCGGGGCATACACCGGGGCCGGCTGCGTGTAGACCGGTGCCGGCGCGTTGGACACCACCACGCCGGGTTCGGGTACGACGCTGTCCCAGGGGGAGTTGGCACCTTGTTGGTACTGCCCCTGTTGCGGGTACGGCTGGTACTGTTCCTGGTACTGCGGGCCGTTGTTGGCCTCGACCGGGTAGGGCTGCAATTGCGACTGGGGCTGGACCGGCGCGGTGGTCACGCCCGACGTGGTCACCCCGTAGCCGCTGGCCTGGATCGGGATGGTGGCGCCCGGCCGGCTGGTGGTGCGGGTCGTGTACTGGCGGCCCTGGTATTCGTAGGTGACGTTGTAGCTGACGTCGCTGCCGGTCGTTTCGCGGATCGGCGTGGCGGAAATCACGCGCGCCTGGACCACTTGCTGGGCCTGCACGACGCTGGCGCCCGTGGCCAGCAGGCCGGCCGCCGAAAGCCCTGTGAGGATGCGAAAAACGTGTCTGTTCATGGTGTTCTCTCCTGCAGATCGCGGTTGGAGGCCGGCCGGCGGGACGGGGTTCCGGGGTTTACACGGCGTTCACAGCCCAGCTATCGGCATCGAAACCAGTCGTTACGCCCGTCTTCGGGCCCCAATCGACCACCGGCCGCTTGATCAGGCTGGGGTTGCCGAGCAGCACGGGGCGGGCCGAGGCGGCGTCGACCACCGCGTCGCGCGTGGCCTCGTCCAGCTTGCGCCAGGTGGTGCCCTTGCGGTTGACCAGTGCCTCCCAGCCGGGGGCCTGGAGCCAGCGGTCGAGCTCAGCCTCGGGCACGCCCTGTTTCTTGAAATCGTGGAAGGCGTAGGCCACGCCATGGTCGTCGAGCCAGGCGCGGGCGCGCTTGACGGTGTCGCAGTTCGGAATGCCGTATAGGGTTGTCATGGCCGCCATGATGCCGCGTGCGGCGGGTCGGCGACAATGCCGGCCTCCATGGAAACCCTGAACGACTGGCTCGCGCGCGCCGAGCACCTTCATCCCGACAAGATCGAGCTCGGGCTCGATCGCGCCAAAGAAATGGCGCAGCGTCTGGGCCTGCGTTTCGACTGCCCCGTCATCACGGTGGCGGGCACCAACGGCAAGGGCTCGACCTGCGCCATGCTCGAATCGATCCTGACGCACGCGGGCTACCGCACGGCCGTGTTCACCTCGCCGCACCTGGTGCGCTTCGAGGAGCGGCTGCGGCTCAAGGGCGAGGCGGTCGATGCTTCCAAACTGATAGCAAGCTTCGAGGTGGTGGAAAAGGCCCGTGGCGACATGGCCCTGACCTACTTCGAGTTCACCACGCTCGGCATCCTGCATTGCATGATCCAGGAGAAGCCCGACGTGGCGATCCTCGAGGTCGGCCTGGGCGGCCGGCTCGACGCGGTGAACATCATCGACGCCGACTGCGCGGTCATCACCAGCATCGACCTGGACCACATGGAATACCTCGGCCCCGACCGCGAAAGCATCGGTTTCGAGAAGGCCGGCATCCTGCGCGCCGGCAAGCCCGCCATCGTGAGCGACCCGGTGCCGCCGCAAAGCGTGATCGACCACGCCAACGCCATCGGCGCCGACCTGTGGCGCTTCGGGCACGACTTCAACGTCTCGGGCGACAAACAGCAGTGGGGCTGGTCGGGCCGGGGGCGGCGCTACAGCGGGCTGGCCTATCCGGCGCTGCGCGGCGCCAACCAGTTGCTCAACGCGGCGGGCGTGCTCGCGGCGCTCGAGGCGCTGCGCCCGCAGCTGCCGATCACGGCGCAGGCGGTGCGCAACGGGCTCGCGATGGTCGAGCTGCCGGGCCGCTTCCAGATCGTGCCGGGCGAGCCCACGCTGGTGCTCGACGTGGCGCACAACGCCCACGCCGTCGCGGCGCTGGCCGAGAACCTCGACGCGATGGGTTTTTCGCCCACCACGCACGGCGTGTTCGGGGTCATGGCCGACAAGGACCTCGCGCCCATCCTGGCGCGCATCGGGCCGCTGATCGATCGCTGGTACTTCACCGACCTGCCCACGCCGCGCGCCGCCAAGGCCGCCGATCTGCTGGCCGCGTGGCAGGCCCAGAACACGCGCAAAGACGCCTCGGGCAGCGTGCACGCGAGCCCGATGGACGCCCTGCGTGCGGCCATCGAGCAGGCAGGTGCCACTGATAGAATCGTGGTCTTCGGATCGTTCTTCACCGTGGGTGGCGTCCTCGAAAACGGCACCCCCCGGCTGCAAGCCAAACACCTGCTGCCAGGCGGCTGATCGTCGGGCTGTCCACACCCATCCGGCACCATCGGGCACCACCTCGCTGCACTCCTCCAGGGATCGAACTTCATGGCGTTTTTCAAGTTCCGCGCGCGCGGCCCACAAGGCAACGAAGGACGCAGCGCCCCCGCGGCGGTGCCGGCGGAAAGTGTCGAATCCATGCGCCGGCGCGCGCGCCATCGGCTGCTCGGCGCGGCGGTGCTGGTGCTGGTCGGCGTGATCGGCTTTCCGCTGCTGTTCGACACCCAGCCGCGCCCCGTGCCGGTCGACATCCCGATCGAGATTCCTGATCGCAACAAGGCCAAGCCGTTGCCCGTGCCCGCCACGCCGGCATCCGCGACGAGCAGCGCGCCGTCGTCGTCGTCCGACGGCAGCTCCCGCGTGGCGGCAGCCTCGTCGGCCGGCGGCATGATCACCGAGACCGCCGACGGCACCGTGATCGAGCCCGGCACGACCGTGCCCGCCACCCCGGCGGCGCCCAAGCCCGCCGTGGAGCCGAAGAAGCCCGAACCCAAGCCGGAACCCAAACCCGAGCCGAAGCCCGAACCCAAACCGGAGCCCAAGCCGGAGCCGAAAAAGCCTGAACCGAAGCCCGAGCCCAAGCCGAAGCCGGAACCCGCCAAGCCCGCCGCGAACGCCGACGACGGCGCCCGCGCCCGCGCGCTGCTCGAAGGCAAGCCGCCCGCCGCCGCGCCCAAGCCGGCTGCCGACGACAACGGCCGCTTCGTCGTGCAGGTCGGTGCCTTTGCCGATGCCGACAAGGCGCGCGAAGTGCGCCAGAAGCTCGAGCGCGCCGGCCTCAAGACCTACGTGCACGTCGCCAAGACGACCGACGGCGAGCGCACGCGTGTGCGCGTCGGGCCGTTCGCCTCGCGTGCCGAGGCCGAGAAGGCCGCGGACCGGGTCAAGGGCTTGTCTTTGGCCGCAGCCATCCTCACGTTGTAAGCACCGCCGTCGCCCGCTGCCTGTAGTTCATTGCCGTGGCCCTGCTCGACTGGATCGCCGTCGCGCTCATCGTGCTGTCGATGCTGTTCGGGCTGGTGCGCGGCCTGGTGTTCGAAGTGATTTCGCTGATCGGCTGGGTGGCCGCCTTCATCGTGGCCCAGTGGGTGGCCTCCGACGTGGCGGCCTGGCTGCCGTTCGGCGACCCGCAGGCCACCTGGCGTTACCCGCTGGCCTTCGTGCTGGTGTTCGTGGCGGTGGCGTTCGGCGTGGGGCTGGCGGCAGCTCTCACGCGCAAGCTGATCGCCGCGGTCGGCCTGCGGCCGGTGGACCGGATTTTGGGAGCAGCGTTCGGCGCGGCACGGGGGGTGGTGGCCCTGCTCGTGCTGGCGGTCGTTGTTCATTTGCTGGCGTTGAGCGACAGTGCCTGGTGGCACGAATCGCGCAGCGCCATTGTTCTCGATGCGGCATTGCAGGGCCTCAAACCCTCGCTGCCTGAAAAGTTGGCAAGCTACCTGCCCTGAGAGGAATCGTTCATGTGTGGAATCGTCGGCGTTGTCAGCAACGCACCCGTCAACCAGCTGCTCTATGACGCGCTGCTGCTGCTGCAGCACCGTGGTCAGGACGCGGCCGGCATCGTGACCTTGCTGGAACGCAAGTTCTTCATGCACAAGGCCAAGGGCATGGTGCGCGACGTGTTCCGCACCCGCAACATGCGCGCGCTGCCGGGCAACGTGGGCCTGGGCCAGGTGCGCTACCCGACCGCGGGCAACGCCTACAGCGAAGAAGAGGCGCAGCCCTTCTACGTGAACGCGCCCTTCGGCATCGTGCTGGTGCACAACGGCAACCTGACCAACGCGCACGCCCTGCGCGCGGAGCTGTTCTCCACCGACCACCGCCACACCAACACCGAGAGCGACTCCGAAGTGCTGCTCAACGTGCTGGCCCACGAAGTCGAGCGCTCTTCGCGCGGCGTGCCGCTGCACCCGGCCGAGGTGTTCGCCGCCGTCAAGAACGTCTACAAGCGCCTGCGCGGCTCGTACGCCGTGGTCTCGCTGATCGCCGGTCACGGCCTGCTGGCCTTCCGCGACCCCTACGGCATCCGCCCGCTGTGCATGGGCCGCAGCGCCGACGGCACCGTGATGGTGGCCAGCGAATCGGTCGCGCTCGAAGGCTCGGGCCACGTGTTCGAACGCAACATCGAGCCGGGCGAGGCCGTGTTCATCGATCTCGAGGGCAACGTGCACTCGATGCAGTGCGCCGAGGGCGCGTCGCTCAACCCGTGCATCTTCGAGTTCGTGTACCTCGCACGTCCCGACTCGGTGCTCGACGGCATCTCGGTCTACCAGGCGCGCCTGAACCTGGGCGAGACGCTGGCCAAGCGCGTGGTCTCGACCGTGCCGCCGAGCCAGATCGACGTGATCATCCCGATTCCCGAATCGAGCCGCCCGAGCGCCACGCAGCTCGCGCACCTCCTGGGCATTCCGTACCGCGAAGGCTTCGTGAAGAACCGCTACGTGGGCCGCACCTTCATCATGCCGGGGCAGGGCGTTCGCAAGAAGTCGGTGCGCCAGAAGCTCAACGTGATCGCCAGCGAGTTCAAGGGCCGCAACGTGCTGCTGGTCGACGACTCGATCGTGCGCGGCACCACCAGCCGCGAGATCGTGCAGATGGCGCGCGACGCCGGCGCCCGCAAGGTCTACCTGGCCAGCGCCGCGCCGCCGGTGCGCTACCCCAACGTCTACGGCATCGACATGCCGACCAAGGACGAACTCGTGGCGCACGACCGCACCGTCGAGGAAATCCGCGAACTCATCGGCTGCGACGCGCTGATCTACCAGGACGTCGACGCCATGAAGCGCGCCATCGGCTCGCTCAATCCGAAGCTCGCCGGTTTCGACGCCTCGTGCTTCGACGGCGTGTACGTGACCGGCGACATCGACACCGCCGCCATCTCGCGCATGAACGGCAACCGTCCGCGCATCGAGGAAAACGAAGAAGACGCTTCGCGCCTCGCCCTGCCGAACCCGAGCGAGTAAGAGAAAGAAAAGAGGGCCGACGTGAGCCAAGACGAACGCACCTTGCCACCCGGCCTGCACCGCGACACCCTCGCGCTGCGCACCGGCCTGGCGCCCAGCCAGCACGGCGAGCACTCGGAGGCCCTGTTCCTCACGAGCGGCTTCGTGCAGCCCGACGCCGAAACCTCGGCGCGCCGCTTTGCCGGCACCGAGGCCGGCTTCACCTACTCGCGCACCTCGAACCCGACGGTCGCCAGCTTCGAGCAGCGCCTGGCCGCGCTCGAAGGCACCGAGGCCGCCATCGGTGCCTCGACCGGCATGGGCGCGATCCTCATGATGTGCATGGGCCTGCTCAAGGCCGGTGACCACGTGATCTGCTCGCGCTCGGTGTTCGGCTCCACGCTGAACCTGTTCGGCAAGGAGTTCGCCAAGTTCGGCGTCGAGACCACCTTCGTCTCGCAGACCGACGTGGCCGAGTGGCGTGCTGCGCTCAAGCCCAACACCAAGCTGCTGTTTGCCGAGACGCCGACCAACCCGCTGACGGAAGTCTGCGACATCCAGGCACTGGCCGACCTGGCCCACGGCGTGGGCGCGCTGCTCGCGGTCGACAACTGCTTCTGCACGCCGATCCTGCAGCGGCCGGCGGAGCTGGGCGCTGACCTCATCATCCATTCGGGCACCAAGTACCTCGACGGCCAGGGCCGCGTGATGGCTGGCGCGATCTGCGGTCCGTCGAAGCTCATCGTCGATGTCTTCGGCCCCGTGGTGCGCACCGCCGGCATGGCGCTGTCGCCATTCAATGCGTGGGTCGTGCTCAAGGGCATGGAAACGCTCGGCATTCGCATGAAGGCGCAATGCGCGAATGCGCTGGCCGTGGCGCAGTGGCTCGAGCAGCAGCCCGGCATTGCGCGCGTGTACTACCCCGGTCTTGCCTCGCATGGACAGCACGAACTCGCGATGCGCCAGCAGTCGGGGCAGGGCGGGGCGGTGGTGTCGTTCGACGTGGTCGGCGACACGCCCGACGCCGCGCGCGCCAACGCCTTCCACGTGATCAACAGCACGCGCGTCGTGAGCATTGCCACCAACCTGGGCGACACCAAGACCATCATCACGCACCCCGGCACGACCTCGCATGGCCGCCTCACCGAAGTGCAGCGCCAGGCTGCCGGCATCAGCCAGGGGTTGATCCGCCTCGCGGTCGGCCTCGAGTACATCGACGACATCACGGCCGACCTTTCGCGCGGCCTGAGCACCCTGACTTCCTGATTTTTCATTTCATGACCGGCAAAGTTCGCACCCGCATCGCACCGTCTCCCACCGGCTTCCTGCACCTGGGCACGGCGCGCACCGCACTCTATTCGTGGGCCTATGCGCGCCACCACGGCGGCGAGTTCGTGCTGCGCATCGAGGACACCGACGTGGCCCGCTCCACGCAGGACTCGACCGACCAGATCCTCGCGTCGATGCACTGGCTCGGCCTCGACTACGACGAAGGCCCGATCTACCAGATGCAGCGCCTCGAGCGCTACCGCGAAGTCATCGCGCAGATGCTCGTGGCCGGCACCGCCTACCACTGCTACTGCACGCCGGCCGAACTCGACGAGATGCGCGAAGCCCAACGCGCGCGCGGCGAGAAGACGCTGTACGACCGCCGCTGGCGCCCGGCGCCCGGCAAGGTGTTGCCGCCCGTGCCCGAAGGCGTGCCGCCCGTGGTGCGCTTCTGCAATCCGCCCGAAGGCGACGTGACGTGGAACGACCTCGTCAAGGGCGAGATCACCATCAACAACCGCGAGATCGATGACCTGATCATCCTGCGGCCCGACGGTGTGCCCACCTACAACTTCGCGGTGGTGGTCGACGACTGGGACATGAACATCACGCACGTGTTCCGCGGCGACGAGCACATCAACAACACGCCGTGGCAGATCAACATCTTCCGCGCGCTCGGCGCACCGCTGCCGCAGTTCGGCCACGTGCCCGTGATCCTCGGCGACGACGGGCAGAAGCTCTCGAAGCGCCGCGGTGCCGTGAGCGTCACGGCCTACGAGGACAACGGCTACCTGCCCGAAGCCATGCTCAACTACCTCGCGCGCCTGGGCTGGAGCCACGGCGACGACGAGCTCTTCACGCGCGAGCAGATGGTGAGCTGGTTCGACGGATCGCACCTGTCGAAGAGCCCCGCGCAGTGGGACGCGGCCAAGCTCGCATGGGTGAATGCGCAGTACATCAAGGCCAAGAGCGGCGAGGAGCTTGCACCGCTTGTTGCAGCGCAGTTGCAAAAGCGCGGCATCGTCGCCGACGCACGTTTGCCTGCGATCTGCGCGCTCTTCAAGGACCGTTGCGACACCACGGTGGCGCTCGCAGGTTGGGCTGCGGCCTTCTATGCGGACATCGAAGTGAGCGATGCGGACCGCGCGCAGCACATCACCGATGCAGTGAAGCCCGCGATCGCAACACTCGTTGAAAAATTGATGACGGTCGCCTGGGAGAGGGCCGAAATCGCAGTTATGATCAAGGAAGTCCTCGCGACACACGCGCTGAAAATGCCCGTGTTAGCGATGCCAGTACGAGTGCTTGTGATGGGAACATCGCAGACACCGTCCCTCGATTCAGTGCTCGAAATTTTTTCCCGCGAAAAAGTTATCGAGCGATTGAAAAAGGCCTGAAAAATCGGGCTATAATTCGAGGCTCGACACCCACACGGGGGTATAGCTCAGCTGGGAGAGCGCTTGCATGGCATGCAAGAGGTCATCGGTTCGATCCCGTTTACCTCCACCATCAAAGTGTCGAGTAGGTTAGAGATGCTGATCGCAGCACGTCCAAGGTTTTGACCCTATCGTCTAGAGGCCTAGGACACCACCCTTTCACGGTGGCTACCGGGGTTCGAATCCCCGTAGGGTCGCCAGTTTCACTTCGGTGAAGTCGGCACGAGTCGTCAACACTCGGTTCCGCAAGGAACGAACGTTGTCTACCAGGAGTGGTAGTTCAGTTGGTTAGAATACCGGCCTGTCACGCCGGGGGTCGCGGGTTCGAGTCCCGTCCACTCCGCCAAACACAAGCCCCAGTAGCAGTTTTGCTACTGGGGCTTTTTGTTTTGCTCCGGGGCTTGGCGTGGGCTGTTGGGCCGCATGCCATGGTTTTGCCCATGTTTTGGTTTGCCCCCAAGCGCTGGGCGCTACTGGTCGGCAGTGGCCTTTGCTGGGCAAGCGGCTTGGTTGCCGCGCTGGCTAGCGGCCCGCCCGAGCCCGCTGAAGGCCGCGTAAGCTACCTTTGGCACCCCCTGCACGGCGTGCCAAAAAGCCTTCAAAACAGGGGCTTTTTCGACTCCCGAGAAAAGTCGAGAACTGAATACAAAAGTGTTGTTTTTGTGCTAAAATATACCCACGGGTAGAAAACCTGCCGGCGAAAGCTAGGCAAGACCTTGCCCGTATGCAGGCGCACCGCCGCCTGTAGCCCCTGATGGCCGCCGAGCCAGCGCTTTTTTGACGCTGGTTTTGGCGGCCGTTTTCGTTTCCATCCCCCGCGCCTTTTTCGACTGCTGCGCCTTGCCCCTTGGGGCTTGGTGCGGCTGCTGCATGGGCGTTTCTTTTCCATGGAGATTTCAAGTGAAAGACTTTCTAAGCGCCTTCCTCACACCAGATGCCTCACTGCGCTTCGCACTGGGCCGGGTTGTTGCGACTCCGGGCGCTTTGGCGCTCATACACGCCACCAACAGCAATCCCTTCGTGCTGCTCGCCAAGCATGTGACTGGTGACTGGGGAGAAATCGACCCAGGGGACGTGCAAACCAACGAGGACGCTGTCGAGCAGGGGTTGCGTGTGCTGTCGGTCTACCGATTGCCGCTTCAAACCGGTGCCTGCGCCGCGTCTGCTTCCGAGTCTGAGTCAATAGATGAGTTCGACAACCGCATCTGGCTCATCACCGAGGGCGACCGGAGCGTGACGACGCTGCTGCTGCCGGAGGAGTATTGACGACGTAGGGTGCGCCCAGCTAGCTCGACGTCTTTCGCTTCGCGAGCTTCAGCACTCGCTTCGGGAGGGGATCCGTCAACTGGCCCACCGTGACGTCGAGGCCGCCGGCGAGTCGCCAAATATTGAAAAGCGACAAATTGCGCTCGCCTCGCTCCACCGAGCCCACGTAGTTCGGGTGCAAGCCGGCTAGCTCGGCAAGTTGCTCGATCGTGATCAGACGTTCGTGACGCATAGAGCGCAAGTGCTCCCCGAAGGCTTGCTGCAAGCGCTCGAGCTCCTTGCTGGATACGGGGTCCAGCGGCTGAGGCTTGTTGACAACGACTCGAGGCATGCGCCTGAGTTTTCTGTCTCCAACACTAAGAGTACACAAACTATCCGTTTTGTTCCGAAGCGGTATCTGGCAAACTAAATGAAAACCAAACGTAAAGTGTGTTTTTTTACTTGTGCAGTTCGACCAATTGGAGGATTCATGTTCAACGGTTTGATTTCAGAGGGGATTGATGCGATCCGAACGGCGTTCCGGGACGGAGGCGAACGATCGTCGCGAGCAATGCTGATGATCGCGGCTGCCGTAGTTCTAACCGCCTGCGGCCCTGAAGCGCCGCCTTGCAATGACGCTGAGGTCACCGAAACCGTTCTTGGAATGGTCAGCGATGCCAACGACGCACACTTGCAAGGCTATCCAGCCAAGAGCGCTGACCTTGCCACCTTCGCGCTGGAGACGCCCACTGTCACTTCGTATGACGATAAGCTCAAGTTGCGCAGCTGCAAGACCACGATCGTGATGACCATCAAGCCCGACAAGCTGGCGCAGATGAACGAACTCATCCTCAACCCGATGCCAAACCTGATCGGTGCACTCGTCGCCATGTCAGGCCAGACCTCGCAGCTGTACCCCGCCGAAGTGCGCGGCGAGGTCGCCTACATCCGGTCGCGCAACAACAACGGCCCAGTCCCACAGACTCCCATGCGAAAGTCGCTGGTCTACCAGATCGTGAAGCAGGAAGGGCGAAACGAGTTCGTCACCACCACCAACGTGAGCGTGGATGGCACCGTCCAGTACCTGCGGGTTGCTGCCGTCGCCCAGCAGCGCACCGAGGCGCAAGCCGAAGCGAAGAAAGCGCAGCTGGCACGGCAAGCGGAGATCGATCAGCTCTCGGCGAGCGGCAACTGGCGCAAGTCTGTCTACATCATGGATTACGGCACCGGCCACAACGACCCGTCCTACTGTTTCAAAAACAACCTCTACTGCATTCACGGTCGGGACGAAAAGGGCGACGACGTCGCCTACTACGAACTCGACCAGAAGATCGTCGATCAACGTGGTCGCGATTCAATGTCAGAGGCTTTGCGGGCGCGCAAGCCGGTTTGTCTGGTGGGCGTGCAGAAAACGCAGAATCCAAATGTCTTTCGGGCGCGAGGTTACTCCACCGTCCGCAACGACAAGGGCGAGGCCGTGGACTGCTTGCCGGGCGCGGAGAAGGAGAACTGGGCTGCATTGGTGGCGCAGACAAAGAAAGAAGAATCGGCTGCCGCATCCGGTTCCGGTGCCCCAGCTACTGCGGCGCAACCTTTGGCTTCTGCCCCCAGCACAGGTCCTGAGAGCTTGATGTCTCTGGTCACCAAGTACGAGCCTTGTGGCGAGGAGGCCGTGTGCCTGCATACCGTCAAAGGCAACGTCGTCTGGATGCAGGCTGGGCAGATGCGCCGCATGGACTACGCGTTGCTCGACAAGGCGATCAGTAGCAAGACGCCGGTGTGCCTGCGCGACGTGACACGCACTGACGCCAAGAACTTCGCGGCCGATGGCCTGGACAGCGCGTGCTGAGGGCAGTGCCGTAGCGACCCCGCGTCGCTGATACAGCCCTTTGCGAAGGCGCCGTGCTGGCCGAGAGGCTGGTGCGGCGCTTTTGCTTTTCCGTCTTCATTTCACTGCCACCGCCCTGTGCGAGTGGCATCGAAGGTAAATTCCATGAATATTCTTCACACTCCCGCCGACAGCGGGCCGAGCGGTGCTGTCCGCTTGATCGGCATCGGTGCTTCGGGCCGGCGCTTGGTTCAACGCTTTCACAGTCACATCGATACACCACTGCACACGCCGTTGGCAGATCTGCTGGACCAAAAGCCGAGTTACATCGAGATCGATGCAGGCGAAGCGGTTCATGTGGTCGAGCAAGTCGACCTCGAGAACGCGTGCATCCTCTGCTTGGCCTTTGGCTTTGACATGACATCCGCTGAAATCGAAGCAGCCATGCTCTTGGTCTGGCGCATGTGGGGTCGAGATGCGCATGCCATCGGCATCGTGCTCGGTGCGAACAATCATCCGTTGCCGCACGATGGCTCGATGCTCGGCATCCTCTGCGATTCGATCGACGCGCGCATCGACATTGCCGAGCCAACAGATGCCGCCCAGCTCGCGCCATTGCAATGGTTATATGTCGGACTGCAACGCTCGGTGTTGGAGGGGCTTTCGATTCTGGGCCCGGCCTGGGACCACTCGGATGTCGTTGAAACCTTGGACTTCGGCCAGGTGCAGTTCGAGCTTTTTACGCAACCGCTGGACGAACCCGCACAGCTGGACGCAGCGATGGTGGCTGTCTTGGAGGACCTGAGCGAGCGGGGGATCTGGCTTGAGCAGGCGCTGGGCGCGGTCTTGGTGCTGTGGGCGCCCTCCGAATACCAACTCACGGTGCGCACGGTACGCGGCCTGGGGAGAACCTTGGGCGAGGCGCTGGGGGAGGGGGCGTTGCACCTCACCATCCGGCTACGCAGTCGACCTGCAGTGGGTGAGCAGACCGCGTATCTGACGCTGGTGCTGAGCTTGCCGCGAACAACGACGGCCCGTAGGTAGACCGCTGCGAAAGGTGTCCACGGCATTCGCCATGGCATAGCACTTCGATCCAGCGCCCGCGTTTGCGGGCGTTGCTCATTCACAAGAGCCCATCCCCTCAGCATTCACATAGCGAGCAAGATCATGAAAAGAGTTCGCAGCGATTCATCAAGGCGCGCACCCGTCACGCACAAGCCATCTCGGGCAATCAGGCCAGCAAGAGCCCAAGTCGAGTTCGAACACTATGTCGCTCACGCCGTAGCCGACAGCACGCGTCGCGCCTACGAGGGCGATCTGCGGCATTTCCGGGACTGGGGCGGCAGGGTGCCGGCCACGCCAGCGATGGTGGCGCGGTACCTAGCAGCCTACGCAGGCAAGGTCAAGGCCAGCACGCTCAACCGTCGTCTGGCTGCGATCTCGAACGCGCACACGGCGCTGGGCAAGCCTTCGCCAACGCGGTCGGAGCTGGTGCAAGCGACGATGCGCGGGATTCGGCGGGTGCATGGCACGGCGCAGAAGCAGGCCCAACCCATCAGCATTGAGATGCTGCGCTTGCTTGCCAAGCCGCTGAAGCACCTAGACCCGGTGCGAGATCTGCGGGACAGGGCCTTGCTGGTGGTGGGATTTGCAGGAGGTTTTCGAAGATCGGAGCTTGCTAAGCTGAAGCTTGAGAGTCTGGCATTCGGCGCTCAAGGTGTGACGGTGACACTGGCGCGCTCAAAAACCGATCAGCAGGGCAAGGGTAGGGTAGTGGCGTTGCCGCCTGGGCCGGGGCGGTTGTGCCCGGTCAAGCTGCTGAAGGCTTGGATTCGGCTACTGCGCGGGGCGACCGTGGAAGGGGAGCCGTCGCTGCCCTTGTTTCGCGGGGTGAATCGGCACGGGCAGCTAGCAGGTGCGTTGAGTGGAGCAGCGGTCGGAGGTGTGTTGCGGCGGCGCATGCATGACTGCGGCCTTGACCCGAGCGGCTTCTCTGCACACAGCCTCCGTTCGGGATTGGTCACCACGGCCGCCAAAGCTGGTGTTCCGACGTGGGCAATTCAGCGGCAGACGGGGCACCGCTCGGAGAGCACGGTGCATCGCTACATTAGGGGGCTTTCGGCGTTCGAGCGAAATGCCTTCGATGCATTGACAAGGGCGTAGTGCAGGCACGTTTCAAGGTCCAACAACGACTGCTTCAGACTGCGAGCTGTCTTTCAGTCATGACGTCTGACCGTCGCCTTCGGGCCCAAATCGTGCCACAGTACTGCAGGTCTGGAATTGGCCGGGCGCGGTCCTCAGCGAACACACATCCTCAATCTGAGGCAAACCGGGTGATCTGGCTCAACGGTAAGCCCACTTGTCGATTGAACGCGGTTATCTCAACGCCCAGAGCCCCGTCTCTTCGCGCACCGACAATTTCGCACCAGTCATGATTTCCCGCGCGCAGCCGTGCTCTATCACCCTCTCTCAAGGTGAAGAATGGAGCGGAGGGAGGCGCTGGCCTCACGAGTTCCTCGGCGCCGCCGAGCCGTTCAATTCCCCATAGTGCAAAACGGTACTCCTCTTTTAGGGAGACACGCACCTCATCCTGCATCGATTCAATTTTCTCAATCCAGCAGAGTCCGGGGGCCGCGAGTGACAGAGGCGCCACACCACAGCCCAAGAGTAGAAGGATAAATTCAAGGAGGGAATGCCTACTTCTGATTTTCATCACGATCTTTTGATAGGTGTACGCGGTGACAAACGAATGATTTCTATGTCCGTCGCAGTATGCAAACGAGGAATGCATCCGCGAGTGGAAGCCTTAGTGTCAAGCGTTACCTGGTGATGACAACTAGTAGTTGAAATGCGATGGCTGCTCTTGGCCGCTTGATGTCGGTTGCTCATTGAGCGCCTTCAAGGGCCTCGATGTATGGCAGCACCTGTGGATGAGCCTGAACCCACTGCTCGCCCAAGTACGTCGCTACGGAACTCGATCCGATGACGCTCTCGATTGCCCCGAATTTCGAAGCGGCCTGCAGCAGACCGTGGGCCGCATGCATTGCCTCCTCGCTCGCGGCCGCCTCCGGCCCCCCAGCTTCGATGCCCCACTCCTTTTGAATTGCCGCAATGAGTTTGCCTGCGGCGGCCTCAAGTGGTGTTCGCGAGCGTGTCATGGACGCCAATCTAACCTGCTTGTGAAGGTCCGGTTGTGGCCGATAGTACCCATTCGTGCGAGGCCAAGGGATGTCGGCAAACGCTGCATAACCGCCTTACGTCGACGGCTGGTTCAGGCTGGCGGTAGTCGCTTGTCTGACAGGCGTTACTAGCAAGATCGGACGCCAGTGGCCTTGCATGAGCTTGCTTCCAATCCCGAAGTTGCCCCGTTACCGAATGAGCTCGGGTCAAGACGTCGTTCTGTACCGCTGCGCTGAACCAGCGGTGCCACGAAGTCAACTTGGCGCGAGCCGCCGGGCAAACCAGTCCGCCACGAAGGCGGTCCGCTGCGCCGCATGGTTGTAGATCGTGTGCTCGCCGTCGTCCCACACGCGCAAGGTGACGTCGGAATTCGTCGCGGCGTCCAGGAAGGGCTGCTGGTCTTCCATTCGAACCAGTGGATCGGCACCGCCGTGCAGCACGAGCAAGGGGCAGTCGATGCGGTCCCGCCCGGGGCGAAAGCGCATGCGCTCGAAGTTCTGCTGGATGGCCTGTTCGTCGTCGGTGCCCAGCATGGCCGCGGCCTGCTCCGCGAAGGTCCGGAAGGGCAGCAGCGTCGGTGCGGCCAGGCTGCTGTTGATGCAGCAGGCGCGAATGCGCGCATCGGCCGCGGCCGTGCGCGCGGCCCACAGGCCCCCGACGCTGTTGCCCCAGATGCCGGGCGTACCGAGCGAGGCGTCGTTTGCGATGAAGGTGACGAACTGGCTGTAGGCCGCCTCCATGTCCACATCGACATGGATGCCCTGGTTCATGCGCGTCTCGCCCTGGCCCGGCCCTTCGGCCAGCAGGGTGGCCAGGCCGCGTCGCGCGAGCGCGCGGGCGATGGGCAGGTAGGCCACGCCCCAGCCACTCTGGCCGCCGAACACCAGCACCGTGCCGCGCGCGGGCGCTGCGTGCGGTCGCACCAGCCAGCCGACGAGATGGCTCGGGCCGAAGGGCACCTCGACCCGCGTCATGCGGCCTTCGGACCCTGCGCACAACTGGCGCGTCGCCATGGCCAGCTGGTGGTAGAGGGCGCGCTTGCGCGGGGTGTCGTGGTTGAAGGCCATCTGGGCGAACAACAGGTCGGCCAACGCCGCTGCCTGCGCCTCGGCCGCCGTCACGCGATGGCCGGCAGCCTCGGCCTGGCGGGCGCGCTCCAGCTGCGCCTGCGCCAGTGCCTCGGCCACCTGGTCCCATGCCTCGCCGGCGCTGGTGCGCTGGAACAGGGCCTGGGCGTCGGCGAAGTCCATGCCGCAGTCCAGCAGCCGGGTCATCGGCATGGCCCGCTGGAAAGCCAACGTGGCGGAAGAAGAGGGAGAAGAGGGCGCGCTGCTCATGTGGCCTGCTCCGCGGCGAGCGGGGCGGCCCGTGCGCCGGTGTCGTCGCTGTCGAGCCAGTGCAGCTTGCGGCGCAGGTCGTCCACCAGGGCCGCGAGCGCATCCATGCGGGGCACGGAGCCGAAGACGATGAAGTCCGGTCGGCCGATGTAGGCCTGGAGGCCGTGCTCGGCCATGAACCCGGACATCTCGCCGTCCAGCTCGACCACCGCACCGGGCACTCGCTCGTCCTGGGTCAGCACCACGACGTGGCAGCCGAGTTGATCCAGGAACGCTTTCTGGCCGGCGCCCAGGAACGGCGTCGGGTCCTCGTGCGCCACCAGCAGGAAACCATGGCCCACGACATCATCCAGCAGGCCTTCGGCCTCGCCACGGCGCACGAGCGCCTGCGGCCCCGGTACGCCCGTGGACGCCAGCAGGCTGCCGTCGGCTTCGCGGTGCAGCACGCCGTTTTCCACCTTCGGGAAGGGCGGCATCGGCGGCATGGTGTGGGTGCGGAAGGCTTCGTCGCGCGCGGCGGCTTTCGCCACGTCGTCTTCGTTGGTGACCTGGCCGAGGAACAGCGACATCTCCATGATCTGCTGGGCGTGCGGGCGGCGCTCGGCTTCGTAGCTGTCCAGCAGCGCGGGCGACGCGCGGCCGCTGAGCACCAGGTCGAGCTTCCAGGCCAGGTTGATGCCGTCGCGCATGCCCGAGCAGGCGCCCTGTCCCATGTAGGGCATCATGGCGTGAACCGCGTCGCCGCCCAGCAGCACGTTGCCTTCGCGCCAGCGTTCGGCCATGCGCGTCTGGAACGTGTAGACCACGTGGCGCAGAAACTTGAAGTCGCTCGGCCCGACGCCGTACTTCTCGCCCAGCCAGCGCCAGCCGTGGGCCGGGTCTTCCCACGCCTCGATGCTTTCGCCGTCCAGCAGGCGCACTTCGAAGCGCGTGCGGTTGTCGCCGATGGGCATGTACATGTGGCCGCGTGCCGGGTCACAGAAGATGGTCAGCCGCTTGAAGCGCTCGGCGGCGTCCGACAGGTTCTCGGAATCGAGGTTCAGCCAGCGGTGCTTGTGGCCGTAGTCGTTGCGCTCGATGCCCAGCGCGCGGCGCACGAAGCTGTTGGCACCGTCGGCACCGATCACGTAGCGGGCATTGAACGTGCGCGCAGGCTCGGCCCATTGCTCCTCGCGGGCCTCGGGCGCGCCGTCCTTTCCGCTGTTCGTGCGCTGGATGGCCACCGTCACCCCGTCGGCGCCCTGCTTGAGGAACACGGCCTCCCAGCCGCGCAGCAGCTCGACATTGGGCAGCGTGGCCACGCGGTCGTGAATGGCGTCCTCGATGTCGGGTTGGTAGATCGAGTTGTGCGCCGCGTAGCCGCACTGCTTGCCCTTCCACCCGAGCTCCAGCAGCAGTTCGCCGGTGGCATTGACGTAGTGGTAGGTGTGCAGCGGAAGGGAATCGCGCATGGCCTGGTCGACATTGCCGCAGGCCTGGACGATGCGCGCAGCCTCGCCGTCGATGTGCGTCAGGCGCGGCAGGCCGTACATGGTGGGCCAGCGTTCGACGACCACGACCCGGTGGCCGGCCTGGCCCAGCAGCGAGGCCGCCACAAGGCCGGTGGGGCCGTAGCCGATCACGGCCACGTCGTAGGACGCGTTGGCGTCGGGTTGCGGATTCGCTTGAGGGGGATTCATTGTTTGTCTCCTGGAGATTTTTGAGGGGCGCAACCGGGCTGCGCCATGAACGAACGAGCGAAAGAAAAGAACGGGAAATTCAGTCCGGCCTGACGCCATCGAAGGCCGCCTGCAACACGGCGCGCACAGCCGCCCGATCGACGGGCCGCGGGTTCCAGTACGGCCGTTCGGTGGCGATGTCGGCGGCGCGGTCGAGGTCGCTCTCGGCCATGCCCAGCTGGCGCAGCGAGGTCGGCGCGCCGTTGCGATGGGCCAGGTCCCACACGCCGGCAGCGGCACTGCCGTGCGTGCCCAATGCCTCTGCCATGTGGCGCATCGCTTCGTCGGCATGCGAGGCGTTGAACGCCAGCACATACGGCAGCACGACCGTGTGGGTCGGCGCATGCGGCAGGTTGAAGCTGCCGCCCAGCGTGTGGCACAGCTTGTGGTGCAGCGCCATGCCGCCGTGGGCCAGCACCGTGCCGCACAGCCAGGCGCCGTACAGGGCCGAGCCGCGCGCCTCGAGGTCCGCCGGGTCGGCGTGGATGGCTGGCAGCCCGGCGGCCAGCGCGCGGATGCCTTCCTGCGCCATCAGGCGGGTGACCGGATTGCCGTTGGCGGCATACAGGCCTTCGGCCGCGTGCGCGATGGCGTTGATGCCGCTGGTGACCGACAGGCCCACCGGCAGCGTCAGCGTCAGCTGCGGGTCGTAGATGACGGTGCGGGGCAGCACGCGCGCATCGGTGCCGGTGCGTTTCTCGCCGTCCTGCGTGATGCCGTAGATGGGCGTCATCTCGCTGCCGGCGTAGGTGGTCGGGATCGCCAGGATCGGCAGGCCGCTGTCGAGTGCGATCGCCTTGCCCAGGCCGATGGTGGAGCCGCCGCCGATGGCGATGGCGCAGTCGGCGTTGCGCTCACGGGCCACCTCGCGTGCCTCGCGCGCCACCTCGAGCGGAACGTGCATGGTCGCCCGGTCGAACACGCCAGCGGCGCGGGCGCCGAGGCGCGCGACGATCGCTTCGGCCGCGTGCCGCTGGTCGGGCGTGCACAGCACCAGCGCGCGCCGGACGCCGAGCGCGTCGAGTTCGGCTTCGAGTTGCTGCAGGGCGCCTGCGCCGAAGACGACGCGGCCCGGCAGCGCCTGGTAGACAAAGGATGAAGGCATGCGAGGCTCCTGTCTCAGCGCTGGTAGTCGACCTGGTGGCGCGACGTGCGCAGCGCACCGAGTTCCTGGCGCACCCGCAGGTGCTCGGGGTGGACCGCGTAGGCGTCCAGTGCCTGCTGCGACTCGAAGTCGGCCACCAGCACGGCGTCGCAGGCATGGTCCGCGGCGCTGCGGTCGATACCCACCTCGATGTGGTGCAGGCCGGGAATGCATCCGACTAGACTTTCGAAGGCCTGCTTGACGCGCCTGCGCGCATGCATCCTTTCTTCCGGCGACTCGCCAGCGACGCGCCACATGACGATGTGCCGGATCACGCCCGCACCTCGGCCTTGGGGTTGAGCACGAAGTCGTACTGCAGCGTGTGGAACGGCACGTCGGAGTGCGTCCCGTCGGGCGCCGGGCCGGCCTCGTGGCGCACCCAGTCGGCCACCAGCGTCGAGCGCACGCCGAAGACCGCATCCGAATCGAGGTAGCTGTCGCCCTCGCGGAAGATGTGGGTGATCAGCCGCTCGCAGCCGGGCGCTTCGATCATGAAATGCAGGTGCGCCGGGCGCCAGGGATGCCGGCCCAGCGCCGACAGCATGCGACCCACCGGGCCGTCGTGCGGAATCGGGTAGGGCACCGCCAGGATCGAGCGGAAGTGAAAGCGCCCATCGACCCCGCTGCGCAGGCGGCCCCGCGCCCGGTGCTCGTGCGTGCCCGAGGCATCGGGACGCTGCACGTCGTACAGGCCGTCCTCGTCCGATTGCCACACATCGATCCACGCGCCGGCGATGGGGCGGCCTTCGAGGTCGCGCACCTGGCCGCTGACATGGCAGGGCTCGCCGTGCGCGCCGTTGGCGATGTCGGCGCCGTGCTCGTACACCGGCGCGTCTTCGACAAAGAAGGGCCCGAAGACCGTGGCCTCGGTGCATGCCGGCGGCTTGGCGTTGTTCTGCGCCGTGACGAGCGTGGAGAGACCCAGGGTGTCCGACAGCAGGATGAACTCCTGGCGCTTGTCGTCCGTGATGTGCCCGACGTCGGTGAGGAAGCGGATCGCTTCCATCCACTCGGCCTCCGTCAGCTTGACCTCGCGTGCAAAGGAATGCAGGTGCTGCACGAGGCTGGTCATGACCGTCAGCAGCCGCGGATTCTCGCAGCGGCACATTGCGGCGATCACGGCCTGGGTGATGGTGTCTTCATTGATGTTGCGCACGGTGCTTTGCTCCTGGTGAACCAACCCTGGCCCTCGATGGGCGAATGATGTACCGTCAAAGAACGGAAAAAAAGAGCCAGATACGAAATGTCATTTCCTCAAAATGGAAGAATCCTTTGAGCATGGACCGCTGGGCGCAGATTGAACTTTTCGTGCAGGTCGCGGAGCTGGGCAGCCTCACCAAGGCGGCCGAGCGGCTCGGCCTGTCGAACGCGGCGGCAAGCCGCTACCTGACGGGGCTCGAGGAGCGGCTGGGCGCGCGGCTGGTGGAGCGCACCACGCGCCGCATGTGGCTGACCGACGCGGGGCGCAGCTACCACCAGCGCTGCAGCGGGATGCTGGCCGAGATGGCGGAGGCCGAGGCCGAGGTCAATTCGGCCAGCACCAACCCCAGCGGGGTGCTGCGCATCACGAGCTCCGTGTCGTTCGCGATGATCCACCTGGCGCCGGCGCTGCCGGAGTTCCACCGGCGCTATCCCAAGCTCACCGTGCAGATCACCGCGGCCAACCGTTATCCCGGCTTCATCGAGGCGGGCATCGATGCGGCCATCCGCACCCGGGAGCACGAGGGCGACTCGGGCATCACCGTGCGCCGCCTCGCGCAGATGCGGCGCGTGCTGGCCGCATCGCCGGCCTACCTTTCCGCGCGCGGCCAGCCGGCCTCGCCCCGGGAGCTGCCCGCTCACAGGATGCTCGTGTACTCGCTGGCGAACGACCCGTACGTGCTGCACTTCAAGCGCGGCAAGGAGGCGCAGGCGATCGGCATCGCGCCGACCCTGGACGCCAACGAAGGCCAGGTCATCCGGGCCGCGGCCCTGGCGGGCCTGGGCATCCTGATCCAGCCGCAGTACATCATTCACGACGACATCGTGGCGGGCCGGCTGATCCCCGTGCTCCGGGACTGGGAGCTGCCGCAGCTGACGATCAACATCGCCTACCAGAGTCGCCGGCACCAGCCTGCGAAGCTGAAGGTCTTCACCGAGTTCCTGGTCGAGCGATTCGAGAAGCTCGACCTCGAGAGAAAGTGGGCCTCGTGGGCGAAGGCGTCAGGATGAATCGCTTCGGGTGCCCTGAGCGCTCTTGAACTGTTGAAAATGAATGTCATCGTTCTGACACCAAGGGAGAAAGCGCGACGTTGCAATGTCGTTCGCCTCGCACGGTGACGTCCGCTTTTGCTGCCTCGCGGTCCTTCGGGTATGCCCGCTTCAGACTGCGAGCAGTCAGCCACGAATGACCGCATGGAGGATGGCTGTTGTCATGCGGTAGACCTTTAGATCGAGCGGTCAGCCGCTTGGACTGCAGCGGAGGCAGGTCGTTAACTGGAGCCGTTGACTCCGCAGTGTGCGGTGCCGTAGACGGGGACAGTATCCCTGCCTCTTACTTGATGAGAGGGCAACTCTTTGATAGCCCTTTCGTAGGTTTTCGGCGGCGAAGCTTGTGGCGCGCAGGATTTGTCGGCATCTTTATGCTGCACAAATTTCTATGCCATTGCTCGGGGATCCAGCAATGGCATTGCCTGTGGGCCGGGGAGGTGTCCGATCTTGCCGATTGCAGTTCGCCGTAACATCTGCTCATCCATGGGCGCCGTTCTGCGCCCAGCCAGGGAAGGCACAACGTTATGAGGAGCGTGATGTCCAATCAAGATCGAAAAAGCTCATTGTCCAAGCCCGGCCCCGGGCAGTCCAATGGAGTCCCAAGCGCTGGGCGGACCATTCGCCTCGCTGACATTCAGAGCAAGGGGGCTGGCGGACGCAACGCCACCCCAGCGATTAAACCCGTCAAAGTCGTTCTCGCCCTGCCGTCTAGACCAGCTCCGGAGCCAAGCGAAGTCTCAAGTCGATCCAAGCCAACCCTTGCTCCATCAGCTGGACCACATCAGGATCCACTCGGCCCCGTGAGCGCGCCGTCGGTTGAACCAGCGTTGCCCCCAGCAGCACCCGCCCGGGCCCGCACAGCTGAGGCGAAGCCCGCCCCATCCTCAAAGAAGCCCGTCGAACGCAAGTCAACCAAGACAGAGATCGGCACGCCCTCCAAAGCCGAAAATGCAGGGGGCAATTCTGCAGAGCTCACCGCCACCACCCTGCCATTGGCGGTCGGGGAACTCTTTGCCCTGAACAACTATGACGTCCAGTATTCAAAAAAGATTCATGGCGCCGAAGTTGACATTGTTGCAACCCCCAAAGGTGGCGGATTTGGGTCCACCATTTATTTAGAAGTAACTGTTCAGTACGTCGAAAATACAAAGTACGGCAAAGACTTAACCAAATTTTCCCTCGTTCGAGAGATGGACAAGAGTTGTGTCTGCATCAGTGTTTCGACAGCTGGTTTCACACCAGACGTTCGGGAGCGCGCAGGAAAGACCGGCATCACTCTTCGTACCTACTCAGAAATTTTTGCTCAATTCGAAAAATTCTCTGCATACGTTGACGGGGTCTTGGGTAATAGGGAAATTTCGGCACTTGCGGCTTCATATGAGGAACCATACTTCCGAGATGATCGAGGCGAACATCTTGCTCCAGAATGGCTCAGCGAATGGATGCTTGGCTCCGGTACTTCCTCCAATTGGCTCGTGGTACTTGGGGAATATGGAACCGGAAAAACCGCGCTGACCCTAAAACTGCAGCACGATTGGCTGCTGAGCTACCAACGTGCTCCAAACCACCCAATAACAGTTCGAATTGAACTGCGCAACTTTGTTCGTCAATTTGATAGTCGCTCTCTTCTTCATCACTTTCTCGACTCAAACCAGCTGGGCCACATTCCAGTAGATTTTTTGCTGCATTTAATTCGCAAGCGTCGAGTGATTCTTCTGCTGGATGGCTACGACGAGATGGCGCAGTTCCTGAATGCCAGAGAGCGTCGCGCTTGTCTGGCGGCACTTGCGGAACTGGCTGGAGAAGGGGCAAAAGGAATTCTTACTAGTCGCCCCAACTACTTTACTGAGGCAGAAGAACTTCACGTTTTCGATGCACTTTACGTATCACTGGAGCAAAGCGGCTACTTCGTCGGGCAAATGGACAAACTGTTCTTTGCGCAAGAACAGTCCGTTGATTCCCTGCTAGAACGATACCTTATAAACAAGAACGAGCGTTACCTTCGCGACTTGACTACCGAGCAAACGAATTCGCTGGTCCGAAGGAAGCTCGCAGGAAATCCTGCCGGACAGAAAGTGGTTTTGGATCTGCTGGAGAAGGTCTTCCGCGATGAAACCGAAGGGCGGCGCCAATCACTCGGCGGCAAGCCTGTAATTATTTCCTATCTCCTTGAGCTTGTTGAATATCTGTCGGGAGGCACGGGTGACGAAAAGGCGGCGTCTCTAAGTGAATGGCAGATCTATAAACTGATTGTTGATCGACTCATGCTGCGCGACCTACAAAGGTCACCGACTACGCCACCCGAAAAGAGACGGGAAGCACTGCAGCGATTGGCAATACAGTTATCGTCAAAATCTACACCGGGAGCGACTGAAGCACACTTTTACGCAGTGATTGACGATCTCTTTCGAACAGAACTTCGGCGCCTTAGCCCCGAGGAGCAGCGAACTAGAAAAGATGAACTCTTCCAGGACCTTCGCAGTTCAACGACACTGACCAGATCTGAACGAAGTTCATCGTCCGTCTGGCAGTTCTCCCACAACTCGCTTCGCGAGTATCTTGTTGCCGAAGTAATCGTCGGATCGATGTACGCCGGTAGTCCGATCGACCTGACCTTGCCGATTACACGCGCCATGCGAGGATTCGTGGCAGCACTGCCAGGAGAGTTGGCGACAAAGTACCTGCAGGCGATGGAAAGCTCATGGACAAAGCGTTCGCAGCAAAACCTGGGAACCTACTTTTCAGCGGCATTCGATCTTCTACGTACCCGGCCGGAAGGTCTTCGACTGAGCTTGGCCAGACTGATGCGCGCGCCTGAAGGGAGGCTGGAGTTCAGCGATGTGTCGCTTAAAGACATCGAGTTCACTAGCGTCGAAATTGGACAGCGCGCCCAATTTATTTGCAATGGAGCCACCTTGACGGAAGTGATTTTTCGTGGTCTGGATATGAGGGAAAGCAATTTTGAAGGAGCAACATTTGATCGCTGCTCTTTCATTGATTGCATACTGACTTCTTCTAACTTGAAATCGACCCTTCTATTCGAGAGCAACTTCAATCAGGTCGAGGTCGAGGAGTGCGACTTCACTTTGATGGATAACGACTCCAACATTGTGGCCGCCAACTCTGAGGGGGAGCCGATTATTCTTTCTGGTCGAGGGGCCGTGGGATTTTTTAGGTATCACGGCGCCAAAACCGACGATGTAAGTCCGTACCACGAGCTGCGACATCACCCTCGTTTTTCTATTGTTCAGAAAATTTGCGAGCGAATCTCTGAGCAACGAAATAGCCAATTGCGCGGCCTCACGCAACGAGGTGCCGCCCAAGCAGACCCACCGTTTGCTCGCGAGTTCATGAATTGCCTTGTCAGGGCAGACTTAGTTGAGATTGACGGAAACAGTCTGGTTTCCGCCACGTCGAAAGGTCGCAAGGACTTGCCTCGTCTTGTCGCTCATGATGAACTGCCTGAATCAGTTGCAGAGTTTCTGAGAGAGCACCGCTAGCGCTGTACCCGCATACCCATCTCTTGCAGCGCGCTGAGGCCTAACCCTCGCTTGAGCCGACTCGCGTCGGCAGGCCACCGCTAGCGGCTCAAGTTCAACGCAACGGCCGCTTTCGGACGCCTACTTGATTGAAGGACAGCAACCGCTGCGAAGCCGACATTGGTTGCTTTCTAGCGCGAGGCCGCCTTGCCGCGAGTCCTGCCGGTCGCCGTCCAAGGTCTACTAACGCTGACAGGCCCAAGCAGTCATGGGCCGAGCGTTGACCTCGGCATTGCGAGGCGCGGCGACCATCAGCAGGCCGGGCAAGAGGTTATTCGTGACGGCCCCCCGAAATCATGAAGCGGTGATGCGGGGCGTGACTTCCGCGCTCAATGTGCTGGCAGGGTCGTACCTTGGAACGCGGCGAGTTGCCATGCGTCTTCGCGCCGCAGCCACACCGCCAGGTAGCAAGTCGTGATGTCGCGCAGTTCACCGTCTCGGTGCACCTGTGCGTGCATTTCGCCGGAGACCAGGGCGCAATCCGGCATGTGCGTTACCGCCAGCCGGTCGAAGCAAAGGCGCTGGTAGACGACGTGTCCCGAGGTCAGCCTGGCAATCAGGCTCTCACGCGAATCGGCGCTGCCGGTGGAATGCACGTAGCGCAGATCGGGCGCCAGCAATCTGCGCAAAGCGTGCTCGTCGCCGGCGAGCATCGCTGCACGTCGTTCTTCCTCCAGTAGGAGGATCCGCACGGCCTGGTCCAAGGCTCACTCGTCGCAGATGCCGTTGCGCAGCACACCGATCGCGTCCACCTCGATCTCGCAGACATCACCGGGCTTCATGAAGACCTGCGGCGTGCGCTTGTTGCCGACGCCACCCGGCGTGCCGGTCACGATGACGTCACCGGGCGCAAGCGGGACGAACGTGGAGATGTAGGCGATCTGGCGCGGAATGCTGTGCACCATCATATCGGTGGTGGCCCGCTGCATCTCCTGGCCATTCAGCCGCGTGACCAGCGTCATCTTCTGGTCGGCGGCGATCTCGTCGGCCGTCACCATCCAGGGGCCGAAGCTGCCAGTGCGCCAGAAGTTCTTGCCCGGCGTCCACTGCGAGGTGTGAAGCTGCCAGTCGCGCACGCTGCCGTCGTTGTAGCAGCTGTAGCCGGCGATGTGCGACCAGGCATCGGCTTCGGAGATATGGCGGCCGCCCTTGCCGATGACGATCGCGATCTCGCCTTCGTAGTCCAGGCGTTCGGAGGCGCGCGGGCGCACGATGTCTTCGCCGTGGGCCAGCTGCGAGTCGGCCACGCGCAGGAAGATCACGGGCTTTTCCGTCACCTCCTTGCCGGTCTCGCGAATGTGCTCGGCGTAGTTCAGGCCGATGCAGAAGATCTTGTCTGGGTTGGGAATCACCGGCAGCAGCCTGACGTCGGCCAGGGACAGTGTGGCCGTTGCGGCGGCCACCTTGGCGGCTGCCTGCGAGACGAGGTCCGCGGCGATGAACGCCTTCAGATCCGGCGCACGATCGGCAAAGATCGCGCGCAGATCGACCACGCGGTTGCCCACTACGGCACCGTAGCCGTCCTGGCCGTTGTGGTGATAGCTGATGAGTTTCATGGGAATTTCCTTGGGGAGGGTTGGGGTGGATCTAGGCCAACCGACCTCCGATGCGCGTCGTGGCCTCGGTGATCAGTCGGACCAACTTTTCAAGGTCGACGATCGCCAGGCGCGAGGTATCGAATACGAGGGAAATGGCAGCCCAGGCGCCGCCATCCGACTTCGGGATGGGTGCGGCCACGGCCGCCAGCTGCGGCTCCAGCTCGCCGTTGGATACGTAGTAGCCCGCCTTGCGGATGGCCGCGTAGTAGCGGCGAAACTCCGGCCACTCCGCGGGCAGCCCGCAACGCACAAGCTCCTCGTGCCGCGACTCGAAGACCTTCTTGAGCTGGGCGGGACCGAAGGTGGACAGCAGCACCTTCGGCGCACCACCGAGGAACAGCGGCCGCGGGCGGCCCCGCCCGTAGGCCAGCTCGGCCGGCATGCCGCCCATCTCGCGGTGCGTGTCGAGCACCTGCATGCCGAACACGCCCGTCACCACGCAGTCGAAGCCCGTGGCCGCGACCAGCTCGCGAAGGATCGGCAAGCCGACCTTCAGCACCGGATCGGCGCGGCGGATGTAGTGGTCCAGCAGGATGATGCGCGGCCCCAGGGCGTAATGCGAATCCTCCACGCGCTGCAGCAGGCCCGCCTGCAGCAGCAGGCGCACGTAGCGGTAGCTCGTGGGCAGCGAAACGTCCAGCGTCGTGGCGATGTCTTCCGCCGTGCGTGTCAGATGGGTGTCGTCGAAGAGGTCGAGCACGCCCAGCATGCGTTCCAGGCTCGACGTGGAAGATTCGGACACGGCAGTTCCCCAATGAATAGTTCATGGCGCGACGGGGAGGTATTGCGAAATGCGATCCAGATCAGCCCCTGATCGCGCCACGCCGACGATATATCGGTCGGGCCGCAGTATCACGGCATTGGCGTCATGCGCCTGCAGCCAGGCGTCCAGGCGTGGATCGGGGCGGTCGATCACCACGGCATCGCTGTGCAGCCAGCGCTGCACCGTCGCCGGCGCGGCCGCCGAGAGCGTGTTCCTGTGTCCGATGACCGCACTTCGGCGGCCGAGCAGTTCATCGAGCAGGCGTCCGTCCGCGAGTCGCGGCTGCGGAAAAGGCCGGCCGGCGGGGCCGTCCGCCGCGGCGTCGAAAGCGCCTGCGCCGAGCAGCTGCGGCGGCAGCTCGAAGATCTCCGGCTGACCGGCCTTGAACTTCGCATCGCGCTCGGCGGCCTGCTGCAAGTCGGTGGTCTGGATGATGCTGCCCAGGCGCACGGCGAGTTCGATCAGCGCGCGCACGTGCGGCTTGCGCTCGGACTCGTAAGTGTCCAGCAAGGTGTGCGGCGCGCGGCCGGCAAGCACCGCATCGAGCTTCCAGGCCAGGTTCGAGGCATCGCGGATGCCTGCGCACATGCCCTGTCCGAGAAAGGGCGGCGTCTGGTGGCACGCGTCGCCGGCGAGGAACAGGCGACGCTCGCGCCATCCGTCAGCGATCACCGAGTGGAAGGTGTAGATCGCTGCACGCTCCAGCGTCGCCTGGTCGCGGCGCACCCAAGGCGCCACCATCCCCCAGAGATGGTCTGGCTGGACGAGCGCCTCGCGGTCGTCGTCGGGCAGCACCATGATCTCCCAGCGCCGGCGTGCGCCCACCACGTGGCAGTAGGTCATGGGCCGGCGCGGATCACAGTGCTGCACCGTGTGATCGGGCAGGTCCACCGGCTGCGTCAGCACCACGTCGAAAACCAGCCAGGGCTGGCGCAAGCCCAGGTCGACCATGGGACTTCCGATGTGCTGGCGGATGGGGGAGCGGGCACCATCGCAGCCGACGACAAAGCGGGCCTGCGCCGAATGCATCTGGCCGCTGTCCATCGCGCGATAGCTCAGCGTGGCGACATCGGCGTCCTGCCGGATATCGATGAACTCATGCCGCCGCTTGACTTCGACCTGCGCGAAACGCGCGATGCCATCTCGCAGCACCGCCTCGAGCTGCGGCTGGTGGAAGTAGTAGTTGTTGGCGCATCCGTGAGGGCCGAGCGCGGCCGTGCCGCCGCGGATGAGCATCGTCTCGCCCGCGCCGTTGACGAAGTGCATGCCCTGCGTGCCGGGGCGGGAGATCGCCAGCACCTGCTCGCGAAGACCGGCCGCCTGAAAGGTGCGAAGCACCTCGCCGTCGAAGTGGATGGCACGCGGCAGTGAAAAGATGCCGGCCTCTTTTTCCAGCACAAGCACGGACCGGCCTGCTGCGCCCAGCAGGTTGGCGAGCATGGCGCCGGTCGGCCCCAAACCCACGATGGCCACGTCGTAGACGTGCGAGCACTCAGGCATTCTGGTCTTCCTGCATGCGGCACGCGATGTCGGCCTGCCATTGCGCGCGGCTCATGAATTTGGGAAAGCGCTTGGCGATGGCCTCGGCCTGCATAAGGATGGCCTCGTCTGTCTGCGCCAGGTCAATGCTCTCGCGCAGCGGCTGGTCGCAGTACCACGGCGTGTCCATGAACAGCTCGAGCCGATTGCCTTCCGGATCGCGGCAATACACCGACACCGCGTTGCCATGGGTCACCGGGTGCATTTCGGTGGCGCCTTCTGCCAGCAGCCGGTCATGAAAGCCGCGCAACGTGGCCAGATCGGGTACCCGGAAGGAAATCTGGTTCACAACGTTGAAGGTCATGTCCGCGGGCCGTCCCGTGGCGAGCACCAGCTGGTGGTGCTCGGTGGGATCGCGGCTCAAGAACACCAGCTGCACCGTGCCTAGGTCGCCCGCATCCGTCTGCGTGAAGCGAAGCGCCTGCTTGTAGAAGCCCGCCATGCGCGGCAGGTCGGTGACGTACAGGCCGATGTGGCTGAACTGCAGATTCGATGTTGGGGAAGGTTGCATCAATTTGTCTCCATTTGAGAACGGGCGGCATCAGCAGGGCGTCGATTGGATGAATGTTTAGAATATTATCGTATTTTGATAATGTAAGTGATTTTTGTATGATCCGATCTCGTGCAATTGGCACGGATTCGCAGATGGAGACAAATTCATGACCTTCCTCAAGAGGCTCGCCGTCCATTCGTTGGCCGCCCTGGCGCTCGCCGCGGGCTTCGCCTGTGCCGCCACTGCTGCCCCTCAGGCCGAGTACCCCACCAAGCCGGTGCGCATCATTGCCCCCTTCCCGGCAGGCAGCGGCCCCGACGCCAACGCCCGGGAGCTCGCGGCCGAGCTCACCAAGATCCTGGGGCAGTCGTTCTTCGTCGAGAACCGGCCGGGCGCCTCGAACATCATCGGCACCGAGGCGGCGGCCAGGGCGCCTGCGGACGGCTACTCGCTGTACATCGGCACCACCAGCTCGCTGTCGGTGGTGCCGCACCTGTACAACAAGCTGCCGTTCAATGCGGAGCGCGACTTCGCGCCGATCAGCCTGCTGGGCGTGCTCAACACCGGGCTGATCGCCCACCCGGGCGTGCAGGCCAGCGACGCGCGCGGGCTCATTGCCCAATTCAAGGCCAGACCCGACTTCGCGTCGGTTGCCACGCAAGGCATCGGGAGCTATTCGCACCTGTCGGCCGTGTGGTTCAACAACGTCGCGGGCGTGAAGGCCAACCTCATTCCGTACAACAGCAACAGCCCGTACACCGACCTGCTGGCGGGCCAGATCCAGTTGATGTTCGATGGCTTGCCGGCCGCTGCGAGCAACGTGCAGGCGGGCAAGCTCAAGCTGCTGGCCATCACCGGCAAGGAGCGCCACCCCAGCTTTCCGAACGTGCCGACCTTCGCGGAACAGGGCTTGCCCGACTACGCGCCCATCGCCTGGCAAGGCGTGCTTGCGCCCGCGGGCACGCCGCCGGCCGTCCTGGAGAAACTCAGCGCGGCCATGCGCAAGGTTTGCCAGTCGCCTGAGCTGGCGAAGAAGTGGCGCGACTACGGCGGCGAACTGCGCTGCAACACGCCGGCCGAGTTCACGGCGTTCATCAACGCGGACCGCGCCATGTGGGGCAAGGTGATTCGCGAGGCAGGCGTGAAGCTTGACTGATCGCGTCACGCATCAAATCGACCCTCACCCTCAACTTTGCACCTGCGGATAACGCACTCTCAAGCCCTTCGCGATGCTGAGCGCTCCAAGGCATCGCGCCGTCAACCTATCATTGTTTGGAGTTGCCCTCGATGGGCTGCCTTCGGAAGATCGCAATCGGTTCGTGATCAAAGGAGAGCCAGCATGACAGGGATCGAAAGTGGGCCTTGCTTCAGATGGGGCGACCACTGTGTCGTGGTGACGGCTGCACGCCGCGGGGATGACAGGTGGGCAGCCGTCGCTATCTCCGGTGAGCAAGGTGGATGCGCCCCCCAAAAAAAAAAAAAGCGACGCTTACGGCACTAGAGCGGGCTGCTAGCGTGCTGACAGGTGGCCCAAAAGCAGATCACCGTTGGCGCACCTCTTTGAGGCGAGATTAAAAACCTGCCTGGTCAGCGCGCCGTTCGGATACCCCCGCCGCCTGAAGAACTGCGGGGCACGCCACAGGTCTGCTGGCATTCACACGAATCAATCGGCAAGCAACGACCAGTCACAGGGTCATAGCCGACCGCGGACTGCCGCGCATTGTTTGCTGCTGATGCGACTGGAGGTTTGCTCACCGCTCCTGCTGATGAATGAGCCTGCGGCACGCAGCGACGCCCGCCAGACTGCACTTGGTTGCAGGCGCTTTCGGCCGCTGCGTACTGTCGTTGGCGCTCTTGTCGCTCCGCCTCGATCTGTGCCGGTGTGGTGCCGTCCGTCGGACAGCCGCCGGCAATCATGTCCAGCACCGTCTTTGTCATGAACATCACCGTTTCCGTCCTAGCGGTCACCGATGCATTGGGCGGCACCCTGGTCGTCATGACAGTTTGCTTCATGGCTTCGCAGGTCTGGCTGGAAAGGCGCGTTCCTGCGGGGCGGCCGGCTGCGTTTGCCGTACCCGCTGGCGACGAACCTCCGCCCGCTGCCGTGCTGCCACCGGACTCACCTGTTATCTGCCGCGCCGTCGTGGCCGTCAGCGGATGGTCGGGGAAGCGGCTCATCAGTACGCGCTGCACTTCCCGGGCGCGGGTGCGGTCGCCCTGAACGTTCAGTTCGTCGGCTCGCGCGAAGAGTTGGCCGGCATTCATCGCCTGCAAGCTGGCACGGAATTGCTGCTCGGCCTGTGCGGCAACCTCCTGCTTACGTCGTTCCTGCTCTTGTGCCTGCAACAGCTTGTCTTGCTCCGCCTTCGCCTCGGCAGCCTTGCGTTCGGCCGGAAGATCAATCTCAGCGATAACGGTCTTGCCTGATCCGTCGTATTGTCTGCCCACCGATAGCTTGCCTTTTTCGTAGTTGCCCGCTTCCGCCAATGTGCCGTCTGCACGCAACAACCGCCCCGCGTCATGCAGACTGCTGACGATACGTCCTTCAAAGCGCCGGCCGTCGGCATAAGTCTTGATTCCGGTGAAAGTTTGTTTGCCGTTGTCGTAAGACCAAGCTCCATCGAGCAGGTACAACTCGTCGCCGCTGATACTGAGGATTTGCCCCCGAAAAAAGTGTCCATCGATAAATCTTCCGACCGTGCGGGCAGGCCCGTCGATGGACTTTCTCCCGGTCATCGGGTTGGGCGTCGTCTTCCTTGGTGCGTCTCCGTCGCCCTTCAGGCCGTTATCGCCGAATGTTCCGCGCTCGATCGAGCCATACTCCGAGATCAACGTGCCAACGCCTTGGCTTTTGCCGTCGCGTACCTGTCCGTAATAGACCCACTGGACGTTGGTTTTCCACCGGCCGGTCAACACCTCGCCTGCTCCGACCGCGCGAACCACGTCGCCGATTTTTCGGATCGTTTCTCTGGCTTCTGGGGAGCGCTCCTCCAAGTCGCGCGCGTTCGCGTAGGCCTCGCCTCCCAAAACGGCGGTGAACACTGCGTCCGGCGTGACCTCCTTGCGGATGCCAAAAAGCGTTTTCGTTCCCTCGCCGATAAGCGGCTGCAAGCGCTCCAGATAACCTTTGGCATCGGCGCAGCGGCGATGGCTGTTCAGGACATAGCCGCAGCCAATATGCGCTTTGCAGAGCGCCGCAATGGGCGCAACGGTCTCTTCCTTCAACTCCTCGCACTTCAACTCAGGCAGGGGCTGTGCGTGGGCGCTTAGGGGGATGGCCAGAACGCTTGCCCAGAAGGCAAGGCCCAGCGCGGTTGTCTTCATCATTGGGGCGTCTCCTCGATCCGGACGGCCAAAAGTCTAGTCGTGCAATTTGTAGACCAAATACCGCATTTGTGGGAGCCCACGGAACCCGGTGACCACAGTGCTCGGGTCAAGAAAAAGCCCGCACGAAGGCGGGCAAGGGCGCCTCGGGAGGCGGTTCAGATGGGGAGCTAGACGAAGTCCAAGGAGCTAATTGTTGACAAGAGTAATGCAAATTACTAATGTTCGACGATGTGCGAAGCCGCCGGCTGTTTCCTCCGACCGCATCGGGTGCAGAGATGACCCGCACGGATGTGGCGCTGCGTCTCTCCGAGTTGACTGACCTGGACCTGGCCAAACTGCCGGACGATGCCGTTTCGCAAGTCTTGCAGATGATCGGTGAACTGAACCCGAGCAGTAGCTGCTACGAGTCCAACGTCGAAACGATTCTGAGCCTAGGGGCGGTGATTTGGACATTTCCGCCGCACATGGATAGGGTGGCAAGCGGCGTTTAGCGATCGCTCTGGACTTCGTTCACGAGGTCAGTGTTGAATGACAAGCAGCGCCGATGCGAAGCGACCTCTATCGCCGAGGCCGAGAAGCGCCCCTGCACTGATTTGACCGTGGCCGGCGCATATGTATTCTGTGCGCCGCACCGCCGAGTTTTGGCCTCTGGAGCCTAAAGACAGCATGCGCCAGTCTCGCGATGTGGCGCGGGTCATCGTTGAAGGCGATGGAGTAGACAACGCGGCACACCATGGTGAGCCAGTCACCGTCGAGCTTGCCGTTGCACTGGTCGTGCAGCTCTTTCTTAAATTCGTGCCACCACGCCTCCTGATCGGTCAGGGTGCGGCCGGCGATCACGATGAGGTTGGCAGGCTTCCACATGGGCGGATGCTACTTCTCGCTTTCTGCTCATGTGCAATTTCACATCGACCAGCCCTCGGTCTACAGTGCCGAGCCGAGTCGCAACAACGCTCCCTGCCTATGATCACCGTGAGGAAAAAGTACAGTCCCCAACGCGAAATCCTCAGACGACAGGGATGATCGAAGGCTGGGGTCTAAGCCTCTATGCGATGGCCCAATGCGGCAAAGCGATTGAGGAGCGCAGGCGTGAGGAACAAATCTACATGAAGGTCTAGACGGCCATGCCACGCAAGCTACAGAGGTCGATGCAGGCCAGACGACGATGACGGTCCGTTGGGTGCTCTGGGGCTGTTGTTGCCGTAAGCTGCGCAAGTATCCGTCGGCGGCGTGGGGCAGCCCCGTCTGTGCGCCAAAAGCTAGCCCTCTTAAATGCCCCGTTATTGGCGGTTGAGTGCTGGCTGGTTCTGGCGAGCAGCTGCGAGTCGATCAGTGCGGGCACCGAATCTGCGATCGTGAGCCAAGGATGCCGCCTCCCCAGCTCACGACGTTTTCAGACTGCCGAGAAGCGCTCCGCCAACCTTTCCCGCTCGAAGGCCTCGACCACGAAGTCGACGAAGGCCCGAGTCTTGGCCGGTAGCAGCCGCCCGCCAGCGAAGTAGAGCGAGATGGGCCCGCCGTCGGCATACCAGCGTGGCAGCACGCGCAGCAGCGCGCCGCTTTCGAGATGTGGCAGCGCATGCGGCATCGCAACCAATGCGACGCCCAGGCCGAGCAGCGCTGCCCGACACAACGCGTCTGGGTCACTGAGCACGATACGCGGTTGCAGCTCGACAGGAGCCTGTGCGCCGGCACTGTCCCGCATCATGCGGTCGCGCAGCCGGCCGCTGTGTACCGAGCGCATCACGATGCCGTCGAGCGTCGCTAGGTCGGCCGGCTCGCGTGGTGCCTTGCGCCCCGCCATGTAGGTTGGCGATGCCACCGCGACAATGTGCGCACGTGCCAATTCACGCGCCACGACGCCGGGCGTGAGTTCGGTACCGCCGCCAATGGCCGCGTCGTAGCCCTCCGCGATCAGGTCCACGTGCCGGTTGTCGAAATGCCAGTCGGGGCGCACGGCCGGGTGGCGCTGCATGAATGCCGGCAGCAGCGGCACCACATAGTCCACGCCGAAGCCTGGCGCCATGCTCACCTTGAGGACGCCGGCCGGCTGCCCGGCCTCGGTCGAGACGCCCGCAATGGCGGTCTGAATGTCCTCCAGTCCGCCCGACACCGACTGCAAGAAGCGCTCGCCCGCCTCGGTGAGGGTGAGGCGTCGTGTGCTGCGCTGAAACAGCCGCACGCCGAGGTTGGCCTCAAGCCTCGCCACGTTGCGGCTCACGGCTGCGGGCGTCAGACCCAGCCGGCGCGCCGCCTCGGAGAAGCTGCCCGACTCGGCGCTGCGAACGAAGGATTCGAGATTGGCGAGTGTTTCCATGGCCTCTTATTTTCAAGCATTGCTTGAAAAAGATTCCAACCATTACCGGCTACCGCGAAATGAGTCCCGGGCCGACCATTGCGCCATGTCCAACCCCTTCCACCAAGGAAACACCATGACCTCCTCGTCTTCTTCTTCCGTCTCTTCTCTTTCCACCGCCACGCTGCCGCTGTCCGGCAAGGTGGCTCTCGTGACCGGCGCCTCGCGCGGCATGGGCGCCGGCATCGCCCGCCGGCTGGCCGCCGACGGTGCAGCGGTCGCCATCACCTATGTCGCCTCACCCGAACCGGCGCAAGCCGTGGTCGCCGCCATCGAAGCCGCGGGCGGCAAGGCGCTCGCCATCGCCGCCGATGCCAGCCGGCCCGACGAAGTGCGTGCTGCGGTGGCGCAGGCCGTCGCTACCTTCGGGCGCCTGGACATCCTCGTGAACAACGCCGCCATCGCTATCGGCAAGCCCGTGCAGGACATCGGCCTTGACGACTTCGACCGCATGGTGGACGTCAACCTCAAGGGCCTGTTCGTTGCCACGCAGGAAGCGCTCAAGCACATGAGCGAGGGCGGCCGGGTGGTGAACATCGGCAGCATCAACAGCCAGTACGTGCCTTACGCCGGCGGGGCTCTCTACGTGATGACCAAGGCCGCCGTGGCCGGTCTGACCAAGGCGCTGGCTCGCGACCTCGGCCCGCGTGGCATCACGGTCAACAACGTGATGCCCGGCCCGACCGATACCGACATGAATCCCGCGACCAGCGACTTCGCGCAGCAGGCGCGCACCTACATCGCGCTGGGCCGCTACGCACACGTGGACGAGATCGCCAACGCGGTGGCCTGGCTCGCCAGCCCCGCAGCGAGCTTCGTGACCGGCGCGAGCATCGCGGTTGACGGCGGCTATTCGGCCTGACCCCCTCGTTCATCCACACAAGGAGCTTCACCATGAAGATCGGATTCATCGGCGCCGGCAGCATCGGCCTCGCGCTCGCCAAGCAGTTCTCCAACGCCGGCCACGACATCGTGCTGTCGAACAGCCGAGGCCCCGAATCGCTCGCCGACCCGGTACGCAGCACCGGCGGCAAGACCCGCGCCGGCACGCGCGCCGAAGCGGCGCAGGCCGACATGCTCGTTCTCTCGGTGCCCTGGCAGCACTTGGGAAGCGCCACTGCTGGTCTGCCCCCACTGGACGGCCGCATCGTGATCGACACCATGAACCCGGTCGAGATGCCAGGCTTTCGCCTCGCCGAACTCGGCGGCCGCACGTCGAGCCAGGTGGTGGCCGACCACGTGCCGGGTGCGCGCGTGGTGAAGATCGCAAACACGCTACCGCCGCCCCTGCTCGCGGCCGATCCGCGCACGAACGGCGGGCGCCGTGTGCTCTTCATGTCGGGCGACGACGCGCAGGCCAAAGCCGAAGTGGTGAGGCTCTTCGAATCGCTGGGCTTTGCGGTGGTGGATTTGGGCGGGCTCGCTACGGGCGGCGCGATGCAGCAGTTCCCGGGCGGACCTCTACCAGCGCTGAACCTTGTCAGGCAAGCGTAGCCGGACGGGAATGATGCCCAGGATCTCCGGGCGCCAAGCGTGCGGCTCAGGCTATGTCGACCGATCAGGCGGGTCCGACTTCAGCCACGCGCAACCGGTAGAGGCCGACGTCGACGAGCCCCGCGCGGAAACCGGCCTCGCAGTAGGAGAGGTAGTAGGTCCACAAGCGCTTGAACGCGGCGTCGAAGCCGAGTGGCTCGGTCTGCGGCCAGGCGGCGAGGAACCGGCGACGCCACTCTGCCAGGGTTCGCGCGTAGTCCTTGCCGAAGCAGCGGGAAGCGGCTCGTCAAGGCGCTCTGCACTTCACGGGCACGGGGGGGGGCTTCCTTGGGCCATCAGTTCGTCGGCGCCTGCGAACAACTGTTGGGCGTTCCTAGGCTGAAGTCTGGCCTGGGACTGCTGCTTTGCGCGTGCAGCGTCCGCGCGCTTTCGCCCGTTCTCGGGCTCCGCCGCGAGCGTTGCCTGCTCGGCGGCCTCGCGAGCCGCAGCCTGGCAGTCGGGGGAAGATTGACATCGGTACGAATGCCAGAAAAGCACATGGGGTTTTTGGGACTCGGCAGGTCGGCAAAGCGGGAAAGAAGTCGACCTGGCATCCAGCTCAACATGGCCCTAAGGCGGTCTCTGGTCCGATTGTGAGAGTAGCCTGTTCGTGCTACGGTGAAAACGCTTGTTGCTCGCGCCAATCATCGATCCTGGTGCCACGCTTGTACTGAGTACCGCGGGGTTCCACATGGATGGCGAAGCATTCCTATACAGTGGGAGGTCGGGCCTTTGGGTTTACACCATTTGCCGGACCCGCGTTGACGGCGCGTTCTATGCAACTGCGGACATAAGTTTTAGGGGGGAGCAGCAATGCAAGCTTGCATTGAATCTTCCCGATTCGACGGATAGCGCGGGCGTCGAATCGCTCAAGCAGAGATGCCTCGCTTGGATTCAGCAGGCCGAAAGCGCAACGTCCAAGGCTGAGGACGTTTTCTTTGGGCGGTGAAAACCGCTGTCACATGTGCCATCAGTACAAATTGATGTCATTCGTCCGACGCGCGGACGCGGCTCGCTGCCCGGCGCGACGGGCTACGTTTTAGGAGCGTGACCATGTGGAAATGCAGAAACTGCAGTCTCGAGGTCATGCCTCGATCCGCGGAGCCCAAGATCGATGGCGATGGCGTCTTCTTTTTGTGCTCCGGATGCAAGCAACGAAACGACTTGGTCAATGTGGCTGACGATCGTGATGAGTACGAATTGGATCAACCGAGCGTCGATTGAACTGGCCCGCTGCACCGTGTCGAGTTCGATCTGATTTCGGTGCGTGCCCGACCCGGCGTAGAGAGCTCTCTCAGCTCACGGCATTGACTGCGTCCTTCAAGGCCTTGCCTGGAGAAAACTTGGGCGCCTTGCTGGCCTTGATGAGGATTGGTTCGCCAGTCGACGGGTTTCGGCCAGTGCGTTCTGAGCGATTCGACACCGAGAACGTGCCAAAGCCAGTCAACTGAACGGCGTCACCGCGTGCCAGCGCGCGTGAGAGATTTTCGATGACGGAATCGAGTGCTCGAGCAACATCTGCCTTGCTGAGGTCGGTATCTGCAGCGATGGCCGCGACGAGGTCGGTCTTGTTCAAAGTAGGAACTCTTTCAATGGGATGTGAACGGGTGATCGGCGGTGCGAATGCGCGCCGGATTCAGTCTACGGTCCGCGAGGACCAAGTCACGTGATCGAAGTGATTCAAACTTGAAACATCGTGATCAATCTCGCGTGTGCTTGATTCAATAGACGAAGGGCTCGTTGCCATCCGGCAAGGCGTTGCTGAAGCGGCTGCCGAACTCGTGCGATGCGCATTTGGTGGATGCAGAGCGCCCGATACGAAAAAGACAGGTCGAACAGGGTCAACGTACTGAGCAAGACACCGATCGTTCCCTTCGGTCTCGGTCCTTCGAGGCGCCCGGAGCATCAGTGCGGTGGACTATGGCGCGTCCTATCCGGCTCCTTGGAGCTGGCCAGTTGAGAGTCTTGAAGGGCCAGGGCTCGATCGATGGAGCGCCGCGAAAACACTTGCGATTGCCCGCAGTTCATGCAGCGATACATCTGAACCCGGGGTAACAGGCGAAGCCATGCCTGCCCCGGGACATTTTCCAGATGCTTGATGTTGCACGAGCATGCAAAGTACGGAAGCTTCATCGCGATACCGGGTGGGCGCAACATTCCTGCGGAATTGCGAAGTTGCGGCTTGGTGAGGGCCAGCATTGACGGCTGCGTCTTTGCGAAGGGGCGGCGGAACGCTTCCAGGAAGGGGGCCTAGGGGCAGTCTAGGCCGTGAGGGCCATGTCCGCCATCAATTCTTCTTTGCGAGTGGTGAGTTGCTCGCGCATGGCAACCAGGTCGAGTCCCCGCGCGGCACGCGCTTTGGGGAACATCTCGTTGCGCTCTTCCTTGACGTGGTGGTCGATGTACTCGCCCAGGACCTTCACCTTCGCATCGAACATCTCATCGACTTCGGTCGAATCCTGGATCTGCGCAATTAAGTCTTTGGCGCTCGCATGTTCAACCTCGGCTTCGTCGAGCAGTTCAGTTTCCTTGATGGCTTCGCGCACTGCTGGATAGAGGATCTCTTCTTCGAGTTGCGTGTGAACGGTCAACTCCATGCAGATCTGCAGTGCAAGATCTCGCTTCTTCTCCGAGGCGCTGGCAGCTTTTGAGCTGGCAAGCTCCTCGTAGGCGGCGAACATCTTCTTGACGTTCTTGTGATCGGTGTCGAGTAGCGAGCATGCATCGGGTTCATGGCGCTTGGCTGTCATCGGGGTCTCCTGGTCGGTGGGTCCCCAACATCTCAGGGGTGGGTGCTTGTGGGCGTAGGACGGCGTCGCTGCGGGAAGCCGTCAATGTGCTGAGGCTATCCGGTGCGTGAACTGTGGGCTCAGCCCCAGGAGCGGGAGAAGTCCGTTCTGCTCATGGAAGAGAGAAGGGCCTTGCGGGGATTGAGGGAGGTCCTTTGACCTAAACTGCGCCGCTTCGAGAAAGGGAGCGCTTCATGCCGATGGATTTCCTCAAGAAGGTCGAACACGAAACGTTGCCGCTGACCGTGACCGACCCCATGGACATCCGCAACGTCGCGGTGCTGGTTGCCGCGGGGCTTGTCGAGGCGATCCTTCCAGAAGAGGCTGAAGCCCATGACCTGCCAGCGGTTGTTCTGCGAATCACGCCTCATGGCCGGGGCGAGCTTGAGCGGATGCGCGACAGGCCGCTGTGAGAGCCTGCGCAGCGCAGGAGAAACATCACTCGGTGTTGAGTGCAAGCCGCCAAGACGATAGCGCACAGCCAGTGAGCAGGAGGTTGGGTGGCTTCCCGCCTCCTCTCGACGCGCGCAGCCGAGGCGAAGCGCGAGAGGGTCGTCAGATCAACCCGAGCGCGCGCAGCTTCGCATCGGGTGCGGAGTAGGGCCGCTCGCACACGATCTTGTCGGAGCCTGGTGCGAACTCGAAGCTCGCCGCCAGGCGGATGCGAAATTTCCGGCCGGTGGCATCGAACACCTTGCCGTTGGCTTGCAGCGGCCCGAGGTGCGTTCCGCTGAGCCAGAACTCGACCAGTACCGTGTCCTGGTCGGCGGCGATGGCGATGATCTCGTTGGCCAGGTCGGGAAAGGGCGTGCGCGAGCTGCGGAAATAGCCGCGCACTTCTTCCTCGCCGTCGAACACCACGCCGCTGCCGTGCATCTCGTAGCGGGGATGCTCGAAGGTGTCGATCACCGCATCCCACTCCTGCGTGCACTCGAGCGCCATGTGATCGCGTACCGTCTTGATGCGTGCCGCTTGAAGGGTTGTGGTCTGCACGGAATCTCCTGCTGGTTGGTGAACGGGGTGGTCGGGAGCCGTCATGGCACCGGGGCGATGGCGTTCGCGCCCATGCGGCGGATCGGGTCCTTGCCGTCCCATCCTTCGGCCGCGTGCCGGATGTCGCGGAAGTACTCGCCCTTGCCGCCGGCCATCTCGGAGATCTCGAACATGCCGCTGGGCAGGTCGGGATGCACGAAGTAGGCGAAGCGCCCGCGCATGCCCATGCGGCCACTGTGGCCCTCGACGTAACCCGTCGAGCGCAGGTGTCGCACGGCGTCGTCGAAGCCATCGTCGCTCCAGTAGGCCAGGTGCTGGGCGCCCTCGCCGCCGCGGCGCAGCGAATCGAGGTAGAGCGAGGGGGCGTCGTCGCGCTGCTGGATCAGCTCGATCTGCAGGTTGCCGGAGTTGGCCAGCGCGATGGACAGCCGAGGCAGGCGCGACGGCTTGCCGTAGTAGTTGAACTCGGTCGTGCCGACCTCTTCCTTGTAGAACCATGGGCCCACGCCCAGCGTGCGCGACCAGTGGGCCATCGCCTTCTCGATGTCGTGAACGACATAGCCGACCTGGCGGGCGCCGCCGAACAGCATGCTCATTGAATGGACTCCTTGGGGCGTGGTCAGCGCATGTACGCGCCGCCGTTGACGTCGAGCGTTGCGCCGGTCACGAAGGACGACAGGTCGCTTGCCAGGTACAGGCACGCGCCCGCGATGTCTTCGGGCTGGCCGACACGGCTCAGTGGAAAGGTCTTGCCCAGCGCGTGCTTGTTGTCGTCGGAGTTCGCGCCGCGCGAGAAGTCCGTCATGATCAAGCCCGGCGTGATGGCGTTGGCGCGAATGCCTTGGGGGCCCAGTTCCTTGGCCATGGCGCGCATGAGGCCCAGCACGCCGGCCTTGGCGGCGCAGTAGTGGCTGCCGCCGAACACGCCACCGCCTTGCTGCGCGGACATCGACGAGATGCAGATGATCGAGCCGCTGCGTTGTTCGATCATGGTGGGGATCACGCACTGCGACATCTGGAGGGTGCCGCGAAGGGCAATGCCCACGACCTGCTCGAAGTCCTCGGCGCTCACGTCCAGCACACCGCGTTTTTGTGTGATGGCAGCGTTGTTCACCAGCACGTCGATGCGGCCCGCCCATTGCAGCACGCGCGCCACGGCCGCCTTGCAGGCGCCGGCATCGCGCACATCGCAGCCGATGCCGATGTGCTCGACGCCGAGGGATTCGGCAGCGACCTGTGCCTGCCCTTCGTCGAGGTCGAGCAGCGCCACCCGGGCACCGTGGCGGGCGAACAGCCGTGCGGTCGCCAGGCCGATACCGCGCGCACGGGACGCACCGGTGATCAAGGCCACGCGGCCCTGCAGCAGGGGAAGGGCCGCGTCACTCATTGCTGATGTTCGCGGCCTTGGCGATCTGCCGCCAGCCCTCGATGTCTGCGGCGGTCATGGCGCGCAGTTCGTCGCCACCGACGAACGCGGCGGTGATGCCCAGGTCCAGAAGACGCGCCTTCACGTCCGGCATCTCGACGACCTGCTTCAGCGCGGCGGAGAGCTTGGCGACGATCGGCTTGGGGGTGCCCGCGGGTGCGTACAGCGCCCAGCGCAGCGCGCCCATGCGCTTGCCCGCGAAATCGATGCCTTCGTCGTCGTAGCTCGAGACGTCGGGCAGACTGGGCGAGCGCGAGGTGCAGGCGGTGATCGCCTTGACCTTGCCGGACTTGACCATCGGCGAGCCCGATGCCATGTCCACGTAGGCCAGCTTGACGTGGCCACCCAGCATGTCGGTCTGGATCTGCACCACCGATTTGTAGGGGATGTGGCTCATCTGTGCCTGCGTGCGCAGATTGAAGAGCTCCCCGCAAAAGTGACCGGTCGAGGCGATGCCCCAGCTCGCGTATTGCACGCTGCCGGGCGACTTCCTGGCCAGCGCAATGAGCTCCTTGGCGTTGTTTGCCGGGAAGTCGTTGGTCGCGATAAGCAGGATAGAGGCGGTGCCGACCTGCCCGATGGGTGCGAAGTCCTTGACCGAGTCGTACGAGAGCTTGGGATTGCTCGCGGGCAGCAGCACGTGCGTGGTCGCGCCGCCCAGTCCGATCGTGTAGCCGTCGGCCGGCGCCTTGGCGACGAAGTCGGTGGCAATGGCACCGCTGGCGCCCGGCTTGTTGTCCATCACGAACGCGCCCTTGACCAGGGGCGCCATCTTGTCGGCCAGGAGCCGGCCGAGCGCGTCGCCGCCACTGCCTGCGGCCGAGATCAGGACGAAGCGGATCGGCCGCGACGGATAGTCCGAGGGCGCCTGGGCATGGGCGGCGAATGCGAGGCCCGCGAGCGCGGCAATCCACAGTTTGCGCATGGTGTTGTCTCCTTGTCGTTGATGCTCGAATACCCGTCTACAGGGACAGTCCGCCGTCGACCACAAGCTCCAGGCCCGTCACGTAGCTCGATTCGTCGGAGGCGAGGAACAGCGCCGCGTTGGCCACGTCCCAGGCCGAGCCCTGGCGGCCCATGGGGCAGCGCGCGTTGCGTGCCTGTCGGCCGGCCTGCGCCTCTTGTTCGCTCTTGAAAAGGGCCGCGGCATGCGGCGTGTCGATCAGGCCCGGCACGATCACGTTGCAGCGCACCTGGTGCTGCGCGTACTGGCGCGCCACGACGCGCGTCATGTGGTTCAGTGCCGCCTTGGAGGTGCTGTACGACAGGAACTGCATCGGGCTCCACTTGCGGCTCGCGATGGAGGAGACGTTGATGATGGCGCCGCCGCCTTGTCGGATCATGTGAGGCACTACGGCGCGCGCCGTGAGCATGGGGCCCTTGAGGTTGATGGCGTGCACGCGGTCCCAGGACTCCTCCGTCACCTCGATCAGCTCGCCGAATTCCTCGATGCCGACGTTGTGGTGCAGCACGTCGATGCGGCCGAAGCGCGCCAGGCAGTGGTTCACCATCCGCTCGATCTGCTCGCTGCTGCGCACATCGGCCTCGAAGGCCTCGGCGATGCCGCCGATGTCATGAATGCGACGCACCGACGTCGCCGCAGCTTCGGGCGACCGGTCGACGCAGATCACCGTCGCGCCTTCGCGGGCGAAGGTGACGGCGCAGGCGGCGCCGTTGCTGATGTCGGTGCCGATGGAGCCGGCGCCGACCACGATGGCCACCTTGTCTTTCAGACGCTGCGTCATGAGGCCGCTCTCGTTTTCTTGCGGACGGCAGCGGGTGCCTTGGCGACCGGACCGCAGGATTCGCGCAGCACCATCTGGGTGGTGAGCAGGATGCGCTCCTGCTCAAGGGGGGCTGTGCTGTCCAGCCGCCGCAGCAGCAGCTCGGCCACGGCGGTGCCGACCGCTTCCAGGTCCCAGGTCAGCGAGGTGATGGCGGGACTGAAAAGCTGCGACAGGTCGGTGTCGCCGATGCTGACGACACTGACGTCATCGGGCGCCAAACGGCCCGAGTGACGCAGTGCCTGCAGCACGCCCGACAGGATGCGGGTGCCCAGGCACAGGAAGGCCGTGGGCGCCGTGGGGGAGCCCAGCAGCGAGAGGGCCTCGCTGAAGGCGAAGTCCATCGCCGACTTCTCGGCGCGGATCAGCTTGGGGTCGGGCTGCAGACCACGCTCCAGATAGGCGTCCCTGTAGGCCATGATGCGCTCGCGACCCGGACGCAACACGCTGCCGGGCGTCAGCAGTGCGATGCGCGTATGACCGAGGTTCAGCAGGTAGCGCGTGGCCTGAAGCGCGCCGTGGTAGTGGTCAACGTGCACGCCCGCGTTGTTGCCCTGGAAGTCGCGATCGAGCGCGATCACCGGGCCGTGCGCCGCCAGCTGGTCGAGGTAGGCCGGGGTCTCGGCCTGGCAGGGACCGAGGATGAGCCCGTCCACGCGCCGGCGCCGGAACAGGTCGATCAGGGTTTTCTCGCGCTGGTCGTCGTTGTGGGTGCTGGCCACCAGCAGCGCATAGCCCGCCGTCAGCAGGCGCGATTCGACCGCCGTGATGATCCGCGCGTACAAGGGGTTGGCCAGATCCGACACCAGTAACCCGACCACGCCTGTCGAGCGGGTGCGCATGCTCTGCGCCACCGAATCCGGCGTGTAGCCGAGCTCGCGCGCCGCCTTGGTGACCGCTGCGATGGCCTGCTCGCTAACGCGCCCGCTGCGGTTCAGGGCCCGCGAGGCCGTTCCAATCGCAACGCCGGCGGCCTTGGCCACTTCGCGGATGGTGATCTTGGCCTTCATGCCGGCACTTTCGCCTGTGCAAGCGGGGCAGGGAAACGCTCGGCACCGGGCTCGAGCGGCACGGCCGCGCTGTTCAGGAACAGCGCGGCCATGTGATAGAAGCTCGACGCGAAGATCAGCTCGATCACCTGCTCCTGCGGCCAGCCCGCGCCAAGGGACTGCCAGGTCTGATCGGACACCGTGCAGTGGTGGTGCAGCTCATCCACCATGCGCACGATCAGGCGTTCCCTGTCGCTCCACAGGCCTGGCGACAGCGCATGCCAGTCGGCACTGCCGGTGAGCTCGCGCACCTGCGCGGCATCCAGGCCGCACCTGTCCGCGTAGATGCTGATGTGCATGCCCCATTCGTACTCGGACCGCGTGAGCGCGCCGGTGCGGATGATCGCGATCTCGCGGTCCCGTTCGGGCAGCGCGCACTGGAACAGCACCACATGTGCCATGGCCTGGAAGGCCGGGCCGAGCTTGCTGTGATTCGCGAGCGCCAGTCGAAGGTTCAGGGGTGACAGGCCCTTGAAGGCGGTGCTCTGCACGGCTGCTGCCACCTCGGGTTCGTAGGGGGGCGGCCGCAGTGGCAAGCGTGTGGAGGGTGCGAGAAAGGGCGATGCAGAACCGGTCATGACTGCAGTTTGCAGTGGGCGTGGAAACGTTTCTACAGTGATAACCCTGAATTCCCAAAACGAAGGAAATTACGAAGGAGAAAGAAGTGCCGAACGAATGAAAACGGTTCCACATCTTTCCACCACCTTAGGATCGACTTCAGCCGGATGGCCTTCGTCCCGGAAACAGACGTGGTCCGGCGATGGGAATCCCTGCGACGCCGCGTGACGTCAAGGGCCGGCTCAAGCTGTTTGCAGATGGCCGTTGCGCGCTCGGCCAGCATCGGATGAGCTGCGCTGGACGCGACGCATGTCAGTCTCTGGCCAGCAACCGCTTTCGTTTTCCGGGTTGGGCCGAAGCTCTTGATGTCCGCACACCTGGCGCAGCCTGCTGCAGGCAGAGGGTGCCCGTCGAAAAACGGCTGACGCAGCGACCGCGGCCCCTGGAAAGTGCTTGACCCTCTCGCAACGGCACGGTCTAGGATGCCTTCAACTTGAGAGGGATGTTGCCCGAATACGCCCTGCAGAATCGACGCGCCCAGGCGCGTTAGCGCGTCGGTCCGGCCATTGCGCTGGCGTTCAAGAATCAGAAGTTGTCTGACATGCCTGCGTCGGCGCGGCGCGGTAGCTTTTTGTCTCCGCGGCACCACCGCGGACTTGCTGTAAACCTCAGCCCGGTCGCGTGCGGCCGGGTTTTTTTTTCGTGTCGGCCTGCGTCTCGCGCGGGTGTCGAAAACCGCCTCTTGAAAATCGATTCGGAGGCTCCTATGTTCGCTTGCGTCGGAAATTGGTCAACCGAAAAGGAGGTATTCAATGGCCATGAACTTGCTCAAGCAAATTGCCGGCTCTCGCTTGCCTGTCTCGTTCTATCGCACCGCGGACATCGATCAGGTGCGGGTGCTTCGGGCCGCCGGGCTCGTCGTTGCCCTGATCCCCGCGCCCTCGAACTCGCTCGCTCTGTCTGGCTCCCCTTCGGCCGCCCAGGTGCTGGCCATCACGCAGAAGGGGCGCGAGGAGTTGGCGAAATTCTCGTACCCGCAGTCGCGCACCGCGCGCTGGCGACAGCGACCCTCCAGGATCTTTGCACGGCACCGCGCGGACAGCGATGGCGCTGCGCGGCCGACGGGCACGCACGGCCTGCCCCAGTGAGGGGCGGCTCGATTCTGTTCAGGTTCAATTGATTTGACAGGAGGTTTCCCATGTACCGATCTTTCTTCCCGCGCGACATGCTGGCCGAGATGGATCGCCTGCAACGGGACATGCAGCAGGCGTTCGATCTGTCACCCACCATTCGCGGTTACGGCAGCAACGGATTTCCCGCGTTGAACGTGGGCGCCACACCGCAGGCGCTGGAGATCTTCGCGTTCGCCCCCGGCGTCGACCCGGCCACGCTGGAGATCAACCTCGAGCGTGGTCTCATGACCATCGCGGGTGAGCGCAAGAGCCTGCTTCCCGATGCGCAGGCCAAGGCGGCCGTGCACATCAACGAGCGCTTCGAGGGGCCGTTTCGCCGCGTCCTCACTCTGCCGGACGATGCCGATCCAGAGGCCGTCGAGGCCCGGCTGCGCGACGGTGTACTGCGCATCACGGTCCGCCGCCGGGCCTCGGCACAGCCGCGGCGCATCGCTGTCCTGTGAAACAAGGAGGTGAACATCATGAGCAATGACGTACAGACCGCATCGCCCAGCGCGCCGGAACCCATGGATCGTGGGCAGGCGCCACGCTATCAGGGCGCGGCCCTCACACCGCCTGTCGACGTGGTGGAAGACGCCGGGGGCATCACGCTCTACGCCGATCTGCCCGGCGTGTCGCGCGACAAGCTGAATCTTCATGTCGAAGCGGAGACCTTGACCATCGAGGCGGAGTCGGGCCTGAGCGTGCCGGATGACCTGAAGACCAGCCACACCGAGGTCGGCCTGGGCCGGTTTCGCCGCGTCTTCACGCTCAGCAAGGAGCTGGACACCGAGAAGGTGTCCGCCGAGCTGGCGCAGGGCGTGTTGAAACTGCGTATCCCCAAGGCCGAGCATGCCAAGCCGCGGCGAATCAATGTCGAGGTCGGATGAGTCGTAAGGCGAGGGCGCCCGCGGGCGCCCTCAAGAGAGCGTCAACCCGCGTGGGCGGCAAATGTGCAGCGCTTGCGCTCGCCGGCCGCCCGCGAAGGAGCGTCAGTCCAGACGGACGCCGTTCAGCTCCATCGTGATTGCTGACCGCCCCCGACCCGACAGCGGGCATGGTGGCGCGAGCCTGCTCGCTGACCCGGTTACCTTTCTGGCCGTGCGCTTAGTCTTCAGTGAACTGAAGAAGCTCTCCATGGCCGAGCTGCCCCAGACCTCGCCCGCACGGCTCATACTGCAGGAAATACTTGGTTCCTTGAGCAGCTCCTGGAAGTGCTCGCTGGTAACAGCGGACGGTCGGCGCCGACCGCCAATCAAAGGAATCCAGTTGTTCAATTAAGCAGCGCTGCGCGCCGGCCGTAGCTCACCCGCGCATCACCCCGGACTCGGCCGTGCATCGCCGGGCGCGGCAGCGCTCCGCGCGGACCCCGTGATCGCCCACACGTCGACCTTGGATTTTGCGAGGCGTCTCAGCCGGTCGCGGACTTCCTTGGTGCGGCGGCCCTGGGTGCCGACGGCGAGCCGGGCCTTGAACTCGTCGTCGGCGAACAAGTCCGCGTGGCCGAAGATCTGGTCGCCGGCGCGGTCGACCTGGATCGCGATATTGAAGCCCCGGTAGGGGATGCGGCTGGACGTCTTCGAACGCATGGCGGCCTCCCTACATCAGGCGGGTGCGGATTGCGTGGGGCAGCTTCGCGCGCCACCGCGACGCGGCACCGCGCCACGGGCCCTGTGCGGCCACGGGGTAGTGGATGCGTTCGAGTTCGGCGCGGCCTTTTTCGGTGATGGCGAGCACCTGGGCGGCGTCGGGGCTGCCCGAGAGGGTGGGGGGATCCGACGGCGCGGGGGTCAGCGCGATCACGAGGCCGGCGGCCCGCAGCAGCTTGATCTGGTCGATCTCCGCCCGGGTCCGGAAGGTCGCCGGCAAGGGGGAGCCGGCAAGTTGTTTGAGCATGTCCATGGCCATGGCTTTGTCCTCCATTTCTCTACGACCAACTTGGAACGGGAGAAAAATAGGACGTCCCAGCAGCGTCTTCAAGGGGCGGTTGCGGAGCGCAAGGCAACAGAATGTATCGGAGCTTTCGAGCACAGGCGAGAGAAGAGCTCCGAGCTGCTCGCCAGCGTGGGCCGGGTCATGAGCGCGCTTTTTGCATGGAGGCAAGCTCCGAGATTCAGAAGTCGCTGCACAGCAGACCTAGGAGTCGGCGCGTCGTCTCAAGAAGTCGAACACCGTCTGATTGAACTCCAGCGGCTTCTCGAAGTACGCAGAATGCGCGGCCTCCTCGACGACAACGACCTCGCTTCCTGGCAGGCGCTGGCCGAGTTCGCGCATGACCGCCGGCGGAACAATCGGGTCTTCGGCGCCAACGAGAAACATCGTCGGGCAAGCCAGCTGGTCGATCTCTGCGACGGCAAGCAGGTTCTCGGGCTGGTTCAGACGCAGTACGGCCTCGCGCCAGGCTTCGGGCTCAATACTGTGAGCGCTCGGGTTGAAGTGGTTGATCTGCGCGTAAAGCGCTGCAAGCGCGGGCTGCGCCTTCAAGAACCAGGCGCCCAGCGAGCGCTGCTCGATGCTTACCGCGGAAACTGTCTTAAAGCGCCGCTCGATGCTGTCGACCAGCGTCGGGTGGTCGATGGCTAGCGACGTGTCGCAAGCGACGAACGCGGCGACGCGCTCGGGATGGCGCAGCGCGAGCCGCAGCCCGATCATCCCGCCAAGCGATTGGCCGACGACCGTCGCACGCTCGATGCCTTCGCGCGCCAGTACCGCCAAGGCATCGCCGACAAAGAGCTCCAGCGAGAACTCCTCCGGCGGCGCCACCGAACGACCGAAGCAGCGGATGTCCATCGTGAGACAGGTGTACTGCGGCGTGAAGGCCGGCAATTGCTGCCACCAAGTGGCGGCGTTCGATCCGGCTCCGTGCAGGAACAGGATCGCCGGGCCGGCGCCGTGGCGCTCGTAGTAGATGTCGCGTTTGTTCGATGTGACAAAAGGCATGAGGGATGGGCTTGGGTTTCAGTTGGCCTTGAGTTGCAGGCTGCGTGTCAGTGCACCCCAGCGCTCGGTATCGCTCTTGACGACGCGCGTGAACTCGTCGGGCGTCATCGTCATCGGCGTGATGCCTTCGGCGTCGAGCTTCTTTTGCAGCTCCGGCCTCGTCATCGCTTCGCGCACTGCTTCGTTGACCTTGCGCACGACTTCGGGCCGCGTCTTCCTCGGTGCCGACAGGCCCACCCAGGAGATCACCGTCAGCTGCTTGTAGCCCAGCTCCTCGAAAGTCGGAACTTGAGGGAGCTCGGGGCTGCGCTTCGGGCTGGACACCGCCAGCACCCTGAGCTTGCCGCTCTGGATGTACTTCATCGACCCGCTCGGCGGAATCACGGTGACAGCGACCTGGCCTCCCAGCACATCCATCAGCGCCGGCGCGCCGCCCTTGTAGGGGATGTGTACGAACGAGGTTTGTGTCGCCTTCTGCAGCAGTTCCATCAACAGATGGCCGGTGCTGCCGGCGCCCGAGCTCGCGTAGTTGATCGCGCCCGGCTCGCGTCTGGCGCGGGCGATCAGATCGGCGAAGGACTCGATGCCGGACTGGCTGTTGACCACCAGCCATTGCGCGCCGCCGCCGATCATTGCGACGTGGGTGAAGTCATTGACGATGTTGAAGGGCACGTTGTCGTACATGCCTTGGGCGATCGTGTTCACCATGCCCGTCATCGTGAGCGTGTAGCCGTCGGATGGGGCCGCGGCGCCCGCCTGGGCGCCGATGATGTTGCCGGCACCAGGCTTGTTGTCGATCACCACCGGTTGCTTGAGCAACGACGCCAGCTCCTGCGAAAGCGGTCGCATGGTGCGGTCGTAGGCGCCGCCGGGCGGGGTCGGCACGATCACCCGGATCGGCTTGGATGGCCAGACCTCGTCCTGCGCATGGGCCGAAAAGGCGCCGAGCAGGCAACAGACAACCGCGAGCAGTGGCCATTTTTTTTTCACGTTTTGTCTCCTGTCGCGTGGCTTGCTGCCCGCCGTTTGTGGAGTTGCCATCATTTCTGAGCAAGCCATCGGCGACAAATTAGAAATGACGCTCTTCCATTAGACTTTCCGATATCTTGAGCCATGACGCGTCCGTCCTCTTCAACCGCCTGCTCGCGCGCGGCAAGTTTCGGCATGTGCAGATCCTCTTGAAGGTGGCAGAGCTGGGCAGCCTCCAGCGGGCGGCGGACTCGATCGGCATGACGCAGTCGTCGGTGACCCAGGGCCTCGCGTACCTGGAACGGCTGCTGGAAGTTCAGCTCTTCGAGCGGCATGCGCGCGGCGCGCGGCCCACGCAGGCGTGCGAAGACCTCTTGCCCGTTGCGCGTCGCATGCTGATCGGGGTCGCCGACGGCGCCGAGGTCGTCACCGCGCGACGGCAACGCATCGGCGGCGCCATCCGCCTCGTCGCCTCGGTCGGCGCGATGAACGGGCTCCTGCTCGACGTGCTGCCTCGCTTCGCGCAACGGCATCCGGATGTCACCGTTCACCTCTCGGAAGCCGAAGGGGACGATCAACTGCTGGCCATCGCACGTGGCGAGGCAGATCTCGTGGCATGCCGACGGCCTCCCGTGATCCCGGAAGGCTGGCAGTTCATGCCGGTGCGCGAAGATCGTTTCGCGGTCTTGGCGCGCGCAGACCATCCGCTGGCGCGCAAGCGTTCCCTGGGCTGGCCGCAACTCGCCGACGAGACCTGGCTACTCGCCCCCACGGGTTCGGCCGCCCGTGAGCGATTCGACGAATTGACCGCGAATCTGCCTCACCCGATCCGCACCTATCCGGTCGTCACTCGTTCAACGGCCATGTTGTGGTGGCTCTCGCAGCAAGAAAACCTACTGTCGTTCCTGCCGCTTAACTTCGTGCGGCCCCTCCTCGATGCCGGTTTGCTGCGCGAGTTGAAGCTACGGCCGCTTTACATGCTCGAGCCACTCGGCTTGATGTGCCCGATCGCAGGACCGTTCGGGGCGTGGCGGCAACTGGTCGACTTTATGAACCCTGAAGTACCGCATTGACAGAGTTTGCGGTGGGCTCGCGGCGCTGCTGTCGATCTGCACCATGGCGCGTGGGGCCAGCCTCGGGTGCCTTGCAGGCAGCGTCCCCTCAGTGCGCGATATCGTGACGTCCTTGGTGTAGCCCGGCAATGAACAGAGGGGATTTGCTTGCAAGCCATGCTGCCTTCGACTGAACCCATGAGTAACTGCTCCGCCTCGCGTCGCTGCCGCGCGCCCCGATGTCCAAGGTTGGCGGCCGTGTCGATCGCGGAAGGGATGATGCCTTCGAGAAGGCCCGGGGGAGCATCAGCACCTTCGACGTTTGCGCCACCCACAATGATGCCGTTCACCCGCTGAGCATCCGCGTCGCGCCCTTGACCAGGGCGTTGTGCAACTCCTGCGTCACGCGCGACGCAGTCAGTACCACCAGCGGCACCATGATCCGCTCCCGCAGCGGCCTGGGCTGTACGCCCGCGTAGCGATGCAACGCAAAGGGCGCAGGCAGGCAGGTGCAGCCACGGCCGGCGCCGATCTGGGCGAAGACATGCAACGGATCGGGTGCTGGCGCCTCGGCCTTCGGCCGAAAGCCATGCGCCGTGTACTCGCGCGTGAACTCGTCGTACATGCGTGTGTTGACGCTGCGACTGAAGCGGAAGAATGGCGGCAGGGACTGCAGGTCCCGCACTGCAATGCGCCGCTGGCGCGCGAGATCCGACGTCGCAGGAACGAAGGCCATGAGGGGGACCTCATCGACCAGGTCGCCACGCAGGCGGTACATCGAAGCCGGCCAGAGCACGATGGCGGCATCCAGCTCGTTGCGCCGCAGGGCCGAGGCTGCGGCAATCGTCGTTGTCGTTTGTACGTCGATCCCGCTCGCATGCCCCGATTCCACCAAGCTCCGTTCCATTGCGGACAGTCGGTTCAAGTGAACCCAGTTCAGAACGCCCAGGCGAAGACGCGGCAGCTTGTTCGCGGACTGGGCCACATGCTCGAGCGTCGCGTCGAAACTGTGCATCAGCTCCGCGAAGCTGCGCATGGCCAGCTCTCCGGCGCTGGTCAGCCGCACGCCGTGCGTATTGCGCTCGAGCAGTTGCAGGCCCAGTTCAGCCTCCAGCTCTGCGATCTGCCGCGACAGGGGCGGCTGCGTGATGGCCAGCCGCTCCGCGGCGCGCCTGAAGTTGCGCTCCTCGGCAACGGCGAGGAAGTAGCGGATTTGGCGGACGGTGACTGGTCTAGTCATCCAAAAAAGGTATCACAAAAAACGCAATTCCCAGTGCGGCCAGCGCTGCCTACAGTCGCGGCCGCAACAAACCGTTGCTGGCCGTGTCGCCTGGGAATGGGCGCCGGCATTGCCTTTTTTGCACCTGACGATGACAACCAAGAAAAGCCCTCTTCCTTCGATATCCGCCTCCCTCTCTTCCCTGGCTCCTTCCCGTGGTCGCCGGAATTTCCTCGGTCGCGCATCCACGGCCGCGCTGTGGCTCGGTGCTCCTTCGCTGCTTGTCGCTTGCGGCGGAGGGGGAGGGGGAGGGGGAGGGGGCAGCGGCCCGCTCGCGGTAGGCGGTGGAGAAGGCCCTCGGACGGACGGGGGGCTCGCGCCCGCAAGCCGCTTTGCCAGCATCCGGGCCGTGGAAGCTGCATGCTTGGATCTCGAATCGCGCAAGCTCGAGTCGATCGCCTACCTGACCGAGTTGACGGGGATCATGGCGAAAGACCCGAACTATGTGGAGACAGGCTTTGACGAACGCTCACTGACGGCCTGGGGCACTTTCGCCGATGGCCGCGTGCACATGGTGTCGCACAACTTCAAGCCCACCGGAACTTCGACGCTGACCGCCGCCATCGCTGATACGGGCCAAGCACAAAAGGCGGCGGGGCTGGCTGCCGCCAAGCCGCCGGAACTGCCTAGCGAGCGCAAGGCACGTCTGATGCATTCCTTCTTCACGCCTTTCGACGGCCAGGCAGCTATCGCGGAAATGTCCGGCTGGCTCAGCGCGCATGACTACGCGCTGCAACCAGGCGTCGAGGGTGACGCGCACATTACGACCCTGCGCCAAATCAAAGGGGACGGCTTCTTCTACATCAACACTCATGGCGGCGTGAAGCACACGCGCCATCAGGATACGGGCTCACCGCAGATGTACTCCATCCAGTCGTCCACGCTGATCGACCCCACCCTGGAGGCACAACCCGATTTCCAGGCCGATCTCGCCGCCTTCCGGCTGACCTACTTCACGGCCTACAACGGCCTCGCCACCGTGGACAGCAAGGGCGAGGAGATCATGCTCAAGGACACGCGCTACGGCATCACCGCTGCCTTCGTCGACACCTATTGGGAGTTCGCGCAGGACAGCGTCGTCGTCATCAACGCCTGCAACAGCGCCAACAGCGCCGACAACGACCGGGTGATCGACTTTCTCGTCGCCTGCCACCGTAAGAACGCGGGCCTCTACCTGGGCTGGACGGAGATCTGCTCGCCGCCGGCCGCCTTTGACATACCGAAGTACTGTGTTGACCGGATGCTGGGCGCCAACCTCTTCAAGCCGCACACGCCGAAGCAACGCGCCTTCACGGGCGAAGAAGTGATCGCCCATATGCAGCGCAAGAATCTCAACCACGACACCGGCAACGGCACCAAGACCGGCGCCTACTTCATCGCCAAGCCCAATCCGCGCAGCGCGGTGAGTCACATCCTCTCGCCGTCGATTCACCATGTCGAGGTCGATGAACTGAACGACCAGCTCAACCTCATCGGCGCTTTCGGTCGCAGGCAGGGCAAGGTCTTCGTCGACGGATCGCAGCGCCAGGTGGTGCGCTGGGAGCATGAGCTCGTCGTCTGCGACCTGCCGCGCGTGGGCGCGGGCTCGCGCGGACCGGTGTGGGTGGAGCTGGGTGCGGATCGCAGCAACCGGCGCACCGTCAGCCAGTGGAACATCCGCATCGACACGCACTGGTTCAAGCAAAACTACCCGGGCCTCGCCGTCGACGGGCCGATACGCACGCGCTGGCGAGCCGACGTAGGGCCGGTGCGCGACACCTGTGGCGAGGATGTGAAGCGGCCCGTGCGCTATGCGATCGGCACCTATGACTCCACCATGGAGCTGGCGGCAGGCGGCGCCTTCCACGTGCCGCCGGACTGCACGATCACCTGGAGCGGACAAGCCAGCTTCGCCTCGCAGGTGAAGCTGATGCGAGAGCCCAGCGCCGGCGACCGTGTGATCTTCACCTACCTGCGGATCGACCCCGAATCGAAGCTTGGCGCCATGGGCCTGGCGATGGGCGCGAGCACCGGGCCGTTCGTGGAGCACGGTTGCCGCTCCACCGATACCTTCGCTTCGGCGCTGGGCCTCTTGGATGGTCCGCAGGATTTCGAGGTCACGGGCGCAGCCGCGACGATCCCTCTGCCCGCCAAGAACATTGTGCTCGGCAACGATCTTTCCATCCTCGGCGACGGCCACCTGGACGACAGCCTGCGGCTGCAATGGAGCACCGCGCCGATCGAGTCGCCGCCTGCGGATGCCGAACTGATCTGAGTCTCAGCGACACCCAAACGCTACCAATCCGCATTTCGAAGTGAGCGACACAGGCATAGGAATTGACCTGAGCCAGCAGGTCGATATTTTCGGGCAATTCCAACAGGTCCAGGCTGCCAGCGGCAGTGCAGGCTTGGGATTGTTCATCGCTCAGCGCATTGTCTCGGCCATGGGCGGATCTCTGAACGTCGCAAGCGTCATCGGGCAAGGCACTACGTTTTCTTTCACGCTTTTCATGCCGATCGTCAATGCTTCCGATTCAGCCTGGTCCGCCGCTACACCGCAGGAGGTAGAAGCTGGCGTGACCTTACCGAGGCATCTCTTACCTCGTAATGCCATACTGGACAACCAAGCCTTGGAAGAGCTCGCCAGCTTGGCGCTTGATGGTCGGCTCACCGATGTTGAGTGCTGGATCGAACGCCACTCCGATGAAGTCGAAAATGCTCCGTTCGTTGCTCTGTTGAGTGACCTGTTAGAGCGGCTCGACTTCCCCGGGATACATGCGCTGTGCGTTGCACAGCAAGAATATTCGAGCCCCCTGCGCGACATACGCGACCAGGGTCCGCGTCAGTGATTCGGATGCAGACAGCGAGGCTAGCCCAAAACCTTCGACGGGGAATATTTGGTGGAAACGCTTGATGGTTTTCGGGTTTATTAGCAAGAGCGAGGCACCAAGACCGCCGTTCGAAACTTCACATCGCTGCGCGATGCTGCACAGGCATTTTTCCGCTGACGCCGGATGACCGCTTTCGCGAGCCTCGAACTTCTGCAAAGGGCGGCGGATTCAACCGGTCGATGCAACACACTTACAACTGCTTAGGCAGAAGGAGTGTTGCAGATGAAGTACCGGACACGGACCTACTACACGAGTACCCAGAAGGCATTGATGTGGGAGCGGTGGAGGGAAGGTTGGACCCTTCACCAGATTGGCAAGCTGTTTGACCGACCCCACACTTCTATCCAGAACATCTTCTCGAAGACTGGTGGAATTCGACCGCCGCAGCGGCGACGCTGCGCCAATGCGTTGACCCTGGCAGAGAGAGAAGAGATCTCCCGCGCCCTGATGGTCGGTGAATCGATGCGTTCAGTGGCCGCCCGACTTGGCAGGGCACCGTCGACCATCAGCCGCGAGATCGGACGCAACGCAGGGCAAGGCGGCTATCGGGCGAGCGTCGCCGACGAAGCTGCATGGAATCGTGCCTTACGGCCCAAGCGATGCAAGCTGGTCAAGAACCGAGCGCTGGCTGGCATCGTGGCGGATCTGCTTCGAATGCTGTGGTCGCCGGAGCAGATCGCCGGCTGGCTCAAGCATACTTATCCGAACGACCCGAGCCTTCATGTGTCACACGAGACCATCTACCGCAGTCTTTTCATTCAAGCGCGTGGTGCATTGAAGAAGGAGCTGCTGGAGCACCTTAGACGCACGCGCGGCATGCGACGCTCTCGTTCCTATACGCAGAAGACTGCGATCCATGGGCAGATTGCTGATGCAGTGTCGATCAGCGAGCGACCCGCATCTGTCGAGGATCGGGCGGTGCCTGGTCATTGGGAAGGTGATTTGGTGTTCGGCAGCGGCAACAGCCAGATCGCCACGTTGGTCGAGCGGCAAACGCGATACGTGATGTTGGTGAAGCTCGAAGGCAAGGACTCGCAATCGGTGGTCAACGCGCTGATAAAGAACGCGCGCAAGTTGCCGCAGGAGCTCTACAAATCATTGACCTGGGATCGAGGCACGGAGATGCACGGTCACAAGCGATTCACGATGGCCACCGACATCCAGGTCTACTTCTGTGATCCCCAGAGCCCCTGGCAGCGCGGCAGCAACGAGAACACCAATGGGTTGCTCAGGCAGTACATGCCGAAGGGCATGGACATCTCAGGGTTCTCACAGCTTCAACTCAACGCGATCGCGAGACAATTGAACGAGAGGCCGCGCAAGACGCTCGGCTTCCATACACCTGCTGAAATGTTCAGCGAATGTGTTGCATCGACCGGTTGAATCCGCCGCCGATAGTAGCCATTCGCGCGAGGCCGAGGGATGTCGGGTGTCGCTGCGTACCTGCCACTCGCAGGGACGAGCTGCCGGCCTGGGTGCAGCATGTTCCTACCGTTTGCGGTGCGTTCTCAGCCGCCGATAAGGGAGCATTGACGTGCCTTTGGTTATCGTCGGTTAGGTCTGCGGCGTTCGGCTTCGGGCTCCGGTGCTGGCAGTCCACTGCTCGAGAGAGTCAATGTGCGAATGAGCATTAGCATGGCGACGCGGCGTTGATATCTACGAGCAGATGGGTGCACCCGGGCGAATCGAAGATCTCGTTACAGCAGACAAACGTAAGAGGTTTGATCGCGATGTGACGTGTGAACTAGTTTTCCGATCCGCGCCTGATGTGCGCATGCCGATTTTACGAGCGCAGGTCTTTCCGATTCCTCTCTGGCGATCAATCTCAGGACGAACGACTGGAACGCGCGCTCCAGACGTTCGGGCGCGCGACTTGATTCTCAAAGCCCGCCGGGACGGGCATGCTGGAAGGCCCGTTGCTGCGATGCAGAAGGTTTCGGCTACGGAAACGTGGCGTGTCTTGATCGCATGACTGCCGAAGTCGAATTTGGCGCAAGACTTGATCTGCAGGTTCTCGAGACGAGACCCGCAAGCGTTTTGCTCCAACCTTTTTCTTTGGAACCTCCATGAATCTCACGACAGCCATGAAGATCGTATCGGCCCCTGTTCTGACCCTCCTGGTCGCGGCCGGCGCCCACGCAGAGGCGTACGACGGTGTGCACAAGGCCTTCTCCAGCAAGACGCGCGATGAGGTGAATGCCGAGGCCGTGCGCACCGCCAAAGCGCCCGACCAGAACGTGGTTCGCGGTTCTCGCGGTCCCGAGACCATGGCTGTTTCGACGGCGCGTTCTCTCGTTGAAGCCGAGGCCGTTCACTACAACCTGAGGCCCGACCAGAATGTCGGCTCCGGCTCTCGTGTGAACAGCAAAGTTATTTCGACGATGCCGCACCCGGCCGATCTGCGCGCCAAGGCCAATTGAGCAACGACTGCTTCACGCTCCGCGTGCGGTAAGAAAAAAACGGTCGGCAGGAGAGCCCGGAGTTGCGGGTGCCCATCACACACATGCCAGCCAAGGGTGGACACCTGATGACAACTTCCCTCACTGCTGACGCCGCCAGAGCCTTGGAGCCAGCCCCTTTGCCCGCCAAGGTCAACTCGGGCGTCGCCAACCCCTTGCTGCACGCGCCGCTGCTGCCGCTGTTGATTCGCCTCGCGGTGCCCACGGTCGCCGTGATGCTCATGCAGACGGTGCTGAGCGTGGCAGAAACCTACTTCGTGAGCGGGCTGGGTGTCGACGCTATCGCAGCGGCCTCGTTAGTCGTGCCCGTCATGTTGCTTATGACCATGGTCTCCAACGGCGGTGTCGGAGGCGGGGTTTCTTCGGCGGTCGCGCGGGCGCTCGGCGGCGGGCGGCAAGACGAAGCCGAAAGTCTCGTGTGGCACAGCGTCGTGATCGCGATCATCGCAGGCGGACTGTTCGCCTTGGCTGTGATCGCCGCGGGTCCGATGCTCTACCGTGAACTGGGTGGAACAGGCGCGTCCTTGCAGCAGGCGATTCGATACTCGGACATTCTCTTTGGCGGCGCGGTGCTGTTCTGGATTCCGACGTTGCTGCAGTCAGCCTTGCGAGGTGCGGGCAACGTCAGAACTCCAGCACTGATCATGCTCGGCGGCGTTGGCGTCGGGCTCATTATTTCTCCCGTCCTGATCCTGGGTTGGCTGGGGTTTCCGCGGATGGGCGTCGCCGGTGCGGGCGTGGCGCAGGTGCTGTGCAGTGCAGGCTCGCTCGTGGCGATCGTTGCCTCCATGCGATCCGCGGGCTCGAGGCTTCGACTTCGTCGGCACCCGCTACGGCGTGATCACTTCGGTGCCATCCTTGGCGTTGGCTTGCTGTCGACCCTCAACGCGGCGATGACGACGCTTTCAATTGCCGCGATCACAGCGGCTGCAGGCGCCTTCAACGTGTCGACGATCGCGGGCTACGGTATCGCGTCTCGACTGGAAATGTTGCTGGTTCCCGTGATGTTCGGCTTTGGCACCGCCGCCGTCACCGTGGTTGGAACCTGCATTGGCGCCGGCGATGTGGTGCGTGCGCGGCGCGCTGCGCTGGTGAACGCATTGTTCGTTGCTGGGTTGCTCGAAGTGCTGGGCCTCGGCGTGGCATTCTTTCCTGGACTGTGGATGTCTCACTTCGCGAGCGACCCCGACGTATTGGCCGTCGGGGAGCAGTACCTGAGGGTGATGGGCCCGGTGTTCGGCTTCATTGCCGTCGCGTTGTCACTGTATTTCGCGGGGCAGGGCGCGCGGCGCGTCGGCTGGCCGCTCGCGGCCGGTGTCTTGCGCTTCGCGTGCGCGCTGTCCGCAGTGGCGCTGGTGTTCGCGGGGAGGCTCAGCCTCGAGTCTGCCTTCCTGCTGGTGGCTGGGGGCGCCATCGTCGGCGCCGCAGTGACGGTGTGGGGCTTCGCCCGAGGAGATTGGGAAAGACGCTAGAGTCACACGCTTCGTGCTGCGGCACAGGAGGTTTGTAGCTGTACATCTGTGCGATGTCGCTGCGTCTCTCTGTCCTTCGGCGTGGAGGTCGGACGAACCGGTGTTTTCGAGCGCAACGGGCGAGTCTGTCGGATCGCCCGGGTTGCCGGGACGTATTCAGTGTCTCAATGCGAGCGGATGGCCACCGCTTCGAGGGGCTCAGCCTGCCAGCCGCCGCCCAGCGCCTTGAACGCGCTGACCGCCGCGCGCGCCGACTCCGTTTGCGCCTGCGCTCTCGCATCGGCCACGCGCAGCAGGCTCTCGTCCGCCTGCAACACTTCGATCAGGCTGACGACACCTCGCTGATAAGCCGCGAACGATGCCCCTCGCGCGCGACCGAGCGATGCCTCGCCCTGCGCGAGCAAAGCGGCTTGTTCTTCACGCTTGACCAGGGCGGAGAAGGCGTTCTCCACGTCTTCGGTCGCACGCAGTGCAGCGAGCCGGTAGGCTGCGAGCAACTCCGCGTCCTGCCCCTTGGCGAGTGCAATCTGCGCGTCGATGCGCCCGAAGTCGAACAGCCGCCAGCGCAGGCCGAGCAGGGCCGCAGCCTGGCTGGCGCCGCCGGTGAACAGATTGCCGCTGGCCACGGACGTGGCGCTGCCGATCGTTCCCCCCAGTGAGAGTTTCGGGTAGTACTCGGCCATGGCCACGCCAATGCGCGCGTTCGATGCCGCAAGGCGCCGCTCGGCAGCGATCAGGTCGGGCCGCCGCCGCAGCAAATCGCCGGGTGATCCGGTGGCGCCGATGCGCGGTGCGACAGGAATGACACCCCCCGCCACCAATTCGGAGCGGTGCGCGCCCGGCGTCGCGCCCAGCATCACGTCGAGCGCGTTCATGGCCGCGGCCTCGCCCGCCTCCAACACTGGCACAGATGCACGGACCTGCGCCAGGGCACCTTCGGCTTGCCTCAGTTGGAGTTCGGCGGCCAGCCCCTTGCCGTAGAGGAGGTTGATCTTCGACAGCAGGTCCTGCTGCGTGGCGACTTGCCGCCGTGCCACGTCGAGGCGGGCCTGTAGGCCGCGCAGCGTGATGTAGATGTCTGCGGTCTGCGCGGCCACGGCCAAGCGCGTGGCGGCCGCGCCGGCCTCCGATGCCTGGTAGTCGGCCAGCGCTGCCTCGCGTCCCCGGCGCAGGCCGCCGAAGATGTCCAGCTCCCAGCTTGCGCCGAGACTCGCTTCGTAGGCGTTGCCGTAGCGATCGAACCCTGGCTGCGAGTTCAGGACCTGGCCCAGTGGCGTCTCCACCGACTGGTAGGCCCTGGCGGCTTGTCCGCCGAGATTGCCCGAGGGCAGCAGCGCCGCATTCGCCGCACCGAGCCCGGCCCGGGCCTGCGTCACGCGGGCGGATGCCTGCGCAAGGTCAAGATTCTGTTTCAGCGCGAGTTCGACATAGCGGGCCAGTCGTGCATCTCCGAAGCCGGTCCACCACGCCACCAGCTCGGCGGTGGCGGTGGCGGATCGCTGGTCGAGGGCTGTCGCGCCGATGAATCGGTCCGGCAGGCTCGGGGCAGGTCGGACATAGTCAGGCCCGACAGCGCAGCCTGCGAGGAGGCTGAACAGCAGGGGCAGGGCAAGAGTACGTTGGGACATGGGTTGCTCCGGGACGGTGGACAGGAAAAGGTTTGTGACTATAATTCAATATGGTCACTTGTTGTCGTTTGTTTGTCCGGGCGGTAAGCTCTGGTCATGAGCAATGCAACTTCTTCTCCGCCTGTAGCGCGGGGGCCGGCCGATCACGACGTGCGCGCGCAGATCGTCGTCGCGGCCACCGAGCACTTCAGCCAGTACGGGTACGAGAAGACCACGGTTTCCGACCTCGCCAAGGCCATCGGCTTCTCCAAGGCGTACATCTACAAGTTCTTCGAGTCCAAGCAGGCGATTGGCGAAATGATCTGCGCGAACTGCCTGCGCGAGATCCAGGAGGGCATCCGCGTGGCGGTCGACGGGGTCGAAAGCCCGCCCGAGAAGCTGCGCCGTATGTTCAAGGCCATTGTCGATTCGGGCCTGCGCCTGTTCTTCCAGGACCGCAAGCTCTACGAGATCGCCATCTCGGCGGCCAGCGAGCGCTGGCCTTCGGCCATTGCCCATGAAGAGTGCATCCGGCAGATGCTCATCGAGCTGCTGAAGCAGGGCCGCGAGTCGGGCGACTTCGAGCGCAAGACGCCGATCGACGAGGCGGCGGCGGCCATTTATCTGGTCATGCACCCCTATATCAACCCCGTGATCCTGCAGCTCAGCGCTCATTACACGGACCAGGCGCCGGCCCAGCTGTCGGGTCTGGTGCTGCGCAGTCTGTCTCCTTGAAGATATAAATCGAATGTGACCATTGACTAAAATGGTCACTATTATCAGAATCGGGGCCCTGATCGATTCGTCTATGGGCCCCTCATGCACTCGCGCCGCTTCCTTACATCTGCACTTGTCTGCGTCTTGCCGTTTGCGCTGGCCGCCTGCGACGACAAGGCGCCGCCCGATCCGCGCACCCAGGCGCCGCTGGTGCGCGCAGCCACCGTCCAGACGGCCGCGTCGGCATCGCGCTCGTTCACCGGCACCGTGGCCGCGCGGGTTCAAAGCGACCTGGGTTTCCGCGTCTCCGGAAAGGTGCTGGAGCGCTTCGTGGACGCGGGCCAGACGGTCAAGCGCGGGCAGTTGCTCATGCGCATCGACCCGGTCGACCTGAGGTTGGCGGCGCGTGCCCAGCAGGAGGCTGTCAGCGCTGCACGGGCGCGTGCAAAGCAGGCGAGCGACGAAGAAGCGCGTTACCGCGATCTGCGCGGCACCGGCGCCATTTCCGCCTCGGCGTACGACCAGGTCAAGGCGGCGGCGGATGCGGCCCAGGCCCAGCTCGGTGCGGCCGAAGCGCAGGCCGAGGTTGCGCGCAATTCCAGTCGTTATTCGGAACTCGTTGCCGACGCGGACGGCACGGTGCTCGAGACGCTGGCCGAGCCTGGCCAGGTCGTCAACCCCGGGCAGCCGGTGGTCCGCTTGGCGCAGGCCGGGCGCAGGGAGGCCGTGGTCCAGTTGCCGGAAACGCTACGTCCGGTCATCGGCTCCGTCGGCCAGGCCACGCTGTTCGGCAGGGAAGGTGTTGCGGTGGCCGTCAAGCTCAGGCAACTCTCCGATGCAGCCGACAAGCTCACGCGCACCTTCGAGGCGCGCTACGTGCTCGATGGCGAGCTCGCCAACGCGCCCCTGGGCGCCACGGTGACAGTCCACGTAGGGGATGGCAAGGTCGTCGCGAAGAACGGTGTGCAGGTGCCCATCGGCGCCCTGTTCGACGCCGGCAAGGCGCCGGGGGTCTGGGTCATCACCGGTGATCCGGCGAAGGTGCACTGGCAGCCGGTGACGGTGGAGTCGCTGGAAGACGACCGCGCCCAGATCACGGGCGAGCTCAAGCAGGGCGATCGCGTGATCGCACTCGGCGCGCACCTGCTGCGCGAGGGTGAAGAGGTGCGCGTTGCCGGCGCGGCCGCGGCGCCTGCGGGTGGCGGAGCCCGTCCATGAGCGAAGGCCGTCTCAATCTGTCGGCGCTCGCAGTCCGTGAGCGCGCTATCACCCTGTTCCTGATCCTGCTGATCTCGCTGGCCGGCCTCGTCGCTTTCTTCAAGCTGGGGCGCGCGGAAGACCCGGCCTTCACGATCAAGGTGATGACCATCATCACGGCCTGGCCCGGCGCCACGGCGCAGGAAATGCAGGACCAGGTCGCCGAGAAGGTCGAGAAACGCCTGCAGGAACTGCGCTACTACGATCGCGCCGAAACCTACACGCGGCCCGGTCTCGCGTTCACCACGCTGACCTTGCAGGACAGCACGCCACCCTCCAAGGTGCAAGAAGAGTTCTATCAAGCACGAAAGAAGGTCGGCGACGAAGCGGGCAATCTTCCGGCGGGCGTGATTGGCCCGATGATCAACGACGAGTACGCCGACGTCACCTTCGCCCTCTTCGCACTCAAGGCCAAGGGAGAGCCGCAGCGCGTGCTGGTGCGCGATGCGGAAACGCTGCGCCAGCGGCTGCTGCACGTGCCGGGCGTGAAGAAGGTGAACATCGCCGGCGAGCAGCCCGAACGGATCTACGTCGAGTTCGCGCACGACCGGCTGGCCACACTGGGCATCGGCCCGCAGGATGTGTTCGCCGCGCTCAATGCCCAGAATGCGCTGAGCCCGGCCGGGTCGGTAGAAACCAAAGGTCCGCAGGTCTTCATTCGCCTGGACGGTGCCTTCGACACCTTGCAGAAGATCCGGGACACGCCGGTGGTCGCGCAAGGGCGCACCCTGAAGCTGTCGGACGTCGCCACGGTCAAGCGCGGCTATGAAGACCCAAGCACCTTCATGATCCGCAACGGCGGCGAACCGGCCCTGCTGATCGGCGTCGTGATGAAAGAGGGCTGGAACGGGCTCGACCTGGGCAAGTCGCTGGACGCCGAAGCCCGCGCCATCAATGCCGAACTGCCGTTGGGCCTGAGCCTGTCGAAGGTCACGGACCAGTCGGTCAACATCGCCGCATCGGTCGACGAATTCATGATGAAGTTCTTCGCGGCCTTGCTGGTCGTGATGCTGGTGAGCTTCCTGAGCATGGGCTGGCGCGCGGGCCTGGTTGTCGCTGCAGCCGTGCCGCTCACGCTGGCCGTGGTCTTCGTGGTCATGGCCGCCACCGGCAAGAACTTCGATCGCATCACGCTCGGCTCGCTGATCCTGGCGCTGGGCCTGCTGGTGGACGACGCCATCATCGCCATCGAGATGATGGTGGTGAAGATCGAAGAAGGCTACAGCCACATCGCTGCATCGGCCTATGCGTGGAGTCACACGGCGGCGCCGATGCTCTCGGGCACGCTGGTTACCGCCGTCGGCTTCATGCCCAACGGCTTTGCACCATCGACTGCGGGCGAGTACACGAGCAACATGTTCTGGATCGTCGGCATCGCGCTGATCGCCTCCTGGGTCGTCGCGGTGGTGTTCACCCCGTACCTGGGCGTGAAGCTGCTGCCGAACCTCAAGAAAATCGAAGGCGGGCACGCCGCGATCTACGACACGCCGCGCTACAACCGCCTGCGTCGCGTGCTCGAGCGCGTGATCGCACGCAAGTGGCTGGTCGCAGGCGCCGTTATCGCGCTGTTCGTGCTGTCCATCCTCGGCATGGGTGTCGTGAAGAAGCAGTTCTTCCCGATCTCCGACCGCCCCGAGGTCCTGGTCGAGGTGCAGATGCCCTATGGCACGGCCATCACGCAGACCAGCGACGCGACGGCGAAAGTCGAGGCCTGGCTGTCCAAGCAAGCCGAGGCACAGATCGTCACGTCCTACATCGGCCAGGGCGCACCGCGCTTCTTCTTCGCCATGGGCCCGGAACTGCCGGACCCGGCCTTCGCCAAGATCGTCATCCGCACAGCCAGCCAGGAAGAGCGTGACACCCTGAAGCTGCGGCTGCGCGAGGCCATCGCGCAGGGCTTGGCGCCCGAGGCGCGGCTGCGGGTGACCCAACTGGTGTTCGGCCCGTACTCGCCGTTCCCGGTGGCCTACCGTGTCACGGGGCCCGATGCAAACGAATTGCGGAAGATCGTGGCCGACGTGCGTCAGGTCATGGATGCGAGCCCGATGATGCGCACCGTCAGCACCGACTGGGGCACCCGCACGCCCGCGCTGCACTTCACCTTGAATCAGGACCGTCTGCAGGCCGTGGGCCTAAGCTCCAATGCCGTGGCGCAACAACTGCAGTTCCTCTTGAGCGGCGTGCCAGTGACGACCGTGCGCGAAGACATCCGCACCGTGCAGGTCGTCGCCCGTTCGGCGGGCGACACGCGTCTCGACCCGGCCCGCATCGCGGACTTCACGCTCGCCGGTGCCGGCGGTCAACGCATTCCGCTGTCGCAGGTCGGCCAGGTCGAGATGCGCATGGAAGAGCCGGTCATGCGGCGACGCGACCGCGTGCCCACCATCACGGTGCAGGGCGACATCGCCGACGGAACGCAGCCGCCGGACGTGTCGAACGCGATCACCAAGCAGCTGCAGCCGATCATCGAAAAGCTGCCCGCGGGCTACCGCATCGTCCAGGCCGGCTCCATCGAGGAATCGGAGAAGGCGACCGCGGCGATGCTGCCGCTGTTCCCGATCATGCTGGCGGTCACGCTTCTGATCATCATTCTCCAGGTGCGCTCGATGTCGGCGATGGTCATGGTGTTCCTTACCAGCCCGTTGGGACTGATCGGTGTGGTGCCAACTCTGCTCATCTTCCAGCAGGCATTTGGCATCAATGCGCTGGTTGGGCTCATCGCGCTGTCGGGGATTCTGATGCGCAACACGCTGATTCTGCTGGGGCAGATCCACCACAACGAGCAGGAGGGGCTGGACCCTTTCCACGCGGTGGTCGAGGCGACGGTGCAGCGAGCGCGGCCCGTGATCCTGACGGCGTTGGCGGCGATCCTCGCGTTCATTCCGCTGACGCATTCGGTGTTCTGGGGCGCATTGGCGTACACGCTGATCGGCGGCACTTTCGCGGGGACGATCCTGACACTGGTGTTCCTGCCGGCGATGTATTCGATCTGGTTCAGGATCAGGCCAGGCAACGCGACCCAGCCCGCGCACTGATGCGCTTCATCATCATTCATCAAGATCGAAGGAACCAGTCATGTCGAGTTCATCAGTCGTCGTAGTGACTGGCGCGTCCTCGGGCATCGGACGTGCCGCCGCGGAAATGTTCGTGGCGCGAGGCTGCCGGGTTTTCGGTACCGTTCGCGAGTTGCGCAAGGCACCCGCGCTGCCTGGTGTGGAGTTCATCGAAATGGACGTCCGCGACGAAGGCTCTGTCCAGAGGGGCATCGAATCCGTCATCGACCGGGCCATGCGCATCGACGTGCTGGTCAACAACGCGGGAATGATGATGATCGGCGCGGTCGAGGAAACCGCGACAGCCGAGGCTGCAGTGCTGTTCGATACCAACGTTTTCGGCATGCTCCGCACGACGCGCGCGGTGCTCCCGTACATGCGTGAAAAACGCCGCGGGCGAATCGTCAACGTGAGTTCCGTGCTCGGTGTGCTTCCGGCTCCGTACATGGGACTCTATGCGGCCACCAAGCACGCAGTGGAAGGGCTGTCGGAGTCGCTGGACCATGAAGTGCGCCAGTTCGGCATTCGTGCCACGCTGGTGCAGCCGGCCTTCACCCGGACCAACCTCGATGCCAATGCGCCTCGTGTCAAGGCGCGGATCGCGGGCTATGACCGCGAACGCGAACTGGTGACGCTCTCCGTGGCCGAGAGCGTGAGCAGTGCGCCCGAGCCGCACGGCGTGGCGAGCACCATCGTCGAGGCGGCGCTGGGCCCGTGGCGAATGCGTTGCACGCCGCCGGGGGAGGCGTCTCTGTTGACGAAATTGCGCCGCTTCATGCCGGCGGGACCGGTGGATGCGAGCCTGAGGAAAAAACTCGGGCTCGTCTGAGCACCTGTCCGAGATGCTTGTACCGAGCGTCGCCCTGACCAACAAGAAGGAGAGCATTTGTGGACAGCCTGGATCTCCTGCGCACATTCAGCGAGGTCGCCACTTCGGGGAGCTTCTCCCGCACGGCCAAGCATCTTTCGCTGTCCAAGGGCACCGTCAGCAAATACATCGCGGCACTCGAGAGCCGGTTCGGTGTCAGATTGCTGAACCGGACCAGCCATGCCGTCAGCCTGACGGACGCTGGCGCCTTGCTGCTCGAAAGAAGCAGGCCCATGCTCGAACTGGCCGACGTCACGCAAGCCGAGCTCCAGGACCGCGCGCGGATCCCCAGCGGGCGCGTGCGCATCTCGGCGCCTTACGGCATGGAACTGACCGAATTGCCGGCATTGATCAACGCCTTTCTTGGCCACTATCCGGAGGTCAGCATCAGTCTCGTGCTCACAAACCGCATGGTCGATCTTGCGGAGGAAGGCGTCGACATCGCGCTTCGCTTCGGCGCGTCAGCCAATGAGAACCTGATCGTTCGAAAACTGGTATCGATGGAGCTCACTGTCTGCGCGGCTCCCGTTTACTGGCGTAAGCATGGTGTGCCAGCTCATCCGGGCGAACTTGCGCATCACATCGCGCTGTTCAGCAGCCATCTGAATCCGCTGCCCAAGTGGCGCTTCGAAGTCGACGGTCAGCCACTCGAGGTCCCGGTCCGTGGACCGTTGGATGCGACGGAAGCCAGTCCGCTCATCCAGGCGGCGCTGCTTGGCGCAGGCGTCGTCTACTTGCCCTCGGTGATGCTCGCGCCTTACGTCGAGAGCGGGCGACTGGTGCCCGTGCTGTCGGAGTTCGTTCGCAGCGACATGTGGCTGTCCGCTGTGTACCTGGAGCGCCGGCACAGCACGGCGGTGCATCGGGCACTGCTGGATTTTCTAGTGAGCCGGTTGAAGCCTACAGGTTCGCGGATGAGGATCGACGCGCAGTGAGCTGGCAACGTGCGAAGGATGCGCGCCTCCCTGCGGGTTGTCACTGAAGCGAGCAGGATCGCGCAACCAGCTTGCTGCGGCGTGACCAGGCGCCCTGATGTCGTCCGCTGGGACGGCCACGTCGTAGTCCAAGTCCTTCGGGATCTCGAAGGTTTCGAACTCCGCGTTTCTGCGGGAGGCCTTTGATGTGGATTCCCACGCTCATTGGCCCCACTTTTCCATCGAACGCTGACCCGCTTCTGCGCACCGATGCGCAGAACCACAGGCGTGCGCGTTGGAATACAGGCGGTTCAAGCGTCAGCGAAAATGTGGGTCCACGCGTCGATGGCCGCACCGATGCCGCTAGATGCGCCGGTCACCAGTGCGCGCTTGCCGATGCGGGCGGTTGTGTATGAACTCAAGGTCGATCTCCTGGTCATGCAGAGCGGGTACAGAACGCCAAGGCCATCGGAGGCTTGCGCGTCGGCCGTGCGATGGCCTGAGTCGGCGGGGCAAGGGCCTGATCAAAGACGCTAGCGCAGGCAGGCGGCAGCTACACCACTTGCACCACGACCTTGCCCTTGGCGCGCCCACTGTCGACGTAGGCCAGTGCTTTGTGGGTGTCCTGAAATGGGAACACTTTGTCGACGACCGGGCGGATGGCGCCTGACTCGATGAGGGCGGTGATCTCTCGCAACTGCGCCCCATCGGCCCGCATGAAGACGAAGGTGTAGTGGCCCCCGTTCTTCTTTGCCTTGTTCCTGATGCTGAAACTCAACAGGCGCAGCACTTGCCTGAGCGGCCAGGCCAGTCCTCGCGCGATGGCGAACGCCGGGGTGGGCGGCCCCGAGATGGAGATGAGATGCCCGCCCGGCTTGAGAACCTGGAGGGACTTGTTCAGCTCGCCGTTGCCGAGGCTGTTCAACACCACGTCGTAGTCGCGGAGCACCGTGGCGAAATCCTGCTGCTTGTAATCGATGACGACGTCCGCGCCCAAGGCCTTCACCCAGGCGACGTTGGCCGTGCTGGTGGTCGTGGCCACGAATGCCCCGAGATGCTTGGCAAGCTGGATGGCAATGGTGCCGACGCCGCCGGAGCCGGCATGGATCAGAACCTTCTGTCCTTTTTTCAGCTTGGCGGTTTCGACCAGCACCTGCCAGGCGGTCAGGGCCACCAGAGGAACGGATGCGGCCTCGACCATGCTGAGATTCTTGGGCTTCAGCGCCAGCGACGATTCCTTGACGGCGATGAACTCGGCGAAGGTGCCGATGCGATCGTCGTCGGGGCGCGCATAGACCTCGTCGCCCGGTTTGAAGCTGCGAACGCGAGCGCCGACCCGCTCAACCGTACCGGCCAGGTCGTTGCCCAGGATCAGGGGGAAGTGGTAGGGAAGAATCAATTTGAATTCGCCGCTCTTGATCTTCGAGTCCAGGGCATTGATGCTCGCCGCGTGGATCTGGATCAGGACGTCATCGTCCCGCACCTCGGGTTCGGGCGTTTCGCCGATGCGGCCAACTTCATTCTTTCCGTAACGATCGATGATGAACGCTTTCATGGGCGACTTTTTTCCAGAGTGTTTGGTTGAATGCGCTTCGGGCAGCCCCGCCCCACAGGGGGCGGTCGGGAAAGTCGGCCTGAAGCCGGTTGCAAAAGATGCCGTCGTTCAGTCATTGAGAAAGGCCAGCGCCTTGGGCACGAATTCGCCGTGGTACTGGAAAATCCCGCCATGCCCAGCGTCTTTGTAGATGACCAGTTGCGAGCCTGGGATGCGACGCGCCATGTCATGGCTGTTCACAGTGGGCACCATGATGTCGTTGTCGCCATTCGCAATCAACACAGGGATGCGGATGCCGCCCAGATCCTGGGGCACCTGCCGGCCCCAGGCCTTGATGGCCTTCAGCTGTCGCAGGAAGGTAGGGGGCGTCGGCCCCTTGTCCCGATCCGCCTTGCGCTCCTTCAGTCGCTCCAGGAAGGCTTTCGCGGCTTGACGACCGTTGGCCGTGGAGGTGAAGAACAGAAAGGTCTTCGGATCCCGCAGCGTCAGCAGGCCTTTGACTATCAGCGGCCAGGAGACCGCTCCGACCCGTTCGATGCCTGTGCCGCCTGCCGGCCCTGTGCCGGTCAGGATGAGTCGGCGCACCAGGCCGGGGGCTTTCAGCACGATGTCCTGCGCCACGAATCCTCCGAGGGAGAAGCCAAGCAGATCAATCTTCTCGAAGCCCAGTGCGTGGACCAGCGCGATCGCATCCCGCGCCATCGCATCGATGGTCACAGGCGCTGTTCCGCCTGAAGCGCCGATCCCTCGGTAATCGATGGCGATGATGCGATGCCTGCGGGCAAGTCCATCGACGATCCGCGGGTCGAAATTGTCGAGGACCGCGCCCCAGTGGTTGAGCAGGACCAGAGGCACGCCATCGCGCGGCCCCAGGTCGCGGTACGCGAATACAGTCCCGTCGACATCGATCGAGAGGTTGGGAGCGTCGATGAAGGGCATGCGCGATCCGGTCAGGCGTTCACATCCACGATGGTGCGCCCCTGGATCTTCCCTGCGAGTACCTGGCTGGCAACGTCAGGAACCTCTGCCAATCCGATCACCTTGGTGGTCCGTGCCAGCTTGTCCAGGTCCAGGTCGCTGGCCAGACGCGACCACGCCTGCAGCCGCGCAGGCTGCGGCGCATTGACCGAGTCGATACCGGCGAGGGTGACGTTGCGCAGGATGAAGGGCAGGACGGATGCCGGCAGGTCCGCGCCCTGTGCGAGCCCGAAGGCCGCGACCACGCCGCGATACCGGGTCTGCGCCAGGACGTTTGCCAAGGTATGGCTGCCGACCGAATCGATGGCCCCGGCCCATCGCTCCTTGGCGATCGGTGCGCCCGCTTCGGACAGGGTGTGACGGTCGATGATGTCCGCCGCGCCCAGCGCACGCAGGTAATCGGATTCCTCGAGACGCCCGGTCGACGCGATCACGCGATAGCCCAGGCTCGACAGCAGCGCGATCGCCACGGAGCCGGCGCCGCCATTGGCGCCCGTCACCAGGATGTCGCCGTGCTTGGGCGTCAGGCCACCATGCTCGAGCGCGAGCACCGACAGCATGGCGGTGTACCCGGCGGTGCCGACGGCCATGGCATCCCGGGTCGAAAACACCTCGGGAACCTTGACCAGCCAATCACCGCTCACCCGCGCCTTTTGCGCAAAGCCGCCGTGGTGCGTCTGGCTCAGTCCCCAGCCGTTGGCCAGCACACGGTCGCCGGCTGCGATGCCGGGATAAGTCGACGACTCGACGACACCGGCAAAGTCGATGCCCGGAATCAGCGGAAACTGGCGAATGACCGGTGACCGGCCACTGAGCGCCATCGCGTCCTTGTAGTTCACCGTCGAGTACTCGACCGCGACGGTGACGTCGCCCGGCATCAGGTCCTCTTCCTTGAAGTCGACCAGGCTGCTTGAAATGGTGTCGCCGGTCTTGCTGGCGAGCAGTGCCTTGAATGTCATGTGCTGTTCCTTCCGTTCTGGAGTTTTTTTCCGTATCAGGCGGCGGTGCGATAACGCTCCGCCACGTGCGCCTGCCGAATGTCCGCGACCAGGGCCTGACGTGCCGTGTTCAGCACCTCCCAGCGCGCGGCATCGTGCAACGGCGGGATGGTCACGAGTTCACGGCGGTCGAATCCGGTCAGCGCGGCATCCACCAGCTCTTCTACGCCCATCAGGTCGGGCATCGCACGGGTATCGATGCCCGCGCGCTCCCAGATCTCGGTGCGGGTGCCGGCCGGCAACACCGCCTGCACGTAGACGCCCTTGGGCGCGAGCTCCAGGCTCAACCCCTGGGACAGGAACAGCACGAAGGCCTTGGTCGCGCCGTAGACCGACATGCCGAACTCGGGCGCCAGGCCGACCACCGAGCCGATGTTGACGATCGCGCCTTTGCCGGCCTGCACCAGGCGCGGGGCGATGGCGCTCGCCAGCCTCACGAGTGCGGTGGTGTTGAGGCTGACCAAGCGGGCGACATCGTCTGTCGACTGGTCGATGAACGGGCCGGACAGTGCGGCCCCGGCGTTGTTGATCAGGGTCTCGATCCTGGCGTCCTCGCGCAGTCGCGTCTCGACGGCGGCCAGGTCGCCGGGTTGGGTCAGATCGGCCGCAAGGATATCGACGGCAGCGCCGGTTTCCTCACGCAGGCGCGCCGCGAGCGTTTCCAGCCGCGCCTTGTCGCGCGCCACCAGCACGAGGTCGTGGCCGCGGCGTGCGAAGCGGTCGGCATAGATGGCGCCAATGCCGGTCGAGGCGCCCGTGATGAGAACAGTGGAATGAGAGGTCATGTGTTTTGCTCGTGATCGAAAGGGTGAGTCCATGCCGCGATATGCAGCGTGGAAAAACGACTACCGGACGCTGGAATCAGCGAGGGTCGGATAGTCGATGTAGCCTTTGGCGCCACCGCCATACAGCGTGGTGGGGTCCAGCGCGGCGAGGGGTGCGCCGATCTCCAGCCTTTCGACCAGATCGGGGTTGCTGATGAAGGGGCGGCCGAAGACGAACAGGTCGGCCTTGTCCTCGATCAGGCGGGCGTTGGCCAGTTCGAGGTCATACCCGTTGTTGGCCAGGTAGGTGTTCTTGAAGCGAGTGCGCAAGGCGTCGAAATCGAACGGTGCGGCATCGCGCGGACCCCCGGTGGCGCCTTCGACCACATGCAGGTAGACGATGCCCATCGCATTGAGTTGCTCGGCGATGTAGTCGTACTGCGACTGCGGATCGCTGGACGAAATGGCGCCGGCCGACGACACCGGCGAGAGGCGCACACCGGTGCGCTCGGCACCGATTTCCTTCGCCACGGCGGCCGTGACTTCGAGCAACAGGCGCGCGCGGTTCTCGATGGAGCCGCCGTACGCGTCGGTCCGGGTGTTGGCACCGTCCTTGATGAACTGCTCCAGCAGGTAGCCGTTGGCACCGTGGACCTCGACGCCGTCGAACCCCGCAGTGATTGCATGGGCCGCAGCCTGGCGGAAATCCTCGACGATGCCTGGAATCTCATCCAGGGTCAGGGCACGTGGCTCGGAGACGTCATGAAAACCGTTGTTGACGAAGGTCTTGGTCGCGGCGCGGATGGGGGAGGGGGCCACCGGCGCGGTGCCACCAGGGCGCAGGTCGACGTGGGAGATACGGCCCACGTGCCACAACTGCACGAAGATCCGCCCGCCCTTGGCGTGAACGGCGTCGGTCACCTTGCGCCAGCCGTCGATCTGCTGCGGCGTGTACAGACCCGGGGTGTCCTGGTAGCCCTGGGCATCGGCCGAGATCTGGGTGGCCTCGGTGATGATCAGGCCCGCCGAGGCGCGCTGACCGTAGTAGGTGGCGGCGTACTCGCTGGGCACCAGACCCGCGCCTGCCCGATTGCGCGTCAGCGGCGCCATCACGATGCGGTTGGACAGTTGGAGTGAGCCAAGTGTGTAGGGCTCGAAGAGCGTCTTGTCAGTCATGCTTGTTTGCTGTGTCGTCGTTGATCGGGCGGGGACGGGATGCGCTACGGCATCACTCCTCGAGGAACTGGATCGCGTGTTGCAGGAAGCGCTCGGGATACTGGAACTGCGCGCCGTGTCCGGCGTCGGGATAGATCAACAGCTGCGCGTTGGGAATGTTCTGCGACAGATGCCAGGAGTTGATCGTGGGAATCATGATGTCGTCGACGCCGTTGAGCACCAGGGTCGGCTGCGTGACGGCGTTCAGGAAGGCATAGGGGTTCGCACCCGGCAGCGGCTGCAGGTAGGCGGCGTGCGCCTCGGCTTGGGCTTGAGCGACGGCCATCGAGCTGGGCGGGTCCTGGTCGGCGCGCTGGTGGCGGCGCTCCCAGAAGGCCAGACCCGCCTGCTTGGCAGCTTCCGAGCGGCCGAAGAACAGGTAGAGAAAGTCATCCGCGGTCGGCACGGGGTTCGGCGCGACCTCCAACACCCTGGGCTCCATCTTCGGATCGCCGCCGCGCAGTCCGGTGCCGAGCAGGACAAGCTTTCGAACCAGTTGCGGGTGACGCAGCACGACCTCCTGCACCTGGAAGCCCCCGATCGAGAAACCAAGCAGATCGACCTGGGACAGACCCAGCGCCCGGATCACCAGGGCGATGTCGTCCGCCATGTCTTCGATCCGGTTGCGGGGCGTGCCGGTCGAGGAGGCAATGCCGCGACCGTTGTAAAGGATGACCTCGCGGCCTGCGGCCAGACCATCGGTCAACAGGGGATCCCAGTGGTCCAGGCCGCCGCGGAAATGTTGGACGAAGAACAGAGGGGGCTGTCCGCTGGAGGTGTTGCCCCAGCGGCGATAGGCGAATTTTTCGCCATCCACTTCGACGAAGCGGGTGGGTGCGGTCAGGTGGGTATCGCTCATTTTCGGAAGCCTTCCAAGGTAAGTCGGGTTAATGATGTCAATCATCATCTTTGATGTCAAGGACTTTGATGATGATCGACATCAATGTATATTCATGGCTTCACCGATGGCACATCTAGAGAGGTCCTGGACATGAAGGTCACCAAGGCGCAGGCACAGGCGAACCGGGCGCACATCGTCGAGACGGCCTCCACGCTGTTTCGCGAGCGTGGTTACGACGGGGTGGGGATTGCGGACTTGATGGCGTTCGCAGGCTTTACCCACGGCGGGTTCTATAAGCACTTCGAATCCAAGGCCGACCTGATGGCGCAAGCCGCGACCTGCGGTTTTGCGCAGACGGCCGCCAAGGCCGAAGGCGTCGATGCGATGGCATTTGTCCATCACTATCTGTCCCGTGAACACCGAGATGCACCGGGTGACGGTTGCACGATGGCCGCCCTGTGCGCAGATGCTGCGCGCCAACCGGAGTCGATCAAGACGGCGTTTGCGACCGGCATTGAAAACCTGCTGGTGACCCTGGGAAACCAGTTCGACGCGCCAGAGGAGGACGATCAGGGCGGCGACGCACGCGCCAGGCGGATCGACCTCATTGCGCAGGCAGTCGGTGCCATCGTGCTGTCGCGGGCGTGTCCTGACGACTCGCCACTGGCCGATGAAATTCTGGATGTCTGCCGCAGCGCCGTCCTGTCGAGGCTTTCCTCGATGACGCCTGGCGCTTCCGGTTCCCAGAGCACCTAGTCGCACAACTTCCGCGACAGCCCACGACAGAGGTCGGCGGCATCTCATTGCTGCAGACGCTGCGGGTCCCCCGAGGCCGCATCCTGCACAGCGCGAAACGCGCTTATAAAGAGCTCGCCCCACCACTGATTCTTGAGCGAGTGCGTATGAAGTCTGCAGGCTTGAAGGGAACCGTGTCCATTGAACTGGTGCACGAGGCGATCCACGCCGCGGCGCTGAGAAACATGGACATCAGCAGCGTCCTCGAAAGCGCCAAGATTGATCGTGAGCTGTTGAACGCGCCGCGTGCGCGCATCTCGGCGGCGGCGTATTCGCAGATGTGGGTGGCGCTGGCCGACCTGATGGACGACGAGTTCTTCGGCCTCGACAGCCACGGGCTTCGCCGCGGCAGCTATGCGCTGATGACGCGCGCCGCCGTCAACGCCGACAACCTGGCGCACGCGCTGCGCCGCATCCTGAGGTTCCTCCACGCCACATTGGACGATTTCCGCGGCGAGCTGGTCTGCGACGGCGACGAGGCGCGCGTCGTGCTGCATGACGGCGGCGTGCTGCGCCGGTTGTTCGGCTACGGCACCTGGTTCATCCTCGTTCATGGCCTGGCGTGCTGGCTCGTGCACCGGCGCATTCCCCTGCGCGAGATGCAGTTCCGGTGCCCGCCGCCCGGCGACGACAGCCACTACCGCACGCGCTTCTGCGAGAACGTGAAGTTCAACGGCGAGACCACGCACATCAGCTTCGCCAGCGATCTGCTGGACCTGAAGATCGCGGAGTCGCCCGCCACGGTCGACAACTTCCTGAGGGAAGCGCCGGCCAACCTGCTGGTCAAGTACCGCAACGATGCAAGCACCAGCGCCCAGGTGCGCAACAGGTTGCGCAGCCAGATGCCCGAGGCGTGGCCCGAACTCGAAAAGCTCGCACAGGAACTCTGCGTTTCCGGCACCACGCTGCAACGCCGCTTGCAGCAGGAGGGCGTGAGCTACCAGCGCGTGAAGGACGACCTGCGGCGCGACATCGCCATCGACCTCTTGTCGAGTGCGTCGCTGACGGTGGCCGAAGTCGCCGCGCGCACCGGCTTCCAGGAAACCAGCGCCTTCCATCGCGCCTTCAAGAAATGGACAGGCGTCAGTCCCGGCGCCTATCGCTCGTCCGCGCCCGCGCCGGAATAGGCCGAAGCGCCGGCGCTCGCCGACGCTGGCGGGGGATGCCGGCATGTCCGAACGCCCCATCCAGATCGAGACGCGCGGGCATGGAAGCGTGCCGCCTGCAGAACTAACCTCCCGTCGACATCGCATCTCGCGACAGATCAAACGACAGGAGACGAAAACATGCAGCAGGCCGGCAAGCAGGTCGATATTCACGCGTTGGCGGGGCACTCCCGGTTCAACGGCTTTCACGGGCTCGTGCTCTGGTGGTGCGTGTTGATCCTGGTCATCGACGGCTATGACCTGGCGGTCGTGGGCGCCGCGCTGCCATCGATCATGAAAGACATGGGCGTCGACGCCACGAGCGCCGGCGTCATGGCCGGGTCGGCGTTGTTCGGAACCATGCTGGGCGCGATCTTCCTGGGCACCCTGGCAGACCGCATCGGCCGCCCTCGCATGATCGCGGTGTGCGTGGCGCTCTTCAGTGTCTTCACGGCGCTGACCGGGCTGGCCACCGAACCCATCGGCTTCAGCGTCGCCCGCTTCATCGCGGGCCTCGGCATCGGCGGGGTGTTGCCCATCGTGACCGCGCAGATGGGCGAGTTCGCACCGGCGAAGCTGCGTACGCGCCTGGTGACGATGGTTTTCGCGGGCTACTCCGTGGGCGGCATTCTGGTCGCGCTCACCGCCAAGCAGCTCATCGAGAGCCATGGATGGCAATGGGTGTTCTATGTGGCCGGCCTGCCCGTGCTGCTGATTCCACTCATTCTGAAAACGATGCCCGAATCGCTGTCGTTTCTCCTCAAGAAGGGTGACCAGCGGCAGCTCGGCGAGATCGCGGCCAAGCTCGCGCCGGAGCAGCCGAACGCAGCCGGCACCGTGTATGTCGGCGCGTCCAGCGACCGCCTGCACGACGCGCCGGTGCGAACCCTGTTCGATGCCGGACGCGCGTTCAGCACCGTGATGATCTGGGTGGCCTTCATGACGGGGCTGTTCATGGTCTACGCGCTGAACTCCTGGCTGACCAAGCTCATGGCCATGGCGGGATACAGCCTGGGCTCGGCCCTGAACTTCGTGATCGTCTTCAACGTCGGTGCGATCGTGGGCGCAATCGGCGGCGGCCTGCTGAGCGACAAGTTCAACATCAAGCATGTGCTGGTGGCGTTCTACGTGGTCGGAGCTGCGTCGCTGGCCGCGCTCGCGTACACGAAATCGACCGAGCTGCTGTTCGTCGCCGTGTTCGTGGTGGGCGCGTCCACGCTCGGAACGCAACTGCTGGCCTATGCCTACGCCGGCGATTTCTATCCACCGGCCGTGCGTTCGACGGGTGTCGGCTTTGCCTCGGGTGTCGGCCGCATCGGCGCCATTGCCGCGCCGATCCTGATCGGCTGGCTCGTGTCGCTGAGCCTGCCCATCGAGCAGAACTTCATGGCGATCGCCCTGGCCGGCGTCATCGGCGCGGCAGCGGTGTCGTTCGTGAACCAGTCGCGCGCCGCGTCGACCCAGGCCAAGGCCGCGCGCGCGGCCACCGGCGAAGTGGGCCGTGTGGGCGGGGCGATTCGCCCGGCTTCGAAATAGCAAGGAAACCTCAATGAACCGAATGATGGCGCCACCGCTGGAGGCACACGCGCTGCAAGGAGCGGTCGACTGGGCCATTGCCACCCGGCGCAGCGTCAGGGCGTTCTTGCCCCGGCCGGTGCCCCGGGAAGAGGTCGAGGCGATCCTCTCGACGGCGCGCTACAGCGCCTCCGGCATGAACATGCAGCCCTGGCATGTGCATGTGCTGACGGGGCCTGCCAAGGCCCGTCTGTCGGCGGCGATTGCCGTGCTCGACGACGATCCCGGCCGGTCGGGCGAGCTGCTCGAGCCCTACGACTACTACCCGCGCGAATGGTGTTCTCCCTACCTGGAACGGCGCCGCAAGGTCGGCTGGGACCTCTACGGATTGCTCGGCATCGCCAAGGGCGACAAGCAGCGCATGCACCTGCAGCACGGTCGCAACTACCGCTTCTTCGATGCGCCCGTGGGCCTGTTCTTCACGGTGGACCGCGAACTCGAGGAGGGCAGCCTGCTGGACTACGGCATGTTCCTGCAGAGCGTGATGGTGGCCGCGCGCGGCCGCAACCTCCACACCTGCCCGCAGGCCGCGTTCCTGAAATTCCATCGCCAGATCGCGGACCTGCTGGACATTCCCGCCGGCCAGATGCTGGTCTGCGGCATGAGCCTGGGCTACGCCGACACCTCGTCGGTCGAGAACTCGCTCGTCACCGAGCGCGAGCCAGTCTCCGCGTTTACGACCTTCCACGACACCTCCAAGGAGACCACCGCATGAGCGCGCCATCCTATGCACGGGGCCTCGAACGCTGCGCGGCAAATCATGTGCCGCTCACGCCGCTGGGCTTTCTCGACCGCGCGGCGCTCGCGCATCCGAACCGCGTGGCGGTGGTGCACGGCGAGCTGACGCGAACCTGGGCGCAGACGCGCGAGCGCTGTCATCGCCTGGCGTCCGCGCTGGCGATGCGAGGCATCGAACCGGGCGACACCGTCTCGGTGCTCGCGCCCAACACGCCGGCCATGCTGGAGGCCCACTTCGGCATTCCGCTGGCCGGCGCGGTGCTCAACGCAATCAACCATCGCCTGGATGCCGAAGGCATCGCGTTCATCCTGCGCCACGGCGAGTGCAAATTGCTGATGGTCGATCGCGAGTTCGCCGCCACGGTGGCCGCAGCGCTGAAGCTGCTCGACCGTGCGCCTGCGGTCATTGACATCAACGACCACCTCGCACCACCCGGCGAACCCATCGGCGAGACCGACTACGAATCGCTGCTGGCGAACGGAGACCCGGACTTTGCCGGTCGCTGGCCCAGCGACGAGTGGCAACCCATCGCCCTGAACTACACCTCCGGCACGACCGGAGACCCCAAGGGCGTGGTCGCCAGCCATCGCGGCACCTACCTCATGAGCCTGCTGCAGATCACGAACTGGGCGATGCCACGGGCGCCGAAGTACCTGTGGACCTTGCCCATGTTCCACGCGAACGGATGGTGCTTCACCTGGGCCGTGACTGCGGCGGCGGGCACCCATGTCTGCCTGCGCCGGGTGTCTGCCGACGCCGTGCTGGAGGCCATCGAGCGCCATCAGATCGATCACCTCTGCGCAGCGCCGGTCGTGATGGCGATGCTCGCGGACGCGGCGAAAGACACCCGGCTGCCGCGCCCCGTGCGCGTGCTGACGGCCGGCTCACCGCCGCCGCTCGCCGTGCTGAACGCGGTGCTGGCAATGGGCTTCGACGTGGAGCACGTCTTCGGAATCACGGAGGTTTCCGGCACGCCGGTGAGTTGCGTGTGGCAGGACGGCTGGGACGACCTAGCGCCCGCCGAGCAGGGGGCGCTGCGCGTGCGCCAGGGCGTGCGCGCCGCCATGTTCGAAGGCCTCATGGTCGGCGATGCCGACACCCTCGAACCCGTCGTGCCCGACGGCAAATCGGCGGGCGAGCTCATGCTGCGCGGCAACACCGTGATGATGGGCTACTTCAAGAACGAGGCGGCAACGCGCAAGGCGCTCGCCGACGGCTGGTTCCGCACCGGTGACGTCGCGGTCCTGCATGCCAACGGGTATGCGCAGATCACCGACCGGTCGAAGGACGTGATCATCTCGGGCGGCGAGAACATCTCGTCGGTCGAAATCGAAGACGTCATCCATGGACACCCGGCGGTGCTGCATGCCGCCGTGGTGGCGCAGCCCGACCCCAAGTGGGGCGAGGTGCCGTGCGTGTTCATCGAGCTGAAGGCCGGTGTCGCCGCGCCCACCGAGCAAGAGATCATTGCGTTCTGCCGCGAGCGGCTGGCGCACTTCAAGTGTCCGCGCCGCGTGATCTTCATCCCCTTGCCGAAGACGGCCACGGGAAAGATCCAGAAGTTCCGCTTGCGCCAGCAGGCCGGAAGCCAGGACGCCATCACCCGGCTCGCGAGCCATGGTTGAGTGCGAAGCGGCCGCGGCCCTGGGGCCTGTCGGGCCCGGCTATCGCTTCTCGCGACCCCACACCTTCGACGAAGCGCAAGTGCGTGCCTTCGCGCTGGCCGCGGGAGACGAGAACCCGCTGCACCACGATGCCGCGTTTGCACAGGGCACGCGCTTCGGCGGCTTGATCGCCAGTGCGACCCACACCACCTCGCTGCTGATGGGGCTGACCGCCAGTCACTTCGCTACGAGGGGGAAGGTGCTGGGCATGAACTTCTCGGTCGACCTGCTGCGTCCCGTACGGGCGAGCGAGACGGTACTCATCGAGTGGCGCGTGACGTCGATAGCCGCGCATTCGAAGGGCGGCTGCGTTCTCGAATTGCAAGGTGCGATCAAGAGCGCAGACGACAGGACCAGCGTGCTCGCGCAGGGCACGGTGCTTTTCACGCCCGCCGCATGAGTGCTTTCCGCGCCAGCGTGCGCGTTCACGGGGGCATTGCCCCAACAAGGAGACAAAAGATGAAGATGGCCCCTCTCACATGCCGACGCGACACCCACCGGCGCATCACCTCGTGGTCCGTGGTGGCTGCTGCGGCGCTGCTTGCTTCCTGCGGCGGCAGCGGCAGCGGTGGTGGCAACTCGCCACCCGCGCTGTTCCCGTCCGCCGCCGGAAGCGCGCAGGCCGCGTGCAACAGCTTCCTGAGCCGGGCCTTCGAAGGCGCCACGATCACGCAGGCGACGCTGACGCCCCAGACAGACACCACGCCGGAGACCTGCACCGTGCGCGGCGAGATGCCGCCGGAACTCGCCTTCGAAGTCAAGCTGCCCAGCAGCTGGAACCAGCGTGTCCTGTTCATCGGCGGCGGCGGCTTCGACGGCGCCATCTACCCCAGTGCCTACAGCCCTGGCGTCGCGGAAAGCGGCTACGCGACCATCGCGACGAACCATGGACACGATGCGGCCAAGCATCCCAATGGCTCCTTCGCTATGGACCCCCAGTTGCTTCAGGACTACGCAGACGGTGCCGTGCCCAAGGTGCTTGCATCGGCGAAGGCCGTGCTCCGCTCGCGCTATGGCGAATCGGTCGGCCGCTCGAAGTTTGTCTACGAGGGCTGTTCGGGCGGTGGGCGTCAGGCGTTGATCCAGGCGCAACGGCATCCCGATCTGTTCGACGGCGTGATTGCGCGCGCCCCGGCCAATGCCTACACGGGCCAGTTCCTCTGGTATCAAAAAATACTCAAGCAGCTGGCCCAGCCCGAGGCGGGCCTGAGCATCCCGAAGGTCAAGACCCTCGCGAACTTCATGCAGTCCCAATGCGATGCACTCGACGGCCTGAAGGACGGCATCATCAGCCACCCCGAGGCCTGCAAGCCCGATCTGGCCAAGCTCCGATGCACGGGCGCCGACGCAGACTCTTGCCTGACCGACGCGCAGCTGGCGTCCGCCAAGGTCCTGTACGAGCCCACCGATGTGGCGGGTGGTCGCTACACATGGCCGGCCTTTCCCTATGTCGGCGGCGAGACCGCCGACGACGCATCGTGGCAGGCCATCGGAGGCACCACGTTTCAGATTCTCGGCGGCGACTACATGAAGTACTTCGTGGCGCAAGACCCGTCCGCAGACCCGCTGAACGTCGACCCGCTGCAATACACGAACCGACTCGACCACCTCGCCCGATTGATCGATGCAGTCAACCCCGACCTGAGCGGGTTCCAGGCCCGCAACGGCAAGATGCTGCTCATGCACGGCACCACCGACTGGCTGATCACGCAGAACAACACCACGGACTACTACCGCAAGGTCGTCGCCGCAGCGGGCGGGCAGGCCGCGGCCGACCGGTTCGTCGAGTACTACGTGCTGGCAGGCAACGACCACTGCGCCGCCACGCCGGCAGGCGGCAAGGGCCCGGACAGCGTCGACCTCGTCACCCCGATGTTCGACTGGATCGAAACCGGCACCCATCCCAGCGCCCGCGAGATCGTGGCCACGCGCAGCGTCGAGCCGGGCAAGGGCATGCAGCGGCCGATGTGCAGGCACCCGCAGTTTCCAAAGTACAACGGCACCGGCGATCCCGACGCGGCGTCCAGCTTCACCTGCACGTCACCTAGCTAGGCGTCGTGGCGCTGTGTACGCAGCAGTGTTGGCACAGGCGGATCTGTGAAGGCATTCGCGAAGAGAACGCGCGTCGCCCGTTCTGGGTGGCGCGGGAAGGATTCGACACGCGCTGATGCATTCAATGGATACGGTGTCCTCCTGCTGGTTTCTCGCACCCTCTGGCCGCCGAAGCGCGCAACTTCGGCGGGCGGCGAGGGCATGCGTCGCGGCGTACTGACCCTACCTACGAAGCCCGATCTGGACTGAGCCCCGCAGCGATTCACACTGCCTTGGTTGTCGGGTATTGGCCTCGTTGCAGACATCGATTGTTCCGATCCCGACTAGGGCAATCGCTGCATAGCCGCCCTTGGGGTATACCCCCTTCAAATGGGTTGCCGACGTTCGAGAGGCTCGGCTTGAGAGGAGCTGTCCGTCAAAAACGAGCCGCTCCCCATTTGCGCGCGGCACGCCTGCCCATTGTTCCCGCGGTAGCGGGGGAGGACGATCAGGCCTCAGGCCCACACTTCGTCGAGCACGGGGTTTTGCAGAATGCCTATGCCTTCGATCTCCACTTCGCAGACGTCGCCCGGCTTAAGCCAGACCTGCGGCGTGCGCGCCAGACCCACGCCCGAGGGCGTACCGGTGATGATCATGTCGCCCGGCTGCAATTCCATGCCTTCCGAGCACGCGGCAACGAGGGTCGCTACGTCGAAGATCATGTCGCGCGTGTTGGCGCTTTGCAGCACTTCGCCGTTCAGTCGGCAGGTCAGCTGCAGGCCGGTGGCGCCTGCCGGCAGTTCGTCCGCTGTGACGAATTCGGGGCCGAAGCCGCCGCTGCGATCGAAGTTCTTTCCCCACAGCCATTGGCCGGAGCGGAACTGGTAGTCGCGGATGGAACCCTCGTTGAAAATGGCGTAACCGGCCACGTGCGCCAGCGCATCCTCCTTGGCGATGTAGCGGCCTGCCTTACCGATGATGGCCACGAGTTCCGCCTCATAGTCGAACTGCGTGGAGACCCGCGGGCGCACCAGGGGCGCGCCGTGTGCGACCCATGAAGAGGGAAAGCGCTGGAACAGGACCGGGTGCTTGGGCGGCTCGAAGTTGCTTTCCGAGGCGTGATCGACGTAGTTCAGGCCGATGGCGAAGGCCTTGGAGGGGTTCTGAAGGGGGGGCAGCAGTTTCAGCTCGGCGAACGCCAGGTGCTGCGTCGCGCGGGCGGCGGCATCCTTCACGGCGCTCAGTCCGTCGGGGTGCTTGAGCAGCGCGTCCAGCGTCGACGGCAATCCGACTTCGGTGAGGTTGACGACCTGCGAACCGGTTCGCAGCCCCAAGGCGGGCAGGCCGTTGCTGGCGATAAAGGCGATGAGTCTCATGGTGTGGCTTTCAAGGCCGGCTTATGCCGGCTGCTCCAGGTTGGTGATGAAATCGGGGGGCAGTGAAGGCCCCCACACATACAGCGAGTCTTCTGGCGGATGGTCTGCCGCGGGCCACTCGCTGTCGGCCGGCACGTAGTCGATGTCGTGCGAATACTCGGCATAGCTGCCCCACGGATCGCGCACGTAGTAGAAGTAATTCGACCCGAGCACGTGCCGCCCCACGCCCCAGCCTCGCCCATGGCCGGCATTGCGCATCTGCTCGGAGCCGCGCCCGACCTCGTCGATGCTGCCCACGTCCCAGCTCGAATGGTGCAGGCCGGCCGCGTGCGACTTCGCAAAGGCCACCAGATGGTGATCGGAGCCATGGGCTCCATGCAGGAAGGCGATCAAGTCGCCGGAATGATCGGACAACCGCAGGCCCAGGATCTCCTGCGAGAAGCGGATCATTCGCGGCACGTCGGGCGTGAAGAAAAGCACGTGCGACAGGTAACGGGGGCGAACCTGCAGCGCGCGGCTGCGCGCTGGCGCGGCGCCATGGCCCGGTGCGACGGGCGGTGTCACGACCGGGCGGGACTTGTGCGAGGGCGACACCTTCGACGCTGCCACGAGCTGCAGGTGTGTGCCGTCCGGGTTGCGCAGCCAGACGCCCTCGGCATCGCCCAGCGGGTGCGGCTGTGCCTCGAGGCCAGCCGTGACAATGCGTTCCCGCAAGGCATCCAGCTGATGCGCATGCACGCCATAGCGCACGTACTCGAGTTGCTTCGACCGGCCCGATGCATGGACCCAGGCCCAGCAATGCGGATGACCGAAGGTGTGCAGCGCCAGGCGGTTGCCCTCGCGGCGCACGTCCAGGCCGAAGGCGCGGTAGAACTGCTCGGCCTCATGCAGGTCGGGCACGCTGAACACGAAGCGGTCGACCGAATGGACCGACGCATGGGGGGCTTGATTCATACCTCAGCCTCCTTTGTGTCGTCGGGGCAGGCACGCAGGGTCGCTGCGAAGCAGCTGCAGATTTCGTCATTGGCGCGCCGTGCAGCCTCCGAGACCTCGAAGAACCCGAAGAAGGGATGGAACATGTCTTCGTAGCGCAGCACCTGCGTGGCAATGCCAGCCGCCTGCAGCCGCGCCGCATAGGCCAGCCCCTCGTTGTACAGGGGGTCGCACCCTGCCACGGCGATGACCGTGGCGGGCAAGTCGCCCAAGTCTGCGCAGTGCAGGGGAGACGGAGGAAAGTCCGTCGCACGGTCCGCTGCCGTGCCCAGGTAGAGCCGCGCCACCTCCCGCAGGTCGTGCGGCGTGAGCATTGGATACGCACACCCATCGTTTCTCTCGAGCCTGACCGTGTCGCGTGCGAAATCGACGCCGGGCACGATGAGCAGCTGACCCGCGAGCGCAAAGCCGCGGTCGCGAACCTGGATAGCCGACGAGGCAGCGAGATTGCCGCCCGCGCTTTCCCCGGCCACGGCCACGCACGCGGGATCGCCACCGAGGGCCACGGCGTTGGCCAGCGCCCACAACGTGGCAGCCAGCGCGTCGTCGTGCGCGGCGGGAAAGGGATGCTCCGGCGCGAGTCGATAGTCCACGGACACCACCACCGCCTCGATGTCGCGACACAGCTTGCGCGCGATGTCGTCCATCAGCTCGACGCTTCCGAGCACGAAGCCGCCGCCGTGGAAGAAGACGACGGTCGGCAGCGACGGCCTGTGCGAATGCGGGCGGTACACGCGCACCGGAACGCGCACGTCTGCGTGCGCGGCAACGGTGTCCTCCGCAGACTGCACATCCGGCAATCCGGAGCGCTCGCGCGCGGCAAGGACCGCGGCGCGCATGCGACCACGCGCCTCGTCCGGCGTGCCGCTGAACGGTGGGGGCGCACCGCGTGCCTGCAGGACAGCAACCACCACGGCGAGTTGGGGATCAAGCTGCGGCATGGCCGGCATCACATCTCCCCCAGCACGTGTCGTTGCGAGTCGAAGGCGCGGGCGCGCAGCGCGTCGACATCGATGTGCAGCATGCGGCCATTGCGCTTCACCGCGCGTCCGGCGACGTAGACGGAATCGACATTGCCTGGATGGGCGGCCAGCACGATGGCCCCGACGGCGTCGGACACGGGGGTGAGGTTCAGGTCGTCCTGCCGCACCAGAATGAGGTCGGCCTGCTTGCCCGGCGTCAGCGATCCCGTCTTGTGCGCCAGCCCCGTGGCCTTTGCACCGGCGATCGTGCCGAACTCGAGCACGTCACGCAAAGTGATGGTCGGTGGTGCGTTCGCGGCCTTCGAATGGCCGCCACCCATCCAGGAGCGGTAGTGCGCAAAGGCATGGCGCATCTGCGTGAACATGTCGCCAGCGCATTTCGTTTCGGTATCGCCGCTCAGGCTGGGACGGATCCCGGCGGCCAGCAACCGGTCGAATGGGATATCGCCGATTCCCTGCGCGTTCAGTTCGCAGTGCACGCCCAACGAGGCCGTCACGCCCGCGTCGGCCATCATGGCCAGTTCGTCGTCCCCGCAGAAGCAGCAATGAACGAAGGTAAGGTCGTCGCCCAGCACGCCGGCCTGGTGCATCTGGGCGATCGCGCGGACCGGTGCATTGCGCGCATACGCGCCCATGTGGATGGTGGAGCGAATGTCTAGTTCGCGCGCCAGGCGCAGGTCCTGCAGCCAGACCTCGCGGCGTGCCATTTCCGGGCCGCGCCCGGCCATCGCCAGCGTCAGCAACTGGTCGTCCGAAGAGAAGTACTGGCTGCGCAGCCTGCGGATGTCCTGCGGATGACCGCGTTCGCTGTCGAACATCCAGGAATGCCCCTCGACCAGCGGCCAGCCATGGGCGAAGACCCCCCGGATGCCGGCGTCGCGCAGGGCTAGGATGGCGGCGTCCGCATGCTCCGGTGTGTTCTGGACATGCGACCAGTCCAGCATCGTGGTCGTCCCGCTGTCCAGGGCCGACACCGCGCCCAGCAGGGTGCCGGCATAGACGTCCTCGGTGCGGAAAGCAGCCCCCTTGGCGCCGAGCATTTCCACGAAGTAGATCTGAGGATCGATGTCCGCATAGCGATGCCGCACGCAGGTTTGCCAGGTGTGCCGATGGGTGTCGACGAAACCCGGCATGACGATCATGCGTTGCGCGTCGATGCGCTCGGCCGCTTCGGTCTCGATGTGGGGGGCGACCGCGACGATGCGCTCGCCTTCGATCAGGACGTCGCCGCGGCGCAGGTCGCCGATGGTGGGGTCCATGCTCAGGACCCAGCCACCGGCCAGGAGGGTGCGGTGGGTGTTCACGGCTTGCTCCGCGTGAGCCAGCGGCCCAGTTGCGCCTCGACCTCACCGGCCCGTGCCAAGGCGCTGCTGGCCCAGGCGACGTAGCCGTCCGGGCGCACCAGGATGCCCGTCACGCCGTCCATCTCTGCCGGTACGCGGCCGACGCGGGCGCTGACGACGTTCAAGGGCAGGCCAGCGCACTGCAGCGCTTCGAACTGGCGGCTCTGGCCTTCCAGGTCGAGCAGCAGGAACTTGCGATCGCGCAGGAGCTCGGCCGGCCGAAGCGACCGGCCATCGAGCGTGAGGAGGTCGAAGTCGGGCAGGCGGCAACCGGTCAGCGCGTGGTTGCCCGCTTCGTGCGGATACGGCGCTTCCAGCCCGCACAACTCCAGCACCAGTTTGCGCTGCACGTCCGGCAGCGGAATGATCTGCTCGGCCATGCGCCGCTTGAGTGTGAGGCCGCTTTCGTCGAAGTTGAACTGCAGCACACACTGCGCCTTGACGCTCTCCAGCAGGGCGCGCATGACAGGCAGGCGCTCCGCGTCGTAGCTGTCCAGTGTCGACTCATCGGCATGGCCGTTGACCACGTTGGCCAGCTTCCACCCCAGGTTGAAGGCATCCTGCAGGCAGAAGTTCATGCCGACGCCGCTGGCTGGATAGTGGATGCGGGCCGACTCGCCCACCAGGAACACGCGACCCTTTCGCAGCGACGGCACCGAACGCATCTGGTCGTCGAAGCGCGATGCCCAGCGGTGGCTGGTGACGCCGTAGTCGGTGCCGTGCACGTCCGCGATGCATTTCAGCGCTTCTTCCAGGGTGACGGGTTCATCCTTCGGTGCCATGCGTCGGTCGCGATGGACGATGTTGAAACGGGTGATGCCTTCACCGAAGGCGTAACCGCGCACCCAGCCCATCTCGTTGTCGACGTTGATGCGTCCTCCGGGCCAGGGCGCATCTAGGTGCGCATCGATGACGATGCCGCGGAAGGTGCCGGAATGGCCATCGAACGGGATGCCGGCACCGGAGCGCACCGTGCTGCGGCCGCCGTCCGCGCCGACGAGGTAGCGCGCGCGCAGCGTCGCTGGCGCCCCCTGGGCATCGGTGACCGACACGGTCACGCCGCTGCCATCCTGCTCGAAGGACTGCAGTTCCGTGCCGCGGCGAATTTGCGCGCCGCTCTCGGTCGCCCATTGCCAGAGGATTTCTTCGGTGAAGTTCTGTGGCAATCCCAGCGTGAAGCCGAATCGGCTTTCCAGGTACTGCCAGCGAATCGGATGAAAGCCGGCCCATATGTGCGAAGGCCGAAACGGGTACGGCACGATCTCGCGCGTGCGCTCGATGAACCGATCCGCAATGCCACGCGCATCGAACAACTCGAGCACGCGCGGCAGGATGGTCCCCGCCCGCGACTGCACGCCCTCGGTCCTGCGTTCGAGCACCAGCGTCTTAGCGCCCGCACCCGCCAGTTCGGCGGCGAGCGTCAAGCCCGAAGGGCCACCCCCTACCACGATGACATCCCATGACTGCATGTTTGTTTGCTCCCTATTCAGGCTGGATGCCCGCTGCCTTGATGGCCGCTTCGACCATCGGGCGATCATTCGAAATCAGGCGCGCCAGGTCTTGCGGCGAGCCGCCCATGACGCGCCACTGTTCTTCCTCGATCTTCTTGCGCACCTCCGGCAGCTGAAGCGCCTGGGCGAAGGCGGCGTTGAGCTTGCGCACGATCGGCTCCGGCGTGTTCGCCGGTGCGACGAAGCCCATCCAGTTGCCGAACGGGCGGAACGACGGGAACACTTCCGTCATCGTCGGAACGCCCGGCTGCGATGCCAGGCGCTTGTCCGACATGAAGGCCAGCACCCGCACCTGTCCCGCTTTCCATTGCCCCAGCACCGACCCGACGCTAAGCACCGTCACGTCCACGCGACCGCTGAGCAGTTCAGGGATGATGGGCGCGGCGCCCTGGTAGGGCACGTGGAGCATGTCCACGCCCGCCACCGCCTTGAACTGCTCCATCAGCAGGTGGTTGAAGGAGCCGATGCCGACGCTCGCATAGGGCTGCCCCGGCTGCTTCTTCAGCTGCTCTACGAGTGCGCGCAGGTCGGTCGCGGGCAGCCGCGAGCTGACGATCAGGCCCACCGGGATGTCAGCGACGGCAATGACCGGCGTGAAGCTGCGCACCGGGTCGTAGGGCAGGTCCTTGCGCTGCAGGCTGTTCAGGAGCAGGGCCGAGGTCGTCGTCAGTGCCAGCGTGTAGCCGTCCGGCTTGGCCCGGGCCACCTGGGTGGTGCCGAGGATGCCGTTGGCGCCGGCCTTGTTCTCGAAGACGATCGGTTGGCCGAGGATGCGCGAGGCGCGTTCCGACACCAGGCGTCCCACCACTTCCAGCGAAGAGCCTGCAGGATAGGGAAACACGACATGGATGGGCTTGTTGGGATACGCCGTCTCTTGCGCGAAGGCTGGCGTGAGCGCCAGCAGTGCGGTGGCTGCGGCGCAGAAGGTCAGGAAGGTTCGTCTCATTGGGATGTCCTTTTTTCTTGAAGGGCCGCGTCAGAAGCTGTGGCGAACGCCGAGTTGCGTGCCCATGACGTCTTCGCCCTTGGCGAGAACGGGCAGCGCTGGATTTAGTGTTTCGGAGAAGCCCGCGCCATTGTTCAGGCGTGCGATGCCGGCAAAGACGGCCGTGCGCCGAGAGAGGAAGTGCATGTACTGGAGGGCGACTCTGGAGGCCTTGCTTGCCCCTTGCCGCTCGACCAGGTAGCTCGCGCGGATTTCACCGGCGCCGAGCGGCCAGTTTGTGCCGACCAATGCCGAGGAACGTCGGGGTTGGCCCGGATCGTTGCGCTGGATGTAGAAACCGGTCAGGCGCGGACCGCCGAACTTGTAGTCGCCGCCCACCATGAATTCCTTGCGATCGCCGGCGGGCACCGCGTTCTTCTGGATGGTGTAGGCCGCGTGTAGGTCGAAATTCGTGTCGTTGTAAGAGACGCCCAGGCCGGTGTATTGCGCACCCCTGACGCCTTCGCTGGCACTGGCAAGCGCACGCACTTGAAAGCCGCCCATGCGCGGGCTGAGGTACTTGACCGAATTGTTGATGCGCGGCGTGAAGAGGGTCATCGGCCAGGCTGCGCCGATGCCGGTGAAGTAGAAGGGATCGAGCGGCCCGGTGAGGTCGTCCATGGGGATGTAGTTGCGACCCAGCCGCAATTCGCCATAGGGCGTCACCAGCCCAACCATGGCCTCGCGGCCGAAGTAGATTCCGCCGAAACCCACAGTGCCGGTGTCTGCGTTGAAGCCATGATCGAGCTTGAACTTCGCGCCCCAGCCGCCACCCAGGTCCTCGACGCCTTCGAAGATCAGGCGCGACGAGTCGCTGGACAGCGCCGTCAGCGTGCGGGAGCTGCCGTTGGGCGAGGAGATGCGCAGGTGGTCGACGGACATTTCCACCTTTCCGGACAGGGTGATGGAACTCTGGGCGCCTGCGCTCGTGGCAGCCCATGCCGCGCACGCGGCCACCAGATGGATGTGCCTGGCAGGCGAACGGCGCAAGCCGGATCTTGGCGCAGCTGCATGCCGCGCGAGCGATGAGGTCATTCTTGTTTGTCTCCGGGTGAGTGAGGTGACGGACCGAGGCGTCCCTCGATGGGCTCGATTGTTCGCAGCCCACATCCATGCGACAAATGAATTGTTTAAAGTATTGTCATTTGCCGCGCAAATGGAAGAACCGACATGCGATTCGACAAACTCGACCTGAATCTCCTCGTCGTGCTCGACGCACTCCTGACCACCCGCAGCGTGACGCGCGCCTCGGAGCGCGTCTTCCTCAGCCAGCCTGCGACCAGCTTGTCTTTGCGGCGCCTGCGCGAGTACTTCAAGGACGAGTTGCTGCAGCCGATCGGCAAGTCATTCGTCCTCACGCCGCTGGCTGCCGAACTGGTCAAACCGGTCCACGACGTGCTCCTGCGTGTGCAGGCCATCGCCCGGGCGCAGCCGACGTTCGACCCGACCACCTCGCAGCGGCGCTTCGTCATCGATTCCTCGGACTACGTCATCTCGGTGTTGCTGTCGGAGGTGGTCAGGCGTGCGGCCAGCGCAGCGCCTCGGATGGAGTTCGACCTGCGCGCCAGAAGCCCGCAGTCTCGCGACCTGTTGCAGGCCGGAGAGATCGAGCTGCTCATCACGCCGCAGTTCGCCATCGTGCCCGGGCATCCTTCCGAGTTGTTGTTCGAGGACACGTTTTCATGTCTCGTGAGTCCCGAGCATTTCGGCATGACGAAGAAGCTCACGGCGGAGCAGTATTTCGAGGCCTCGCACATCGGTGTCGAGTGGGGCGGTGGTCGGCGCCTGACCTATGACCAGCAGTTGATCGCCGTGGGCAAGCGCGCCCGCAGGCAGGACGTCATCGCGCCCAGCTTCACCCTGGTGCCGCCGCTGTTGGTCGGAACGCCGCGCATCGCCACGCTGCCGACACGGCTGGCGCAGCAGATCGCCGAGCGCTTTCCGCTGCGCGTCGTCGCGTGCCCGGTGGAGATCCCTGCGTTTGCTGAGCACATGCAATGGCACAAGTATCAGGAGCGAGATCCTGCGATCGCCTGGCTCCGCGGGTTGCTTCTGGAGGTTGCGCAGGGTTTGCCGTCGAGCCGGGCGACAACGAAGCGTGTCAGAGGGGCGAGCGAGAAATGACGTAGCCCTTCGAATGCCCCAGGCTGCGCATTGCAGCGGGGCGAGGGTGCGGGGATCACTGTGCTCTACCACTCGTCGAACGACCCGCACTGCTCGTCTGACGAGCATTCCGACTTTCTTCGTCTGTGCGGCAAGGGCGAAGCGGCCGTGACCTGCATGATCGAGCACCTCGAACGCATCGAGGCCAGCCTCGAACTGGGCACCGAGAAGCCCGACCGCCAACTCGACCTTGTGAAGGCGCTGCTTGCCTGAAAAGGCTGCCCGAGTCCCTGTCCCGGCTCAGCGCGTGGTTTTCGCAGCGCGCTTCTTCGGCTCGCGCGCAGCGGGGCCATCTGATGCGACGGCGACCGCTTCCAGGCCTTGCGCGCCTGCGATCAGCCCGCGCAGGAAAACCATGATCAGGCGTCCCGAGGGATCGGGGCGAGTGCTCATCCGCTGCAATGCCAGCCCGTGCGACAGGGCCATGAAGGCTGCGGCCAGCTCGTCCGGTGCGGCGGGAGGCGTGCGCCCGAGCTTGTCGAACAACTGCCCGATCACGCCGCCGATTTCGGATCGGTGCTTGTCCCACACCTTCTGGTACTCCTGCGCGAAGCTTCGACTGCGGTTGGCATGCAGCTGAAGCTCGATGGAAAGCATGCACCAGTCGGCATCGTGATTGAGTGTGGAAGCCCAGGCTTCCAGCTCGGCAAGCATCTGCTCGGGCTCTTGCCGCTCGTCGCCCATGACCTTGAAAAGCTGCAGCGCTTCGGCTTCCATGTGCCGCCGCAGCAACTCCAGCAGGACGTCCTCCTTGCTCGAAAAGTTCGAATAGAAGGCGCCTTGGGAGTAGCCCGCCTTGTCCGCGATGTCGCGGATCGACGCGCCCCCATAGCCGTTCGACACAAACAAGTGCTGCGCGGTTTCGATCAAGCGCTCGCGCGTCTGCGCCCGGCTTTCCTCGCGGGTCAGGCGCGTTTTTGCTGTCGTCGGGGTCATGGTCGAAAAGATATCACATGAACTTTGAATAGCGCCTGCCAGCGCCTCCTTCCGGGTCGCCGTCCTGAATCCCACGTTCGAATATCACTTGATATTTAGAAATGGTGAAGGTACATTCAAAACTCGTTTGATTTTTGAAGTTCGATTGATATGGAAAAACCGAAGCCCTTGAAGACCGCGTTCGTCACTGGCGCGACCGGCCTTCTCGGCAACAACCTCGCGCGCGAGCTGGTCGCGCGCGGCGTCTTCGTCAAGGCCCTGGTTCGCTCGAAGGCCAAGGGCCAGCAGCAGTTTGCGGGGGTGAAAGGCGTCGAGCTGGTGCTGGGCGACATGGCCGACGTGCCTGCGTTCTCCAGCGAGCTGCAAGCGTGCGACGTGGTGTTCCACACCGCCGCGTTCTTCAGGGACAACTTCAAGGGCGGCAGCCACTGGGCAGAGCTCAAGCGCATCAACGTGGACGGCACCCGCCAGCTCATCGAGCGGGCCTACGGTGCCGGCATCCGGCGCTTCGTTCAGACCTCGTCCATCGCGGTGCTGAACGGCGAGCCGGGCGTGCCCATGGACGAGACCTGCCTGCGCGACCTGGCGGATGCCAGCGACGACTACTACCGTAGCAAGATCATGGCCGACCAGGTCGTGCTGGCCTTTCTGGGCGCGCACCCGGACATGCACGCGAGCTTTGTCCTGCCCGGATGGATGTGGGGGCCGGCCGACATCGGTCCCACCTCGTCAGGACAGTTCGTCAACGATGTGGTGCTCGGCAAACTGCCCGGGCTGGTGCCGGGCAGCTTTTCCGTTGTCGATGCCCGCGACGTGGCCAAGGCGCAGATCTCTGCCGCGGAACGCGGCCAGCGCGGTGAGCGCTATCTGGCAGCCGGGCGCCACATGACGATGCAGGAACTGGTGCCCCTGGTTGGAAAGATCGCGGGCATCCGCACGCCGACACGCCACTTGTCCTTTCCGCTCCTGTACCTGCTGGCGGCGGTGCAGGAACTCTATGCGCGGGCCACAGGCAAGCCCATCTTGCTCAGCCTGGCCACCGTGCGGCTGATGCGCAAGGAGGCGGGGCGCAGCCATTTCAACCACACCAAGAGCGAGCAGAAGCTTCAGCTGAAGTTTCGCCCGATCGAGCAAACCGTGGCCGACACGCTCGCCTGGTATCGCGGCAATGGCTGGCTGCCTGGTGTGCCGACCCGAACCGAATCCTGAACAAGAGGAAAAACCGTGACGAACAGATTGATCCTGAAACTCTCGACAGCCTTCGCGGCTGTTCTTTGCATCGCGGCAGCGCCGCAAGCATCTGCGGCCCGAAGTCTCCCGGCCGCCAAGACCGCGGACAGCATGGCCGAGTTCTGCAGCAAGGGGCAGGCGGAGTATCCGCAGGGCATCGCCCGCATGCACCCCTCGTTCAAATTCAACATCTGTTGGTGGCTCGAGGACGCCGGCATCGAAGCAAGCACCTTCGACGAAATCGCCGCAGCGCTGCCGGAACACGCCGGGCCGTCGCAGGCGATCTGGCAGGCGACGTTCAACCAGCCCGCCCAACTGCACCTGGAACGAGCCCGCGCCTCCGAAGCGCGAGGAAACAACGCTGCCGCATCGGTCGAATACAAGAAGGCCGCCTTCTACCTGCGGATGAACCGGCTTCCCAAGCGGGTTCCCACCGCCGATCTGCAGGCAACCGAACGAGCCCATGCGCTCCTGGGAAAGCCGCTCCAGCGCATCGCCTTCAAGACCGGCGCGAAAGAATTTACCGGCTACTTCCGGGCGCCGCCTGCACGAACAAGTCGCAACGAGAAACTGCCGGTGCTGGTGATTCTCGGCGGCCTCGACAACCTGAAGACCGAGATGATCCGGCACAGTGATTACTTCATGGGTCGGGGCTTCGCCACCATCATTGTGGAAAACCCAGACACCGGGGAGAACCAGTTGGGGTTCCGGCCGGAGTCCCATGTGATGTTCGACGCCGTGGCGGACTACATCAAGGCCCGCAGCGACCTGGACGCAAGCCGGGTGGCCTTGTATGGATGGAGCATGGGCGGCTATCTGGGAACGCTTGGCGGGCTGAGCAACGACCTCTACAAGGCGGTGGTCAATGTGGGCGGCCCCAGCGATGCGAGCTTTGGACAAGCGCATTGCAAGGTGGCGCCTGCCTGGATCGTCGCGCCCTACACCGTGTTTGCGAACATGAATCCGCAGACCACACCGCGTGAAGCGATGTGCGAATACTACGAAGCCTTCCAGCTCTCGCGCCAGTTGAAGATGCCGACTGCGGCGCAGCTGCGCAAACCCATTCTCATGGTGAACGGCGCGCACGAAAATCTCGTCTCCAGAGACGAGCCCGCCGCTCTGGCAGCGCTAGGCTTCAACGTGACCCAACTGGTGTTCGGGGATGACGGCCACACGGCGGAATCGAACATGCGTGAGCACTTCGAGTTCACGGCAAACTGGCTCACGCGGCGACTAAAGATGGAAAATCTATCCGACCACTGACGACCATTTTTTGAGGCCGGCGCTACCTGACCCTGCCTTGATTTCACGTACAGCAAGAAATTGGTAACTTCAGAGGTACGGAGAATCGAGATGGGAGAAGGTAAGCTGCCCAAGAGGCAGTACAAAGGGGAATTCAAAGCCCAGGCTGTCGAGCTCGCGGCGTCGGTTGGTGGCGCCACGAGGCCGCGCGACGTCTTGATGTGCCGGTGGCCACCTTGGGTATCTGCATGCGGCACTCGCAACCCTCAGAATCAATTTCATGCCGCTGCGCGTACCGAAGTTCCTGCGACCGCACGACAGTCAACAGCGCCAGTCGCGCCGCCAGTAGAGTAAGACTGTCTGCAGCCCTATAGTTGAGACATTTGGGCGTGGCCACTCCGAGCGTTTTGATTCGTCGCCAACTGTGCACACGCAGGATGGATGATAGAACCGCCCCCCGCGATCGGCCATGAAAGCCAGCGGCCGACCGGAACTGCCGGCTTGCGCTCAGCACGCTTCCACCACTTGCTGCGCGCTCAAGAGCCGATAACCAGGCGTTTACGCGCCTGTGGTTATCGTCGGTTGGGCTTCGGGCTCACTTCTTGAGCACGGTTCTCACGGCCTTGCTGACCATGAAGCGCGATTCTTCGGCAAAGATCTGACTTGCATGCCGGCTCCACATCGGGGCATGGTGCAGCCATACGCGCTGGCGGGCGCGTGTCACGGCCACATACAAAATCCGGCGCTCCTCATCCAGTTGCTCTTTCGACTTGTTCCGGCTGTCGGGTAGCACGCCGTCCGTCACACTAACCACGAATACATGGTCCCATTGCATGCCCTTGGCTTGGTGGATGGTTGTGACGGTGACCGCATCGCCCGCCACGTCCTGAAGGACGCGCGCATTCAGTTCGGCGGCGGACCCAAAGGCCCGGCACATGGGCTGCCAGTTGTTCAGGTGGGCGCGCAAGTCCTTGTCGGCCTGTACGCCTCCACGCAGGCGCAGGTACGCTTGCACGCAGCCCATGTAGCGCGTCTCCAAATGGCGCGACTGGGCCGCCGCCACCTTGGCGGTCTCAGATACGAAGGTCTTCCACCGCTTGGCCTCACGGCTGTCAGCCATGTCATTGAAGCCGATCACGTCCTCAAGCACGAGGCCAAGCGCATCGCGATACCGCACCCGGCGGGCGCGCACGCCGGCACCACTACCAGCGACAAGCGATAGATCGGGCACATGCTGTTCGACCGCATCGACCACCCGAATCAGTTCCAGCAACCGCTCGTCGAGCGCGGGACCGGCTCCGAGCAGCGTAGATGGCACTTCCACCGAACGAAGCGCCTGCGCCACGGGCCTGACGGTTGACCGGTTGCGGCCCAGCACGGCGATACTGGACGGCGATACCCCTCGGCCGATCAGCTTGCGGATGCTGGCGGCCACGCGCTTTGCCATCGTTGTCGAGTCCGTCGAGGTGAGATACCTCGGCTTCTTGCCTGTCGTCTCGGTCTTGATTGAAGGCCCATTCATGGGCTTGGAAAGGGCCTCGGCCAGATCGGCGGTCTCCCGAGTCAAGCGAAACGAGGTGGATAGTGGCAACGTCTTCACGCCCTTGATCACCGCCTTCAAAGGCGTGTAGGTGACGCCGGCGAATCCGTACAGAATCTGCATGCTGTCGCCCAGGGCGACCATCGATTGCACATGGCGAGCCAATTCCACGATGAACTTGATCTGGAGCGTGCTGGAGTCCTGGTACTCGTCAATGATCAAGTGGTCGGCATCCACAGCGTCCTGACCGCGTTTCTTCACGGCCTTCATGCCCTTGCGCAGCATCTTGTCGTAAGCCTCGCTCTCCAGACCAGTGGGGACCGAGATGCCGCCGCCAGCGGCCCGGAGCGCGCAGGCATGGCAGGTCAAGACTGAGATGCCAGAGTGATCACCAAGGCCCAAAGCACGAAGCCGATCCTTGAAGTTGTCGACCGTGGTGTTCGAATGCGAGAGCACCAGAATCTTGGTTCCGCGATCTGTTTGCAGGAGATGGGCGACACGAGCAGTAGCAGCCGTGGTTTTTCCACTGCCAGGACACGCCGGAACCTCAACGTATCGGCTGGTGCCTTCGGCGATGCGCCGGGCCTCCTTTGAGAGCTTGATTTTCTTCATAACGACGGTAAGACGAGATGGTGGGCTTGTGCTGAGCGACTCCGCATCGGATGCGTGATGAGGGGCGCTCCGCGTAGGCATCGGTCATCCGTTTTGAGTGAGATACCGAGAACAACGGAGGCCGAAATGAGAGCCTTCGTCGGCTCTGCGCGCGATGCCAAATGTGTAATGTTTTGGCGGTTGCGCTAACGAGCCAAAACTGATGAAAAGCATCGAAAACGGCAAGAGAAAGACATGTTTTCGAAGCTCAAAACAACAAGCAGAAAGAAAAAGTTGATACCTATACCAGTAGGGGGAACGGTGCGTAGCGCTAGCCAGAGCGAAACCCGTTCAGTGCTGCATTGCGGGCGCTTTCCTCCCAGGTTTTCGCGCTGATCTGGTTGAGCGCGCGAATCATCGAAGGATTCGCCGCCATCGCCTTTTGCAGCACAAACATCGTGCCGACGAGATAGCGCTTGGAACTGAACATCCTGCGCGCGCGCGCATGAGCGGCTTGGTCGCTGGTCGACTTTCCTTTCAAGTTCTTGCCGAGCGCGCCGCGGGAACCAAACTCCCAGAATCGCATGTTCCGGTCCCAGAAGCTATCGAAGTCAAAGTCGTGAAATTCGGCGACCGTGCCGAGTTGCGCCGCGCGAAGCGCCGGACTGCCCTTCAACCGCACCTCTGTGTGCAGGCAATGCTGCCCCTTGGACGGCGTCGAGAGTTTTGAGCGCCGGTCCGCATAGAGGACCAAACGGCGCGTGCGCGTGCGGCGACCGAAGTAGATCGACTGCTCGAACTGCTTGATCTTTCGGGAAGCGTGGCGCAGCGTTGCAGTCTGGAGGAAATAGCGCAGCATCCGGTCTGCTTCGATGCGAAAGCGCGTCGTGTAGCCCCTGGCCACCTCGGCCCCAGCCGGTTCGGCGGCGATCTCGGTACCGATCACCTGCAGCAGCGCGGGGAAGAAAGTGGCATGCGGCTGGCTCACCTCGAGCACATAGGGCCAGTTCGGCGCGTAGGGCACCTTGATGCCCTCCTGGGTGAGTTGACGGCAATGTGCTTTCAGCTCTGCGCGCTGCTCTGCCGAGAGTGGGCCAGTTAGGCGAAGCTTGAGGTGGTCGAATGCATCGACGCGGGTGGGTTTGAGCATGATGATGATCGAAGGGGGGAAGGGCGGGTGGGGGGGCGTTGCGTAAGTTGCGCGATCACGGGCGGTTTGCCGCAACGCTCTTCCAGATCGAGAGCCGCCGAGGGGCGAAGAAAGCAAGCGGTGCTTTTTTTTTGGAGGGCGCTGGTCCTAGTCAAGCGGCTCGGCGCCCCTGCTGCGAAGGGCTCCGATGGGCTGAGACCCGTCGGGTAGTCTGCGCCGGCGGGGAGATGCTCGGCCTAGCCCTCGCTCGAAATGTCGAGGGGCCTGCCACGTCGGGGCGGAAGGTCGAGCAGGCCGGCGTAGGTCTGACGCCAGTCGTCATCGCCTTTGGACGGGGGAAGTGGCCGCATCTTGTCGAGACGGCGTTTGACGCTCGACTTGTTCAGCTCCATGACGGCGCCGATTTGGGCAAGTGAGTCGCCGTCGCGGCGCATCTTCAACATTACGCGGTCGGAAACTTGGGCTGCAATGAAGGCTTGGGTCAAGAAACGGTGGCGACCGCCTTCGACGCTCACCTGAGCCATGATGTCCTGGGAGCCAACGAGAAGACCCGACTCCGCAGTCGAACTGCGAATCGAGAAGGCCGCGTGAAAGAGAGGGTCGGGCTCGCAGACGGCAGCATCGAAAAGCTCGCTCGTCACATCCCGGAAGCGAACGACATCGTCCTCGTCGTCGAAGTGGCTGAACATCAGCACGTAGTAGCCCTGGCGCTTGGCCTCCATGTTCAGTTGGCTGACGCCCTCGAACATGTGCAAAGGGATCGGGTGGGGGATGCGCTGCATGATCGCCAGTGCCTTGTGCGACTCGATGCCGATCGTCTTGCAGTACAGCAGCCCTTCGTTGCTCGCCCAGTCGAAGGCGCGCTCACTGACATGACGGAAGGTATGGTCGGCCGCATCTGCGGGAGCAGGAAACAGCGTTGACTGCGCTTTCAGTTGCTGAAGCACGCGGCCGGGGGCTGTGAGCAACGTTTCGACCGTGTTGCGCTGCATGCGCACGCCGGCGATCGGCTGCCCGGTGCATACCTGCTGGATCGAGTACGCGTTGAGGTAGCCGAGTGGCAGGGCGGGGGTGTACGCGAACATCAGCACGCCGTTTGCCGCAGAAAGCGACGCCGTGGCATCCGGTCCTGTTGCGGTGGGCGCGGCCTTCGGCGGCGGAGGGACGGGCACGTTCACGAAGAACTTGCCGGTGGGAAAGGAGGACATGTGCAATGCCGTACGAATGGTTGAGGATGCCTTGCTCCAGGCCGCCTGTGTGGGCCTTGGGAGCAAGGTAAAAACGAATTCAGTTTGATGCTTGCCACCGGTTAAGACCTAGGCATGATCAAACTAAGGACCGATTAAGGTGAGGGCGACGGCGGTCTCAAGGCCGCATGTCGCCGTAGTCGTTTGAGGTGGCAAGCGGGCCGTCACCGGATGGTCGTCGGGCCGCTTGGTAGGGATGCCGCTGCCTAGGTCGACTCCGTGTGGCCTTCGGCGAGCGACGGGCCAATCATCAGCGCTTGCTGGATCGCTATCACCTCGCTCGCGAAGTAGCCACGCGTTCTTGGGCCGTTAGCGCGCGCCGCTGGAACGATTCCGGCCGAGACCCGGTTGTAGTAAGTTGACCGCGACCAACCCATCAGGGCGATGAATCGGTTGAGCCGGACGAACTGTTCTGGGGCTTGATGTCCCGTTGTGTGATTGCCTTGGTGCACGTCGACAGCAGAGTGCTGCGACGGTAGGCCATCGAGAATTTTCTTTACCATGTGCTTTCCGAAAATGCTTCGGGGGCGCTCCCCCACAGCGAGTTACTAGTTACTGGTTTTCCGGCCGAATGGATGCATCCATATCGAGCCAATAAGGACCTCGGATGGGGGTAGCCCACGTTGATCCGGCAGATCGAAGGGAGAACCCGCAATCGATCCAGTAAGAGAACTTCGGTAAAGGGAGAAAGGTAAAGGAGCCCGTTCTTCCGCTGGGAGCGCCAGCCGCCAAAGTCGCCAGCAGCAGTAGCTACGGGAACTTCGGGGAACGGGGGGCTAAATGTAGCAAAGCTTTTGAGGCCGCGCAACGTCGCCAATGGCCGCGCATGCAAGCGCAACCTCGTCTACGGTGTCAGCTTTAGTGGCCGAAAGACGATGCGTTCACGTGGGTCGCCAGGCAGCCTCGGACGAGGTCTTGACTTGGCCCAGGGCATGGGGGAGCTGCCAGAGCGCACGCACTTCGCGAGCCTCGGGCCGCGTGTCCTTGGGGGTAGTCGACGCCGCTGCGGCGCGCTACGCACGCGGCCTTCTCGGCCTGCGCCAGGACGCGCTCCAACGCCGGGACGGCCATGTCCTTGGTTGTTGGCACTACTTCCAATGGCGGGGGAACGCATCCTTACCGTTTAGCCCATGCCAAATTGGCGGACAGTGTCAGACACGCTGGCGCTTGGCCGCTCCGATGTTGTTGCTGGCCGGCTTTCCAATCGGACGCCGATCGCAACGACAGGTATCCTAGGCTCATGCCGCTACGCGTCGTTTTAGATACCAATATTTTCCGCAGCGATACTTTCCGCCGAAGCCAAGAGTTCAAAACCCTGGGCCATCTGTGCACGGCAGGGAAAATCGAGATCGTTCTGCCAGAGATCGTGCGGCGCGAGTTTGAGACCCAACTCAACGTAGACGGCGCCGACGCTCTTGCGAAGTTCAGGAAGGCCGCAAGTGAATTGCTTGAACGCGCCGTGCCTGCAGACATCAAGGCGGCAATTGACGACCTAGTCAAGAATCTCGAAACCAAAAAGGAAGAGGTAGTACAAGCCTCGGCCGCGTCGTTCGATGACTGGACGAAAGTGCATGGGGTAAAACACCTGCCGCTGTCGGGGGATCATGTACTGGCCGCGATGGACGCGTACTTCACGGCGGGCAAGCCGTTCAAAGCTGCGAAAGAGCGCAAGGATTTGCCTGACGCGATGATCTATCAATCGTTGTTGCAGCTTGTGGCCGAAGGCCCGCTTGTGCTGGTTTGCTCTGACGGAAGGCTTAAGGAAGCATGCAGCAGCGTTGATGGGGTGACGGTTTTTCAGAACCTCAAGGAACTCATCGCTTCGGATGTAGTGCAGACCTTGATCGTCGAGGACGAAGCTCCCAAGAAGGCAGCGCATGAGGCCGAAGTTCAAGCTACAGCGACTGCGACTAGCTGGGCAGAAGCAGAAGTGTTTTCACCCAAAGCGATCATCGAAGGGTTGAAGCAATTGAGCCTCAAAGACCCAAACGCTCTGACGTCCTACGTTTCGTTGCACGGCGGCGAAAGCCTCGCGACAACGACATTTAATTCGCCGAGCATTCCGGGTGACGACCGCGAAGCCTACATCGCGATGTTTGGCGACCTGGATAACGTCGAATTCGAGTGGGAGCAAGCGGCCTACCACGGCAACTCGATCTACATTGTTCCGTTTCAAGCCACCGGCTATTTCAGTATCAGCTACTACGTTCCGAAGTGGGATGTTGAAGAGATCGAAAGCCGTGGCGCGACCTACAGTCAACACAACGACTATGTCGTCGAGGCCGAAGAAGAGGCGGAACTGAGCGTCTCGGGTGCACTCCGCGTCGTTGTGGCAAGCGACTATCAGGCAGGCGATGAAATTGAGGACGCCATCGAGGAACTAGAGATCGATTCGGTCGACAGCCCAAGCCTTGCCGAGGACATTGGCACGACGTAAGGAACGTCCTGAGAGTGCGAGCAACAACGCGTCGCGCGCCGCGTCGTCGTTGTCCGCCGCCGCTAGTTCGCCCCTGAACTGCAGCGCTTCAGCAGTTAAATCCTGCAGGTAGTCACGCAGCGCCGAGCGCTCATTGTTTGCGAGGGGCGCGCTTTCCGGAGGGGCGGGGGGCGGATGGATGGAGGGGCAGAATCCGCTGCTGGCCGTCTGTCGCGGTGTCGTGTCAGCGCGGTACGGAACAACAGTCGAAGGAAACTGAAATGACGGATGGTGAGCTGCGTGGTTGGTTGATCGCCCTGGTAATGCTGCTGGTCGTCAACCTCGTTCGTTCCTTCTTTCCCGCCTACTTGGGAAAGAAGGGGCAGAACCTTGCCGACAAGGAGGACATCGCGGCGATCACGCGCCAGATCGAAGGCGTCAAGAACGAATACATGATGCTCGTGGAGCAGTTCAAGGCCGAACGCGCCATGTTGGTCGAGGAATTCAAGGCCAAGCACCAACTGCGAGTTGCGGCTGTCGATAAGAGACTCGCGGCGCATCAACAGGCATTCACGCTGTGGCGTCGGCTGCTTGCCGTCCTATGGGATGGCGACATGACCACCGTCGTTGCCGAGTGCCATAAATGGTGGAACGAGAACTGCCTGTATTTAGAGCCGCAGGCGCGAGACGCGTTTTCGGTTGCCTTCCTGCTTGCACCTTCACATCGGCAGCTGGTCGAGGGGACGGCGGTCCACGGCACTCGCTACTTCGCAGACATCGATGATCGCGTCAACAAGATCATCGCCGCCGGCACCGTGATCGTGGAGTCGGTCCAGCTCCCAGGATTGACAGAGGAAGAGGCGCGCGCTCTGAAGAAGGAGGCCCAGCCGCCGGAAGCAGCGGCCCCCCTGTAGGGTTTCACGGTTCACGCGAACCACGGAATCATTGGCCCACCGCAGGGTGGATCAGGCGGTAGATCACCGGGTTCATATCCCGGCTGTCGGCGGTTCGAATCTGCCCCTGCAACCAGCAGTTGTCTCCACGTTTGCCTCATTGCGAACGCTTCACCCGCCGGGTTCGCTTGAGCGGGGCCTTTCCTTTGTACTACACAGAGTTGCTTTCCTGAGTCGGCACCCGCAACTTCACGGCTTTCCCAAATCGTTCGCGGACGACCTCGCGCATCAGGGCGGGAGGCACCGTTGGCTCAAACAGCTTGCGGCCACCGTGCTCGGTGACTGACCAGACGCAATAGGCTACCAACCCGGGCAAAAACTCGATCTGAATTTCCGCGGATGGCTCAGTGGCGCCGAGATAGGCCGCGTGTAGGTACGGCCCGTCCAAGTCCTCGGTTGCCATAGTCTCGTAGTGAACATGGATCGTTCCCAAAGTTTCGTTGTGCAGGGCATAAACGAGCGTTGCATCCAACATCTCCATGTCCTTGGAGAGATTCTTTTTCGGTGATTGGGTCATTGGCCCGAGTATCGCAGCGCCTATGTAGACGTTGACCCCGTGTAGGGTTCGAGAGTCGGGCTTCCACATCGGCGCATCGTATGTGCAGAGCGGCCATGTCGCAGCACTGGATATGAGACGTGTCGCATATCGCGTCTCATATTGGGCCGCAATAAAAAATGCCCGCTACCTGAAAGATAGCGGGCGGTTCAGCATTACTGCGCTTGTTGGTGGTGGGCCCTGAGTGACTCGAACACTCGACCTACGGATTGAGAGTCCCCTGTTCGGCTGCTGGCCTGGATGTAGGTAGCCCAGTCTTCCATCAGCTGCCTGCGCTTCTCTACCATGTCGCTGCGAGCGTAAGCGCGTACTGTCTGGTCGCCCACCAGATGCGCCAGCGCGAACTCAAGCATCTCGGCGGGGTACTCGGTGTGGTCCATGCCCCAGGTGCGGAAGGTGGCGCGAAAGCCGTGCATGGTGTACGGCTGTTCGAGGCGGCGCAGCAGCTGCGTGAACACCATGTCGCTGTAGGTCTTGCCGCGAGGCGAGGGGAACACCAGTTCGTCGGTATCGGCATAGCCCACTGAAGTGCGACCTTCTGCTTCCCGTTCGGCCTGCAAGGCGAGCGCCGCGCGCAGCACTTCGGTGGCCCGGCTCGACAAGGGCACTCGGTGCTCGCGCCCGGCCTTCATGCGTTCCGGGGGGATCGTCCAGTTGCTGAGCGAGGCATCGAACTCCGACCAGCGGGCGCCGCGAATTTCGCCCGAACGGGCGGCCGTCAACACGCCGAACTCGAATGCCAGCTGCACTGTGCTGGTTGCCGTGCTGGCGTGCACCTGGGCGAGCAGCGCACCGATCAGCGGATGCGGGCAGGACGGGTGGTGCTCGACCCTGCGAGCCTTCTCGTTGGCGCCCAGTGCGATCCTGACCTGCTCCCAGAACTCGCTATCGACGCCACGGCAATAGTCTTTGGCTGCACCGAAATTCATCACTTTGCGAATCCGCTGGAAAACTCGGTCAGCCGTTTCAGCTTTCTCTTTCCAAATCGGCTTCAGCGCCTTGAGAATTTCAGGTTTTCCGACTTCGAAAATTGGCGTCTGTCCGAAATTCGGAAAGGCATAGGTTTTCAGCGTATTGATCCACTGGTCTCGGTGCTTTTCATTTTTCCAATCGTCGGCGTGCTCCTTGTGATATTCCTCGGCGCAGGCCTTGAAGGTCACGCTGGCCTGCTCCAATTTGATGCTGGCTGCTTTCAATTCGATTTTCTGTTGCTCGCGGTGGTGAATAGGGTCTATACCTTCGGCGATTTGAATTCGGTGCTCTTGGGCGCGTTCACGAGCGCGTGCCAAGCTCACGTCAGCCAAGGACCCGAGCCCCATGTCACGGGTGCGCCCGAGGAAGCTGTAGCGTAGGATCCAGGCTTGGCTGCCCCCAGGAGCCACCCGGAGGTACAGGCCCCGGCCATCAAGGTGATAGCCGGGTTTTTTGGCTTTGCTTCGGATGCTTGTGATGGTTAAAAGATTATGGCGGGTCATGTTTTGGGCGTAGCTGTGCCTTGTTGGGCGTGTGCCCTTTGTGGCGCAATTCGGTAGAGGAATTTTACCAAATGCAGCCCTAAAAACATGCCTATGCTTTTGCCCATTTTTTAGACTGGACGCCAATAAATGCGGCTGGCCCTTGTTGGGCGACAGGTTTTTTGTAAGTGCTTGCAGCCAAAAGCTTTTTGTACTTTGCTGGTTGCTATTGGGTAGTGCTGGATTTATAATTTGGCGGCCGTCCACTCCGCCACACACAAGCCCCAGTAGCAGTTCTGCTACTGGGGCTTTTTGTTTTGCTCCGGGGCTTGGGCGCGGATTGGCATTTGTTCCAGGGATTCCGGCTAACCCCACCACTACCAGCCGGCAGCGTGACATTTGGGAACGTTCTTCACCATGGCGATGTACGCGGCGCCGCAAGGCCAGGCGTTGGTTGTGCATCAGGGCTATTTCTCGCCCTCCAGGAGATGAAATGACTTTCCCCCGAGCCACTCTCAAGCTGGGTTTCGCAGGTCTCGTTGCTGCCGCAGCCTTGTTCACCGCCGCATCGGCCAGTGCAGCCACCAGCTGGTCCATTGGCGTCAACCTGCCTGGCGTGGTCGTGAGCGAGCCCGCACCGGTCTATTACGAGCCGGCGCCTGTCTATTCGAGGCCCTCCCCGACCTACTACCAGCCCGCGCAGCCGGTCTACTCCGCCCCGGCACCTGTCTACTACGAGCCTGAATCCCGTTGGGAAGAGCGTCGCGCGCAACGCTGGGAGGAACGCCGCGCAGAGCGCCGTGAATGGCGTCGTCGGCAGTGGGAGCGCGAGCAGCACCGTCGCTACTACGAGGATCGCGACTGACATCGGGAACGTCGATCCCTGCGAATCTGCCGGGCCTGGCATCAGTGATCTGCTGCCAGGCCCGGCTCGCACGCACGCGCGGTTGACCTGAGCGCAGCACGTTTCCGGAGCGCAGCCACGCGCTCACGGTGGTTGCCTGCGAGCCCTGCGCACCCGCAGAGCCGACAGGACTTTCCCCGAGTCATCGACGCATGAAGTCCGGGCATACTCGCGCGCCCTCCAGATTTCCAACAACAACGCCTAGAAGAACTTCATGTCAGGACACGGCTTTCACGTGCATGGTCCGCACGATCACGAACTCGAACATGCCGCCTCCGGCGGCCACGACCACGGCCATGACGGTGCCGCCTCTTCAGGCAAGGGCATGAGCACGACAGGAAAGATCGCCGTGAGCACCGCCGCCATTGCGACGGCGGGCGCGATCTTCGCGTACATGGGCGGGGCCACGCAGGCCAACGCCGGCCTCTACAAGAACAACGCGGCCATCAAGAAGACCGAGGCTTCGAACCAGTGGAATTACTTCCAGTCGAAGAGCACCAAGCAGGCGCTGGCGGAGTTCGCACGCGACACCGCCACCGACGACGGCCGTCGCCAGGGCTGGCAGGTGAAGGTCACCCGCTACGAGCAGGAGAAGACCGAGATCCAGGCCGCCGCCAAGAAGCTGGAGGACGAGGCCAGCCGCTGGGACGCGCAATCCGAGACGCAGATGCACCAGCACCACCGCTGGGCGCAGGCCACCACCGTGCTGCAGGTCTCCATTGCGCTGGCGGCCATTGCGCTGCTCACCCGGAAGAAATGGCTGGAGCGCGCCATGTACGGCGTGGCCGTCGCGGGCGTGGCGATCGGCGCGCTGGCGGCACTGCATATCTAGGACGGGGCGGGGCGGTTCACCAGCGCGTGAATCCCGCGCAGGTCCAACCGCTCCAGCAGGTCGGCAAGCAGAGCCAGGAACGGCGCGTAGGCGGCTTCGTCGGCGTGGCGTGCGATCCAGTGCTCGATGTCCGTGACGCGGCCCTCAAGCGCCAGGCTGGCGAGTTCGTCCAGGGCGCGATCCTCCGGCATGGCATCTCGGGGCATCGCGGGCGCCGGTGACGCTTCGCCAGGCGCGGTCTCCCGCTGCGCGACGACGGGCCAGTCCGCTTCGGAGGCATCGACCGGCACCGACAGCGTGAAGGAGAACGTCGCACCCTGACCGGCCACGCTGGCCACGCCCAGCGTTCCGCCCATGGCCGAGACGATGCGCTGTGCGATGAACAGGCCCAATCCCGTGCTGCCGCTCGCGGGGTGCATCTGCTGGAAGGCGCCAAAGATGTCGACGTTGCGGCTCATGTCGATGCCGATCCCGGTGTCACTGACCGCGAAGCTCAAGACACAGGCGCGCCCTTGGGGCCGGGCCGTGACCGACAAGGTCACCACACCGTCGCGCGTGAACTTGGCGGCGTTGGACAGCAGGTTCAGCAGCACTTGCTGCATGCGCTTTCCGTCCAGGCCGATCTCTCGGGGCATTCGCTCGGAAGGGCGGTAGCGAAAGCGGTTGTTCCGCTGCGCGCACAGAGCGACGGCGTAGTCGGAAATGTCGTCCAGCAGGCGCGGCAGGTCGGTGGTGACGGGGTGGACCGTCAGCGGTTGCAGCTCTGCCTTGGCGTACTCCAGCAGTTCGTCGATCAGGTGGAGCTGGTACTTGACGCTGCGCTGGATGGTCAGCAGATGCTTGCGCTGCGTGTCGTGCGCATCGGCGAGCAGGAGAGACGCGTACCCGCCGATCGTCGCAAGCGGTGCGCGCAGGTCGTGGCCGATGTAGCCCAGGATCTCGACTTTCTGATGGGCCTTGGCCTCGATGTGGGCGAGGGCCGCGCGCAGATCGGCATGCAAGGCGGCAGCGTGCATGTTGCCGAACGCGAGCGCGTAGCCGATGTGGGTCAGCTTCAAGCCGAAGGCCAGCAGGGTCTGGAAATTGCCCGACGCCAGAAAATCCTGTGGCACGGGAAAGAAGGGCGTGCCGACCAAGCGTGCACTATGGACCAGCAACGCCAGCAAGGCGACGACGACCACTTCGGGGTTGCTGTTTGCCCCGCGCCCACGACCCATCGTGCACAGTGCCTGGAGGGTCATCAGGGCGATCGCCGACTGGGCCGCGCCGTACACGTAGACACGGGCCGAGGTGTCGTACCTGACATAGGAGAAGCAGGCCAGCAAGGCCACTTCCACGGCCAGTACCCCCGCCATCCAGGGCAGCCACGCGCGGCGCCGATCGAAGAACAGGCAGATGCCCACGTAGAACAGGACCGAACTCAGTGTCGTGAGGAAATTCCCGAGGAGGATGGAGAAGAAGTCCGGGATACTGTCGCGCAGGATGAGCAGCAAAGCGCCGATCCCGAACACAAGGAAGCCGACGCCCCAGACCAGCAGATAGCGCGCGCGTCCCTTCGCCCACAGCGCCAGCATGCCGGCGGCAAGGACAAACTCCGCCAGCGCCGTGAAGAACGCAGCAGTTCCCAGATTCAGGTTCATTTGGACTTCGATCGACGCTTGGCGATGCGCGTCGCTCCGAGGGGAGTCCGATTCTGCGGAGGATCTCGTCAGCCGCCTTTGTCTGGCGGTGCGCCGGTTTTGATCGGGCGCCCTGTCCGGTCATTGACCGGTTCGCGCCTTCCCAGGTTGCGCGAGTTCAGGCGCAGCGCTACCCCAGCAGCAGGACCTGCGTGCCGTCGGAGGCCACCATCACACCCGGCGAGGCCGCATCGATCTCGATGCGGATGCCCATGTGCAAGGCCGGGTCCAGGGGGCGCTGGCGGCCCGCGTTGAAGAGCGCCACGTCGCGCAGGTAGGTGTCGTGCTGCGCCAGGTTCAGCACGAACTTCTCCGGATAGGCGCCGGTCGCGGTCAGGTGGTCCGAGAATTTCTCGGTCATCGTGAAGAAGAGGAGCAGCGGGTTGTCGGCCATGCCGCAAATCTAGCCGCGCCGGCCGAAATCCGGCTACCGGGTTTGTGGGAGGGGAAGAGGCGCCCGGCCGCAGCCCTCAGGCCATCCCGTACCGCAGCAGCCAGTTCCAGATCACCGCCGAGCCGTTCGACATCGCCAGTGCCGACTTCGCGTAGCCCATGAGGTCGGCCAGCCGCACCTCGGCGCGGATCACGACGTCGTGGCGCTGCAGGTCTTCTTCCTTCACGTCCGCGCGGCGCCGGTCGAGTTCGTCGCGCAGCACGGTGGCGTAGGCGCGCGGGCTCTTCAGGCGCAGGAACATGATCGGCTCGACCACGGCGTCGAGCGCGGGATCGACGAAGGTGTGGATCTCGGGTTCGCGCGAGACGACCTGGTCGCCGTGCGCGTCCCGGATCAGCTGCTGGGCTTCTTCGAGCGCGGCCTCGTTCGCCGCGTAGATCCGGCCGCCGCGTCCTTCGCAGATGAACACGTACTGGTCGGGGCGCGAGAGCCAGTCGACCGGCCCGCGCTGGGCGAAGACGGCCAGGCCTTCGGCGCCGGGCAGCAGCGACTGGCGCAGCGGGTACTTGGTGAGGGGGTCTTCAGCGAACATCTTGCAGCTTCCTCGAAATGACGAGCGACGGGGTGTCGGCGCGGCGGTCGGCGGGCACGACCAGCACGTCGCCCGTGGCCCAGCACAGCACACGCTGCGCCACGCTGCCGAACAGGAAGTCGGCCAGCGGATGGGCGCGGCGCTTGCCGACCACCAGCAGCTCGGCGCGCGCGTGCTGCTGCTGCACCGTGGCCTGCCGCGCCGGGTCGCCGCGGCCGATGGCCGACAGCACGCGGTTGCGCCGCGCGCTGGACGAGTCGGTGAGCGAGAACAGCCGCTCGCGCGCCTGTCGCATGCTGTCGTGGCGGTAGGTCTTGATGGCGTGTTCGGACACTTCGGCGTAGCGCAGCTTGCTCTCGTGCATCGTGTTGAGTGCGTGGAACAGCTCCAGCGCGGCGTCGGGGTCCAGTCCGTGAGCCAGGCTCACGAGCTCGCGCGAGGCGGGCGTGAAGTCGACGGCCACGAGGATGCGGCTGTAGCGCAGGCGCGTGTCGAGCCGCGTCACGAGCACCGGGCAGCGCAGCTGCCGCAGCAGGCGCTCCACGGGCTGGCCGGTGAAGAAGGCGGCGGGCGAGCGGTCGCGTTCGTGGCTCAGCACCACGAGGTCGACGTAGCGCGCCTCGTCCACGATCTGCGCGAGACCGCCGCCAGGCCCCGCGACCTGCTTGACCAGCACATCGAAGCGCGTGGCCATGGCGCGGGCCAACCCCGCGAGGGCGGTCGCCGCCTCGGCGTGCGCGAGCGGCGCGAGGTCCGCGGGCGCGTACACGAGCTTCAGCAGCGCGCCGTGTTCGGCCGCGAGCAGGGCGGCGCGTTCGACCGCGCGGTTGCCGCGCGCCGTCAGGTCGGTGACGGCGAGGATGGATTGAAAAGACGGCGTGCTGGATGCGACGCCGCCTCCGGGAAGGGCGTGCTCCCGCTGAACCTGATGATGATGCATGACGCACTCCAGTCGAACGCGACCCCGGATGACGGGGGCGCAGCCGCGCGGGGCAGGTGCCCGGCGGTCGATGGTTTGCGCTGAAAAGAGAGAGGGGGAAAGAGGCGGACCGCCGGGCTCAGGAATGTGCGGGCGTCTGCTGGGCCGCCGCTGTCATCCGCGCCCACGCAGGCGTGCAACCGCCGGGGCGGGACGTCAAGGTGCGGAGGAAGGGCTGGGCGTTCATGCGGGGGAGTCTAGGCCGGATGCGGCCGAATCCGTTCAGTACCCGCACAACCTTTGCCAGATTGGAGCCGCGCGGTGCAGGGCATGCGCGGTTGGGCTTCCCATTTTTCCTTTTCATTTGTCATGCGCAGGAGGGGGCGTGTTTCCGTGTCTGTCCCCGTCTTCCTGGAGGTTCACGCATGAGATCCCACTGTTTAGCGCCCGGCCGGGCCGCAGAGATAGCCCATGAGCGCATCGACGATCGAGGCCTCGAGCGCGGCCGGCTCGAACTGCGCGGGCGGTTCGATGACGGCCGCATGCACCAGCGTCTCCATGATCTGCAGCACCACCCAGGTGGCGAGGTCGAGGTTGCGCGGCGCGAGCTCGGGGCGGTGCTCGTCCAGCAGCTGGCGCACGCGCCGGAAGATGTCGTGATCGGCCGCACTCTCTTCGCGCGGCGCATCGAAGAAGGGAAATTCCTTTTCGAGCACGCGATGCAGCTCGGGATACACCGCATGCGCCGCGAGCAGTGCACGCACCATGGCCTGCACGCGCCCGCGCAGGCTGCGCGCGCGCGATGTGGCCAGTACGTCGTCGATGGCCGCGTACATCTGCGCGGCGTGCCGCTCGTGCAGCGCCGTGATCAGCGAGTCCTTGTTCGGGAAGTACTGGTAGAGCGAACCCACGCTCACGCCGGCGCGTTCGGCGACCACGTTGGTGTTGGTGCCGGCATAGCCGCGTTCTCCCAGAACGCGAGCCGTGGCTTCCAGAATGACCTCGACCATCTGCTGGGAGCGCGCCTGGCGCGGCGCCTTTCTTGGCTGGGGAAGGGATTTCATCGGATGGTCCGAATGCGAGTTTTCAATGCGAGTGATGGCTCGTATTCTAGGGGCGACCGAGCAAATGCTCGCATTCAAGCATCTGCCATCTTCGACAGACACACACCATGACTGCCCATGCCTTCGAGGCCCACGCGCCGCGTGCGTTGCCCTCTGCCTTCCAATCCCCGCAACCGAGTGCGGCGGCCCCGCCCGAGCGCGGTGCGCGGCTGGAAGCCCATGTCCTCCAGTGTCGCCTCGTGACGCCGCACATGCGCCGCATCACCCTCGGCGGCCCGGACGTCGCGGCCTTCTTGCGCCACGCGGCGGCCGACCAACCCGGCGCCTGGGTGAAGGTGTTCGTGCCCGGCGGCGATGGGCGCGCCTACACCCTGCGGCGCATCGACCGCGTTGCCGCCACGCTCGAGCTGGACTTCGTGCTGCATGGTGACGGCGGCCACGAAGGCCCTGCGTCGGCCTGGGCGGCACGGGCGCAGCCGGGTGAGCGCATCGGCTTTGCCGGGCCGCGCGACGGCGGCTTCGCGCTCCCGGACGACGCGCGCTGGGTGATGCTGGCCGGCGACGCGACCGCGCTGCCTGCGATCCAGTCGATTGCCGCGAGCCTCGGGCCGGAGATCCGCCTCAAGACCTATGTCGAAGTGCCCACGGCGGCCGATGTGCAGGAGATCCGCAGCCAGGCCGTGCTGCGCACCTGCTGGCTCACCGGCGATCCGGCCGAGCCGGGGCTGGCGCTTCAACAACAGCTGATGCACCGGCCGCAGCCGGCGGGGCCCGGTTACATCTGGCTGGCGGGCGAGTCGGGCGTGGTGCGCACGTTGCGCGCCCATTTCCTGAACGACCAGGGCCTGGCGCGCACGCGCCTGACCGCCAAGGGCTACTGGAAGCACGGCGAAGCCGACCACCGCGACCGGGCCTGAGCCCGACGCGCCGGGTCAGTGTTCCGCCGGTGCGTGGCGCGTGCGGGTGTCCGAAGGCCGCTCGCCGAAGCGCGCGCGGTACTGGGCCGCGAAATGGCCCAGGTGAAGGAAGCCGTATTTTTCCGCCACGTCGCGCACGCCCGTCTGCGTGGACGCGGCCTGCAGCTCGGCGCGCACCCGGTCCAGCCGCAGCTCGCGCAGGAACTCCATCGGTCCCTGGCCCGCATGCTGGCGGAACGCGAGCTGCAGGGCGCGCGCGCTGCAGCCGGCCTCGCGGCACACGTCGGCCAGCGACAGCGGCTGCTCGGCGTGCGCGGCCATGAACTCCTGTGCCTTGCGCACCGCGCGCGGCAGCAGGTGGCGCTGCGCGTCGCCGGCCAGGGCGCGCGAGTGGTTGTGGCCCGCCGACATCAGCAGGCTCGACATCAGGTACTCCTCGGCATGCTCGGCCAGGCGCCCGCCGCCTTGCAGCGCATTGCCGGCATCGAGCGTGAGCCGCAGGTAGTCGATGAAATGCACCAGCGGTGCGAGCGCGGGGTTGTCCAGCGGCACGCCGAGGTCGAACACCAGGTGCTGGCGCACGGGCGCCTGCAGCAGCGCCTCGAGCCGCGACAGCAGCGCCGCGCGCGCGATGCGCACGATCAGGTGCGGGCTGTCGTCGGCCCAGCGCATCGACAGCAGTTCGGTGGGCGAGGGCAGCGAGGCGACGCGCGGCGTGGCCTCGACCTGCTGGCCGCCGCAGCGGATGTCGGCGCCGCCGCGCAACGGAATCTGCAACAAGAAGAAGTCTTGCAGGTAGCCAGGGTCGATCTGGACGCCGGGGCCGTACTGCACGTAATTGAGGCTCACGTCGCGGTGCAGCCGCGCGCTGTGGTGGCAGGCGTCCAGTTCGGTGCGCGGGCGCAGCATCGTGAGGCCGTGGGGGCAGAACACGCGGGCCACGCTCTCGCGCGCCTCGTCCATGTCGTGGCTCTCGAACAAACGGTAACGCTGCAGCGGCAGCCGTGGGGCGGTGGCGGTTTCCATAGGGAAGCGGGCAGACCGTAGCAAAAAGCCTTCCAGCCCACAATTCGGGCCGTCCCTTGGACCCCCCGAAAAAACCTGCGCGACAGGGACAGCGCCTGCGTTTTCGGGATCGGCCGGCGAGGCCCGGCGCTCTACCTTTGGCCCATTCGCCGAACCGGCGATTCAACCGAGGAGAGCAAGCGTCATGTTCAAGGGACTCGAAGGCAAAAGCGCCATCGTCACGGGTGGTTCGACATTGATAGGCGCCGGCGTGGTGCGCGCCTTCCACGCGGCGGGCGTGAAGGTGGTCGTCGCCGACATCGACGCCGACAAGGGCCAGCCGCTGGCCGACGCGCTGGGCGCCGGGGTGCGCTTCGTGCGCACCGACATCACCGACGACGCCCAGGTGAAGGCCTGCGTCGACGAGGCCGCGGCCCGCCACGGCGGCGTGCACTTTCTGGTGAACCTGGCGTGCTCGTACGTGGACGACGGCTTCAAGTCGCCGCGCGCCGACTGGCTCACCTCGTTCAACGTGAACGTGGCCAGCGCCGTCGCGATGCTGCAGGCGGTGCACCCGCACATGGTCGCGGCTGGCGGCGGGGCGGTAGTCAACTTCACCAGCATCTCCTCGCGCGTGGCCCAGACCGGGCGCTGGCTCTACCCCGTGAGCAAGGCCGCGATGGCGCAGCTCACGCGCAACATGGCGATGGACCTCGCCCCCGACCGCATCCGCGTGAACAGCGTCTCGCCGGGCTGGACCTGGTCGGCCGTGATGGACCAGCTGACCGGCGGCGACCGCGCGCGCACCGACCGTGTGGCCGCGCCCTACCACCTGCTGGGGCGCGTCGGCGACCCCGACGAGGTGGCGCAGGTGGTGCTGTTCCTGTGCTCCGAGCACGCGAGCTTCGTCACCGGCGCCGACTATGCGGTGGACGGCGGCTACTCCGCCATGGGCCCGGAGCAGGCCGTGCCGGCCATTCCCCGCCTGATGGAACCCTGATCGGCATCCACAACAACACCCCCACGAGACAACACAGAAGGAGCAAGCCATGAAGCGAATCGCCATCGTCGGCGCAGGCCAGTCGGGCCTGCAACTGGGACTGGGCCTGCTGGACGCAGGCTACGAGGTCACGATGTACAGCAACCGCACGGCGGACGACATCCGCCACGGCAAGGTCATGTCGAGCCAGTGCATGTTCCACACCGCGCTGCAGGTCGAGCGCGACCTCGGGCTCGACCATTGGGCCAGCGACTGTCCCACGGTGGACGGCATCGGCTTCGCCGTGCCGCACCCCGAGCAGAAGGGCGCCAAGGCCATCGAATGGGCGGCGCGGCTGAACTCGAGCGCGCAGTCGGTCGACCAGCGCGTGAAGGTGCCGGCGTGGATGGCGCTGTTCCAGCAAAAGGGCGGCGAGCTGGTCTTCAAGGACGCCGGCATCGACGACCTCGAGGCCTGCACCCGCAGCCACGACCTCACGCTGGTGGCCAGCGGCAAGGGCGAGATCTCCAAGCTCTTCGAGCGCGACGCCGCCAAGTCGACCTACGACCAGCCGCAGCGCGCACTGGCGCTCACCTACGTGAAGGGCATGCGCCCGCGCACGCCGTACTCGGCCGTGTGCTTCAACCTCATTCCGGGCGTGGGCGAGTACTTCGTGTTCCCGGCGCTCACCACCACGGGCCCGTGCGAGATCATGGTGTTCGAGGGCGTGCCCGGCGGCCCGATGGACTGCTGGGCCGACGTGAAGACGCCGCAGGAGCACCTGGCGCGCAGCAAGTGGATCCTCGACACCTTCACGCCCTGGGAGGCCGAGCGCTGCGCCGACATCGAGCTCACCGACGACAACGGCATCCTCGCCGGCCGCTTCGCGCCCACCGTGCGCAAGCCCATCGCGACGCTGCCTTCGGGCCGCAAGGTGCTCGGCCTGGCCGACGTGGTGGTGCTCAACGACCCGATCACCGGGCAAGGTTCGAACAACGCGGCCAAGTGCGCCGACACCTACCTGAAAAGCATCCTGGCGCGCGGCGAGGGCGCGGCCGATGCGCCGTGGATGCAACAGACTTTCGACCGTTACTGGTTCGGCTACGCGCAGTGGGTCACGCGCTGGACCAACATGCTGCTCGCACCGCCGCCGCCGCACGTGCTCAAGCTGCTCGGCAGCGCCGGCGCCGTGGCGCCGATGGCCAGCGCCATTGCCAACGGCTTCGACGATCCGCGCACCTTCTTCCCGTGGTTCTCCGACCCGCAGGAGGCCGACCGCTACCTCGACACCTGCGCGGCCGCCGCGGCGGCTGCGTAGGCGGAGCCAGCCCATGACACGACGCGTGGCCATCGTCGGCGCCGGCCAGTCCGGCATGCAGCTCGCACTGGGCCTGCGGGCCAAAGGGTACGCCGTGACGGTGTATGCGAACCGCACGGCGCAGGAGATCTTCGACGGGCCGGTGATGTCCAGCCAGTGCATGTTCGAGACCGCGCTGCAGACCGAGCGCGAACTGGGGCTCGACAGCTGGGCCGACACCTGCCCGGTGGTCGAGGGCATCGGCATGTCGGTGCGCAGCCCCGAAGGCAGCCGTGCCATCGCGTGGGAGGCGAAGCTCGACGGCCTCGCGCAGTCGGTCGATCAGCGCCTGAAGATCTCTGCGTGGATGCAACTCTTCGAGGCGCGTGGCGGCCGCCTCGTGCACCAGGACGCGGACATCGACACGCTGGAAGAATGCGCGCGCACGCACGATCTCGTGGTCGTCGCGAGCGGCAAGGGCGAGATCTCGGCGCTGTTCCCGCGCGACGCGGCGCGCTCGCCCTTCGACGCGCCGCAGCGCGCGCTGGCGCTCACCTACGTGAGGGGCATGCGCCCGCGCGAGCCGTTCGCGGCCGTGAGCTTCAACCTCATTCCGGGTGTCGGCGAGTACTTCGTGTTCCCGGCGCTCACCACCAGTGGCCCGTGCGAGATCATGGTGTTCGAAGGCGTGCCCGGCGGCCCGATGGATTGCTGGGACGACGTGAAGACGCCGCAGGAGCACCTGGCGCGCAGCAAGCAGATCCTGGCCACCTTCCTGCCGTGGGAGGCCGAGCGCTGCGAACACATCGAGCTCACCGACGACCACGGCGTGCTGCGTGGCCGCGTCACGCCCGTGGTGCGCCACCCGGTGGCCACGCTGCCCTCGGGCCGCCAGGTGCTGGGGCTCGCCGACGCGGTGGTGCTCAACGACCCGATCACGGGGCAGGGCTCGAACAACGCGGCCAAGGCGGCCGACATCTACCTCAAGCGCATCCTCGAGCACGGCGACGCGCCCTTCGACGCCGCGTGGATGCAGCAGACCTTCGACCGCTACTGGGAGGGCTACGCCCGCTGGGCCACCGACTGGACGCACAGCCTGCTCACGCCGCCCGCGCCGCACCTGCAGAAGCTGCTGCAGAGCGCCACGCACAGGCCGGCCGTGGCGAGCGCGGTGGTCAACGGCTTCGACGACCCGCGCAATTTCGCGCCCTGGTGGTTCGACGCGGCCGAGGCCGATCGCTTTCTCGAAGCGAAGGCGCGCGAGGCCGCGGTCGACCGCTTCGACCGGCGCGACTTCCGCAAGGCGCTGGGCCAGTTCAGCACCGGTGTCACCGTGATCACCACGCGCGCACTCGACGGGCGCCGCGTGGGCATGACGGCCAACTCGTTCTCGTCGGTGTCGCTCGACCCGCCGCTGGTGCTGTGGAGCCTGGCGCGGCAGGCGCCCAGCGTGGCCGACTTCACCGGCGCGAGCCACTTCGCGATCAACGTGCTGGCCGCGCCGCAACATCACCTGTCGCGCCAGTTCTCGACACCGCAGGCCGACAAGTTCGGCGGCGTCGACTGCTGCGAGGGCACGGCCGGCGTGCCGCTGCTCAACGGCGTGCTCGCGCGCTTCGTGTGCCGCAACGTGCGACAGTACGACGGCGGCGACCACCTGATCTTCATCGGCGAGGTCGAGGGCTACGAGCGCTTCGACGGCGAGCCGCTGGTTTTTCACTCGGGCTACTACCAGGTCACGACGCGCCATCCGGAATGCGTACAGTGAGCCCCTGGTTCCCCACGTCCACCTTTGAGCATTGAACGGAGTCACACACCCATGCAGAACAAGGCATCCCCATCGTCGTCGCAAGACATCCGCATCCAGGCCGCCGACGGCAGCGGCAGCTTCGGCGCCTACCTGGCCCTGCCGCGCGGCGGCACCGGCCCGGGCCTCGTGCTCGCGCAGGAAATCTTCGGCGTCAACAAGACCATGCGCGACGTGGCCGACTACTACGCCGAGGAAGGCTACGTGGTGCTCGTGCCCGACCTGTTCTGGCGCCAGGAGCCCGATGTGCAGCTGGGCTACACGCCCGACGACTGGCAGCGCGCCTTCGCGCTGTACCAGGGCTTCGACGAAGCGCTCGGCATGCAGGACATGCAGGCCGCCATCACCGCGCTGCGCCAGCGCCCCGAGGTGCCCGGCGGCAAGGTCGGCGTGCTCGGCTTCTGCCTGGGCGGCAAGCTCGCCTACCTGGCGGCCTGCCGTACCGACGCGGACGTGGCCGTGGGCTACTACGGCGTGGGCATCGACGCCGCGCTCGACGAGGCCGACCGCATCCGCTGCAAGCTGGCGCTGCACGTGGCGGAGCTCGACGGCTTCTGCCCGCCCGAGGCGCGCGACCGCATCGTGCAGACGCTGCGTGGCCGGCCGAACGTCGAGGTGCATGTGTACCCCGGCGTCGACCACGCCTTTGCGCGCGTGGGCGGCGAGCACTTCCACCGTGCCTCGGCGCTCATGGCGCACGAGCGCAGCGTGGCCGCGCTGAAGTCGGCCATCGGCCCGAACTACGACCTGGCCGCGCTGTGGGACAAGCACTGCGAGTACGAGTTCGGCACCCGCAACGTCGACGACACCATGGGCACCATGGTGGCCGAGCCCTACGTCAACCACATCCCGACCATGACCGGCGGCGTGGGCTACAAGAACCTGCACGCGTTCTATACGAACCACTTCGTCAACAGCAACCCGCCCGACACCTCGCTGGTGCCGATCTCGCGCACCGTGGGCGCGACGCAGGTGGTCGACGAGATGCTGTTCTGCTTCACCCACACCACCGAGATCCCGTGGATGCTGCCCGGCGTGGCGCCCACCGGAAAGCGCGTGGAGATCCCGCTGCTCGCGGTCATCAAGTTCCGCGGCGACAAGCTCTACCACGAGCACATCTACTGGGACCAGGCGAGCGTGCTGGTGCAGGTGGGCCTGCTCGACGCGGCGCTGCTGCCGGTGGCGGGCGTGGAAACGGCGCGCAAGCTGCTCGACGAGACGCTGCCGTCGAACACGTTGCTGACGCGCGCTTGATGCGCGCCTGATGCGTCCGCGCGGCGAAGCTGCCGCGCGGGACGCGGCGGGCTTCTCAGACCGTCATGCCTTGTTCGACGTCGAGCGTCTTGCGGCGTGCCATGGCCAGGTTCGACTTGGTCTTGTCCAGCACCAGGTAGACGAACAGGCCTTCCTTCTTCTGCATCGGGCGGATGATGTGGTACTGCTTGCCGAGCGTGATCAGCATGTCTTCGATGCTGTCGTTCAGGCCGAGGTCGCGCATGGTGCGCAGCTTGGCGCGGACCACTTCGGTGTTGCCGGCGGCGGCCACCTCGAGATCGACGCCCGAGCCGATCTGGCCCAGGATCATGCCGCTGCTCGAATCGACCAACGCCGCGCACAGGGCGCCGTCGCAGGTCATCAGTTCGTCCATGGATTGCTTGATATTTGCCATCGAAATCTTTCCTAGTCCTCGCCCCTGAAAGTCGGCGGCCACCCGGGCGAAGGGGATGGGCGGCTGCCGGTGTCGAATGGGTGTGGTGCGCCGGCGCCCGGCGTCAGGCGTGCTGCAGCAGCTGCGTTGCCTGTTTCGCGAAGTACAGGACCTGGCCGATGATGGCTTCGCGGCTGGTGACCACGCTCACGATCAGCGTCATCTCGGGATGCCGCGCCTGCAGCATCAGGATGTGGCCGTGCGTGGCCTCGATCGCCACGTTGTCGCAGTGGCCCAGCTGGCTTTCCTCGCCGGCCACGGCGCCCAAAGCGGCGAGCGAACTGGCGATGGCCGACAGGCGCGCGACCTGCGCGGTGTTCTCGACGCGCGCGGCCAGCTCCAGGCCGTCTTCGGTCGAGATCACCACGGCCTTCACGCCCTTGATTTCGCGCATCAGGGTGTCGATGGCCGATTCCGCTGCAAGCCTGATTCTTGGAGTGATGTTCATTGCTGCCTGAATGGAAGGAAAAGGAGAAAAAGAGGGGGCGTCCTGCGTTCAGACCTCGAGCTGGAGCAGGAGCAGTTCCAGCAGCTGCACGACCTGCTGCGCATCGGTGACGTTGGCCGGCAGCACCGGGCACACGACGCCCTTGGCCTCCATGCGCCGGGCGTAGGCGTCGATGCCGGGGCTCGGGTGCGTTTCCATGCGGCCCACGGCCACCACGCAGGCGGTCTGCGCGATGAGTTCGGCGAAGCCGTCCAGGTAGATGTCCAGGTCGGCCAGCGGATCGGGGCGGCTGTTGTCCACCAGGATCACCACGCCGAGCGCGCCGCGCCCCAGGATGCGCCACATGAAGTCGAAGCGCATCTGGCCGGGCGTGCCGTACAGGCGCAGCTTCTCGCCGTTGTCGAGCGTGAGTTCGCCGTAGTCCAGGCCGACCGTGGTGGTGGCCTTGGCGACCGAGGTGTCGCTGTTGCGCACGTCGGTGCTCACGGGCGGGATCTCGCTCACGCCGGCGATGGCCGTGGTTTTGCCGGCGCCCATGGTGCCGGTGAAGAGGATCTTGTGTTCTACGGTCATTGAGGGCCTGACGGCAGCAAGCCGAGTCGGTTCCTGATGCGTGCGAGCAGGCCGGGCTGCACGGTGTCGCGGGCGGGTGCCGGAAAGCGGCTGTCGGGAAAGACGCTGTCGGGGGCCGAGGCCGCCACCAGCGCGCCGGGTGGTGCGGCGCGTTCGAGCAGGCCGGCGCGCTGCAGGTCGGCCAGGAAATCCGCGCACTCCTGGCGCGTGGCGGGCGAGCGCTGCTGCAGCGACAGCACCGACGCCGGCCGGTTGGACATCAGCGTGGCCAGCCGCAGGCGGATCGGCGCCTCGAGCACGGCCGCGGGCGGCCAGCGCAGCATGCGGAACTCTTCGTGCTCGCCGATCGGCACCTCGGTCATGGCCAGCCCCAGGCCGCGGGCGTGGACGACCATCGCGCCGAGGCGGTTGAGCACCACTTCCAGCGCATCGGTGTGCAGCGGCAGGGCCAGGAACGGGCCGCGTTGCGGGTCGGCATGGGCGACGGTCAGCGTGGGCACCGCCGGTTGGGGCGAGGCGGCTGCGAGGGCGACCTGGTCGCCGACGACCCGCAGGTCGGCCTGTTCGGCCTTCCACGACCAGTTCTGGTGCGTGCGGTGGTCGAGCAGCCGGATCAGCGACTTGAGCAGCACTTCTTCGCGGTGCGGCAGCCCTTCGACGCTGTAGCTCAGCAGGGCGCGTTGACTTTTGGGAACGGTGTTAACGGCCGTCATGCAGCCTCCGCACCACCGTGCCCATCGGCCGGCCGCTGTGGGATGTTGCGTTCAACCGCATCGAAAACACCGATTGGAGGCGGCATCGCCGTTCTTTTTGCAACTTAAGCACTCACTGTAAGAAGTTGGACGGAGACGCCGATCACAACGCTGGCTGGGAGAACTAAAGTGTTTGTTTGGAGGTGGCGTCAAAAATATAACACTTGTTGCAAATAAAAACACAAGATTACGAACAACTGTTTTCAGTGGGTCGCGGACGCGACAAAGCCTCGCGGGCCGCAGCGCGGCGCGCGAGGTTTCAGGGAGGGGGCGGTGAAAGCGGCGGGCGGGGAGAAGGGCGCCCGCCGGGGCGTCAGTGCGCCAGTTGGGCCTGCAGCTCGGCCACTTGCCGGCGCAGGTCCGCGTTCTCGGCCGTGAGCTCGGCCACGCGCTGTTGCAGTTGCTGCACGGCGTCGAGCGCCGCCGGTTCGGCGCCTTCTTCGGTTTCGGGCGCCGCTTCGCGCGGTTTGCGCTTGGCCTCGCGCACGCGCTTGGCGGCCTGCTTGAGCTCGTCCTTGCCGGCGTTGGCGGCTGTCACCTGCTCTTCGGCGGGTAGCGAGGCGACGGCCGCGGCCGTGTTGATCGAGATCACGCCTGACTTCACGGCCGCCACCAGTTCGGGCGCAGCCTGCTTCTGGATCTTCTCGATCATCACGACCTGGCTGCTGCTCAGGCGTGCGGCGCGGGCGATGGCCTCGCGGCTGTTCAGCGGCACGGGCGGCGGCAGGGCCTCGTCGGAAGCGGGAGTGGAGGGAGAAGAGGTCGAAGCTGGCGCGTCGTCGACGTCGAAGGGCGGATCGTCCGCCGTGGTCGGGGTGGTGGCAGTGCTGCGGGCGCGGCGCTCGTCCACGATGTCCTTCTTGCGCAGCGCCAGCACGCCGCGCAAGTAGTCCGAGATGCTGCGGCGGCCCAGGTGCTGGTCGATCATCCACAGGTGCACGTCCTGCAGCGTCTTGAAGCGCGTGTTCTGCACGGTCTGAAAGGGCAGGCCGTGCTTCTGGCAGATGCCGTAGCGGTTGTGGCCGTCCACCAGCACGTCGCCCCACAGCACCAGCGCGTCGCGGCAGCCTTCGGTGAGGATGCTGCGTTCGAGGGCTTCGTACTCCTCCGGCGTCAAGGGATCGATATAGGCTTTGAGTTCTTCGTTGACGACGATGTTCATGGGTACGGGTGCGATGTAAGGGGCGGAATTTTAGGTGTCTCGGTTTCGGCCGCTCGAACGTCTAGACAGGGAGAGAGACGAGAAGGCGCCACCGGGAAAAACAGGGCCTTCTTGCGTCATCAAATGGTAATAGTTCTTATTTGCATCTTTGCCCTTGAACACTTCAGGAGTACCCATGGATCTGTCGCTTTCCCCGTCCGCGCCCACGCTGGGGGAGGTCTTCATCGCGAACCGTGCCCAGCTCCAGCGCGTCGCGCAAAAGATCGTCCGCACCGCTGACCTCGCAGACGAAGTGCTGCAGGACGCCTACCTGAAGCTCGCCGACGGCGCTTCGGTGCGCGATGTCCGCAAGCCGCTCGGTTACTGCTGCCAGGTGGTGCGCAACGTGGCGGTCGACTACCACCGCCACCATTCCGTGGAGGCCAGCTACCGCACCTACTGCGACGACGTCGAACTCGTGAGCCCGCCCAGCAGCAACGACGCGCCCGACCGCGTGCTCGGCGGCCGGCAGGCGCTGGTGGCCATCGACCGCGTGCTCGAAGCGCTGCCGGCGCGCACCCGCCTCGCGTTCGAACTCAACCGTCTCAGTGGCCTGACCCAGCGCGAGATCGCCACGCGCCTGGGCTGCTCCGCCACGCTCGTGAACTTCATGATCAAGGACGTCGACGCGGCCCTCGAAAGCTGCCGCTACCTCGTGCAGGCCGCCTGAGTTTTCCGACGCACCGCATCGGCGCTACGATGGCCGCCGATGAGCAGCCCCAACGACACGCAAAGCGACCCCACCTGGCAGACCGCCTGGGCGTGGGTCCGCCGCCAGCACGCCGGCGAGGGCGAGCTCGACGCCGCCGCGAGCGCCGAGCTCGCGCACTGGCTCGCCGCCGATCCCGCCCATCGCCAGGCTTACGATGAAGCGGCCCGCCTCTGGCTGCTCGTCGGCCTGGTGCCGCCCGCGCACGACGTCCCTTCGCCGGACGCCGAAGACACGGCCCGCTAGCCCGCTCCCTCTCTTTTTTTCGCAGCTCGTAGAGCGGCCCCGCCGTGGCGCAGCCGTGCGCGGTTTTCATGCACTCGGGACTAAACACCCGGCCCCGCGGCGCGTCTTGTATCGCAAGGGCAAACCCTGCCCGTCATTGCACTTACCAAGAGGACCGCCCATGTCTACCAGCTGTTTCGACCGCGAGGACGAGACCTTCATCGTGCTCGTCAACCACGAAGCGCAGTACTCCATCTGGCCGCACTGGAAGGCCGTGCCCGGCGGCTGGACCGCCGTCGACGGCGTCAAGGGCGACAAGAAGACCGTGCTCGACTACGTCGAAGCCCAGTGGACCGACATGCGCCCCAAGTCGTTGCGCGACTGGATGGCCGCGCAGCAGCCAACCGACAACGTCTCCACCTCCGCCTGACGCGCATGCAGGCCTCGCTGCCCCTGCTGTGCCTGCCTTGCGCGGGCGCCAGCGCCACCATGTACCTGCGCTGGCGGCGTGCGCTGCCGCGCTGGATCGAGGTCGTGCCGGTCGAGTTGCCGGGCCGCGGCGGGCGCCTGGGCGAACGCTTCGTCGACAGCTTCGACCGCATGGTCGCGCAGCTGTGCGCCGAGCATGAAGGCGTGCTGCGCGGTCGCTACGCGCTCTTCGGCCACAGCATGGGCGCCTTGCTGGCCTGGGGCATGGCACAGCACCAGCGACAGCAGCACCGGCCGTTGCCGAGTGCGCTGATCGTCTCCGGCAGCGCGGCACCTTCGCAGCGCGACCCCGACCGCTTTCTCGGCATCACCGACGACGCAGCCCTCATCGCCGACCTGCGCAAGCAGGGCGGCACGCCCGACGAACTGTTCGACTGCCCCGAGCTGCTGCGCATGACGCTCGACACCCTTGGCGCCGACTACCGCCTGTGCCGCAGCTTCGTGCACGCCGACCCCGCGCCGCTGCCCGTGCCGCTGCATGTGCTGGCCGGCCGCCAGGACGACATCGCGCCGTGGCGCATGCAGGCCTGGGCCGCCGAGACCGCGCATGCGCGCTTCACGCTCGACTGGTTCGAGGGCGGCCACTTCTTCATCCGCCAGCACGAGACCTCCGTGCTGGCCGCGCTGGCGCGGCACCTTGCGCCGGCGGTGATAACGGCGGGAGGCGTCGATGCGGCTCGTGCCCTGGCATGACCCGTTGCCGCCGGGCATCGCGTTGCACCGCCTGGACCTGGACCTTGCGGCGAACGATGGCGATGCCTGGGCCGACCTCACGCCCGACGAATGTGCCCGCGCCAATCGCTTTGCCCGCCGCGCCGACCGCGTGCGCTTCGCCCACACCCGCGCCGCCGTGCGCCGCCTGATCGCGCAGCGCCTTGCCTGCCGTCCGGCGGACGTGCCGCTGCGTGCCGACGCACACGGCAAACCCTACGTCGAAGCAGCGGGCGACAGCGCCGCGCCCCTCTTCAACATCTCGCACGCCGGCGACCACGCGCTCATCGCGCTGGCCGACCCGGCGCGCGTGCGCTGCGTGGGCGTCGACATCGAAGCCTGCGCGCGCGACCTCATGGCCGACGCCGATGCGCTGCTCGCCATGGCCTTCACCGCGCGCGAGCAGCGCGAAATCCGCAGCGACGCCGACCTGCCACACGCCTTCTACCGACGCTGGGTCGGCAAGGAAGCTGTGTTGAAAGCCGCCGGCGTTGGCATGGCCGAACACCTGCAAAGCGTCGGCATCCACCCCGACGCCCATGGCGCGCTCGCCGTCGACTGCGCCGTGCCCGCGTGGGCCGGCATCGAAGCGATGGCGCTGTCCGCGCCGCCGGGCTATGCCGCCGCGCTGGCCTGGCACACCAAGGAACAACCCCTGTGAACCCGATGCATCCCGTGGACTTCGTGACCCACCTGCGCAGCCTCGCCGCGCAGCGCCCCGACGACATCGCATTGATCGCCATCACCGACCGCGACGGCGCCGCACTCGACACGCCCATCAGCTACCGCACGCTCGACACGCGCGTGCGCGGTCTCGCGGCGCAGCTGCAGCAGGCCTTCGCACCCGGCGGCCGCGCACTGATCATGCTGGACAACAGCGACGACTACGTTGTCAGTTTCTTCGCCTGCCTCTACGCGGGCCTCGTCGCCGTGCCGGTGTTCCCGCCCGAGTCCACGCGCAGGCGCCACCTGGGCAAGCTCGAAGGCATCGCCGCCGACGCGGGCGCCTGCTGCGTGCTGACCCACGCCGCCATCCGCGACGCGATGGCGGGCGTGGCCGGCGCCTTCGCGCAGGCCACGCTCATCGCCGTGGACGAGATCGACGCCGCCGGCGCCGACGCATGGCGCCCGCACACGCCGGCCGCCACCGACATCGCGTTCCTGCAATACACCTCCGGCTCCACCTCGGCGCCCAAGGGCGTCATGGTCACGCACGCCAACCTCATGGCGAACATGCGCGCGATCGAAGAGGGCCTCTCGGTCTGCACGAGCGACACCTTCGTCACCTGGCTGCCGCTGAACCACGACATGGGCCTCATCGGCGGCCTGCTGCAGCCGATGCACCGTGGCGCCGTGGTGGCGCTGATGTCTCCGCGCTACTTCCTCGAGCGCCCCGTGCGCTGGCTCGAAGCCGTGTCGCGGCTGCGCGCCACGGTCAGCGGCGGGCCCGACTTCGCCTACCGCCTGTGCCTGGATCGCGTGTCCGACGCGCAGCTGCAAAGGCTCGACCTGTCGTCCTGGCGCCTCGCGTTCTCCGGCGCCGAGCCGGTGCGCGCCGACACCCTGCGGTCGTTCCAGCAACGCTTCGCGCCCGCGGGCTTTCCGGCCGAGGCGGTGTACCCCTGCTACGGCCTGGCCGAATCGACGCTGTTCGTCACCGGCGGGCACCGCGGCGCCGGCATGGTCGCGCACGCCTTCGACAAGGCGCGCCTGGCGCAAGGCGCCGTGGTGCGCGACGAGGGCGGCGCCATGCTCGTGGGCTGCGGCCGCAGCGTGACGCACCATGCGGTGCGCATCGTCGATACCGCCACGCTGAGCGTGTGCGCCGATGGCGCCGTCGGCGAAATCTGGGCCTCGGGCCCGAGCCTGGGCAGCGGCTACTGGAACAAGCCCGAGGTGTCGCAGCAGACCTTCGTCGAGCACGACGGCACGCGCTGGCTGCGCACCGGCGACCTGGGTTTCGTGCACGACGGCCAGCTCTATGTGGCCGGCCGCATCAAGGACATGATCATCGTGCGCGGCCACAACCTGTATCCGCAGGACATCGAGCGCGAAGTGGAGCGCGAGGTCGAGGCCGTGCGCAAGGGCCGCGTCGCGGCCTTCGCGGTCGAGGGGCCGGAAGGCGAGGGCATCGGCTTCGCGGCCGAGGTGTCGCGCAGCATCCAGAAGCTGGTGCGGCCCGAGGTGCTGGTCGAGGCGCTGAGCGCGGCTGTGAGCGAGCAGTGCGGCGAGCCGCTGTCGGTCGTGATGCTGCTCAACCCCGGTGGCATGCCCAAGACCACGAGCGGCAAGTTGCAGCGCGGCGCCTGCCGCCAGGGCTGGATCGATCGCACGGCCGACGCCTATGCGATCTACGCACACGGCGCGTTCGTGCTGGGCGGCAGCGCCCCTGCAGTCGACACACCCGAAGCCGCACTCGACGACGTCGAGCAGGCCCTGGCCACGATCTGGCACGAGGTGCTGCGCCGCCCTGTCGAACGGCCGCTGGCGCGCGACGCGCACTTCTTCACCCACGGCGGCAACTCGCTCGCCGCCACGCAGGTGGCCGCGCGCATCGGCGAGCGCTGGGACATCGACTTCCCGCTGCGTGCGCTGTTCGAACAGCCGCGCCTGGGCGACCTCGCGCGCGAACTGCGGCGCGTGCGGGCGCTCGGCCAGCGCCGCGCGCACCAACCGATCCCGGCCCTGCCGGCCGAGCGCCGCACCGGGCTGCTCGCGCTGTCGCATGCGCAGGCGCGCCAGTGGTTCCTCTGGCAGCTCGATCCGCAGAACAGCGCCTACCACGTGGGCGTGGCGCTGCGCCTGTCGGGCGTGCTGGATACCGACGCAATGAAGGCGGCACTCGAAGGCCTGCTCGCGCGCCACGAAAGCCTGCGCACCGTGTTCCGCACCGCGGCCGACGGCACGGTCGGCCAGCAGGTGCTGCCGACGGCGCCGCTGGCGCTCGCCCACATCGATCTGCGCGCACTGCCGGTCGACGAACGCGAAGGCGCCGCCGCCGCGCAGGCGCGCGCGCTGCAGGTCGAGCCCTTCGACCTCGTGGCCGGCCCCGTGCTGCGTGCCGCGTGGCTTCAGCTCGGCGACGCGCACCACATCCTCGCGATCGTCACGCACCACATCGTGTCCGATGGTGCGTCGCTGCAGGTGTTGCTCGACGAGTTCGGTGCCGCCTATGCCGCACACGCAAAGGGCGAAACGCCGTCGCTCGCCACGCCACTGATCCAGTACGCCGACTACGCCGCGTGGCAACGCGACTGGCTCGCCGCGGGCGAGGCCGAACGGCAACTGACCTACTGGCGCGCCCAGCTCGGCGACACGCACCCCGTGCTGGCCTTGCCCACGGACCGCCCCCGCCATGCGGTCGCGAACTACCGCGCGGCCTCGCACGCTTTCGACCTCGACGCGGCCCTCGTCGCCCGCCTGCACGCCACCGCGCAGGCGCACGGCGCCACGCTGTTCATGGTGCTGCTCGCGGGCTTCCAGGCGCTGCTGCATCGCTACACGGGCCAGCCCGATGTGCGCGTGGGCGTGCCGGTCGCGAACCGCCACCGCCCCGAGACCACGGGCCTCATCGGCTTCTTCGTCAACACGCAGGTGCTGCGCGCCACGCTGAACGGCCGCACCCCGTTCGCGCAACTGCTGGCCCAGACCCGCGAGGCCGCGCTCGGCGCACAGGCGCACCAGGACCTGCCGTTCGAACAGCTCGTGGACGCCCTGCAGCCGCAGCGCAGCCTCAGCCACAACCCGCTCTTCCAGGTGATGTTCAACCTGCTGCGCGAAGACACGGCCGTGCTGCGCGGCCTGCCGGGCCTGGCGGTCGACGAGTACCGCATGGACGACAGCGCCGCGCAGTGCGAACTCGCGCTCGACATCCGCGAGCGCGCCGACGGCCAGCTGCGCGCGGTCCTCACCGCGGCGGCCGAGCTGTTCGATGAGGAGACCATCGCGCGCATGGCCACGCACTACCGCGCGCTGCTCGACGCGCTGACGGCCGACCCGGCCCGCGCCATCGGCGATGCGCCGTGGCTCGCTGCCGAAGAGCAGGCGCAATTGCACGCCTGGGGCACGGGCCCGTCGCCTGCATCCGCCGCGACTCCCGCACACCGGCTTTTCGAGGCGCACGTCCGCCGTGCACCGGATGCCATCGCGTTGATCGCCGGCGACACCGAGCTCTCCTACGCCGCCCTCGACCGCCGCGCCAACCGCCTCGCGCACCGCCTGCTGCGCCACGGCGTGCAGCCCGACACGCGGGTCGCCGTGGCCGTCGATGCCTCGGTCGATCGCGTCGTCAGCCTGCTCGCGGTGTTGAAAGCCGGCGGGACCTACCTGCCGATGGACCCCTCGCACCCGCCGCAACGGCTGTCGCAGCTGTTGGCCGACAGCGGCGCCGCGCTGCTGCTGACCGGCAGCCACAGCTCAGTGAATGGACCCGTCACGCGCATCACGGTCGATGACGCATCGCTCGACGACGAATCGAACGAGGCCCCGCAATTCGCGCTGCACGACCACCACCTGGCCTACGTGATCCACACCTCGGGCACCACTGGCCGCCCCAAGGGCGTGGCGGTCGCGCACGGCGCGCTGTCGATGCACCTCCAGGCCATGGCCCACACCTGCGGCTTCACGGCGAGCGACCGTTCGCTGCAGTTCGCGCTGCCGCACGTCGACGCCGCCATCGAGCAGTGCCTGCTGCCGCTGACCTCCGGCGCCGCACTGGTGCTGCAGCCGCAGTGGTGCTCGCTCGCCAGCGAACTCGATGTCCTGCTGCAACGCCACCGCGTCAGCGTGGTCGACCTGCCGCCGGCCTACGCGCGCCAGCTGCTGCAGGACCAGCCGCCGTTCCACCACGCCGTGCGCCTCGCGCTCTTCGGCGGCGAGGCCTGGACCGGCGAAGACCTCGCGCTGGTTCGCCGCGTGCTGCACCCGGCACGCGTCGTGAACGCCTACGGCCCGACCGAAGCCGTGATCACGCCGACCCTGTGGTCCGCCGACGCCGAGGCCATCGTGCAGGGCTACGCCCCCATCGGTCGCCCGGTCGGCCGCCGCACTGCCCATGTGCTCGACGCCGACCTGCAGCCCGTGCCGCAGGGCGTGCCCGGCGAGTTGTACCTCGGCGGCGACGGCCTCGCGCGGGGCTACCTCGGGCGTTCGGCCCTGACGGCCGAGCGCTTCGTCGCCGACCCCTTCGACGGGGCGGGCGGTCGCCTGTACCGCACCGGCGACCTCGTGCGCTGGCGCGCCGACGGGCAGCTCGAGTACCTCGAGCGGCTCGATCACCAGGTGAAGGTGCGGGGCTTCCGCATCGAGCTCGGCGAAGTCGAGGCGCGCTTGCGCGAGCAGCCCGGCGTGCGCGCGGCGCTGGTGTGCCTGCACGAGGGCGCAGCGGGCCCGTCGCTCGTCGCCTACGTCGCACCCGCTGCAGACGCATCGCTCGATGCGACCACGCTCAAGACGCAGCTGGCGCAGGCGTTGCCCGACTACATGGTGCCCTCGGCGCTGATGGTGCTCGACAGCTTCCCGCTCGGCGCCAACGGCAAGGTGGACCGCCGCGCGCTGCCCGCACCGGCGGCAGCCGGCACGCCAGGCTACGAAGCTCCCCACGGCGACGTCGCGCAGACGCTGGCCGCGATCTGGGCCGAGCTGCTCAAGGTCGTGCAGGTCGGCCTGCACGACAACTTCTTCGACCTCGGCGGCAACTCGCTGCTCGTGATCCGCATGCACCGGCTGGTGGAAGACCGCCTGCAGCCGGGCCTGGCGGTGGTCGACCTCTTCAAGTACCCGACCGTCGGCGCGCTCGCCCGTCACATCGAGCAGAAGGAGCGCAGCCCCGCCGCGGCCTCCGACGACGCCGCGCAGGCGAAACAGCGTGCGCAGCAGCAGCGCGCCGCCTTGCTGCAACGCCGCCGACCCACGGAAAGAACCCTCTGATGCACGCGCAAGACGACACCCTGCCTTCTGCCCCCGACACCACGGGCCTCGAGATCGCCATCGTCGGCATGGCCGGCCGCTTTCCCGGCGCGCCCGACGTGGACGCCTTCTGGCGCAACATCCGCGACGGCGTCGAGTCGGTCACCGTCTTCAGCGACGACGAACTGCGCGCGCGCGGCGTGCCCGAACGCGCGCTGGCCGATCCCGACTACGTGAAGGCCGGCGTGCTGTTCGACGGCTTCGACCGCTTCGACGCCGGCTTCTTCGGCTACTCGCCGCGCGAGGCCGAGCACCTCGATCCGCAGCAGCGCATCTTTCTCGAATGCGCCTGGGAGGCGATGGACCATGCGGGCTGGCCAGTGGGGCGTGATGGCCCGAAGGGCGGGGCGCCGGTCGGCGTCTACGCGGGCGACGGCCCCAACCTCTACCTCATGAAGCACCTGCTGCCCGCCGTCGGCATCGACGCGGGCACCGGCATCGCCGACATGCTGGGCCTCATGAGCGGCAACTCCGCCGGCTCGCTGTGCACGCGCGTGGCCTACAAGCTCGACCTGCGCGGCCCGGCGCTGAGCGTGCAGACCGAATGCTCGACTTCGCTGGTGGCCGTGCACCTGGCCTGCCAGGGCCTGCTGAGCCACGACTGCGACATGGCGCTGGCCGGCGGCGTGTGGCTCAACCTGCTGCAGGAGGGCGGCTACCGCTACCAGAACGGCGCCATCCTCTCGCCCGACGGCCACTGCCGCGCCTTCGACGCCAAGGCCGCGGGCACGGTGATCGGCAGCGGCGCGGGCATCGTCGTGCTGCGCCGACTGGCCGATGCGCTGCGCGACGGCGACACCATCCACGCCGTCATCAAGGGCACGGCCGCCAACAACGACGGTGCCGACAAGATCGGCTTCACCGCACCGAGCGTGCAAGGCCAGGCCGGCGCGATCCGCGCGGCGCAGCTGATGGCCGACGTGCCCGCGCACACGGTCGGCTATGTCGAGGCGCACGGCACCGGCACCACGCTGGGGGACCCGATCGAGCTGGCCGCGCTCACACAGGCCTTCCGTGCGGATGGCGGCGATGGCGGGCGCTGCGGCTACTGCGCCATCGGCTCGGTCAAGACCAACATCGGCCACCTCGACGCAGCAGCCGGCGTGGCCGGGCTCATCAAGGCGACGCTGGCGCTGCGCCACCGCACGCTGCCGCCAAGCCTGCACTTCGAGCAACCGAACCCGCAGATCGATTTCGCGAACAGCCCGTTCCGCGTGAACACCGAGGCGCTCCCGTGGCCCGAGGGCGATACGCCGCGCCGCGCGGGTGTCAGCTCCTTCGGCATCGGCGGCACCAATGTGCACGTCGTGCTGGAAGAGGCGCCGCCCGTTGTTGCGTCCGAACCAACGGCAGGCTGGCAAGTGCTGCCGCTGTCGAGCCGCAGCGCGACCGCAACGCGGCAGGCCGCGCAGCAACTCGCCGAGCACCTGCGCGCGCACCCCGCACTGCCGCTCACCGACATCGCCCACACCTTGCAGTCCGGCCGCCGCGCCTTCGAGCACCGGAGCGCCGTCGTGGCCGACCACGCCGAAGGGGCCGTGCAGCTGCTCTCGGCGGGCGAGGGCCTGGCCGTGCGCGCCGCACCCGCACAGGCGCCCGAGGTGGTCTTCCTCTTCCCCGGCGGCGGCACGCAGCACGCCCAGATGGGCCGCGCACTCTACGAGGACGACGCGGCCTTCCGGGACGACATCGACCGCTGCTGCGCGCTGCTGGAGCCCGAACTGGGCTTCGACCTGCGCACCGTGCTGTTCCCCGCGCCCGGCGGCGAGGCCGAAGCCGACGCGCGGCTGTTCGACATCGCGCTCGCGCAACCCGCGCTCTTCGTCGTCGCTTACGCGATGGCGCAGTGGTGGATGCGCCGCGGCGTGCGGCCCGCGGTGATGATGGGCCACAGCCTGGGCGAGTACGTCGCCGCCTGCCTGGCGGGCGTGTTCCGCCTCGAAGACGCGCTGCGCGTCGCGGCCCTGCGCGGACGCCTGCTGCAGTCGATGCCGCCCGGCGCGATGACCGCCGTGCCGTTGTCGCAATCCGCGCTCGCGCCCTTCCTGGCGCCGGGCTGCGACCTCGCCGCCGCCAACGCCGAGCAGCTGTGCGTGATCTCCGGCCCGCGCGAGGCGGTCGAGGCCGCCGAGGCACGGCTGCGCGCGGCGGGCCACCTGCCGCGCCGGCTGCATGTGTCGATCGCCTCGCACTCGGCAATGACCGAGCCGCTGCTCGCGCCGCTCGAAGCGCTCATCGCCTCGGTGCCGCGCCGGCCGCCGACGATCCCCTTCGTCTCGAACGTCACGGGCCAGCTCATCACGCCCGAAGAGGCCATGAGCCCCGCCTACTGGGCGCGCCACCTGCGCGGCACCGTGCAGTACGCCGACGGCGTGGGCACCTTGCTGCAGGTGCCGGGTCGCGTGCTGCTCGAAGTCGGCCCCGGCGAAACGCTGGCGGGCCTGGCGCGCCAGCATCCGCTGGCCGACACCGCCGCCGGCGTGCTCGCCAGCCAGGCGCATCCGCAGCAGCAGGCACGCAACGCGCAGCAGATCGCGCAGACGCTGGCGCAGCTGTGGGTCGCGGGCGTGGACATCGACTGGGCCGCCTGCCGCGCGGGTGCTGCGCGTCGGCGCGTGCCGCTGCCGGCGTATCCGTTCCAGCGCCGCCGTTACTGGGTCGAAGCGCCCAACGCTGCGAAGGTGGCGCAACGTCCGGCTGGCGACGCGTTCTACGTGCCCTCGTGGCAGCGCACGGAGCCGCTGGCCGTCGCATCGTCGGCATCGACCGACGGCTGTCTGCTCGTGCTCGGCGACAGCCGCAGCCTCACGGGCCACCTCGTGCGGCAGCTGCGCGCGCAGGGCCGCACCGTCGTGCTGGCCGAGCGCGGCAGCGCCTTCGCGCGCACGGCCCACGGCCACTGGACGCTGCGCCCCGGCGCGCGCGACGACCATGCCCGCCTGCAGAGCGAGATCGCGGCCGACTTCGGCGCCATCACCGGCATCTACCACCTGTGGAGCCTCGACGAAGCGCCGCCCGCGCAGCAGCCGCAGGCCGAGCTGCTCGAACGCAGCTTCTTCAGCCTGCTCGCGCTCGTGCAGTCGCTCGAAGCCGGCGACCGCACGCTGCCGCTGGCCGTCGTCGCCAACCAGCTCGAAGACGTCACCGGCGCCGAGCCGCTGTGCCCCGAGAAGGCCACGCTGCGCGGCATCGGCAAGGTGATCGGCCAGGAATACCCGCGCGTGCATTGCCGCGTGATCGACGTCGTGCTGCCCGCGCCCGAAAGCGATGCCGAAGGCCGGCTGGTCGCGCAGATCGTGGCCGAGGCCGCGGCGCTGCAGGCCGAGCCCGGTGAGCCGCTGGTGGCCTACCGCGGCGCGCACCGCTGGATCAAGATCTACGAACCCGCGACGCTGACCGCTGCCGCGCAGCCGCGCCTGCGCCGCGAGGGCGTCTACCTTGTCACCGGCGGCCTGGGCGGTGTCGGCCTCGCGCTGGCGAAGCACTTGGCCGTGCACTGGCAGGCGCGGCTGGTGCTGCTGGGCCGCACGGCGCTGCCGGCGCGCGCGGAATGGCCGGCGCTGGTGGCGGCCGACAGCACGCCCGCCGCTCTGAAGGCGCGGCTGCAGCAACTGCTCGAACTCGAAGCGCTCGGCGCACAGGTGCTCACCGTGTCGGCCGACGTGTCCGATGCCGACGCGATGCGCGCGGCCCTCGCGCAGGCCAATGCCCGCTTCGGCCCGCTGCACGGTGTCGTGCATGCCGCTGGCGATGCGGGCGGCGGCATGATGGCCGGGCGCACGCGCGCGCAGGTCGACACCGTGTTCGCAACCAAGGTGCGCGGCACGCGCGTGCTGCTCGACGCGCTGCGCGGCCAGCCGCTGGACTTCGTGCTGCTGTGCTCGTCCATCTCCAGCGTGGCCGGCGGCCTGGGCATGAGCGACTACGCCGCCGCCAACGCCTACCTCGACGCCGTGGCCGTCGCGCACGAGCGGCTCGGCGCGTTCCCGGTGTTCTCGGTCAACTGGGACGCCTGGCGCGGCCTCGGCATGGCCGCGCACATGGACGTGCCCGACGACATCGGCATGGACGGCCCGGAGGGCGCGCGCGTCTTCGAGCGCATCGTCAACGGCCCGGCGCGCGCGCAGACCGTCATCTCGACCGCCGACCTGGCCACGCGCCTGGGCCCGCTCGACAACGGCATGCTCGACCTGCTCGGCGACGAGGCACCGGCCGCCGCCGCAGGCGCGGCGCACCCGAGGCCCGCGCTGCAGACCCCGTTCGTCGCGCCGCAGGGCGAGGTCGAGACCGCGCTTGCCGCGCTGTGGACCGAGCGCCTGGGCATCGCGCCCATCGGCGTGGACGACAACCTGTTCGAACTCGGCGGCGATTCGCTCGTCGCCATCCAGCTGCTGTCGCGCGTGCGCAAGCGCTACGCGACCGAGCTGCACCCCAGCGAGTTCTTCAAGGCGCCGACCATCGCCGGCCTGGCCGCGCGGCTCGGCGTCGTCTCGACCGCCGCCGCGCCGCAGCGCAGCGCGATGGAGATCACGCCCGTCGCGCGCGGCGGCGCACTGCCGCTGTCGCCGATGCAGCGCCGCCTCTGGCTGGTCGACCGCCTCACCGACGCCACCAACCGCAGCGGCCGCGCGGCCTACAACATGTCGGCCGGCCTCGCGCTGCACGGCGAGCTCGACATCCGCGCGCTGCGCGCCGCCATCGACGCCATCGTCGCGCGCCACGAGGTGCTGCGCACCGTGTTCACCGAGGACGACGACGGCGAACCCATGGCCGTCGTGCGTTCCGGCGCGCCGCTCGACATTCCCGTGATCGCGCTCGACGACAGCGCGCGCTACGGCCAGCTGTTCGACGAACTGGTGCGCGCACCGCTCGCGCTGGCCGAAGGTCCACTGATCAAGGCCACCGTCGTGCGCATGGCGACGCGCGAGCATGTGCTGGTGCTCGTGGTGCACCACATCGTGTTCGACGGCTGGTCGATCGCCGTGTTCGCACGCGAGCTGGCCGCGTTCTACGAGCGTGCGCGGCGCGGCCAGCCGCTCCAACTGGCGCCGCTGCCCGTGCAGTACGCCGACTACGCCGCCTGGTATGCGCACGCGCTCGCCTCTGAAAGCTTCGCGCCGAAGGCCGCATTCTGGCGCGAGCGGCTGGCGGGTGCACCGCAGGCCTCGGGCATCAAGCCCGATCACCAACGCCCCTCTGTGCCCACGCATGCCGGAGACTCGGTGCGGCTCACGCTGTCGCCGGCGCTGTCGCAGTCGCTGGCCGCGCTCGCGCGCGCGTCGGACACCTCGCTGTTCACGCTGCTGCTGTCGTCGTTCTTCCTGTTCTTCCACCAGGCCTCGGGCGCCGACGACATCGTCATTGGCACCGATGTCGCGGGCCGCGGCCACCCCGACCTCGAAGGGCTGCTCGGCTTCTTCGTCAACGTGGTGCCGCTGCGCTCGCGCCGTGCGAAGGCAGGCACCGACTTCGCGCAATGGCTGGCCGCCACCAAGGCCGACACCCTGGCCGCGATGGACCACCAGGACATGCCTTTCGACCGCATCGTCGAGCTGTCGGGCGTGCCGCGTGCGCGCGACCGCAACCCGCTGGTGCAGGTGCTCTTCGTGCTCCAGAACACGCCCGGGATCCGGTTTGCCATCGAAGGCGCCGAGGTCCAGGTGCTGCCCCAGCAGATGAACGAATCCAAGTTCGACCTGGCGGTGTTCGCCAGCGAACACGACGGCGCGCTCACCGCCGAGTGGGTGTTCGCCACCGACCTCTACCGGCGGGAGACCGTCGAAACCTTCACCGCTTCGTGGCACGCGCTGCTGGAGCGGATCGTCGTCACACCTGGCCAGCCGATCGATGCGCTGGCCCCCATGCCCTCGGAGGAATCCATCGCCATGACAAACGCTCCCAACGTCCGTCCCGCCTCGAAACTGGACAACAAGCTCGGCAAACTCGGAAAGCTCGACGCCCTGGGCGCCGGCCGCGCCCCCGTGCGCGCCGCCGCGCGGCCCGCCGTGCAGACCTCGTTCCTGAAGCCCGGTGCCGAATTTCCCATCGTGCTGCAGGCCACCAGCCCCGAGCTCGACACCGTCGCCTGGGCCAAGGGCCAGGCCGACTACATCGAGATGCTGGTCGCCAGGCACGGCGGCATCCTGTTCCGCGACTTCGGCCTGAAGACGCCGCAGGACTTCGAAGCTTTTGCCGAGGCCATCGAGCCCGAGCTGTACGGCAGCTACGGCGACCTGCCGAAGAAGGAGGGCGGCAAGAAGACCTACCGCTCCACGCCGTACCCCGAGCGCCAGATGATCCTGTTCCACAACGAGAGCGCGCACCTGGACCGCTGGCCGCGCAAGCAGTGGTTCTTCTGCGAGCTGCCGTCGCCCGTGGGCGGCGCCACGCCCATCGTCGACTGCCGCGAGATGCTGCGCCGCCTGCCGGCCGAGGTGGTCGCCGGCTTCGAGCGCAAGGGGCTGCAGTACGTGCGCACCTTCACGCCCGGCCTGGACGTGAGCTGGCAGGACTTTTACAAGACCGATCGCCGCGAAGAGGTCGAGGCGCGCCTGGCCGCCGCCGGCATCGAATGGCGCTGGTTCGACGGCGACACGCTGCAGACGCGCACCCGCTGTCCCGCCGTGATCCGCCACCCGCTCACCGGCGAGCGCGTGTTCTTCAACCAGGTGCAGCTGCACCACGTCGCCTGCCTCGAGGCGCAGGTGCGCGAAGACCTGCTGGCCATGGGCGGCGTCGAGCGCCTGCCGCGCCACGTGACCTACGGCGACGGCTCGCCCATCGCCGACGAGACCATGACCATCGTCGGCGAGGCCTACGAGGCCTGCGCCGTGCGCTTCGACTGGCGCCAGGGCGACGTCGTGATGCTCGACAACATGCTCGCCGCCCATGCACGCGACCCCTTCGAGGGCCTGCGAAAGATCGTGGTGGCGATGGGCGCGATGTTCGACCGCGCCGCACTTGACGACGGCGCGCGCGGCACCGAGTCCCGCCTGGCCGACGAACAAGGCGCCTGAACGAAATGACGACCATGACCGACCCCTTCGACGACACGACCTTCCCGCTGAGCCCCGAACAACGCGCGGTGCAGGCCGATGCGCCGCGCCTGCTGCTGCGCGCCGACATCGAGGGCGCAATCGACGCCGCGCGCCTGCGCGACGTGGTGGCGCGTGTGCTGGGTGCGCACGGCGCCCTGTGCAGCGCCATCCGCGCGGTGCCGGGCTACCGGGGGCTGCGCCAGCAGTACACCGACGGGATGACGCCGCTGGCCTGGGCGGACGCGGACCTGCGCGATGCGCCTGAGTCTGGGTTGACCGAATGGCTGGCGAACATGGAAGCCGCGCCGCTGGACATCGCGCGTGGCGAGATGGTCCGTGCCGGGCTCGCACGCACCGGTGAGGCGCGCCACACGCTGGCGCTTTCCGTGCATGCCTGGGTTGGCGACCGGGGCAGCCTGCAACATCTGTTCGACCAGATCGCCACGGCCTTTGCGGACGCGCACGCTTTCGATGCCGCCGAGGTGTTCCCGTATGCGCGCTTCGTGACCTGGCGCCAGGATCTGCTCGATGGCGAAGACGCTGCCGAGGGCCGTGCTTACTGGCAGCGCTACCTCGCGCAGGCGTCCTCGCCCACGCCGCCGCGCCTCGTCGGCCGGCAGGCTGCTGCCTCCCAGCAGGCTGTGCGCGTGCGTGCTGACGAATCCGTCAATGCCACGTTGGCGGGCCGCATCGCCGCCTGCGCCGACACGCTGGGCGCACAGCCTGACACGCTGCTGCAGGCCGTCTGGTGGCTGCTGCTCGCGCGCCTGGACGGAACCGGCCGTTTCATCGCCGGCTGGCAGCACGACTGCCGCCGCGACTACCCGCCGATGCAGGGTGCGGTCGGCGTGTTCGACAAGGTGCTGCCGCTCATCGTCGAGACCGCGCCCGAGACGCGCTTTGCCGACTGGTTCGACAACGTCGACGGCACGCTGGCCGCGCATGTCGAGGCGCAGGAGTACTGGGCCGTCGAGGCACCGCCCATTGCCACGCACCTCGCGGTCGGCTTCGCCTGCCACGACCGGCCGCGTCGTCACGGCGCCGATCCGCAATGGCAACTGGCTGCATTGCCGGGGCCAGTGCCGACGTTCGAACTCGCCCTGCAGATCGCATGGGACGCCGACGGCGCTGCGCTCTCGGTGCATGCCGATGCCGCGTGCCACAGCGAGGTGGCGGCGCAGCGCCTGCTGATGCAGTACCTCTGCCTGCTGGGCGCCGTCGTCGAACGCCCTGACGCCGCACTCGGCGCGTTGCCGCTGGTCGGCGCGCGTGAGCGCGAGCTGCTGTTGCAGTCGCAAGAAGCCGTGGCCGATGTTGGCACGCAGACCGTCACGCAGCGCATCGCCCACTGGGCCACCGAGACGCCCGAAGCGCCCGCACTCGAAGCGGGCGAGCAGCGCCTGAGCTACCGCGAACTCGACCAGCGCACGGGCCGCGTCGCCCGCTGGCTGCAAGGGCAGGGCGTGACGCCCGGCGCCATCGTCGCGCTGAACCTGCCGCGCGCGCTCGACCTGCCGGTGGCGATCCTCTCTGTCTGGCGCGCGGGCGCCGCCTACCTGCCGCTCGACCCCGACTGGCCCGAGGCGCGCCGCGCGGCGGTGCTGGCCGATGCGAAGCCCATCTTCACCATCGACGCGGCATTGCCCGATGCGAGCACGCTGCCCGAAGCACAAGCCGCATCGCACATCGCTGCACCGAGCGACCTCGCCTACGTGCTCTACACCTCCGGCTCCACCGGCGCACCCAAGGGCGTGGCCGTCGAGCAGGGCCAGCTGCAGAACTACGTGGCAGCCGCTTCGACCGCAATGCAGCTCGACACCTGCCGCCGCTGGGCGCTCACCAGCTCGGTCGCGGCCGACCTGGGCAACACCGCACTGTTCGGCGCGTTCCACAACGGCGCCTGCCTCGTCGTGGCGGTGCCGCACGAGGCCAAGGACGCCGAGGCCTTCGCGCGCTTCATGCGCACACACGCCATCGACGCACTGAAGATCGTGCCCTCGCACCTCGAGGCGCTGCTCGAAAGCGCCACGCCCTGCCTGCCGCGCACCCTGGTGCTGGGCGGCGAGGCCGCGCCGCGCGCGCTGGTCGAGCGCATCGCGCGGCTGGCGCCGCAGTGCGCCATCTACAACCACTACGGGCCGACCGAGGCCACGGTCGGCGTCATGGTGCATGCCGTCGAACCCGGCGCGCCCGTGCCCGAGCAGCTGCCGCTGACGCGCGTGCTCGCGAACAACCGCGTGCGCGTGCTCGATGCGTCGCGCGGCCTCGTGCCGACCGGCGGTCTGGGCGAGGTCTGCATCGGCGGGACGCAGCTGTGCCGCGGCTACCTGAACCGCGCGAACGCTGACGTGTTCGTCGCGGACTCGTTCCGCGCCGGTGAGCGCCTCTATCGCACGGGCGACCTCGCGTGGGTGCTGCCCGAAGGCGGCCTGCGGCTTGCGGGGCGCGCCGACCACCAGGTGAAGGTCCACGGTTACCGCGTCGAGCCGGCCGAGGTCGAGGCGGCGCTGCTGGCGCGGCCCGGCGTGCGCCAGGCGGTCGTGCTCGCCGTGCCCGATGCAGCCGGCGCGACCACGCTCGCCGCCTTCTTCGTCGGCGACAGCGAGGCGGCCGACGGCCGCGCGCTGCGCGAGCAACTCGCCGTGTTGCTGCCCGCACACATGGTGCCCGCGAGCTGCACGGCCGTGAGCGCCTTCGCGCGCCTGCCGAACGGCAAGATCGACCGGCTCGCGCTGGCGGCCTCGGCCCCGGCCGAAGCGCCGCAGCGTGCAGTGAAGGCCCCGCGCGACGCGCTCGAAGCGCTGCTCGCCGACGGCATGGCCACGCTGCTGGGCAGCGGCCCGGTCGGCGTGGAAGACGACTTCTTCGAACTCGGCGGCCACTCGCTGCAGGTCATCAAGTTGGTCGCTCGCATCCGCAAGCTGCTGCAGGTCGAGGTGGCGGCCGGCGTGGTGTTCGATCACCCGACGCCGGCGGCGCTGGCCGCCGTGTTGCGCGAGGCGAGCGCCGACGCGGTCGCACTCGAAAATCTGGCGCAGACGCACCGGCAGCGCGACCTCGCCGACGAATCCGTGGGCGAGGCCGCATGAGCAGGGCCATGGACGAGATCACCCGCACCGTGCACGACGGCCAGGCGGTGCCGCTGTCGTATGCGCAGGAGCAGCTGTGCTTCCTGCAGAAGCTCGAGCCCGGGCTCACGGCCTACAACCTGCCGCGCGTGTTCCGGCTGACCGGCGCGCTCGACGCCGATGCGCTGGCGCGCGCGTTCCAGGCGGTCGTTGCGCGCCACGCGATCCTGCGCACGCACTTCGTCGAGCACGACGGCGTGCCGATGCAGGTGGTGCAGGCCGAGGTGCCGTTCGCGCTGGAGCGCATCGACCTTTCGGACCAGGGCGCCGACGCGCAGCAAGCCGCGGTCGATGCGCTCGTGCGCCGCACCGCGACGCATGTGTTCGACCTGGGCCGCGCGCCCGCATTGGTCGCACGACTCGCGAAGTTGGCCGACGACCGGCATGTGCTGGCCGTCTGCCTGCACCACATCGTGTCCGACGCCTGGTCGAACCCGATCCTGGCGCGCGACCTTGGCGCGGCCTACGCGCTGGCGCTGCGCAGCGACGGCCCGGTGCAGCTGCCGCCGCTGCCTGTGCAGTACGCCGACTTCGCCGTGTGGCAGCGTGCCCGCGTGCAGGGCGGGGCGCTCGCGCCGCAGCTCGCGCACTGGAACCGCCACCTCGGCGACGAGGTGCCCTCGCTCGACCTGCCGACCGACCGCGCGCGCCCCGCGCAGCAGACCTTCGCCGGCACCGCGCTCGGCTTCGAGCTGCCGCCGGCCCTGGCGGCAGCGCTGCAGACCTTCTGCCGCGCCGAACGCTGCACGCCGTTCGTGGTGCTGCTCGCGGCCTGGCAGGTGCTGCTGTCGCGCTGCAGCGGGCAGGACGATTTCGCCATCGGCGTGCCCAACGCGGGGCGCCACCGCGAAGAGGTGCAGGACCTGCTGGGCTTCTTCATCACCACGCAGGTGTTCCGCGCGCGGCTCGCGCCCCGGCGCACGCTGCGCGAGGTGTGCCGGCAGGTGCGCACCGACGCGCTGGCCGCACTCGACCATGCCGACCTGCCGCTCGAGGTGCTGCTGGCCAGCCGCAAGGACCGCCGCGATCCCGCGCGCAGCCCGCTGTTCCAGTCCATGTTCGGCGTGCAGATGGCCGGTGAGGCCGTCGCGCTCGACTTCGCGGGCGTGCGCGCCGAGCTGGAAGAGTTCGACGATGCGGGCGCCAAGTTCGACCTGTCGCTGGACTTCTACATCGACCCGCACGGCGTGCGCGGCCGGCTCGAATACAACACCGACCTGTTCGACGCCACGACCGCGCAGCGCCTGGTGCGCGCCTACCAGCGCGTGCTGCAGGCGATGTCGGACGACCCCGATCGCGTGCTCGCGAACCTCGTGCTCACCGATGCGGACGACGAGGCGCGGCTGCGTGCGTGGAGCGAGAACCTGACGCACCGCCCCTACACGCAGCCCGTGCACCGACTGATCGAAGCGCAGGCGCGCGAGCGGCCCGAGGTGGTCGCGCTGGTGTTCGGCGACACGGTGCTGCGCTATGGCGAACTCGACACGCGCGCCAACGCGCTGGCCCACCGCCTGATCGGCCTCGGTGTGCGGCCCGACATGCCCGTGGGCATCGCCGCCGAGCGCAGCCTCGAGATGGTCGTGGGGCTGCTGGCGATCCTGAAGGCCGGCGGCGCCTATGTGCCCATCGACCCCGAGCTGCCGCGCGAACGCATCGCCTACATGCTGGAAGACAGCGGGGTGACGCTGCTGCTCACGCAGTCGCACCTGCGCGAGGCGCTGCCGGTGGCGGCGCATGTGCAAATGCTGGCGCTGGATGCGCTCGACCTGTCGGCCGAATCCACCGCGTGCCCGCAGGTCGCACTGCATGGCGAAAACCTCGCCTACGTGATCTTCACCTCGGGCTCCACGGGCCGCCCCAAAGGCGCGGCCAACCGCCACAACGCGCTGTACAACCGCCTGGCCTGGATGCAGGACGCCTACGCGTTGAACGAGGGCGATGCCGTGCTGCAGAAGACGCCGTTCGGTTTCGACGTGTCGGTGTGGGAGTTCTTCTGGCCGCTGATGCAGGGCGCGCGCCTCGTCGTCGCTGCGCCTGGCGATCACCGCGAGCCGGCACGCCTGGTCGAGCTGATCCGCACGCACGGCGTGACCACGCTGCATTTCGTGCCCTCGATGCTGCAGGCTTTCCTGGCGCACGACGGCATCGAGGCCTGCACCAGCCTGCGGCGCATCGTCTGCAGCGGCGAGGCGCTGCCCGCCGAGGCGCAGGCGAAGGTGTTCGAGCGCCTGCCGGGCGCGGGGCTGTACAACCTCTACGGCCCGACCGAGGCGGCCATCGACGTGACGCACTGGACCTGCCGCGCCGACGGGCTGAACCACGTCGCCATCGGCCGCCCCATCGCGGGCTGCAAGACCTACGTGCTCGATGCGGGCCTGAACCCGGTGCCGTCGGGCGTGGGCGGCGAGCTGTACCTGGGCGGCATCGGCCTGGCGCGCGGCTACCTGCACCGGCTGGGCCTCACGGCCGAGCGCTTTGTCGCCGACCCCTTCAGCGACGCCGGCGAGCGGCTGTACCGCACGGGCGACCTCGTGCGCTGGCGCGACGACGGCCAGCTGGCCTACCTGGGCCGCATCGACCACCAGGTGAAGGTGCGGGGCTTTCGCATCGAGCTCGGCGAGATCGAGGCGCAGCTGCTGGCACAACCGCAGGTGCGCGAGGCCGTGGTGGTGGCCGACGAAGGACCGGGTGGCACGCGGTTGATCGGCTACGTGTCGCCGCAGCCCGGTGCGGCGGTGGACGTGGCCGTGCTCAAGGCGCGCCTGGCCGAGGTGCTGCCCGAGTACATGGTGCCGTCGCTGCTGTGCGTGCTGCCGGCCCTGCCGCTCAACGCCAACGGCAAGATCGACCGCAAGTCGCTGCCCAAGCCCGAACGCAGCGAGGCGCAGGCCTACGAGGCGCCCGAGGGCGTGGTCGAACAGGCGCTCGCCACGGTCTGGGCCGAGGTGCTCGGCCTTCCGCGCGTGGGCCGGCAGGACAACTTCTTCGAACTCGGCGGCGATTCGATCCTGAGCCTGCAGATCGTGTCGCGGCTGCGCACGGCGGGCTGGAAGCTCACGCCGCGCCAGATGTTCGAGCGGCAGACCGTGGCCGGGCAAGCGGTGGTGGCCGAGCCCGTGGGCGCAGCGCTGCAAGCCGAGCAGGCAGCCGCCGAAGGCGAGGTGACGCTGCTGCCGTTCCAGGCTGCGTTCTTCGAGGCCGACATGCCCGAGCGTCACCACTGGAACCAGTCGCTGCTGCTGCAAGGCCGCGAGCCGCTGGCGGTGCCCGCGCTCGAAGCCGCGCTGGCGGCCGTGGTGCAGCACCACGATGCTTTTCGCCTGCGCTTCCATCAGGCAAGCGATGGCCGCTGGCGACAGGTCTACGAAGCGTTGCCGGCGCGCTGGCGCGAGGAATGGCTCTGGGTGCGCGATGCAGCGAACCCCGCGCAGATCGCCGCGCTGTGCGACGAGGCGCAGCGCAGCCTCGACCTCGCGCACGGGCCGCTGCTGCGCCCGCTGGTCATCCGCCTGCCCGGCGGCGACTGGCGCCTGCTGCTGGCGGCGCACCACCTCGTGGTCGATGGCGTGTCGTGGCGCATCGTGCTCGACGACCTGGCCACTGCGTACGCGCAGTGCCGCGATGGCCACCCGGTCGTGCTGCCGCCGAAGAGCGCCAGCTTGCAAGCCTGGGCACGTTCGTTGCAGGGCGAGGCTGCCGCGATGGATGGCGAACTAGCGCACTGGCAGGCCTTCGCCGACGTGCCGGTCGCGCTGCCCTGCGCGCGGCCCGAGGGCGCGAACACCGTGGCGCGCCGCGCCAGCATCGCGTGGCAGCTCGACCGCGCGCGCACGCAGGCGCTGCTCAAGGCGGCACCGGCTGCCTACCGCACGCAGGTCAACGACCTGCTGCTCACGGCGCTCGGGCGCGCGCTGTGCGGCTGGAGCGGGCACGCGCAGCTCGCGATCCTGCTCGAAGGCCACGGCCGCGAAGACGTCCTCCCGGCGCAGAAGGCACTCGACCTGTCGCGCACCACGGGCTGGTTCACCAGCCTGTTCCCCGTGCGGCTCGATCCGCTGGGCGCGTGGGGCGACGCGATCAAGCGTGTGAAGGAAGACCTGCGCCGCGTGCCGCAACGCGGGCTCGGCCATGGCGTGCTGAGGCACCTGGGCACGGACGCACAGCAGCAGGCGCTGCGCGCGTTGCCGCGTCCGCAGCTGGTCTTCAACTACCTGGGGCAGGTCGATGGTGCGGCCGAGGCCGCGTGGTCGCTCGCGCCCGAAGACGCGGGCGAGCCCGTCGCGGCGAGCGCGCCGCTGCTGCACGAGTTCAGCGTCAACGCGCAGGTGCGCGACGGTGCGTTGCAACTGACGGTGGACTTCAGCGCGGCGCGGCATGCGCAGGAGGACGTGCAGGGCTGGGTGAACCGCTTCGGCGACGAGCTCGAAGCGCTGATTGCGCACTGCACCTCGGGCGCTTCCGGTGTCACGCCGTCGGACTTCCCGCTGGCCGGGCTCGACGCCGCGCAGCTCGACGCGCTGCCGCTGCCCGTGGCACACCTCGAAGACCTCTATCCGCTGTCGCCGATGCAGTCGGGCATGCTGTTCCACAGCCTGGTCGATGCGCAGGGCGAGGCCTACGTCAACCAGCTGTGCATGGACATCGACGGCCTCGATGCCGAGCGCTTCCGCGCCGCATGGCAGCGGGTGCTGGCACGCCACGAGATCCTGCGCAGCGGCTTCCTGGCTGACGGCGCCACGCCGCTGCAATGGGTGGTGCGCGCCGCCGAGATGCCGTGGGCCGTGCAAGACCTGCGCGAGAGCGTCGACGTGCCAGGTGCACTGGCGCGGCTGGCCGCGTCGCAGCGTGCGAGCGGCTTCGACCTCGTGCGCCCGCCGTTGATGCGCATCGCGCTGGCCCGCACGCAGGCGCAGCGGCACCACCTTGTCTGGACCTACCACCACCTGCTGCTCGACGGCTGGAGCGTGGCGCAGTTGCTGGCCGAGGTACTGCGCAGCTACGCGGGGCAGGCCGGCGAGCCCGCGCCGGGGCGCTTCCGCGACCACATCGCGTGGCTTGCAACGCGCGACGCGCAGGCCGGCGAGGCGCACTGGCGCAGCGTGCTGGCCGGTGTGGAAGAACCGACGCGCCTTGCCACGGCGCTGGTGCCGCCCGTTGCACCGCGTCCCGGCAAGGCCCGCCAGCGCCTGGCCTTCGACACCGAAACCACGCGCAGCCTGCGCGAAGCCGCGCGCGCCGCGCACGTCACGCTGAACACGTTTGTGCAGGCCGCCTGGGCGCTGCTGCTGAGCCAGCGCACGCGCACCGGCACTGTCGTGTTCGGCGCCACCGTCGCCGGCCGCAGCACTGAGATGCCGGGCGCCGAACGCATGCTGGGCCTGTTCATCAACACGCTGCCCGTGGTCGCGCACCTGCGGCCCGGCCAGCCCGTGGGCGACTGGCTGCGCGAACTGCAGGCGGCGCAGGTCGCGTCGCGCGAACACGAGCACACGCCGCTGCACGAGATCCAGGCCTGGGCCGGGCTGGGCGGGCAGGGCCTGTTCGACACGCTGGTGGTGTTCGAGAACTACCCGGTGGATGCGGCCTTGCGAGGCGACGCTGCGGCCGGCCTGAGCTTCGGCGCGGTGCATACGAAGGAAGAAACCTCGTACCCGCTCACGTTGATGGTGCACGACGATGCGGCGCTGCACATCGACCTCGTGCATGCGCTCGACGCGTGCGACGAGGCGCAGGCCGCAGTGCTCGTGGGCCAGTTGCGTGCGGCGCTGCTGGCGCTGGCCGGCGGTACGGCGCAGGCCGTGGGCCAGCTGACGCTGGCCGATGCGGCCGAGCGTGAGCGGTTGTCGTCATGGTCGCGTGGTGCATTCGCACCGCAGGCGGTCGTGTCCGTCCACCACCTCATCGAACAACAGGCGAAGGCGAACCCCGATGCACTGGCACTCGTCACGGCCGAGCATCGCCTCACCTACGCCGCACTCAATCGCCTCGCCAACCGCTGGGCGCACCGGCTGATCGCACAGGGCGTGCGGCCCGACATGCCGGTCGCGATCGCCGTCGATCGCTCGGCCGAAACCGTCGTCGGCCTGCTCGCCGTGCTCAAGGCCGGCGGCGCGTACGTGCCGCTCGACCCGGCGTTCCCGCCCGAGCGGCTGGCCTACATGGTCGAGGACAGCGGTGCTTCGCTGCTGCTCACGCGCCGCGCGTTGATGCCCCGTTTGCCCGACGCAGCGAGCGTGCAGCGGCTGGCCTTCGACCTCGACGCGGCCGACGACGGCATGGCCGCCTGGCCCGACCACGACCCGGCGGTGCCGGTGCATGGCGAACAGCTGGCCTATGTGCTCTACACCTCGGGCTCCACCGGTCGCCCCAAGGGCGTGGCGATGCGCCACGACGCGGTGGCGCGCCTCATCGCGTGGCAGCTGCAACGCCTGCCGGGCGCGAGCCGCACGCTGCTGTTCGCGTCGCCGTGCTTCGACGTGGCGTTCCAGGAAATGGTCAGCGGGCTGGCCGGCGGCGGCTGCCTCGTGCAGACCACCGACGCGCAGCGGCTCGACCTCGATGCGCTCGAGGCGTTGGTGCACGGAGAAGGCGTCGAACGCATGTTCCTCACCTTCTCGGTGCTGCAGCATTTCGCCGAGCAGTCGCTGGCCTCGGGCCGTCGGCTGCCGGCGCTGCGCCAGGTCGTCACGGCGGGCGAGCAGCTCAAGCGCACGCCCGCGCTGGCCGAGTGGCTGGCGCGCGAATCGCAGTGCCGGCTCATCAACCAGTACGGGCCGACCGAGACGCACGTGGTGAGCGAGTTCGTGCTCGACGCCGCGGGCGATGAAGACCTGCCGCCCATCGGCACACCGGCATCGAGCGCACGCCTGCATGTGCTCGATGCGCAACTGAACCCCGTGCCCGTCGGCGTGGCCGGCGAGCTGTGTGTCGGCGCCGAGGTGCTGGCGCGCGGCTACTTGCGCCGGGCCGGCCTGACGGCGCAGCGCTTCGTCGCCGATCCGTTCGATGGGCATGGCGGGCGGCTCTACCGCACCGGCGACCTCGTGCGCTGGCGCGATGACGGCCAGCTCGAGTACCTCGGCCGGCTCGACCACCAGGTGAAGGTGCGGGGCTTCCGCATCGAACTCGGCGAGGTCGAGGCGCAGCTGCTCGCGCAGCCCGGCGTGCGACAAGCGCTGGTGCTGGCGCAGGAAGGACCGGGTGGCGCGCGGTTGGTGGCCTATGCGGCCGGCGCCGAAGGCCAGCCGCTGCGCCCCGCGGCGCTGCGTGCGGGGCTGGCGGCGGCGTTGCCTGACTACATGGTGCCGAGCGTCATCGTCGCGATGCCGCAGGGGCTGCCGCTGAACGCCAACGGCAAGGTCGACCGGCAGGCGCTGCCACCGCCTGAGGCCGCGGAAGAGCGCGCCCATGTGCCGCCGCAGGGCGCCACCGAAACCGCGCTGGCCGGCCTCTGGGCCCAGGTGCTGGGGCTGTCGCGCGTGGGGCGCGGCGACAACTTCTTCGAGCTCGGTGGGCATTCGCTCGCGGTGCTCAAGCTGCGGCAGCAGGTCAAGGCGCAGATGGGCATCGACCTGCCGCTGCAGCGCTACTTCGAACTGCCCGACCTGGCGGCGTGCGCACAGGCGCTCGACGCGCAAGGGCCGGCGCAGGCGCAGCAGGCCGCGCAGGCCGAGAGCGATCTCGATCGCATGGATGCATTGTTGGAAAGTCTGGGGGGTTGAGTGAGCAGTAGCGAACGCAGTAGGGCCATCGCCCAACGGCTGGCGGGTTTGCCGCCGGCGCGGCAGAAGGAATTCATCGCCGCGTTGCGTGCGCAGGGCATCGACTTCGGCCGCCTGCCGATCGTGCCCGACCCGGTCGCCGTGCCCGGTGCGCCGCGGCCCGCCTCGTACGCGCAGGCGCGCCAGTGGTTCCTCTGGCAGATGGACCCCGAAAGCACCGCGCAGCACATCACGGCCGCGCTCACGTTGCACGGCGCGCTCGACGGTGCGGCGCTGCGCGCGAGCCTGCAGGCGCTGGTGGCGCGGCATCCGTCGCTGCGCACGCGCTTCGGCGTGAGCGACGACGGCGTGCCGCAGCAGACGGTTTCGCCCGAGGCGGTGCTCGACCTGCGCGAAGCCGATCTGCGCGCCCACCCCGCGCAGGTGCGCGACGAGGCTGCGCGCCTCGTGCGCACGCCCTTCGACCTGTCGCGCGGCCCGCTGCTGCGCGTGGGCCTGCTGCGCACCGGCGAGACCGCGCACCTGCTGGTGCTGGTGATGCACCACATCGTGTCCGACGGCTGGTCGATGCAGCTTCTGGTCGACGACTTCGGCGCGCTGTACCAGGCGCACCGTCAAGGGAACGACGCCGCCGTGTCGCCCGCGCCCGCCCTGCAGTACGCCGACTACGCCGCCTGGCAGCGCCACTGGCTCGAAGCAGGCGAGGGCGAACGCCAGCTCGCCTACTGGACCGAACGCCTGGGTGGCGAGCAGCCGCTGCTGCAACTGCCCGCCGACCGCGCGCGTCCGCCGCAGGGGCCGTACCTGGCCGTACGCCACCGGCTCGACCTGCCGGGCGAACTGGCACAGGCGCTGCGCCGCCGCGCGAACGCCGAAGGCGCAACGCTCTTCATGGTGCTGCTGGCCGGCTTCCAGGCGCTGCTGCACCGCTACACGGGGCAGGGCGACATCCGGCTCGGCGTGCCCGTGGCCAACCGCGACCGGCCCGAGACGGCCGGCATCCTCGGCCTGTTCGTCAACACGCAGGTGCTGCGCGCCGAACTGGCCGGCCACACCACGCTGGCCCAGGCGCTGGCGCAGGCGCGCGAAGCGGCGCTGGGCGCGCAGGCGCACCAGGACCTGCCGTTCGAACAGCTGGTCGAGGCGCTGCAGCCCGAGCGCAGCCTGAGCCACCCGCCGCTGTTCCAGGTGATCTTCAACCACCGGCAGCAGGACCTGGGCGCGCTCGACCGGCTCGAAGGCCTGCGCATCGAAGCCTGCGAACTCGACGAGCAGGCGGCGCCCTTCGAACTCGCGCTCGACACGCTGGAGCAGGCCGACGGTACGCTCGGCCTGAGCTTCACGTACGCCCGCGCGATCTTCGAGCCCGTGACCATCGAACGCATGGCTGCGCACTACGTCGCGGTGCTGCGCCAGCTGGTCGACGACCCCACGCGCACGTTGCGCGAGGTGGCGCTACTCGGTCCGCAGGAGCACGCCCAGCTGCGTGAATGGGGCGAGGGCCGGGACACGGCCTGGGACGAGGTGCCCGTGCACCACCTCGTCGAGCGCCAGGCCGCGCTGCGGCCCGAGGCCACGGCGCTGATCGTCGATGGCGTGCCGATGAGTTTTCGCGAGTTCGACATGCGCGCCAACAGGCTCGCGCACGCACTCATCGCGCAGGGCGTGCAGCCCGAGGACCGCATCGGCCTCGCGGTGGAACGTTCGCCCGAGATGGTGGTGGCGCTGCTCGGCGTGCTGAAAGCGGGCGCGGCCTACGTGCCGCTCGACCCCGACTACCCGCCCGACCGGCTCGATTTCATGGCGGCCGACAGCGGCGTGCGGCTGCTGCTCACGCAGGCGCGTGTGCGCGAGCGGCTGGGCGCGTCGATGCAGGCGCTGCCCGCGCTGCTGCTCGACGGCGGTGTGCTCGACCGTGGCCCCGACGGTGCACCCGATGTCGCGGTGCATCCCGAGCACCTGGCCTATGTGATCTACACCTCGGGCTCCACCGGCCAGCCCAAGGGCGTGGCCGTGGCGCATGGCCCGTTGAGCATGCACATCCAGACCATCGGTCGCGCCTACGGCATGACGCCCGAAGACCGCGAGCTGCAGTTCGCATCGATCAACTTCGACGGTGCGCACGAGCGCATCTGGACGCCGCTGGCCTTCGGCGCCACGCTGATGCCGCGCAGCCAGGAGCTGTGGACCGTGCACCGCAGCCGCGAAGAGATGCGGCGCCACGGCATCACGGTCGCCTGCTTCACGCCGGGCTACCTGCAGCAGATGGCCGACGAACTCGGCGAGGACGGGCGCGTGCCCACGCTGCGCTCGTACACCGTCGGCGGCGAGGCCATGGGCCGCGTGGCCTGCGAGCGCGTGATGCAGACGCTGCAGCCGCCGCGCCTCATCAACGGCTACGGCCCGACCGAGACGGTGATCACGCCGACCATCGCCAAGGCCTATGCCGGCACCGCCTTCGACGCGGCCTACCTGCCCATCGGCGCGCCCGTGGGCGACCGCCGCGCCGTGGTGCTCGACACCGACATGAACCTGGTGCCGCCCGGAATGGCCGGCGAGCTGTACCTGGGCGGCTCGGGGCTGGCGCGCGGCTACCTGAACCGCGCCGGCCTGAGCGCCGAACGCTTCGTGGCCGACCCTTTCGACACGGAGGGTGGGCGCCTGTACCGCACCGGCGACCTCGTGCGCTGGCGCGCCGACGGGCAGCTCGAGTACCTGGGGCGGCTGGACCACCAGGTGAAGGTGCGGGGTTTCCGCATCGAGCTCGGCGAGGTCGAGGCGCGGCTGCGCGCGCAGCCCGGCGTGCGCGAGGCCGTGGTGGTTGCGCGCGAGCGTGCGGGCGGTGCGTTGCTGCTGGCCTACGTGTCGAGCCTCGACGCGCAACGCCCGGTCGAGGCCTTCACGCTGCGCGACGGGCTGGCGCAGGTGCTGCCCGAGTACATGGTGCCGTCGGCGATCACGGTGCTCGCGGCGCTGCCGTTGAACGCCAACGGCAAGGTCGACCGCGCCGCGCTGCCCGAACCCGTGTTCGCCGCCGCAGCCGACACCTGGGAAGCGCCGCAAGGTGCGGCCGAGGAGGCGATGGCGGCCGTGTGGGCCGAGGTGCTCGGCGCGCCGCGCGTGGGCCGCAACGACAACTTCTTCGAACTCGGCGGCCATTCGCTGCTGGCCATGCAGCTGCTCGAGCGGCTGCGCCGGCAGGGCTTCGGCGCGCAGGTGCGCACGCTGTTCCAGAACCCGCGCTTCGCCGACTTCGCGCGCGCCACGCTGGAGGCCGGCGCCTCGCCGCGCCCGGCGCCTGTGGTGCCCGACAACGCGATCCCCGACGGCTGCACACGGCTCACGCCGCAGATGCTGCCGCTGGTGACGCTCGACGACGCGCAGCTGCGCCGCATCGAAGCCGCCGTGCCAGGCGGCGCGGCCAACATCCAGGACATCTACCCGCTCGCGCCGCTGCAGGAAGGCCTGCTGTTCCATCACCTGATGCAGGCCGAGGGCGACGTCTACGTGCAGTCGCTGCAGATGCGCTTCGACAACGAAGCGCGGTTGAACGCGTTCATGGACTGCCTGAACCGCGTCATCGCGCGTCACGACATGCTGCGCACCGCCGTGCTGTGGGAAGGGCTGGCGGAGCCGGTGCAGGTGGTGCACCGTCATGCGCCCGCCGAGATCGAATGGCTGCCGGTCGACGCCGCCGCGGGCGATGTTGCCGCGCAACTCGAAGCGCATGTGCGCCCCGGCCACTACCGCCTCGACGTGCGCCGCGCGCCCATGCTGCGCGCCATCGCCGCGCACGACGCGGCGGGCGGCGGCTGGCTGTTGCAGCTGCCGAGCCACCACCTGGCGCTCGACCATGTCTCGCGCGACCTGCTGGTCGAGGAGATCACGCTGCTGCTGCAAGGCCGCGCCGACGCGCTGCCCCCACCCGTGCCATTCCGCAGCTTCGTCGCGCAGGCACGGCTCGGGGCCGACGTGGCCGAGCAGGAGGCGTTCTTCCGCCGCATGCTCGGCGACGTGCGAGAGCCGACCGCGCCCTTCGACCTGTTCGATGCGCGCGGCGACGGCACGGCCGTGGAAGAAGCACACCTCGAACTCGACGCGGCGCTGGCGCAGGCCGTGCGCACGCAGGCGCAGCGCAGCGGCGTGAGCGCGGCCACGCTGTTCCACCTGGCGTGGGCGCTGGTGCTGGCCAAGACCACGGGCAAGGACGACGTGGTGTTCGGCACCGTGCTGTTCGGCCGGCTCGCAGGCGGCGAGGGCGCGGGGCGCGCGCTCGGCATGATGATCAACACGCTGCCGCTGCGCGTGACGCTGGGTCGCAGCCATGCACTGGCCTGCGTGCGCCAGACGCACGCCGCGCTGGCCGGCCTGCTGCACCACGAGCACGCGAGCCTGTCGCTCGCGCAGCGCTGCAGCGCGGTGCCCAAGGGCACGCCGCTGTTTTCGACGCTGCTGAACTACCGCTATGTGGCGCAGGCGCCCGAGGCGGGTGCCGATGCCGGCGGCTGGGAAGGCATCGAGACGCTCGGCGCGCAGGAGCGCTCGAACTACGCCTTCGCGCTGTCGGTGAACGAACGCGCCGACGGCTTCGCGCTGACCGCGCAGGTCGATGCGGCGGTCGGTGCCGCGCGCGTGTGCCAGTACATGCACGACGCGGTGCGCCGCGTGGCGGACGATCTCGCTCAGGCGGCCATGCACCCGGTCGTCGCCTTCGACCTGTACACGGCCGACGAGGCGCAGCGCCTGCAGGCCTGGGGCGCGAACACGCCGTCTTACCAGCACACCGCGCCGGTGCATGTGCTGGTGGCACGGCAGGCCGCGCTGCGGCCCGAGGCCACGGCGCTGATCTTCGGCGACCGCACGTTGAGCTACGCGGCGTTGGAGGCGCGCGCCAACCGGCTGGCGCACCACCTTGTGCGCGTGGGCGTGCGGCCCGAAGTGCGCGTGGGCCTCGCGGTGCGACGTTCGGCCGACATGGTCGTGGCGCTGCTCGCGATCCTGAAGGCCGGCGGCGCCTACGTGCCGCTCGACCCAGCGTATCCGCCGCAGCGGCTGGCCTACATGGTGGAAGACAGCGGCGTCGCGCTGCTGCTGGCCGACGACGCCGTGGTGCTGGACCGCATCGGCCTGCCCGGTGTGAAGGCGCTGAGGCTCGACACGCTCGACCTGTCGGGCGGCCCCTCGCACGACCCCGGCGTGGCGGTGCACCGCGAGCACCTGGCCTACGTGATCTACACCTCGGGCTCGACCGGCAAGCCCAAGGGCGTGGCGGTGGCGCACGGGCCGTTGGCCATGCACGTGCAGTCGATTGGCGAGGCCTACGGCATGACGCCGGAGGACCGCGAGCTGCAGTTCGCATCGATCAACTTCGACGGCGCGCACGAGCGCACCTGGGTGCCGCTGGCCTTCGGCGCGGCGTTGATGCCGCGCGACGAAGAGGTCTGGCCGGTGGAGCGAACCTGCGCCGAAATTGCCCGCCACGGCATCACGATTGCCTGCTTCACGCCCGGCTACCTGCACCAGATGGCCGAGCTGATGGGCGAGGCTGCGAGCCGGCTGCCGATCCGCTCCTACACCGTGGGCGGCGAGGCGATGCCGCGCACCAGCTTCGCGCTGGTGCAGTCGGTGCTGAAGCCGCCGCGCATCGTCAACGGCTACGGGCCGACCGAGACGGTGATCACGCCGATGATCGCCAAGGCCGCGCCGGGCGAGGGTTTCGACGCGGCCTACATGCCCATCGGCCGCCTCGTCGGCGACCGCACGGCCTACGTGCTCGACGGCGCCATGAACCAGGTGCCGCCCGGCGTGGCCGGCGAGCTGTACCTGGGCGGCGACGGCCTGGCGCGCGGCTACCTGCAGCGCGCGGGCCTGAGCGCGGAACGCTTCGTGGCCGACCCCTTCGGCGCGCCGGGCGGCCGGCTCTACCGCACGGGCGACCTCGTGCGCTGGGAGGCCGACGGGCAGATGGCCTACCTGGGGCGCATCGACCACCAGGTGAAGATCCGCGGCTTTCGCATCGAACTCGGCGAGATCGAGGCGCAGCTGCTGGCGCTGCCGCAGGTGCGCGAGGCCGTGGTCGTCGCCAGCCAGGGCGCGGGCGGCGCGCGGCTGGTGGCGTATGTGTCGCCGCTGGCGGGCGAGCGCATCGAGACAGCGCGGCTGCGTGCCGGCCTCGCGGCGCTGCTGCCCGAGCACATGGTGCCGGCGGCCATCGTCGTGCTCGACACGCTGCCGCTGAACATGAGCGGCAAGGTCGACCGCCATGCGCTGCCGGTGCCGGTGTTTGCCGGGGGTGACGGCTACGACGCGCCGCGCGGCAGCGCCGAGCAGGCGCTCGCGCGCATCTGGTCCGAGGTGCTGGGCGTGGCACGCGTGGGCCGCGACGACAACTTCTTCGAACTCGGCGGCGATTCGCTGCTGAGCCTGAAGGTGATGGCGCAGGCACGGCGCCTGGGCCTGCCGGCGCTCGATCTGAAGCTGCACGACTTCCTGCGCGCGCCGACCATCGCGGGGCTGCTGGGCAGGCGTGCCGAGGCGCCGTCGCTGGTCGCGCTGAATGCCGTGGTGCCGGGCGCGGCGCCGCTGTTCTGCCTGCACGCCGCGCTGGGCACGGTGTACGACTACGCGCCGTTGGCGCGCCGCCTGCAGGGTGTGCGCACCGTGTACGGCCTGCCGTGCCGCATGCTCGCCGACCCCGCGCACCGCGACGTGTCGCTGGCGCGCATGGCCGACGACTACGCCCGCATGGTCCGTGGCGTGCAGCCGCAGGGGCCGTACCACCTGCTGGGCTGGTCGCTCGGCGGCGCGCTCGCGGCGGCCGTGGCCGCGCGGCTCGAGGCCGAAGGGCAGGCCGTGGCGTTCCTCGGCCTGGTCGATCCCTATGTGCCCGAGCCCGACGCGCCCTTGCAGACGGTGGACGACGACGGCCGCCGCGACTTCGCCGACTTCGTTGCCTCGGCCTGGCCGGCGGCACACCTGGCCGGGCTGCTGGACATCGACGACTTCGTCTGCGACGAGGCGACGGTGGCCGCGCTGATCGCCCAGGCGCGTGCCAAGGCGCAGGCCCGTGGCGATGCGCTGGAGATGCCGGCGCACGCGAACCTGCCCGACGACGAGCTGGCCCGCATCTTCCTCGTGAGCCAGCAGCTGAAGGCGATCGAGACCGAGGCGCTCGTGCCGCTGCGATGTCGCGCCGAGTGCTGGTGGATCGCGCGGCGCCCGGCGGCGGACCGCGCCGCGCTCGCGCTGCAGCTGGGGCGGCCGGACCTCGCGAGCGCTGCGGCGCTGGACGAGGACCACCACGCGATCCTGCGCAGCCCGGTGTTGTTGACGCAACTGGTCGAGCGACTGGGCGAGGCCGAGGCCCTCGCGGCCTGAGGCCCGGGCATAAAAAAACGCACGACCCGGAAGCCGGGTCGTGCGTCAAGGGCACCTTCTGCCGGTGCCGCCCTAAGTCAATTCGTTGGTACGTGTCAGAGCTTGTAGCTGAGCTTCAGCCAGGCGTTGCGCGGGTTGCCCTGCGTGTAGCCGTTGTAGGCACCCAGTCCGTTGTAGTAGCGCTTGTCGCCGAGGTTCTCGATGTGCAGCGAGGCGCTCAGGCGGTTGTTGATGTCGTAGCGCGCCATCAGGCCGAACAGCGTCAGGCCGCCTTGCGAGGCGCGGCCCAGTTCGTTGAACTCGTCGTAGTAGATGCCGCTCTGGTAGCTCACGCTGCCGCCGACGGTGAGCTTGCTCCACTCGCCCGGCAGGCGGTAGCTGGTGGCCACTCGGAACAGGCGGCGCGGGTACTGCGGGTTCAGCAGCACGCCGTCGGCGTCGCGCTTGGCGTGGTAGGTGTAGCCCGCGAGCATCTGCAGGCCCGGCAGCACTTCGCCGGCGGCGGTGAGCTCGAAGCCCTTGCTCTTGGCGCCCTGCACCGCGCGGTACGGAATGCCGCCGTCGGGCAGCAGCGAGCCGGCGCCGGTGTCGATCACGGCCAGGTTGGTCTCGCGCGTCTTGAAGATCGCGGCGCTGGTGTTGAGCTTGCCGCCGAAGTGCTCGCCCTTCAGGCCCAGCTCGATGTTCTTGCCGCGCTGCGGTGCGATGAGCGAGTTGTTGCGGTCGCGCACCGTGTTGGGCTGGAAGATGTCGGTGTAGCTGCCGTACAGCGAGAGTTCCTTGCTCACGTCGAACACCACGCCCAGGTAGGGCGTGACCACGCCGTTCTCGCGCATCGAGCTCACGCCGGTGCGCCGCCAGGTGGTCCAGTCGAGCGTGGACGCATCGGACTTGTACCAGGTGCCGCGCGCGCCGACGATGAGCGACAGCGGCTCGGCCAGCTTCAGGCGGGTCGAGGCGTAGATGGCTTTCTCGGTGGTGTTCAGCGGCGCCGTGTACAGCGGGTACGAGAAGGAGGTCGGCTCGGGGAAGCTCTGCAGCTGGTAGAAGTTCAGCGGCCGGCGGTCGATCATGCGCGGCACGGCGCCACGCGTGTAGACCGTGGCGTCGTAGGTGTTGTAGCTCATGCCCACCACGGCCTCGTGCGTCTGGCCGAAGGCCTCGAACGGGCCCTTCAGGTGCACGTCGAGGGCCTTGTTGGCGCCTTCGGCGGGGTTCTCGCGGATGTCGATGGTGGAGGCGCCGGTGCGCGCGTTGATCGCGCGGTAGATGCTCAGGTCGCCCGAGGCGCGCTCGCGCTTGCTCTTGAGGTAGCTGGCGTCCACCTTCAGCTGCCAGCCCGCGCCCAGGCGCTGGTCGAGGTTGGCGAACAGCTTGTCGGAGTACATGTCCCAGTAGCTCCACGGCGCGCTGGAGTTGAACGAGCGCGGCAGGTTGGTGCGCTGGCCGTTGCTGAAGAACAGCGGGCTCTGGCCGTAGTTGGCGCCGTCGATGGCGGTCTTCTGGTGCTCGAAGCCCACCGACAGGCGCGAGCCCGCCGCGAGGTCGACTTCGAGAATGCCGTACAGCGCGTCTTCGCTGCGCTTCTTGTTCTCGATGAAGCTCTTGCCGTCGGTGCGCGAGGCCATGAAGCGCCCGCGCACGGTGCCGTCGGCGTTGAGCGGGCCGCCCACGTCGATCTCCGCGTTGTAGCGGCTCCAGCTGCCGATGCCGCCCGAGATGTGGCCGGCGAATTCGGAGGTCGGGCGCTTGCGCACGAGGTTGATGGCGCCGCCGGGCGAGCCCACGCCGTTGAGCAGGCCGGCCGCGCCACGGATCACCTCGACGCGGTCGTAGAAGGCGGTGCTGATCATGCTCGACTCGCCGGCCACGCTGTTGAAGCCCAGCGTGGGCACGCCGTCGATCATGGTGCTCAGGGCGAAGCCGCGCGAGGAGAAGGTCACGCGCTCGTCGTTGCGGTCGGCCACGATGCCGGGCGTCTGGCGCAGCACGTCCTCGAGGGTGACGAGGTTCTGGTCGTCGATCTGCTGGCGGCCGATGACGCTGACCGACTGCGGCGTCTCCCGCAGCGACAGGTCCATGCGCGTGGCGCCGGCGGCGGCGCGCGTGGTGTACGAGCCCGTGCCTTCGGTGGTGCCGTCGGTGGCGGCCTGCGCGGCCACGGTCACGGCCGGCAGCGTGGACGCGCCGGCCGTGCTCTGGCGCTGGATGGTGACGCGCGTGGGGCCGTTGCGCACCGCCACGAGGCCGCTGCCGGCGAGCAGGCGGTCGAGCGCCTGCTGGAAGCTCAGGCGGCCCGACACGGCCGGTGAGGCCAGGCCCGAGACCACGTCACCGGCGGCGAGCACCTGCACGCCGGTCTGGCGCGACAGCTCGTTGAGCGCGGCGCCCAGCGGCTGGGCGGGGACGTTGATGTCGCGTGCTTGTGCAGCGGCCTGGTCGGCGCCCTGGGCGGCGGCGAGGCCGCTCCAGCTGGCAAGGGCGGTTCCGAAGGCGGCGGCAAGCGCGGCGCTCAGGAGTCGGTGGCGAGGCGAGAAACGCATGGGTGAAGGCTCCAGACAAATAAATCGGTGCGGCATGAAAACGGGGCGCGCCGCAGCCGTCGATCGGATGCGGGGTGCTTCTGGATGTAAGACGTTTGAACTCGAAAAAGAGAGACAGGCCCGTGACAAGGCATCGGCCGCCGCGTCGATGCGGGTCGAAAACGAGCGGGAAAAGGGTGCGAGAAAGGGAGCGGCGCGCCGGCGGGCGCACCCGGGTCAGCGCGCCTGCAGGCGCACGCTGCCGTCGGGCCGGGCCACCGCCACCAGCGGCAGGATGGCCGGCAGCGCGTCGAGCAGGCCGGCCGAGTCGTTGGTGCGAAAGCGCCCCGAGAGCCGCATCGCGTCGATGCGGGCGTCGGCGCCGACGATGGGCGCGCTGCGGTAGCTGTTGACCGCGGCCAGCGCGTCGCCCAGCGGGGTGTTGTCGAACACCAGCCAGCCGTCGCGCCAGGCCGAGAGGGCGGCGGTGTCGGCCTGGCGCACCGGGTCGGCGTGGCCGTCGCGCACCTCGAGCATGTCGCCGGCGCGCAGGTCGACCACTTCGCCGCTGCGTTCGGTGCCGGCGTGGCGCAGCACCTGCACGCGCACATGGCCGTGCTCGACGCCCACGGTGATCGGGCCGCCGCGGTCGCGCACGGTGAAGGCGGTGCCGACGACTTCGATGATCGCCTCGCGCGTGCGCACCACGAAGGGCCGCTCGGCGTCGGGGGCGACGTCGAAGCGGACTTCGCCGCGTGCCATGTCGATCATGCGGCGGCGGCGGTAGAGCGTGACGTCGACGGCGCTCTGGGGCGCCAGGTCGAGGCGGCTGCCGGCCGAGGCATCGGCGGCATCGGCCAGCGTGACCTTGAGCATCCGCGCGTTGGGCGTGCGATACGCGGCCTGGAACACAGGCTGCTGCCAGTACCACTGCACGCCGCGCCCCGCGACCACGCCGGCGCCGAGCAGCCCGGCGACCGACAGCAGCATCTTGCGGCGCGAGGGGTTGCGTGGGGCCGGTGCGGGCACGGGTTCGTCGAAGTGCGCGCGCAGATCGTCGGCCATGCCGCCCAGCGCGTTCCAGCGCTCGCGCGCCTCGCGCACGGCGGCGGCGTGTTCGGGCGAGCGGGTGCGCCACTGGTCGAGCGCGAGCCGGGCGCTGTTGGCGGCCGGGCTCGGCGGCGCGATCTCGTCCTCGACGATGAGCGCGAGCGCGCGTTCGATCAGCCGTTCACGCGGAACGACCGCTGTGGCCGCACGGCTCATGAAAAGTCTTCGGCCAGTGCGGTGTCGAAACCGGCGTGGCTGTTCACCGCCTGCGGCTCGATCAGTTCCTGGCGCAGCTCGGCGAACACGCGCGAGCAGTCGATGGTGGCGCGCAGCAGGTGCTTGGCGACCGCCATCTCGGTGATGCCCAGGCGCTGCGCGATCTCCGCGCGCGAATGGCCGTAGGCGCGGAACAGCAGGAACACCTCGCGCCGGCGCGGCGGCAGCTGTTCCATGGTTTCCACCACGCGGCGCAGCACGCGGTGCTGCGCCACGACGTATTCGGACGAGGGGGCCGTGAGGTGCGTGCCCACGACGGCATGCGAGACGGCCCACTCCTGCGCCACCTTGCGGTGGCGGGCTTCGTCGATGCACAGGTTGCGCGCCACGCGGAACAGCAGGGCGCGCGGCGACTCGATGGCGGCGCCGTCACGCAGGCCGAGGGTGTGCGTGTACACCCGCTCGAAGCTGGACTGCGCGATGTCGGCCGCATGGTGCGGGTCGCGCAGGTCGCGCGTGAGCTGCCGGCGCAAGTCCGCGTAGTGAGACACAAGTTCCTGGACGAGGTCGCGCATCCGGTCGCCTTCTCGCAAGCATCGACAAAGGACCCCTGGGCCGATGGCTGGTGCGCGCCGGTGAACAAGGAGGCGAGGGCGCTGGCTTCGGTGACCCCGGGGATGGGGTGAATAAGAACTATTCTTATTGAGTGTAGCACCGAAGCCTTGCGTTTCCGTGGCTAGACCACGGGCGTGGCGTGGGCGGGGCGCTCCGCGGCGGGCGCTTGTGGCGCCTGCGCGGTGTGCCGCGGCGTGGCGTTCAGCAGCGCCTGGCCGATCTCGTCGGAGCGGATGGCGGTGACCGACAGCAGCGTGTCGCTCAGGCCGTGGCTGGTCTCGCAGGCGCCCTGCAGGAAGATGCCCGGGCGCAGCGCCGGCGTGCCCTGCACGCGGTAGTCGCGGTCGACCGAGAAATCGCCCAGGTAGGGCTCCAGCGGCGCCAGCAGCGTGCGGTGCGCGTCGCGCGCGTAGCCGGTGGCGAGCACCACGGCGTCGTAGGCCTTGTCGTGGCGCGCGCCGGTGTTCAGGTCGTGCAGCGACAGGTGGATGCCGTCCTGCGCGGCGCGCACGGCCGACACCTCGTGCCGCCGCAGGAAGCTGTGGCGCGTCGAGCCGGCCACGCGCTGGCGGTAGAACACGTTGAAGATCTGCTGGATCAGCTCCAGGTCGGGCGCGGCGTAGTTGGTGTGCCAGAACTCCTCGAGCAGCTCGGCGCGCTCGTTCACCGAGCGGTTGAACACGAAGTCGGTGAAGTCGGTGTTGAAGATCTCGTTCACGAACGGGCTGTCGTCCGAGGGCTTGATGGAGCGCGCCCGCATGATCAGGTCGACCTGCGGCTTGGCCGGGTGCAACTGCAGGTCCATGAAGATCTCGGCCGCGCTCTGGCCCGCGCCCACGATGGCGATGCGGTCGGCGCCGGGGTGGCGGGCAATGGCTTCCAGGTAGGTGCTCGAATGGAACACGCGGCCGTCGTCGCGCAGCGGCTGGAAGCGCGCCGGGATGTTGGCCACGCCGCCCACGCTCACCACCAGGTTGCGCGCCAGGCGCTCGCGCACCGCGCCGTTGGCGTCGCGCGAGCGCACGCGCAGCAGCGAGACCTCGTTGCCCTTCATCTCGGGCACCACCTCGAACACGGCCTCGCCGTAGGCGCAGCGGTCTTCGAACTGCGCCGCGGCCCAGCCCAGGTAGTCGTTGAACTCGTGGCGGCTCGGGAAGAAGGTCTTGAGGTTGATGAAGTCCTGCAGGCGCTGTTTCTCGTGCAGGTAGTTCAGGAAGGTGAAGCGGCTGGACGGATTGCGCAGCGTGGCCAGGTCCTTCAGGAACGAGATCTGCATGTGCGCGTTGTCCAGCAACATGTTGCGGTGCCAGACGAAGCCCGGCTGCTTCTCGATGAACAGCGCATCGACGAAGTGGCCCTTCTGGCGCTTCTCGTCGAGCGCGATGGCCAGTGCGATGTTGGACGGGCCGAAGCCGACGCCGATCAGGTCATGGATTTGCATGGATGTCCTCCAGGGATGGCTCGTGTCGACGAGCCGGGGCCGGCGAAGCGGCGGTGGGGTCGGCGCGCGGAATCCACAGCGCCTCGCCGAAGAAACGCTCGCGCCACAGCACGCCCAGCAGGGCGCGCTTGTGCGGAAAGTCGAACTCCTTCACATGGGCGTAGCCGCAGCGGCCCAGGCTCCGGATCATTTTTTCGTTGTCGGCGCGCGGCTCGATCACCAGGCGCTGCGTGCGCGGGTCGTCCAGGAACAGGTAGTGCGACACCGACGGCATCCAGGCCGTGAGAAAGGGCTTGCCGCGAAAGCGTGCCTCGCCCACCAGCGCGTGCCAGCCGCGGTCGTGGTCGGCCGCGTCGTAGAAGGGCGCGATGCGGTCTTCCTTCGCCCAGTAGGCCTCGAAGTAGCCGAAGGCCTCGCCATCGAAGCGGCCGACGAGGCCGGTCACGCGCGGGTCGGCCGCGATGCCTTCGAGGTACTGGCGGTGGCGCGCGAGGTCGCCTTCCTCTTCCCAGAAATGCGCGACCACGGGGTCGTTCATCCAGCGGTTGAAGGCGGGCAGGTCGCGTTCGATGTCGACCGTGTCGAGCGTGAGCGTCTGGCCCAGCCACGGGATGTGGCGGCGGTACACGGTGCCTTGCGGCTTGGCGGGGCGCAGCGGATGGCGCTTGCCCTGCGTGACGACGAAGCGCTGCGCGAAGGGCTCGCGCGGCTGCGGCAGCCAGGCACGTGGCCATTGCCAGAAGGCTTCGCGCGCGACCGTGGGCAGCGCGCCCTCGGCCGGCGTGACGATGCCCGCGTCCACCAGCCGCGTGCCGGTCGGCAGCGGCGACTGCAGCGCGAGCTGCCGCGCGGCCGGGTGGCGCTGGAAGGCCGCCTCGATCGCCGCCAGCAGGTGCGCTTCGTCAGGCTCGCCCGCGCAGGCGCCCAGCCATTCGAGGCGCGGCGTGCCGGGCTGCGCGCGCAGGGCCCAGGTGCTGCCGTGGCGGTCGCCGTCGTGCGGCGTGACCTTGAGCACGGTGCCTTCCAGCCGGACGTCCAGCACCCGGCCTTCGGGATGCGCGTGAAAGCGCCATGCAGTGTCGTGGGCGGTCAAGCAAAACCTCCGGGGTGTGGTCGATGTGTGGGATGCAGAAGGAAGACGCGGGCTGCGGCCGGATGTTTAGTCGGCGGTGCTTGCACAGCGCTCCCGTTCGAACTCGGGCGAGAGCGGGCACGCGCCGCAGTAGTCCAGCCGCGGCACGAGGTAGTAGAGGCAGCACTGGCGGTGCAGCGTGACCGGCGGCGCGCTGCGATCGGCCACGCGCACGCCGCGGCGCGCGGGCATGAACATCGGGTTGTCGCGCAGCGTGCCGCACGGTTGCGGCCAGGTCGGGCGTTGCAGCAGGTGCTCGAGGTCGGCGGCCACGGCGGGCGCCTGGCCGCTCATGCGCAGGCCTTCTTCCAGCACCGGCTCGAGGTAGCGCACGGCGTTGCCCCAGAGGATCTTGGGCGCCAGCCGCGTGAGCTGCGTCAGCCGCGCGAACAGGGGCGCCAGGTGCGTCCACAGCAGCACGTCGTAGCGCGCGGCCGTATCGGTGCCGGGGCGCGGCGTGCCGAGCTCGACGATGTGGAAGCACTCCGGGTCGCCGTCTGCGTCATCGAGCGACACCCAGACCTGCTCGGGCGTGACGGGAAAACCGTGCTGCAGCAGGCTCGCCGCGGCGGCCACGGGCGGCAGCAGCGCGTGCAGGTAGTTCATGCTCCAAGCGGAAGCGACTGCGCGCAGATCGCGCTCCGGCATGTTCAGCGTGCGCGCCTTCAGGCGCAGCAGCGCCAGCAGGCGCGGCGGGTCGGCCAGCAGGTCGGCCACGCGCACGGCGTCGGGCGGCGGGTGCGGAGCACAGGCCAGCGTTTCGCCGTAGGGCGCCCACTCGCCCTGGAAGATCGGCGCGAGCAACGGGATCACGGGGCGGGGCCGAAGGTGGCGTGAAGAAGAAGGCGCACAGGCATGCAGCAGAAGACGCGCCGGCGGGCCGGAAATTTAGTCCGCGCAGGCCCCGCACCTAAACAGCGTGCCCCACGGAGCGTCTACTCACTCATCGACAGCAGTGCAGGCGTGCGAATCCCCATGAGCTTCCCGAGACACCGTCCCTCCGATCCGGCCTTCAGCATGGCCTGGCGGCTTTTTCGCGAGCTGCACGACGCACCGTCGCCCGAGCGCGCCGAACAGCTTGTGGCCTGGCTCGGCCAGGACCCGGGCCATGTGCGCGCGCTCGACGAGGCCCTGACGTTGTGGGCCCTGGCCGGCGCCTCGGTGGTGGAGGCCGCGCGCGAGGCGGGCGCGCAGCCGCTGCTGCAATAGGCGGCGCCCGTCGGTCTCGGTTTCCTAAACAAGCGGCCGCGTCGAACGTCATTGCAAGGAGCCCGTCTCCCTTTGCAACGAACCGTCCGCCGCATGAACCTCACACCCGCCAGCGCCCCCGCGTCCGAACTCGTCCGGCTGTTGCGGCCCTACTTCCCGTGGATCGCGCTGTCGACCGTGACCGGCATCGGCGCGGGCATCGCGACCGTCGCGCTGCTGGCGACCATCAACCAGGTGCTGCATCGCCCCGGCGGCCTGGCCGGCGGGCTGCTGCTGACCTTCATCGGCCTGTGCGTGGTGGCGCTGGTCGGGCGCGCCACCTCCGACATGTCGAACAACGTGGTCGGCCAGCGGCTCGTGGCGCAAGTGCGCAAGAGCCTGGCGCTGAAGATCCTCGCCGCGCCGATCGATGCGCTTGAGCGTTACCGCATGCACCGCCTGATGCCCGTGCTCACGCAGGACGTCGACATGATCAGCGACGTGGCCTTCATGCTGGCCTCGACCATGATCGCGCTGGCCGTTTCCCTTGGTTGCCTGGGTTACCTGGCGTGGCTTTCGCCGCCGCTGTTCGGCCTGCTGCTGGGGGCGCTGCTCGTGGGCATCACCGTGCAGAGCCTGGCGCATGCGCGCGGCATCTCGGGTTTCTTCAAGGCGCGCGAGCAGGAAGAGGCGCTGCACAAGGCCTACCGCGGTATCAGCGAAGGCGCGAAGGAGCTGCGCATGCACCGCGCGCGCCGCGCCAAGGTGTACGAGCAGCAGGTGGCGCACACGGTCGAGCGCATCCACGACATCAACCGCCGCGCCATCAACATCTTCGTGCTGGCCTCGTCCTTCGGCTCGGCGCTGTTCTTTCTGCTGATTGCACTCATCCTCGGCTGGGCCGCATTCCGCGACACCGCGCCGGTCGTGCTCAGCGGCTTCGTGCTGGTGCTGCTGTTTTTGAAGGGGCCGCTCGACCAGGTGGTGGCGGCGCTGCCGCACCTGGGGCGCGCGAAGGTGGCCTTCGAGCGCATCGGTGACCTGTCGGCCCGCTTCGCCACGCCCGAGCCGCACCTGGACCTGCACGCGCCGCCCGCCACGCCGGTGCTGCACGACGCCATCGAGCTGCGCGGCGCGCGCTATGCGTTCCCGGCGGTGGAGGGCGCGGAGCCCTTCGTGCTCGGCCCGGTGGATTTGCGCATCGGCCGCCGCGAGATCGTCTTCATCGTCGGCGACAACGGCTCGGGCAAGACCACGCTCATCAAGCTGCTGCTGGGCCTGTACGCGCCGGTGGATGGCGAGCTGCTGCTCGACGGCAAGGCCGTGACGCCGCAGACGCGCGACGACTACCGCCAGCTCTTCACCACCGTGTTCTCCGACTTCTACCTGTTCGAAGACCTCGTGGCCGGCGAAGAGGGCGGCCACCAGGCGCTGCCCGAAACCGCCTTGCCCTACCTGCAACGGCTGGAGATCGCGCACAAGGTGTCGGTGAAGAACGGCGCCTTCAGCACCACCGACCTCTCGACCGGCCAGCGCAAGCGGCTGGCGCTGGTGCACGCGTACCTCGAAGGCCGGCCGGTGCTGGTGTTCGACGAATGGGCGGCCGACCAGGACCCGGCCTTTCGCCATCTGTTCTACACCGAGCTGCTGCCCGAGCTGCGCGCCAAGGGGCACTCGCTGGTGGTCATCTCGCACGACGATCGCTACTTTCACGTGGCCGACCGCATCGTCCACATGAAGGCCGGGCGCATCGCACAGGCCACCGAGGCGCCGGCACCGAGCCTCGCGGCTTGACCCGTTCGCGAAGCGGGTGCTAGTGTGGGGTTCGCTTCGAACGAACCTCCACAACAGAAAGAACAGGCTTCCTCATGCACCTTCGCTCCACCCCGCGTTCATGGACGCGCGCCGCCTGCCAGGGCGCCGTTCTGGCCAGTGCCTTGCTCGCCGCCAACGCCATGGCCCAGAAGCCGCACCAGGGCGTGCTCGACGCCGCCACGCAGCAAAAGGACGAGACGCTGCAGCTGCTGGAGCGCATGGTCAACATCGACTCGGGCTCGACCAACACCGAGGGCCTGGCCAAGGTGCGCGAGATGGTGGCGGACGAACTGCGCAAGCTCGACGCGCGCATCGAGAGCTTTCCCGCCGAGCCGCACCCGGGCACCAACCTGGTCGCGACGCTGACGGGGCAGGGCAAGAAGAAGATATTGATCCTGGCCCACATCGACACCGTGTTCAAGGACGGCACGGCCGCGGCCAAGCCCTTCTACATCAAGGACGGCCGCGCCTACGGCCCGGGCGTGATGGACAACAAGGGCGGTGTCGTGGCCGGCCTGCAGGCGCTGAAGATCCTGCAGAAGATCGGCTTCAAGGACTACGGCCAGATCACCTTCCTGATCGACACCAACGAAGAGACGGGCTCGGTCGGCACCAGCGCGCTCATCGAGCGCGTGGCCAAGCAGCACGACGTGGCACTGAACCTCGAGCCGGGTCGCCCGGCCGACGGCCTCGTGGTCGAGCGCAAGGGCTCGGCCACGGCACTCATCGAGGTGAAGGGGCTCGCGTCGCACGCGGGCGTTGCGCCCGAGGCGGGCCGCAACGCGGCCATGGAAGTCGCGCACCAGGTGCTGCAACTGTCGAAGGTGGCCGATGCGGCGAAGAAGACCACGGTCAACTTCACGGTGCTCACGGCCAACGGACCGACCAACGTGATCCCTGCGTCGGCCAGCGCCAAGGGCGACGTGCGCGCCGCCACGTCCGAGGAGCTCGACCGCGTCGAGAAGGACCTCACGCGCATCGCGCAGAACAAGCTCATCCCCGAGACAGAGGTGCGCGTGCGCCTCGTGCGCGGCCTGCCGCCGATGCCGCGCTCGCCCGCATCGGACAAGCTCGTGCGCATGGCCGAGGGCATCTACGGCGAGATCGGCAAGAAGCTCACCATCGAGAGCAGCGGCGGCGCCGCCGACGCCAGCCTCGTGGCCGGTGTCGGCGTGCCGGTGCTCGACGGCTTCGGCATCGTGGGCGGCGGCATCCACACGCCGGAGGAATACGCCGAGGTCGAGAGCGTGGTGCCGCGGCTTTATCTGCTGTCGCGGATGCTCATGGACTTGAGCGCGAACTGATTTCGGTTCCTGGGGACGCTGGCGTGGAGTGCCAGCGTCAGGTTTTCTCGAGCTCCAACTTCAGATCGCTCGCCTTGAAGGTTTGCGGTGAGTAGCGTTTGCCGGAGAGCCGCGACAGTGCATCGACGAGCACCTGTATTTGCGATTCATCGAAGTCCGCCTTGTCGCGCTGCTGGGGGTCGCGCAATTGAGTCGAGGATGTTTCGATCTTGGTTGCAACCGCGGCGAGCGCATTGACGGTTACCGCATCCAGGGCCTTCTTGTCACTCTTGGTGCCGTCGGGCCATTTCACGCTCTGTGCGAAATCGATCAACTTCTTCGCGTCTCGATAGCGCTGGTTCTTGTTGACGCTGGCTTTCAGCGCATCGATGACCGCGACGCGCTCGGCGGTGGAAGCCTGGGCCTCGGAAGAGAGTTTGGCGGTAAATGCAGCGAAGGTGTTGGCGGGGTCGAGTGTGGCCTCCTCCTTGGCGCGATTGATCTGCACCGTGAGGTAGGTGCGATTCTTCAGCACTGAATTGCATGTCGTGTCTTCGTAGATCCGCCCATTTTTCTGGTTGAACCACCAGCGTGTCCAGGGATGCGTTGAACTGCTCCCAGAGCCACCCGAGTCCGCGAATGGCATGCGCACGAACGCGTAGTTGCCGTATTCCAGCCGACCGGAATGCAGTGAATTGATCTGCTCCGCGCCCGGGAGCAACGAGGCGTGGTACTTGAACTCGATGTCGCTCTTGTTGGCTTTGAGCAAGCCGCCGCCGATCGTGTCGAGCACCTTCAGCACTGGCGATGCTGGCGGATAGGCCACGGCGCCCAGGCTGGCCGCTGCGGTGAGCAGGCCCGAGATTTCCGTGTTCTCCTTGATGTCGAGCTCCATGATGTAGAACTCCAGGAGCAGAGGTTTGCCGTGGTATTCGATGGGCCCGTAGATGGGCAACTGGCTGAAATTCAGGTACTGCCCAGGCGCGACGCCTTCCGAGTAGTAGATGAGGCGGCCACGATCCCTTCCGGCAACACTGAAATCGAAATCGGTCTGGGCGTCTTGCTCTGCGATGCGTGCAACGATGGCGATCTCGCCGCGCTTCTTGAAGCCGAGCAGACTGGCACCGCGCTCGACGAACTCGTTGATGAAGACCTGGCTCAGATGAACCGTGATCACGTCGCCCTTTTGTATGGCGGGGTGCTGGTTCTGTGTGACCGCACTACATCTCTCGCCAGTGGCCCGAATGTCATAGGACTGAGCGTCCGTGTCTGCGGAAAAATCGTTGCCGCACACCGATTGGTATTTCCTGACGAACGGGACGCAGGAATTGGCGATGCTCCAGTGCGCCTTCGCGTAGTCATTGACGCCTTGGTCGTCGGCGGCGTTCGCAAAAGTGCAGGCCTGCACCAGCACGACGGCCGCTGCGCGCAGGATGCTTGCATTCTTCATGGCTTCCTCCTTGTGGTTCCACGTGGATGTCGAATCCGGCTTCGTGCGTGGAGGAGGGGACGGCGTGCGCTGTATCGCCGCAAGTGTGCGATCGCGTAATTTTTGTCGGCCCCCGCAACAACGCAGAGGGACTGTTCCAGTCGCCGGAAAGGTCAGGAATCCCACAAACGAGGGAGTCGCTCGAGCAACGGGTTCGGTACAGCCGTCGCCGATGCAGACGACGGCCCCGGCAGAGGCCCGATCGAGAGGGCCTCAGCCCCGCTTCGGAATGCCCAGGCCCTTCACCACCGCCGGCCGCGCCACGAAGGCCTCGAGCACGCGCGCGACGTTCTTGAACTCGCTGAAGCCCACGAGGTCGCCGGCCTCGTAGAAGCCGATCAGGTTGCGCACCCACGGGAAGGTGGCGATGTCGGCGATGGTGTACGTGTCACCCATGATCCAGGCGCGGTCGGCAAGGTGCTTGTCGAGCACGCCGAGCAGGCGCTTCGACTCGGCCACGTAGCGGTCGCGCGGACGCTTGTCTTCGTAGTCCTTGCCGGCGAACTTGTTGAAGAAGCCGAGCTGGCCGAACATCGGGCCGATGCCGCCCATCTGGAACATCACCCACTGGATGGTCTCGTAGCGGGCCGCCGCATCCTTCGGGATGAACTGGCCGGTCTTTTCTGCGATGTACAGCAGGATGGCGCCCGATTCGAACAGCGCCAGCGGCTGGCCGCCCGGGCCGTTGGGGTCGAGGATGGCGGGGATCTTGTTGTTCGGGTTGAGCGACAGGAACTCCGGCGACATCTGGTCCTGGGTCTCGAAGCTCACGAGGTGCGGCTCGTAGGGCAGGCCGGTTTCCTCCAGCAGGATCGACACCTTCACGCCATTGGGCGTGGGCAGCGAGTACAGCTGCAGGCGCTCGGGGTGCTGCGCGGGCCATTTCTTCGTGATGGGGAAGTGCGAGAGATCGGTCATGGGGAAAGTCCTTGGAATAGGGGCGACAACGGCGAGCGCCGGATTCTGCACGGCTCAGGCCGGCGGTGTGCGCGCATGGCCTTGCAGGCGCGGCAGCACCTCGCGGCCGAGCTCGTCGACCACGTCCTGCGCGGGCCGCCGGCTGCTGCGCACGAGGTTCAGCAGCACGTGGGCGACGCCGGCGTCTTCCATGCGGTCGAGGTAGTCGACGAGCGCATGGCGTCCGGCGCGCAGGCCGAGTTCGATGGGCTCGGCGGGCGCGTCGGCATCGTCCAGCAGGTCGAGCTGCAACGATTGAACGAAGGGCTTGGCCTCGCCGCCCGCGCGTTCGCGCAGCGCGGTCTGCCACAGGCCGATGCGACCCTGCTGGCGCGCTTCGTCGCGGTGGTAGGTGGCCCAGCCGTCGGCGTGGGCGGCGGTCCATTGCAGCGACTGGCGCGCCGAGCCCACCACCAGCATGCCGATGCGCGCGGTGGGCGCCGCCATGAGGTCGTGGCCGCCGGTGGCTTCGTGCAACGCAGTGCGCTCGTTCGCATCGGGCGAGAGCGCCGAGCGCACGAGGTTCCAGCGCTCGCGGAAGACGTCGCCGCGCAGCGCGATGTCCTGCTGGAAGATGGCGAACTCCGCCTCGCGGTCGCCCGAGCCCAGGCCGAGGATGAAGCGGTCGTTCGACAGGCGGTTGAGCGAGAGCGCGGCCTTGGCCACGTGCAGCGGATGGCGCAGCGGCAGCACGGCGGCGGCGGTGCCGAGCGCGATGCGCTGCGTGGCGGCGGACAGCGCGGTGAGCCAGATGAAGGGCTCGTCGAGCACCGCGGTCTCTTCGCCCTGCGGCACCATCACTGGCACATCGCGCGTCCACAGCGCGGCAAAGCCGAGCGTGTCGGCCAGCCGGGCCAATTGCAGTTCGGATGCGGGCTCGGCCATCGCGCCGTGCGGGCGCGCCAGCGGCGTCATCAGGCCCAGGGTGAGGCGTCCGGCGAGCAGCGTCTGCCGGTAGGCGGTGTTGAACGGCGCCATGGCGGCGTCAGGCGCGCCGCTTGCGGGAGGCCGGCGCGACGGGCGCAGCGAACAGCCGCTCGATCGATTGCCGCACGTCGGCCTGCATGTCTGCGATGGCCTTGGTGTCGCCCGAGAGGTGCTTGAGCAGCGCCTGCAGGAAGAGGCCGTCGAAGAGGGCGTAGCAGGCCGAGGGCGGCAGGCCCGGCGCCTGGCCGGAGAGTTCGGCGAAGCGGCTCATGATGCGCCAGATCATGTCTTCGAGGCTCTTGTCGATCTGCACCACGTCGTCGTGGAAGGCCGCTTCGAACAGCGCCTGCGAGCGCAGGTCGTACCAGAGCCGGTGCACGTGGCCTTCGCCCAGCAGCGTGTCGCCCAGGCTCTGCAGGAAGCCTTCCATGAGCTCGTCATACGTGGTGGCGGTGTCGACTGCGTGGTCGTAGCGCGTGACGCAGCGCGCCTTGTACTGCTTGACGCTGCAGACGATGAGGTCAACCTTGTCGCTGAAGTAGTAGTGCAGCACGCCATGCGAGAACTCGGAGTTCTGCGCGATCTCGCGCAGGCTGGTGCGCGCGTAGCCGAGCGTGGCCAGCGTGGTGAGGGCGGCTTCGCCGAGCTCGGCGCGGCGCTGCTCGAACTTGTCGGCCGGTGCCTTCTGCACCCGCCCGGCGTGCTTCTTTACCCGTGAATGAGTGGTCATTTCTAGCCAGGCCGCAGAGTGCCGGCCGCTGTGTTTCCTGGTGATTGCAAACCATAGCACGCGGCGTGGGAAATCCCTCCTACGTGCATTCCAGAGGCATTTTACGAAATTTGGGCAGTCGTCAAAAAAATTCTTGACACTCGTCAAGTCGATTCCTAGCATGGCCGCTCCATCTCATACACATATCCACAGGAGACAAGTGATGGCCAAGTTCGACTTGACGGGGCGCAAGGCCCTGGTGACGGGTGGTGCGCGCGGCATTGGCGCGGGCATCGCCCAGGCGTTGGCGCAGGCGGGTGCGTCGGTGATGATCGGCGACGTGCTCGCCGATCTGGGCAAGGAGACCGCGCAGCGGCTCTCCGCCGAAGGGGCGAAGGTGGGCTTCGTCCCGCTCGACGTCACGAAGGATGGCGACTGGGCCGCCGCCACCGAGGCCACGGTGAAGGCGCTGGGCGGCTTCGACATCCTGGTGAACAACGCCGGCATCGAGATCACCTCGCTGGTGGTCGACGTCGACGGCGACGACCTGCGCCGCATGCTCGACGTGAACGTGGCCGGCACGCTGCTGGGCATGAAGCACGCCTTTCGCTCGATGCGCCCCGGCGGCAGCGCGGGCGGCGGCGGGGCGGTGGTCAACATCGCGTCGGTCGCGGCCACCATCGCCTTTCCCGCCATCGCCGGTTATTCGGCCACCAAGTCGGCGGTCGACCGCGCCACGCGCGTGGCGGCCATGGAGTCCGGCAAGCTGGGCTACGGCGTGCGCGTCAACTGCATCTACCCCGGCCTCGTGCCCACCGACATGGGCATGAAGCTCGCCAACGACATCGTGGCCGCGGGGCTGGCGCCCAGCGTCGAGGCCGCCGTGGGCGACGTCATCGGCCAGACGCCGCTGGGCCGCCTCGGCGAGATCGGCGACATGGCCGACGTGGTGGTCTTCCTCTGCTCCGACGCCGCCCGGTTCATCACCGGCGCGGGCCTCGCGGTGGACGGCGGCATGGGCATGTGAGCGATCAACAAGGAGCAAGAAACATGAGCAGCAAGAAGAAACCCGTCATCGTCTACGGCGCCTCCGGCTACACCGGGCGCCTGGTCTGCGAGTACCTGCGCGAGTACCACATCCCCTTCATCGCGGCGGGCCGCAGCGCGGAAAAGCTCGAGGCCGCGATGAAGTCGAACGTGCCCGGCATCGAGACCGCGGACTACGAAGTGGTCGAGGTCGCGCACACGGTTGAAGCGCTCACCGAGCTCTTCACTGGCGCCTCGGTGGTGCTCAACACGGTGGGGCCGTTCGCCAAGTTCGGCCCCGAGGTGGTCGATGCCTGCCTGGCCGCCGGCTGCCACTACACCGACACCACCGGCGAGCAAGACTGGCTCATCACGCTCGACCAGAAATACGGCGCCAAGTTCGCGGCGGCCGGCCTGCTGCTCTCGCCCGGCCTGGCGCAGATGTACACCACCGGCGAAATCGCGGCGCAGCTGTGCCTGGAAACGCCCGGCCTGGACACGCTCGACATCGCCGTGTTCTGGGGCGGCAGCCCGACCATCGCGTCGACGCAGACCATCCTGGTGAACGCGGCCACCTCCAAGGCCTTCTACCTGGAGCAGAACCAGTACGTCGAATGGCAGCCCGACGCGGGCCTGTACCACCTGTCGATTCCCGGCCAGCACGAAGCCGCACTGGCCTTGCCCTGGGGCGGCACCTCGCACCCGGTGTGGTTCAAGCGCGATCCGCGCGTGGCCAACGTGAAGGTGCTCGGCGGCGTCTTCAACAAGCCGCTGATGCTGGGCGTGCCGCAGATCGTGGCCGCCGCGCTCAAGGCCACCGAAGGCATGAACGACGAAGACCGCTATGCCGCGCTGGCCCAGACGGCTGCGGGCGTGATGAACACCATGCCGCCGCGCGAGAACCCGCGCATCAACAAGTCGGTCGATTCGGTGCATGCCTCCGGTCCGCTGGGGCGCGCGCATTGCGTGATCTTCGGCAACTGCAACTACAAGCAGACCGGCCTGCTGCAGGCCTATGCCGCGGCCTCGCTGCTGCAGCAGGCGCCGCGCCGCGCGGGCTTTGCCTCGGGCTGCCAGGCCTTCGGGCACCGCGAGCTGCTGGGCGCGCTGCGCAGCTTCGGGCTGGTGCAGGAACCCGTGCTCACGCGGATGGGCTGACGCGCATGCGCCTCGTCGACTACCTCGACAAAGGCGCCCAGCAGGGCGCCGATTCGCCGTGCCTCACCATGGGCGACGCCGACCTGAGCTACGGCCAGGTGCAACGCATCAGCTGGCGCGTGGCGCGCGGCCTGCAGCGCGCGGGCATCCAGCCCGGGGACAAGGTGGCGGTGCTCTCGAGCAACGACGCCTTGGCCTTCGCCACGGTGTTCGGCATCTCGCGCGCCGGTGGCGTGTGGTGCCCGATCAACCCGCGCAACGAAGCCAGCGAGAACGCCTTCGTGCTCGACGCCTTCGATTGCGCGTGCCTCGTGTTCCACAGCAACTACGCGCCCATGGTCGAGCAGATGCGCGCGCAGCTGCCGAAACTGAAGGCGCTGGTGTGCCTCGACCAGCAGCAGGCCTTCGCGCCCGCCATGGACGAATGGCTCGACGGGCTGGACGATGCGCCGATCGACATCGCACCGCCCGACGACGTGGCCATGATCGCCGGCACCGGCGGCACCACCGGCCAGCCCAAGGGCGTGATGCTCTCGGGCGGCAACCTGGAGGCCATGTCGGCGCTGACCCTCATGGGCTACCCGTTCGAAGGCCGGCCCGTGTACCTGGCGCTCGCGCCGCTCACGCATGCGGCCGGCGTGCTGTGCCTGCCCGTGATGGCGCTGGGCGGGCGCGTGGTCATCATGCCCAAGCCCGACCTGAGCGAGTTCCTTTCGCTCATCGAGCGCCGGCGCGTCACCCACACCTTCCTGCCGCCGACGCTGATCTACATGCTGCTGCAGCACCCCGAACTGGCGCAGACGAAGCGCGATTCGCTGCAGTGCTTCTGGTACGGCGCCGCGCCCATGTCGGCCGCGCGGCTCGAAGAGGCGCTCGACAAGATCGGCCCCGTCATGGCCCAGCTCTTCGGCCAGACCGAGGCGCCGATGATGGTCTCGATGATGCCGCCGCGCGACCACTTCAACGCCGACGGCTCGGTGGCGCGCCAGCGCCTGGCCTCGGCGGGGCGGCCCGGGCCGCTGGTGCAGGTCGGCATCATGAACGGCGAGGGCGCCTTGCTGCCCACGGGCGAAAGCGGCGAGATCGTGGTGCGCGGCTCGCTCGTGATGCGCGGCTACTACAAGGACCCGAAGGCCACGCAGGAGGCCTCGCGCCACGGCTGGCACCACACGGGCGACATCGGCTACCTCGACGCCGACGGCTTCCTGTACATCGTCGACCGCGCCAAGGACATGATCATCTCGGGCGGCTTCAACGTCTACTCCGCCGAGGTGGAGCAGGTGCTGATGCAGCACCCCGACGTGCAGGACAGCGCCGTCGTCGGCCTGCCCGACGAGAAGTGGGGCGAGCGCGTGGTGGCGGTGCTGCAGTTGCATGCGGGCCGCAGCGTGGACGCCGAGGCGATCAAGACCTTCGTCAAGTCGCGCATCGGCAGCGTGAAGGCACCCAAGCAGGTCGAGGTGTGGGCCGACCTGCCGCGCTCCAAGGTCGGCAAGGTGCTCAAGAAGGAAGTGCGGGCGTCGCTGCTGCAGAAGCTGTCGTCATCCTGATTCAGTCGCGCTGGTAGTGCCCCTGGTGCGCCTGGCGCAGCTCGAACTTCTGGATCTTGCCCGTCGAGGTCATCGGCAGCGCGAGCAGGAAGACGATGTCCTTGGGCACCTCGAAGCCGCCCAGGTGCTCCTTGCAGTGCGCCGTGAGCGTGGCTTCCGAGAACTCTGCCGGTGCATCGGGCCGGCGCGTGACGAAGGCCGTGATGGCTTCGCCCCAGCGCTCGTGCGGCAAGCCGACCACCGCCGCATTGAGCACGGCCGGGTGGCGCAGCAGCACCTCCTCGACCTTGAGCGAGGGCACGTTCTCGCCGCCCGACTTGACCATGTCCTTGAGCCGGTCGAGAAAGATCAGCTGCCCGTCGTCGTCCAGCTTGCCCAGGTCGCCCGAGTGGTGCCAGCCGAAGCGCTGCGCGTGCGCCGTGGCCTGCGGGTCCTTGTAGTAACCGAGCATCACGTTCGGTCCGCGAAAGACGATCTCGCCGACCTGGTTCGGTGCGAGCAGCTCGCCCTCGTCGCCCATCACCGCGACCTCGTTCACCAGCGTGCCCACGCCCCAGTACGAGCCGAAGCGCTCGCGCTGCTGGTGCGTTTCGAAGATGGTGGCGCCGGGGTACATCTCGGTCTGCCCCGAGGCCAGCGCGAAGTTCGGGCACAGCGCGTCGAGCAGGCGCAGCAGCAGCGTGCGCGACATCGGCGCCATCGCATACACGCACAGCCGCAAGCTCGACAGGTCGCGCGATTCGCGCTGCGGGTGGGCCAGCAGCGCGCCGTACATCATGGGCAGCCCGACCGTCACGGTGATCCTGTGGCGCTCGATGGCCGCGAGCATCGCGCCGGGGTCGAAGCCGCGCAGGATGACGTTCGTGCCGCCCACCGCGAGCGCCGACATCAGCACCGTGTGCTGCCCGCAATGAAAGAGCGGCAGCACGTTGCTCCACACGTCGTGGTGCGCGGGACCGCCGCCCCATTCGAGCATGTTGCTCTGGAGCACCGAGTGCACCGAGGCGTGCGAATGCATCACGCCCTTCTGCCGGCCGGTGGTGCCGCTCGTGTACATGATGAGCGCGAGCTGGTCGCTGTCGATGGCCACGTCGGGCAGCGTGGCGGGGCCCTGCGCGATGGCCTGCGCCACGGTGGGCACGCCGGGCGGCGGCGTGTCGCCGTCGAGCACGCACAGCAGCGGCGAGACGGCCGCGGTGTCGAGCAACTGGCGCAGTTCGGGTTTGGCGTGCAGCGCGGTGTCGATCACGAGGTGCCGCACCTCGGCATGTTCGAGGATGTAGCCGATGGCATCGACCGCGAGCGCCGTGTTGATCGGCACCCACACCAGCCCGGCCTTCTGGATGCCGAGCAGCGCGACCACCATCTCGATCGAGTTGTTGCACAGCATGGCCACGCGCTCGCCGCTTGCGAGGCCCAGGCCCAGCAGGTGGTGCGCGAAGCGGTTCGATGCGGCGTCGAGCTCGCGGTAGCTCATGCGGTGCTCGCCTTCGATGAGCGCGGTGCGCGCGCCGAAGCGCCGCGCGCTGCGGTGGATCACGTCGCCCAGCGCGATGCGGGCGATGCGTTGGAAGGAGGAGGGCGTGGGCTCGGGGCGGGCGGCGGGCATGGGGGCGTGTCTCCGGTCGTTGGGGGTGTTCGATCGGAGCGCAGACTAAGACCGGCACCGCCTGCCGGTCTTGCGAAGAGTGGCTATGCGGCGCCGGCCGCCCGCCGGGGCCGCGTCAGAAGCGGGCCTTGAGGAAGGCCGAGGGCCCCTGCAGCCGCACCTTGAGGCGCGAATCGGCAAAGCCGCCCTCGCGCGTGAGGTCGATGTTGGTCACGCCATACGACAGCACCAGGCCCACGTTCTTCACCGGAAACCACTCCACGCCGGCTGCGGCGTTGTAGATGTTGCCGTGGAGGCGACCGCTGCTTTTCCACACGCCGGAGGCGTCGGCGAACAGCCGGAGGTCGGGCGTGATCGCGTGGCGCACGCCGACCTCGAGCAGGGGCGCGATGGCGTTGTCGCTCGAGCGCTCGCTGACCGAACGCACCTGTCCGTTCACGCCGACCAGCGCGCTGGCACCGAGCGTCGCGCGGTAGTAGGCCGCGCCGGCGCCCAGGCCGAAGACGGTGTTGCCCGAGCCGAGCCACCACTTGTAGGCGAGCTTGGCGAAGTCGAGCTGGGCCGAGAGGTTCGCGTTGCCGATGGCGCTCAGCGAGCCGAAGCTGCCGAACGAGGTGTTGCCCGCCACCTGTCCTTCGTAGTCGCGCTTGTAGCGGTAGTAGTCGAAAGACAGGCCCTGGCTGTCGCCGATCAGCACGTCGGCCGAGATGCGCGGCATGGTCACGCGGCCCGGCTTGAGCTCGTTCGAGCGCAGCACGCCGTAGGGCGTTTCGACCGAGGCGCTGAACTTGGGATCGGCACTGAAGGCCCCCACCGAGAAGCTGAAACGGTCCAGCGCCGGCGAGGGCTCGGCCGCAGCAAAGGGCGCGAAGCAGAGAAGGGAGAGGGCGCCGGTTCCGGCCAGGGCGCCCAGGGCGCCGAATCTCGCGGTCCGGTCGAACGGACGCGAACGAAGCAACAGCATGAAAGAAATCCTTCGGGTGAAAGATGCCTCGGGCATGTGCATGGCGCGATGCCTCCGGGCTGAGGCTCCCTGAAACCGCATCACCTTAGTGACGCGGCACCGCGCTGCGCATGCGCCGTTGGCCGATGTGCCTGTAGGAAATTGCCGATCGCACGCCGACGCATGCCTCGGCGCTACAGTCCGCCCATGCGCGAACACCTTTCCACCACCACCGGTCCCCAACGTCTTCTCTACGGGGCCGCGGCGGCCGTCGCGGTGGCGCTCGTGCCCTGGCCGATGGGCCTCACGGCGCGCGCGCTGGCCGGCTGGTGCGCGGGCGTGGCGGTGTACCAGGTGCTCAGCTGGTGGCTGGCCGAGACCTTCGATGCCCAGCGCACGCGCGAGCGCGCGCAGCAGCTGGACCAGCCCAACGTCGTGATCCTGGTGTCGATGCTGGTGGCGGTGGGCGTGAGCGTGGTCGCCATCGCGATGCTGCTGCAGCAGGTGCGCCAGCTCAGCGGCTGGGCGCGCGGCGCGCACGTGGCGCTGGGGCTGGTGGCGTTGGCGGGTTCGTGGTTGATGATGCACACGATCTACGCCTTCCACTACGCGCACCGCTACTACATCGACCGCAAGGACAGCGCCTCCGACGGTGGGCTCGACTTTCCGGGCAAGGAGGCGCCCGACTACTTCGACTTCATGTACTACGCCTACGTGATCGGCATGACCTCGCAGGTGTCGGACGTGCAGGCCACTTCGCACGAGATGCGGCGCATCACGCTGGTCCACAGCGTGCTCGCCTTCGCCTTCAACATGCTCGTGCTGGCCCTGTCCGTGAACGTGGTGGCCGGCGTGGTCTGAAGAAAACTCAGCCCGCGGCCTTGCGCAGCGACGGCAGCTTGACGATGCCGGTCGACAACGCCACGCCGCACACGATCACGAAAGCGCAGATCAGCATCCACTGCGTGATCTGCTCGCCGAGGAACACGGCGCCGTAGAACAGCGCGAACACCGGCACGAGGAAGGTCACGGTGAGCGCACGCGCCGGGCCGGCGCGCTCGATGAGGCGGAAGAACAGGATGTAGGCCACGCCCGTGCAGGCGATGCCCAGCGCCAGCAGCGCCAGCCATGCGCGCAGGCTGGGCATCTGCGCGGGCCAGAGCCAGATCGCGGGCAGCGCGAGGAACAGGCTGGCGCCGATCTGGCTGCCGGTGGCCGTGGTCAGCGCGGGCACGCCGGACAGGTGGCGCCGCGTGGCGCTGGCCGAGATGCCGTAGCAGAGGCACGCCGCCAGGCAGGCCAGCACGGCCCACAGCGCGGCGTGGTTGCTGGCGCCGGCATGCAGGCCGGCGCTGCGGCTGGCGAGCATCGCGACGCCCGCGAAACCGATCACCAGGCCGACGAGCCGCGAGCCGTTCGGCCGCTCGCGGAACCAGGCCCAGGCCACCAGCGCGCCGAACATCGGCGTGGTGGCGTTGAGCACCGCCGCCAGGCCGGTGTTGATGGTCAGCAGCGCAAAGCAGAACAGCGCGAAGGGCATGCCCGAGTTGAAGATGCCGACCGTGAGGCTGGCCTTCCAGTGCTTCGCGATGGACGGCCCCTGGCCGCGCAGCAGCGCGATCGGCAGCAGGAACAGCGCCGCGATGACCACGCGCACGGCGGCCGTGGGCAGCGCGCCGAACTCCGCCGCGCCGATGCGCATGAACAGGAAGGAGGCGCCCCACAGCGCGCCCAGCAGCACGAGGTCGACGAGCCACGCCTTCGGTGCGAGCGCGGCGGGGGCGGGCGAAGGCGAGGGAGCGACGGTGGTGTTGTTGTTCGTTGTGGTCATGCGTCTCTTTGAGGAATGGCGCGTTACGCCATCGGCGGTGTTTTCTTCTGTCTTACTTGCCGGTCTCGAGTTCGAGCAAGGCCGTCTTGCGCTCGAGCCCGCCAGCGTAACCGGTCAGCGAGCCGTCTGCACCCAGCACGCGGTGGCAGGGCACGATCACGCTGATCGGGTTGCGCCCGACCGCCGCGCCGACCGCGCGCACCGCGGCCGGATTGCCCACGCGCTGGCTCAGCGCGCCGTAGGTCGTGGTCTCGCCGGCCGGGATGGCCAGCAGCGCCTGCCACACGCCCTGCTGGAAGGCGGTGCCGTGCGACAGGTCGAGCTGCATGTCGAAATGGTTGCGGCGGCCCGCGAAGTAGTCGCGCAGCTGCGCGGCGGCCTCGACCAATGCGGGGTGGTCATCCTTCGTCTGCCAGCCCGTGGTGTCGGGCCAGTGGCGCTGGTGGTCGAACCAGACGCCGGCCAGGCCCTGGTCGGTGGCGGCCATCGTGACGCCGCCCAGTGGCGTGTCGATGTGCGAGGTGTAGATGACGGTGCGCTTGAATTTCATGGTCTTTCAGGCACGGGGCCTGCCGTTGCGAGGTCGGAAGAAGTGGCGGTCGGCGCTACGGCCGATGCCGGTTCGGAGGGCGCGGGCGGCGTGTGCCAGGCCCGCAGCACCGCGTAGCTGCGCCAGGGGCGCCAGGCCTGCGAGGCCTCGCCCGCGGCGCGCGCGGTGGTCACGCCCAGCGCCTTCTGCAGCGCCACGTCGCCGGCGGGAAAGGCGTCGGGCCAGCGCAGCGCGCGCATCGCGATGTACTGCGCGGTCCAGGCGCCGATGCCGGGCAGTTCCTGCAGCGCCGCGAGGGTGGAGGGCACGTCGGCGCCCGCATGCAGCGCCAGCCGGCCCGAGGCCACTTCGCGCGCGATGGCCTGCAGCGCGGCCTGCCGCTGGCGCACGATGCCCAGCTGCCCGAGCGCATCGCCGCTGGCCGCTACCAGCGCGGCGGGCGTGGGGAAGAGGCGGGTCAGGCCGTCGATGGGCGTGTCGATCGGGTCGCCGAAGGCCTCGACCAGCCGCGAGCCCAGCGTGCGCGCCGCCGCCACGGTGATCTGCTGGCCCAGCACCGCGCGCACCGCGAGCTCGAAGCCGTCGACCGTGCCCGGCACGCGCAGCCCGTCGCCGTGCGGAAAGGCGGCATGCAGCGCTGCGTTGATGGCCATCGGCTCCGCGTCGAGGTCGAACAGCGCGCGTGCGCGGCTGATGACGATGGGCAGCACCGCGGCCAGCGAATCGCTCACGGCCAGCAGCACCTGCTCGCGTTCGAGGTCGAAGCGCAGCTGCAGCCAGCCGGCATGCGCCTGCCCGCCTTGTTGGACGCGCAGGGTGCGCGCCAGCCGCACATAAGTCGGCGTGCTGCCTTTGGCGGGCTCCTTGCCGTCGGCGGTGTGCACGGTCTCGACGCCGCGCAGCGCGCGCCGTGCGAAGAAGCCGAGCATGGCGTTCGCGTCGTAGGGCGGGCGAAAGCCCAGCCGCACCTCGATGGCCTTGCCTTCACCGCCTTCGGCGCCGCCCGCGCGGCGCAGTGCGCTCGGGTTGAGCCCGTAGTGCTCCACGAAGGCCGCATTGAAGCGCCGCACGCTCGCGAAGCCACTGGCCAGCGCCACCTGCGTCATCGGCAGGCGCGTGTCGGCGATGAGCTGCTTGGCGGCCAGCAGGCGGCGCGTCTGCAGGTACTGCAGCGGCGACACGCCGAACTGCGCCTCGAAGATGCGCCGCAGGTGGCGGTCGCTCACGCCCAGGCGCGCCGCGATCTGCGCCGCGCCGGGGCCTTCTTCGGACCAGGCGTCGGGCTCGTCGATGAGCCGCGCCGCCTGCAGCGCCAGGATGCGCGAGGCATCTTCGGTCGACCAGCTGGCCGCGCGCGGCGCCAGTTCGGGCCGGCAGCGCAGGCAGGGGCGAAAGCCTGCGGCCTCGGCCTGGGCCGCGTGGCGGAAGAAACGGCAGTTCTCGCGCCGCGGCAGCTTCACGCGGCACACCGGCCGGCAGTAGATGCCGGTGGAGGTCACGGCCGTGAAGAACGAGCCGTCGAAGCGCGCGTCGTGCGTCTTCATCGCCAGGTAGCAGGCGTCGCTCTCGAGCACTTCGGAGGGGGCGTGGGCGGTAGACATGGGGAAATGATACGGTTTCGACTCGTTTCAACTGGCCGTTTTCGGACATCGATGTCTACAACGCGTTGCCTACAATGCCCGACTCCGAACCAACAGTGACCCCGCCCTTCATGCAGCTCAGCGCATCGATCTTCAAGGCCTATGACATCCGCGGCGTCGTGCCCCTCAGTCTCGATGTCGACGTGGCCGAGGCGCTGGGCCGTGCCTTCGGCAGCGCGGCCCGCGCAGCCGGCGAGACCGCGGTGGCCGTGGGCCGCGACGGGCGCCTGTCGGGCCCGGCGCTGGTGGACGCGCTGATCGACGGACTGGTCGCCACCGGCGTCGAGGTGATCGACATCGGCGCGGTCACGACCCCGATGCTGTATTTCGCGGCTCACACGCTGTGCGCCAGCGGCATCCAGGTCACGGGCAGCCACAACCCGAAGGACTACAACGGCTTCAAGATGGTGCTGGCCGGCCGCGCGATCTACGGCGACGAGATCCAGGGCCTGCGCAAGACCATGGAAGACGGCAGCGCCACGCTGGCGCCCGGCGGCAGCGTGCGCAAGGTCGACGTCACCGAGGCCTACGTGCAGCGCATCGTGGGCGACATCAAGCTGGCACGCCCCATGAAGATCGTGGTCGACTCGGGCAACGGCATCGCGGGCGCGACCGCGCCGGCCATCTTCCGCGCCATCGGTTGCGACGTGGTCGAGCTGTTCAGCGAGGTCGACGGCAACTTCCCCAACCACCACCCCGATCCGAGCAAGCCCGACAACCTCCGGGACCTGATGGCCGAACTGGCCAAGGGCCAGGCCGAGCTGGGCCTGGCTTTCGACGGGGACGGCGACCGTTTGGGCATCGTCACGAAGGACGGCCAGAACATCTTCCCCGACCGCCAGATGCAGCTCTTTGCGCAGGACGTGCTCTCGCGCGTGCCCGGCGGCACCATCGTCTACGACGTGAAGTGCTCGCAGCGCCTGGCGCCGGCCATCGAGGCCGCGGGCGGCACGCCGATGATCTACAAGACCGGCCACTCGCTCATCAAGGCGAAGATGAAGGAAATCGATTCGCCGCTGGGCGGCGAGATGAGCGGCCACATCTTCTTCAAGGAGCGCTGGTACGGCTTCGATGACGGCACGTACGCCGGCTGCCGCCTGCTCGAGATCCTGAGCAAGCACCCGGACGCGAACGCCGTGCTGAATGCGCTGCCCACCAGCTTCTCGACCCCCGAACTGAACGTCGCCTGCGCCGAAGGCGAGCCGCACGCGCTGGTCGCCCAGCTCGTGCAGAACGCGCGCTTCGACGCGCCCGCCCAGGTCTCGACCATCGACGGCCTGCGCGTGGACTGGCCCGATGGATTCGGGCTGATCCGCGCTTCCAATACCACCCCCGTGCTGGTGCTGCGCTTCGAAGGCCAGACCGAGGCGGCGCTCCAACGCATCGAGACCGAGATGCTTGCGGTGCTGCGAACGGTCAAGCCCGACGCCACGCTGGCCGCTGCTGCCCACTGAAGAACCTGTGCGTTCCCTGCTGCTTCGCCTCTACGGCGTCTTCACCACCGCCGTCCAACCGCTGGTCCGCCGCAAGCTGCGCCGCCGCGCCGTCGCCGAGCCCGGCTATGCCGTGGCCGTCGAGGAGCGCTTCGGCCACTACGACGAGGCCACCACCGGCTTTGCCCAGTGCTGGGTGCACGCCGTCTCGCTGGGCGAGACGCGCGCCGCCGCCATCCTGATCGCCGAGCTGCGGCGCCAGTACCCGGGCATTCCGATCCTGCTCACGCACGGCACTGCCACGGGCCGCGAAGAGGGCGCCAAGCTGCTCGAGCCCGGCGACACGCAGGTCTGGCAGCCGTGGGACACGCCGGGCGCCGTCGCCCGCTTTCTCGACCGCTTCCAGCCGCGCATCGGCGTGCTGATGGAAACCGAGGTCTGGCCCGAGATGGCCGCGGCTTGCGCCGAGCGCCGCATTCCGCTGGTGCTGGCCAATGCGCGGCTCAACGAGAAATCGCGCGCCGCGGCCGAACGGCTCAGCGGGCTGGCGCGGCCGGCGTACTCGGCGCTCGCCGCCGTCTGGGCGCAGACCGAAGCCGACGCGCACCGGCTGGTGTCGCTGGGCGCCAAGGTGGCCGGGATCTACGGCAACCTCAAGTTCGACGCCACGCCCGACGCGCGGCAACTGGCCACGGCCGTGTCGCTGCGTGAACACCTGCCGCGCCCGATGGTCGTGCTGGCCAGCTCGCGCGACGGGGAAGAACGCCTGCTGCTCGAGGTGCTCAAGCGCTTCGGCGCCACCTCGCCGGTGCCGCCCGAGCAGGGCGCGATCCGCTCGATCGCCAAGCGCGTGCACGACGTGCAATGGATGATCGTGCCGCGCCATCCGCAGCGTTTCGACGAAGTGGCGGCGCTCATCGAGGCCGAGGGCTTCGCGGTGGCGCGCCGCAGCGCGGCCGGCCAGCCGGCCGAGGCCGAGATCTGGCTCGGCGATTCGCTGGGCGAAATGGCGCTGTACTACGGCCTGGCCGACGTGGCCTTGCTCGGCGGCAGCTTCGAGCCGCTGGGCGGGCAGAACCTCATCGAGCCGGCGGCCTGCGGCTGCCCGGTGGTCATGGGCCCCTCGACCTTCAACTTCGCCGAGGCGGCGCAGCTGTCGCTGGCGGCGGGCGCGTCGCTGCGCGTCGAGGGCATGGAGCAGGCCGTGACGGCCGCGCTCAAGCTGGTCGAGAACCCCGAGCGCCGCGCCGCGATGGCGCAGGCCGCGTTGGCGTTTTCGTCGTCGAACCGCGGTGCAGCCGAACGGACGGCGGCGGCGGTGCTGGCGATTGCGCAGGCGGCCGAGCCGGTGGGAGCAGAAGCTGCCGCCGTGTCGTTGAACAGTAGTGAGCCGTCGCGTGCAGAACCGACCCTAGATTGAATCGCAGACCGTCGGAAAGGTGTATCGACACCTGTCTCGGGCCTCCGTGAGGCCTCCGTTTCTCGCGATGCCAAATCGGGACTGCTTCTGCATCACGTTTGCGGCAATAGCTTCAATTCAAGCTAGTACGTTAGCATCCCCCGTAGGGAGCGGCCAATAACTGGCCAACGCACTTGGATGGAAGCCGACGATCTTTACTCATTCTTGTCTGACCCCGAGCTGATCGAATTGATCGAGCAGGCCAAAGTGTCGGATGACATCCTCGATGTTGTCACCCTGACTGAAAACCAGCATTCGGACATGCTGGCATGGTGTTTGACGCCAGATGAAGGGCATGGTCAGGGCGACTCTGTCATCAAGGACTTCTTGGAGGCTGCCTACCACGCATCGGATGGGGCCATTTACGACAACAAGAAGTTCTTTCGTAAGTGGACGCCCGGACGCATCCGCGTCTCGAGCTTCGGTTCAGCCTTCGTCACGCGTGAGTTTGCGATCAAGGTGAGCGACCCGGACCACGGCGACAAGCGCGCCGGTCGACTCGATCTGTTTCTAGTCGATCCTCTGAACAAACTGCTAATCGCAATCGAAAACAAGGTCGGCTCGCAACTGACGGAAGCGCAGCTTGCGCGCTATCAGAAGGCAGTGAATACAGAGATCGGCGGGCGGCCGATCTTCAGTGACTACGAGTTTGCCTATATCGTGTTAGACCGAGAGTTAAGCTGGTACGCGGATGATGACCTTGAGGCACTTGGCAAGCGTTGGGTGCTACTCGACTATTCGTGGCTGGAGGCGTCGGCTCGACGAGCGAGGCTGCAGGTTGCGCGCAACAACCAGGCTGCGCAATTGCTGGTGGCCTATTGCCAGAAGCAGACCGACTGGGAAAGTCCGGCGGAAGCACGTCTTTCTGAGTTGGCTGGAGATATGGCCGGCAAGCATCCGCAGGTGATTGCGGCACTACGCGAACTGCGCGATCAGACTGTGCCGAAATGGACGCCAAAGACACTGGAAGGCCTGAGTGGCGAATTGACTCTTTTCCGAGCACAGCACCTTCGCTTGTGCACGCTCCTGACGCGCAGTTTGGGCATCGCTTCGCTGCAGCGCAAGATTCGTAAGTCTCTCTCGCTTACCCCCGAGGATATGGACAATGGACGCACTTGGTTGCAGTTCGCCACACCTGATATCGCCGAATTGACTGTCGACGACAGCCCCTGGTGGGCATTGTCAATCAACATCTATCGGCAACCCAAGAGTGACGATGACAAACCGCGCTATACGTTGCGCGCAGTCTGGCGTCGGGCGTCCTTCGACGACGCCCATGGCGATGAAGCTGACCTGCGTCGCCACTTCGAAAAGCAATTGCCTGGCCTCACGCGATTCGACACGGCGATAGTACGGCGAATGGTGATCGCGCGCGACCTCGACGAGAGTGCTGCGCTGAAGAGGGCGGTGGCGCTGGCATCGCAGTTGTCAACGTCGCTGTCGACTTTGCACTGAACACCGGGGCATCGGGATTGGGGTACCCCTGTTCCAGCCTAGCCCCAGATAGTTCACGGGCGGTTGTTAGCGCCCGGTTGGGTTGATGACCGGCGGCGGCGGCGGTGCCGACGGCATCGTCGGCGCGGGCGGGTTGAACGGCTGCACCGGCACCGGCGGCACCACCGGAATGGCCGGCGGCGTCACGGGCACCACGGGCGCACCCGTCGTCGCGGCAGGCACCGCAGGCGTGCTGCCGTTGCGTGCCAGCGTCGCGTTGATCGCGTTCATGTCGTCGGTCGTCAGCGTGCCGTTGGCCTGGCGCAGCTTCAGGTTGCCCAGCAGCACGTTGTAGCGCGCCTGCGCGAGGTCGCGCTTGGTCTGGAACAGCTGGCTCTGCGAGTTGAGCACGTCGATGTTGATGCGCACGCCCACCTGGTAGCCCAGCTTGTTGGCGTCGAGCGCGCTCTGGCTGGAGGATTCGGCCGCTTCGAGCGCCTTCACCTGCCCCGCACCCGACACCAGCCCGAGGTAGGCCGCGCGCGTGGCCTGCGCCACGCTGCGGCGCGTGCCCTCGAGCACGCTGCGCGATTGGTCTTCGAGGGCCAACGTTTCCTTGATGCGGTTCTCGGTGGCAAAGCCCGCGAACAGCGGCAGGTTGAAGGTGACGCCGACCGTGGCGGCATTGACGCGCGTGCCCACCGTGCTGGTGCTGGTGCCGGTCGGGTTGCGCGTGACGTTGTAGCCCAGGTTGGCGTCCAGCGTGGGCTTGTGGCCGGCCTGCGCCTTCTGCACTTCGAGCCCGGCCACGTCCAGGCCCAGGCGCGCCTGGCGGATCGCCGGATGCACCTCGTCGGCCTGCGCCACCCAGGCGTTGATGTCGGCGGGCTGCGCGGTCGGCAGCACGACCGGCGCGGCCAGCGGCACGGGCACGCTGCCCGGGCGGCCGACCAGCTGGTCGAGCACCACCTTCTTGACCTGCAGGTCGTTCTCGGCGGCGATTTCCTGGGCAATCACGAGGTCGTAGCGGGCCTGGGCCTCGCGCGAGTCGGTGATGGTGGAGGTGCCGACCTCGAAATTGCGCTTGGCCGATGCCAGCTGCTCGGCCACGGCGACCTTCTGCGCGCGCACCAGGGCCAGGCTGTCCTGGCTGGCGAGCACGTCGAAGTAGGCCTGGCTCACGCGCACGATGAGGTCTTGTTCGGCGATGGTGAGCACCGCTTGCGCCACTTCGGCCTGGCGCTTGCCCTGCTCGTAGGTGGCCCAGTTGGCGGGGCGGTACAGCGGCTGCGTGGCATTGATGCCGACGTTCTGCGTGGTGAAGTCGCGCGAGGCGCTGCTGCCGCGGCCGGTGCCGGTCAGGGTGTCGATGTCCAGGTTGCTGCGGTTCACGCCCGCGGTGAGCCCGACGGCCGGCAGGATGCCGGCCTTGGCCTGCGCGGCGCGCGCCAGGTTGGCCTCGTACTGGGCCCGCGCGCCCTGGTAGGTGGCGTCGAAGCCGCGCGCGGAATCGTAGAGTTCGTTCAGTGTCTGGCCCTGGGCCGGCAGTGCGAGCAGGCTCGCAATGGCGCTTGCGAGGGCTGCGGAAAGAGGCAGAAGCCGGGGCCTGGGAGGCATTGAACGTCCTTGGGAGGGAAAGAATCAGTAGCGCGGCACGCTCGGGTCGTGCTGCGCGGACCAGGCGTCGATGCCCCCCGCCACGTTGGCGAGCGAGTCAAAGCCGTTCTGGTGCAGAAAAGCGGCCACGCGCTGGCTGCGGGCGCCGTGGTGGCACAGGCAGGCGATGCGCGGCGCGGGCTGTCCGTCGCCGGCGGCGAGTTCGGCCAGCCGGCCGGGGATCTCGTTCATCGGGATCGCGACCAGCGTGAAGCCCTGCGGCGCGACGCTCGCCGTCTGCAGCTCCCAGGGCTCGCGCACGTCGAGCAGCACGGGGGCGGCATCGGCGTCCTGTGCGAACCAGGCGGCCAGGTCGGCGGGGCGGACTTGATCGATCATTCGGTGGGCCGCTCGATCAGAACGCGAAGCGCGAGGGCTCGGGGAAGTTCAGCAGGCGCGGTGCCACGGTGTCCCAGGGCTGGATCGTCTCCCACTTGCTTTCGCTGGTGCGGGTCACGAAATGGGCGCGCATCATGGGCTCGTCGCCGACGATGGCCGACAGGCGGCCGCCGACCTTGAGCGAACCGAGCAGGTTCTGCGGAATGCGCGCGACCGAGCCGCTGAGCACGATCACATCGAAGCTCGGGCCGCTGGCCAGGGGCACGGCGCCGTCGGCGTGGCGCACTTCGACGTTCGTCACGCCGTTGCTGCGCAGCGTCTCGGCGGCGCGGGCGGCCAGCACGGGGTTGATCTCGAGCGACAGCACCTGGGCCGCGCGGGCGCCGAGCAGGGCGGCCATGAAGCCGGAGCCGGTGCCGATCTCGAGCACCGATTCGTGCTTCTGGATGTGCAGGTCCTGCAGGGTGCGGGCCTCGACCTTGGGCGACAGCATGAATTCGCCGGGCACCGAGCCGTCGAGCAGCGGCAGTTCCATGTCGAAGAAGGACAGCGTGCGGTGCGCGTCGGGCACGTAGTCTTCGCGGTGAATCTCGGCCAGCAGCTCGAGGATGTCCGACTCCAGCACGTCCCAGGGACGGATCTGCTGTTCGATCATGTTGAAGCGCAAGCGCTCGAGGGTGGGCGTGGGGTTCATGGCGTGGCTTTCCTTGAAGGCTCTGGACGGGACAAACCTTCAATTTTAGGTCGCGTCGATGACGCCACCGCGCCAGTCGGCCATCCGATGGCCGTCATGCGGGGCTCCCGGGGCGCACGCACAGGCCGTGGAGCACGGTTTCGCACTGGGTGGCGATGAATTTTTCGGGGTCGAGCGTGCTCACGCCGTCGACGCAGACCATGGCCGAATGCTTCCAGAGCATGAGGAACACCATGGGGGCGACCACCGAATAGATGGCGTGGTCGATGTCCATTTGCACGAACTCGCCGCGGTCGATGCCGCGCTGCAGGATGCGCCGCAGCAGCTCGTGGCCCGGGCGCACCACCTGCTCGCGGTAGAACTCCGCCAGCTCGGGAAAGTTGCCGCCTTCGCTCATCATCAGCTTGGTCAGGCCCGAGGCTTTGGTCAGGCCGACGCGCTCCCACCAGACGTTCATGCAATAGCGCAGCATCTCGGCCGTCGTGCCCTCGAAGGCCTCGAACTCGGCGTTCCACTCTGTGAAACGGCCGCCGAGGTTTTCGATCACCACGGCCTTGAACAGCTCTTCCTTGCTCGGAAAGTAAAGAAAGAGGGTGCCCTTGGACACGCCGGCGCGGGCCGCCACTTCTTCCGAGCGGGTGGCGGCAAAGCCCTTCTCGACGAACAGGTCGAGCGCCGCCGCCAGCAGCTCGCCCGGACGCGCCTCCTTGCGCCGCTCGCGCTTGGACGGCAGCGGGCAGAACTTGTCGACGAGGGAACGGGGGGAGGCCATGGTGTTAATGACTGACGGGTTAGTAATGTAGTGACCGGCATCCGGCCCGTCAAGCCGCGACAATACCGGTCCCCGCTTTTTCCAACCCACCCGGAGCCGCGCCATGTCTTCCTCACCGTCGCCCACCGAAACCATCGTGCTCGGCGGAGGCTGCTTCTGGTGCACCGAGGCGGTGTTCGACCGGGTGCAGGGCGTGCTGGACGTCGAATCGGGTTACAGCAACGGCCAGACCCTGAACCCGAGCTACGAGCAGATCTGCACCGGCCGCACCGGCCATGCCGAGGTCGTGAAGCTCGAATTCGACCCGGCGCAGATCAGCCTGCGCGAGCTGCTCGAGATCTTCTTCGTGGTGCACGACCCCACCACGCTCAACCGCCAGGGCAACGACGTCGGCACCCAGTACCGCAGCGGCATCTACACCACGAGCGACGCCCAGAAAGAAGTGGCCGAGTCCGTCATCCGCGAGATCGAGGCCAGCAAGACCTACAGCTCGCCCGTGGTGACCGAAGTGGCACCGCTGGCCAACTACTCGACGGCCGAGGCCTACCACCAGGACTACTTCCTGAACCACCCGAACCAGGGCTACTGCGCGTTCGTGGTTGGCCCGAAGGTCGAGAAGTTCCAGAAGACCTTCGCTTCGCGCGTCAAGGCCTGAGCCTCTTCTTTCACGCCCCGTGTCCGCCACCCTGCGCCAGACCCCGACCCGCACGACGCGCGCCACCCGCGCGCTCGTCGTCGCGCTGGCGTTCGCGCTCTGGTTCGCGGGCACGATGGGGCTCATGCACCGTTCGCTGCACGTGCCGGGCCTGCCCGCCGCTGCTGCGGCGGCGAAGGCACAGGTCGCGCACCGGCACGACAGCGGCCACACGCTGGCCAGCCTGTTCGGCGTGCACGACGACGCCGACTGCCGCCTGTACGACCAGCTCGCGCACGGCACGGGCGTGCCCGGCGTGCCGCTGGTGGTGCTGCCGATGCTGCTGCCGGCAGCCACGTTTGCTTATCTGCAGGGCGAAGCCATCGCCCGCTGGGTCGCGCTCTTCGACGCGCGCGGCCCGCCGTCCACTCGCTGAATCCCCCGTGTTCCGGTTGCCGCACCCCTTCGGGCGGGTGAGGGCGGCCGGTCGTTCCCCGATTCAACGAGTGTTCCTTCTTCATGACCCCCCAATTCCGTCGCAACGCCATCGGCGCTGCCGTTCTTTCGCTCGCCTCGGTGGCGAGCCTGGCCCAGACCGCCGACACCGCCGCGGCCCAGGCCGCTGACACCGCCAGCCTGCGCGAGGTCACCGTCACCGGCAACCCGCTGGGCGCGAGCGACCTGATCGCGCCGACCACCTCGCTGTCGGGCGACCAGCTGCTGCTGCGCTCCGAATCGACGCTGGGCGAAACGCTGAACAACCTGCCCGGCGTGAGCAGCAGCTACTTCGGCCCCAACGCCAGCCGCCCCAGCATCCGCGGCCAGGACGGCGACCGCATCCGCATCCTGCAGAACGGCGGCGGCGCGCCCGACGCCTCGGCGCTGAGCTACGACCACGCGGTGCCCGTCGATGCGCTGGTGACCGAGCGCATCGAGGTGCTGCGCGGCCCCTCGGCGCTGCAGTACGGCGGCAGCGCCGTGGGCGGCGTGGTCAATGTGATCGACAACCGCATCCCCACAGAGCCCATCAACGGCTTCGGCGGCCGTGCCGAGCTGGGCTACGCCAGCGGCAACAAGGAAAAGAGCGGCGGCGTGCTGCTCGAAGGCGGCAACGACCGCTTCGCCTTGCACGTCGACGCCTTCAACCGCGATTCGAAGGACGTGGCGGTGCCGGTCGACCTCGAATGCAGCAAGCCCGGGCGCCTGTCGCTCGCGCGCCGCATCTGCAACTCGCAGAACGAGGCGCACGGCGGCGCGGTCGGCGGCACGCTGTTCTTCGGCCAGGGCTGGATCGGCGCCTCGGCCAGCACCTACCGCAGCAACTACGGCACCGTGGCCGAGGACGAGGTGACCATCGGCATGAAGTCCGACCGCTACGCGCTGGAAGGCGAGTGGCGCCCGGGCGGCTTCATCCGCAGCATCCACGCGAAGGTGAGCCGCACCGACTACCGCCACACCGAGTTCGAGGGCCGCGAGGCCGGCACCACCTTCTCGAACCTGAGCAACGACCTGCGCATCGAGGCGCGGCACGAAAAGATCGGCAACCTCGAAGGCCTGGTCGGCTTCAGCCGCGAGACCAACCGCTTCGCCGCCGACGGCTCGGAGGCCTTCGCGCCGCACAGCCGCACGCGCTCCAACGCGCTGTTCCTGCACGAAGAGCTCGGCACCTCGTGGGGTCGCCTGAGCTTCGGCGCGCGCACCGAGAAGGTCACGGTGCGCTCGCTGGGCTACCCCGACGACCTGTCGGTGACGCGCTTCGCCATCGGCGAGCGCAGCTTCAATCCGCACAGCGCGGCGTTCGGCGCGCTGGTCAACCTCACGCCCCAGTGGCAGCTGACCTCGAACCTGGCCTACACCGAGCGCGCACCGAAGGACTACGAGCTGCTCGCCAATGGCCCGCACGTGGCCACGGCGGCGTGGGAGGTGGGCGACCCGAACCTGGGCAAGGAAAAGTCCACCGGCTTCGACCTGGGCGCGCAGTGGAAGTCGGGCCCGAACACGGCCCGCGTGAACGCGTACGTCACGCGCTTTCGCAACTACATCGGCCTGACCGCGTCGGGCCGCACGCTCGACGAGGAAGGGCAGGTCGTCACCGACCCCGAAGCCACCGACACGCTGGCCGAGTACCGCTACGGCGGCATGCGCGCGCGCTTCACCGGCATCGAGGCCAACGGCAACCTGCGGCTGCTGGGCGCCGACGGCTTCGCGCGCATGGCCGACGCGGGCACGCTCGACCTCGAATGGCGCGGCGACATCGTGCGCGCGAAAAACCTCGACACTGGCGAGCCGCTGCCGCGCATCGCGCCGCTGCGCCTGGGCGCCACGCTGGCCTACGGCAACGGGCCGTGGACCGCGCGCGTCGGCTTCGACTACAACGCGGCGCAGCGCCGGGTGCCGAGCGTGGGCGCGCGCGAGACGGACGCGTACACGCTGTGGAACGCGTCCATCAGCTACCGCATGAAGGTGCAGCGCGCCAACCTCACCTGGTACGCGCGCATGGACAACATCGGGAACACGCTGGCCTACACGCCGACCTCGATCCTGACGACCACGGTGTTCCCGAAGGCGCCGCTGCCGGGGCGTTCGCTGAAGGTGGGCCTGCGCGTCACGTTCTGACGTTCCGACCTCTTGAGCGACGGGCGCGCGCTATCCTCGCCGGGTGAATTCGTTCGTCATTTCTTCCTTGCTGCCCGTCGTTCTCCTCATTGCCGCCGGCTATCTCGCCGGACGGCGCCGGTGGATCGGCGGCAATGCGGTGAAAGACCTGTCGAACCTCATCTTCCTGCTGCTCGCGCCCGCGCTGCTGTTCCGCGCCATGAGCACGGTGCACGTGCAGCAGCTGAGCCTGAAGCCCGTGGCGGCGTACTTCATCGCCTCGGGCCTGCTGTTCGCGGCCACGCTCGCGTGGCGCGGCTTCAACCGCACGGGCGCGGTGCTCGCGCTGGCCAACACCTACAGCAACACCGTGATGATCGGCATCGCGCTGATCGGCCTGGCCTACGGCGAGCCCGGCATGGTGGTGCTGCTCACGTTGATCTCGCTGCATTCGCTCGTGCTCATGACCAGCGCCACCGTGGTGCTCGAGCTGGCCGTGGCGCGCGAGCACGCGGCGGTGAGCGGCGCCGACCGGCGCTCCATGGCGCGCACCGTGGGGCGCGCGCTGCGCAACGCCATCATCCATCCGGTGCCGCTACCCATCATCGCGGGCCTGCTGTTCGCGCAGACGGGGCTCGTGATGCCCGAGGTGATCGACAAGCCGATCCAGCTGCTGGGCCAGGCCTTCGGGCCGGTCGCGCTGGTGATGGTGGGCATCACGCTCGCGCTCACGCCCATCGGGCGCCACTGGCGCGGCGCGCTGGTGCAGGCGCTGGTGAAGAACCTCGTGCACCCGCTGCTGGTGGCGCTCATCGGCTGGCTGCTGGGCGTGCGCGGCATCCCGCTCACCGTGATGGTGGTGGCGGCGGCGCTGCCCATCGGCGCCAACGTGTTCCTGTTCTCGCAGCGCTACCGCAGTGCCGAAGACATGGTCACGGCCAGCGTCGCCGTGTCGACCGTGCTGGCGCTGGGCACGCTCACCCTGGTGATGACCTGGGTGCAGTGGTTGCCCTGACGGCCCCCATTTCTTCCGCGCCTTTCGCGAACTTTTGCCCGACTGGGCGACAGCGCTAGCCCTATGCCGTTTGGCAGGGGTGGCCGTTTGGTGGGCTGGCGAGCGGCGTTCGCGCCCCTACATTTGCCGGCTGATGACGATCTACCCGGCGCGTGTTTCGCCCCTTGCCCTTGCAGTGACGGCGGTGGTCGCGACGGTGATCGCGCTGCACGGCGCGCGCGCGCATGCGGCGGGCGAGGCCAAGCCATGCCGCACGCCGTGCCTGGCCGTTCCGGTGCCGGCCGAGGCGCCGCAGGCCAAGGAGGTGGAGCCCAAGCCCGCCGTCGTGCGGCCGGCGCCGAAGCCACGCCCGCAGATCACCGCCACCGCAGCGCCGGCCCCGGCGCCCGAGGTGCATCGCGAACCGGCCGAGCGGCGCCCTGCGCCATCGAAACGCTGCAGCGAGATCAACATGCGCGCCGCCGTGGGCGAGCCGCTGTCGGACCAGGACATGACCATTTTGAGGAGCCAGTGCTGATGACCACGACCCACACGAACACAGCGAACACCGCCGCGCCCCGCACCCTGTGGCGCGTGCTGGCGCTGTGCACCGCCGCGCTGCTGGCCGTCGCCTGCGCGCACCGCCCCGCGCCCAGCAGCGCCATGCCCTTCGACCAGGCCGTCACCCAGGCGGTCGACGACCTCATGGTGCAGACCCAGAAACTGCCGGCCTTCCTGGCCAAGGTGGAGTCGACGCTGACGCAGCGGCGCATCGTGATCGACCCGCTGCTCGAAGGCGCCAGCGGCCAGCAGACCGAGGTGACGCGCGTGGCCGAGCAGCGCATCGTGCAGCGCATGCAGGCGCAGTTCAAGCAGTTCACCGTGACGCCGTTCAACGCCAACGAGATCGGCAACGCGCAGTACGTGCTCAACGGCACGCTGGTGCGCGACAAGGACGCCTCGGGCGCGCCGTACCGGCTGAACCTCGCCATGACCGAGATCAAGAGCGGCATGGTGATCGCGCAGTCGGTGGCGCGCATCAGCGATGCCTCGCTCGACACGCGGCCCACCGCCTTCTTCCGCGACAGCCCCGTGAACGGCAAGGACCGCGGCGTGGAAGGCTACATCCGCACCGCCGAGACGCCGGCCGGGCAGGCCGCCGACGCGCTCTACCTGGAGCGCCTGCCGACCGCCACGGTGCTGCAGGAGGCCACCGCCGCCTACGAGGCCGGCCGCATGAGCGAGGCCCTGAGCCGCTACGAGGCCGCGTCGAAACGCGCCGACGGCCAGCAGCTGCGCATCTACAGCGGGCTGTACCTCACGCAGTCGCAGCTGGGCCGCACGGCCGATGCCGAGCGCACCTTCGGCACGCTGGCGCGGCTGGGGCTCGAGAGCAACAACCTGAGCGTCAAGTTCCTGTTCAAGCCGGGCTCGACCGACTTCCTGGCCGACCCGAAGATCAGCGCGGCCTACCCGATGTGGCTGCGCCAGATCGCGCGGCAGGCGGCGCAGATCGAGTCGTGCGTGGTGGTCACGGGCCACACGAGCCGCACGGGCTCGGAGGCGGTCAACGAGCGGCTGTCGCTGCAGCGCGCCACCAGCGTCAAGGCGCGGCTGGTGGGCGAGGCGCCGCCGCTGTCGAAGAAGCTGCGCGAAGCCGGCATGGGCTTTCGCGAGAACATCGTCGGCACGGGCGCCGACGATGCGAGCGACGCGCTGGACCGGCGCGTCGAATTCAAGGTTGCTGGTTGCGAGGCCTGAGCCAGGCTCAGGGCGCGAGCCGTTCGCGCACCCAATCGGCACCTTCGAGCCGGTAGCGCAGCCGGTCGTGCAGCCGGCTCTTGCGGCCCTGCCAGAACTCCCAGCGGTCGGGCACCAGACGGAAGCCGCCCCAGTGCGGCGGGCGCGGCGGCGAGAGCAGGTGCTTGGCGGCGTACACGGCGGCGTTCTTCACCAGCACGTCGCGTCCGCTGATCACTTCGCTCTGCGGGCTGGCCCAGGCGCCGATGCGTGAATCGAGCGGGCGGCTGGCGTAGTAGGCGTCGCTCTCCTCGGCGCTGACGCGTTCCACGCGGCCCTCGATGCGCACCACGCGCTCCAGCTCGACCCAGTGGAACTGCAGCGAGGCATACGGGTTGCCCGACAGCTCGCGGCCCTTGCGGCTGTCGTAGTTGGTGTACCAGACGATGCCGCGCGCGTCGTAGCCCTTGATCAGCACGATGCGGCTGGACGGCCGCAGGTCGCTGCCCACGGTGCTCAGCGTCATCGCGTTGGGCTCGGGGATGTGCGCGTCGACGGCCTCGGTGAGCCAGCGCTCGAACTGCTGGATCGGGTCGGCGGCGCTGCGGGTCTCGTCGAGCTCGGCGCGCTCGTAGCTCTTGCGCAGCGCGGCCAGCGCGTCCTTGGAAAGAGGAGAAGAAGTCATGCCGGGATTGTTGCGCACATACTCGGCCCATGACGACGACAGAGGCGAACTCCCCGACCGTGATCGTGCTGGCCTCGGGCCGTGGCGAGCGTTTCATCGCGGCCGGCGGCACGGGTTCCAAGCTGAAGGCGCTGCTCGCGGGCCGGCCGGTGCTCGAGCGCACGCTCGACGCGGTGCGCGCGAGCGGCCTGCCGTGGCACCTGGAAGACGCGGGGCACCCCGGCATGGGCGATTCGATTGCCGCCGCGGTGCGCGCCACGCCCCACGCGGCGGGCTGGCTGATCCTGCCGGGCGACCTGCCGCTGGTGCAGGCCGCGACGCTGCGGGCGGTGGCCGCCGCGCTCGGCGGGCGGGTGAATGCCGTGCAGCCGGAGTACCGGGGCGAGCGCGGGCATCCGGTGGGCTTTGCGGCGGGCTGCTGGGCGCAGCTGGCGGCGCTGGAGGGGAACCTGGGCGCATCGTCCGTCCTGCGGGCGATGCGTGCGATCGATTCGGTCGTCGACCTGGCCGTGGACGATGCCGGCGTCGTGACCGACATCGACACGCCCGAGGCCCTGGCGCGGGCCGAGGCGCTCTGGCAGGCGCGCGCGGGCGCCTGACCGCTCACACTTTTTGCTTAGTTCTGGGCAACGACCGCGCAGAGCACGCGCGGGCCGGAGTTGCCGGCGGGCTGCGTCGTGAAGTCGTCGCGGTCGCGGTGCACCACGAGCGCGCGGCCGCGCACGTTGTTGGCGGCGCCGTCGGTCAGCGAGATCGCGTGGTTCTCGACGCTGAAGCGCGCCACGCCGCTGGCGTCGGCCACCAGGCTGGGCAGTTCGCCGGCGTGGCTGCCGGGCGCGGAGAACTTGCCGTGCGTGCCGCCGGCCGGGTTGAAGTGGCCGCCCGAGGCGTTGCCGTTGTTGCCGCAGTCGCCCTTTTCATGGATGTGGAAACCGTGCTCGCTGCCCGGCGCCAGGCCGCGCACCTCGCCGGACACGCGCACGCCGTGGTCGAGTGCGGTGAGCGTCACCGAGCCGCGCGCGGGGTTGGGCGTGACGGCGGCGGTCGGCGTCAGCTCGACTGTGGTGCTCGGCTTGCCGCCCATGCTGCCGCAGGCGGCGAGCACGGCAGTGGCGAGGAGGGCGGTGCCAGTGGCGAGGAGACGGCGATGGATCATTGGTTTTCCTTGTTGATGAACGGGGTGGAGGGTTGAGAGGACGCGGTGTCCGAAGACCCCGCAACGTATACCGGAGCCGGGGCTGTCCCGCAATCGGCCGGTGTCTGAAATGGCGGCTCGGCGGCCAGCGCCACCAGCCGGGCCAGCGCCGCGTCGTGGATCGCGTGGCGCTGCAGCTCGAGCAGGGTCTGGCGCGCGTAGTCGAGCGAGCTGCCGTAGCGGCCCACGGCATTCGCGAAGATGTGGCGGTAGCGCTCGTCGCTGAGCTCGCCCGTGAAGTTCGGGCTGCGCCGCGACAGCGTGAAGGCCAGCGCGCGCACCGGCCCTTCGGCGGTGCCGCATTGCAGCCACTTGGGGTCGTACACGCCGGTCGGCATCTCGCGCAGCCAGAGGCGCTTCAGCGTCTCCAGGCCCTCGGCCTTCGGCACGCGGAACACCACGCCCCGGCAGCTGCCGCCCGAGAGCAGGCCGAACACCAGGCCCGGCGTCTGCACGCTGCCGCGGTTGACGCGGCTCCACATCTTGAGCGCGCGGTGCCAGCCGTGCACCGAGGCCGCGCGCCGCTCCGCAAAGCCGAACTCGGGCCGCCAGATCAGCGAGCCGTAGCCGAACAGCCAGAGATCGTCGCGTCCGCCCCAGTCGGCGATCGCGCGTTCCAGCATCGGCTGCGGGTCGCGCAGCGGACGGGGCATGGGGTCCAGCCCCGGCGGACCGGGGTCCGGCGCGACGGCTGACACGGGGGTGTCGGGGGTGGCGCCTACAATTTCGTGATCATGGTTCACCGCACCATTATTTACCGACCCCTTTCCTACGGAGATCGCGCTTCCATGAACAACGACGACAGCCAGCAGAATTTCGCCCTCGGCTTCCTGGTGGCATTGATCGCGCTCGTGATCATGTTCGTGATCGGCGTCGCCTTCTGGCACAAGGGCCTGGGCGCGACGGCCGCGCAGGCCAAGCCCGCTGTCGCGGTTTCGGCTTCAGCGGCGCCGGGCGGCGCGGTGCAGGTGACCGAAGTCACCGAGACCGTCACCGTGGTGATCCCCGATGGCGCGAGCATCCGCGTGGTCGGCGGCGTGGTGAACTTCTACTTCGCGACCGGCAGCGCCGACCTCGCACCGGGCGCCGCCGAGGCGCTGGCCCTGGTCATCAAGGGCGTCGAGGGCGTCGAGGGCGGCCGCAAGGCGGTGGTCTCGGGCTTCCACGACGCCACCGGCGATGCCGCCGTGAACGAGGAACTGGCCAAGAAGCGCGCCCAGATGGTGCGCGAGGTGCTGGCAGGCCTGGGCGTGCCGGCCGAGAAGATCGACCTGCAGAAGCCCGCCGTCACCGCCGGCTCGGGCAACAACGCCGAGGCGCGCCGCGTCGAGGTCCGGCTGGTCGACTGAGCGATCCGGCCTTTTGCATCCCCCAAGGAAAAACCCGGCATGGCCGGGTTTTTTTGTGCCTGCACGCGACCGGGTGCATGCCTGAGTAATTTCGTATCGTTCTGCGGCCGGATTTCATCGGGGCGTCGCGCTCGAATTGGTACGATGGGCCTCCAGGCCCACAGTCGCGCCGGCGACACGCAGCAAGAGCCAACTTCCCCATGAGCAGCACACACCCCACCGTCCGCGACGTCACCGATCGCATCCGCGCGCGCAGCCGCGACACGCGCAGCACCTACCTCACGCGCCTGGCCGAGATCCGCGCCCGCGACCGCGGCTCTGACCGCATGGGCTGCGCCAACGTGGCGCACGCCGTGGCCGGCATCCCGGCCAACGACAAGTTCAAGGTGGTGGCCGAGCGCGCGCCCAACCTGGGCATCGTCACCGCCTACAACGACATGCTCTCGGCCCACGCGCCGTACCAGGGCTACCCGGACATCATCAAGCACGAGGCCCGCCGCCACGGCGCCACCGCGCAGGTCGCGGGCGGCGTGCCCGCCATGTGCGACGGCGTCACGCAGGGCACGCCCGGCATGGAGCTGAGCCTGTTCAGCCGCGACCTGATCGCCATGAGCACTGCGGTGGCGCTCACGCACGACATGTTCGACGGCGCGCTGATGCTCGGCGTGTGCGACAAGATCGTGCCGGGCCTCCTGATCGGCGCGCTGCACTTCGGCCACCTGCCCACCGTCTTCGTGCCCGCCGGGCCGATGCCCTCGGGCCTGTCGAACACCGCCAAGTCGAAGGTGCGCGAGCAGGCGGCGCAGGGCCTCGTGGGCCGCCAGGGCCTGCTCGAGGCCGAGATGGCCGCCTATCACACGGTCGGCACCTGCACCTTCTACGGCACCGCCAACAGCAACCAGATGCTGCTGGAGGCCATGGGCCTGCACGTGCCCGGCACGGCCTTCATCCAGCCCGGCGACGCCATGCGCGAAACGCTCACGCGCGAAGCGGTGCGCTCGGTGCTCGGCAAGGCCAGCGACACCGCCTTCAACTGCCCGCCCATCGGCGAGATGGTCGACGAGCGCTGCATCGTCAACGCCATGGTCGCGCTGCTGGCCACGGGCGGCTCCACCAACCACCTGATCCACTGGGTGGCCGTGGCGCGCGCCGCGGGCATCCTCATCGACTGGGACGACTTCTCCCAGCTGTCCGACGTGGTGCCGCTGCTCACGCGCGTGTACCCCAACGGCAGCGCCGACGTGAACGAGTTCCAGGCCTGCGGCGGCCCGGGCTTCGTGATCGGCGAGCTGGTCGAGGCTGGCCTGATGCACGCCGACGTGCTCACGGTGCGCTCCGGCGGCATCCGCGAATTCGCCAACATCCCGTCGCTGGCCGGTGAGAACACGCTGCAATGGACGCCCGCTGCACCGCTGCAGAAAGAAGCCGTCACGCGCCCGGTGGCCAGCCCCTTCAGCGCCACCGGCGGCCTCAAGCTGCTCAGCGGCAACCTGGGACGCAGCGTGATCAAGGTGTCGTCGGTGCCCGACGACCGCCACGTCATCGAAGCGCCCGCGCGCGTGTTCGACTCGCAGGCCGCGCTGCAAAAAGCGTTCACGGCCGGCGAGCTGGAGCGCGACGTGGTCTGCGTGGTGCGCTGGCAGGGCCCGCAGGCCAACGGCATGCCCGAGCTGCACAAGCTCACGCCGCCGCTGTCGGTGCTGCAGGGCAAGGGCTTCCGCGTGGCGCTGGTCACCGACGGCCGCATGAGCGGTGCCTCGGGCAAGATCCCCGCGGCCATCCACGTGTCGCCCGAAGCCGCTGCCGGCGGCCCGCTGGCCAAGGTGCGCGACGGCGACCTGATCCGCCTCGACGCCGTAGCGGGTACGCTCGCCGTGTTGCTGCCCGAAGACGAATGGGCCGCGCGCGAGACCGCGACGCTGTCCGACGCGCAACGCATCGCGGACGGGCACGGGCTGGGCCGCGAACTGTTCGCCGGCATGCGCCGCAACGCCCTGACCGCCGAAGAGGGCGCCTGCACCTGGATGTGACGGGGCCCTACGCGGGCCGCAAGAAATTTATGGAGCCATGAGATGACAGACAGACTCACCCCCCTCGACGTGATGCGCGACGCACCCGTCATTCCGGTCATCGTGCTGAACGACGTGAAAGACGCCGTGCCCCTGGCGCGCGCGCTGGTCGCAGGCGGCATCCGCATGCTCGAAGTCACGCTGCGCACGCCGCAGGCGCTGCAGTGCATCGAGGCCATCACCAAGGAAGTGCCCGAAGCCGTCGCCGGCGCGGGCACCATCCGCAGCGCGGCCGACGCACAGGCCTCGGCGCTGGCCGGCGCCAAGTTCGGCGTGAGCCCGGGCTACACGCGCGCGGTCGGCAAGGCCTGCCACGACCTCGGCCTGCCGCTGCTGCCCGGCGTGGCCACCGGCAGCGAGATCATGACGGCGCAGGAAGACGGCTACACCCAGCTGAAGTTCTTCCCCGCGCTGCAGGCCGGCGGCCTGCCGATGCTCAAGGCCTGGCAGGGCCCGTTCGGCGACGTCACCTTCTGCCCCACGGGCGGCATCCATGCGGGCAACGCGGCCGAGTTCCTCGCGCTGTCGAACGTGGCCTGCGTGGGCGGTTCGTGGATCGTGCCGACCGACGCCATCCGCGACGGCGACTGGACCCGCATCGAGCAACTGGCGCGCGCCGCGAGCCAGCTGCCCCGCTGAGCATGTCGGCCGATTTCGACGCGGGCGACCTCAAGGTCATCGCGTTCGACGTGTTCGGCACGGTGGTCGACTGGCACAGCGGCATCGCGGCCGAGGTCGAGCGCGTACTGCCCGGCGTGGACGGCGCGGCCTTTGCGCTGGCCTGGCGCGCCGGCTACCAGCCCGCCATGAAGGCCGTGATGGAACGCATCGCGGCCGGCGAGGGGGGCTTCACGCTGCTCGACGAGCTGCACCTGAGCATGCTCGAGCAGGTGCTGCACGACTTCAGCTTGGCCGACCACCTCGACAGCGCCGCCAAGCGCGACCTGAGCCGCGCCTGGCATCGCCTGCCGGCCTGGCCCGATGCGGTCGAGGGGCTCACGCGGCTGAAGAAGAAGTTCACCATCTGCACGCTCTCCAACGGCAACATCGGCCTGCTCACCGAGATGGCCAAGCGCGCCGGCCTGCCCTGGGACTGCGTGCTGTCGGCCGAAGTGTTCAAGGCCTACAAGCCCGACCCGCGCACCTACCTCGGCGTGGCGGGCGTGTTCGACGCGACGCCCGGGCAGGTCATGCTCGCCGCCGCGCACCACGACGACCTGGCGGCCGCGCGCGTGTGCGGCCTGAAGACGGCGTACATCGAGCGGCCCCACGAGTTCGGCCGCAACCAGCCGAAGGACGTGTCGCCGCAGCCGGACAACAACCTGCATGTGCGCGACATCGTCGCGCTGGCCGACCGGCTGGGCTGCTGATCGATCAGTCCGTGATGAGTTTTTCCACCGTGCGCAGGTTGCGCGTGGTGGTGCTCGATTTGTAGCGGGTCTTCGCCAGCAGCTTCGCGACCGGCGTCTCCAGGCTTTCGCCGCGCGGGCACTGCCAGTACAGCACGCCATCGCCGCGCACCAGCTGCTCGACCTTGGCATCGACCGTGCCGGCCTTGTCCATGATCTCGTCGAGCATCGCGGCGTCGGAGCCGAACACGAGGTACGGATGGTGCGTGTCGTCGATGCGTTCGAATGGGTAGCCCGCCGCCATGTCGGCCACCTGCCGCTGCGTGAGCAGCACGATCCACGCCTCGTAGCCGAAGCACTGGCGCAGCGCTTTCTCGATGCGTGTTCGCAGCGCGGCGGCATCGGGCGCGTCGGTGTCGAACAGCACGTTGCCGCTGGCGAGCACCGTGCGCACCGCGCCGAAGCCGAGTTCGTCGACGAACAGCGCCTTCAGGTCGGCGCTCTTGATCGTGATGCCGTTGACGTTCACGCCGCGCAGCAGGGCGACGTAGCGCGTCAGCGGCGCGTCCTTCTTCTTTGTCTTCGGGCTTGCCATGGCGTGGGGGTGCGGCCCGAAACGGCTCAGCGCAGGCCGCCGCCCGCAGCGTTCTCGTTGCGCTGGATGAGCTCGATCTTGTAGCCGTCGGGGTCCGTCACGAAGGCGATGACCGTCGTGCCGCCCTTGACCGGGCCGGCCTCACGCGTCACGTTGCCGCCGGCGGCCTTGATCTTCTCGCAGGCCGCGTAGGCGTCGGGCACGCCGAGCGCGATGTGGCCGTAGGCGGTGCCGAGCTCGTAACTCTCGGTGCCCCAGTTGTAGGTGAGTTCGATCTCGGCCTGGTCGGGGTTGCCGTTGCCGTAGCCGACGAACGCGAGGCTGTACTTGTATTCGGGGTTTTCCGACGTGCGCAGCAGCGTCATGCCGAGCACCTGCGTGTAGAAGTCGATGGAGCGCTGGAGATTGCCAACGCGCAGCATGGTGTGGAGAAGTCGCATCTCGTGGGTCTGTCGTTATGGGGGGAGGGGGCTATTGTCGCCCTCTGCTCTTGGCGATCAAGCGGCCAGCGTCAGCAGGTGCGCCTGGTACTTCTTCAGGAAATCCATCAGGTGCCGCGGGTACTCGGGCACCACCGCCGCGCGCACGCTGGGCCGCGCCGCCAGCGCATGGCGCCAGGCATTCACCTTGGGCAGCGCGTCGAACAGGTGCGAATCGCTGATCGCATCGAACACCTCGAAGTAGCGGAACACCGGTGCGAACACTGCGTCGACGAGGCTGAAGGCTTCGCCCGCGAAATAGGGGCCTTGCGCCAGTGCGGCCTCGACGCGTTCGAACCTGGCGGCCAGTGCCTCGCGCTTCTGCGCGAACACGGCGGCGTCCTGCGTGGTCTCGTAGCCCCACAGGTCGACGAGGATGGCCGAGCCGAACTCCATCCATGCACGGTGCTGTGCACGTGCGAGCGGGTCTTCGGGGTGCAGGCGGGCGCCGGGTTGCGTCTCTTCGAGGTACTCGCAGATCACGTTGCTCTCGAACAGCACGGCCTCGGTGCCATCGGGGCGCTGCACCTTCAGCAGCGGCACCTTGCCCAGCGGCGAGATGTCGAGAAACCATTGGGGCTTGTTCGCGAGATCGATCACGACGCGCTCGAAGGGCACGTTCTTCTCGTGCAGCGCGATCGCGGCGCGTTGCACGTAGGGGCACAGCAGGTGGCTGACGAGGGTGAGGGCCTGGGTCATGGGGCGTTCCGTCTTCGAAGAAATGGGTGGTCGGATCGCCGCGATTCTTGCGGTCCTGAACAACCTTTTCTGGAAAAGCCCATTCGGGCGCCGCCCGGTTGCTACGGCTTGGGAAAAAGGTACGCGCCGGCCGCAGGCTTGAGAAGGGGCTTGAGTTCGGTGAACGGCAGCGCCACCGTGGTGCCGAGGCAGGCGCCGAGCGCATGCGGCACGCCGCTGACCGCGACGGCCAACGCATCGCGCCCGTGGGTGCGCTCGAAATGCAATGCCAGGTACTGGGGCCACACCTCGTCGCAACCCGTGTAGTGCTGCGGGTCTGCGGCGGCTGCGGATTCGGGCCCGCGTCCCTGTGCCTTCAGCTTCTTCCCGATCAGCGCCATGAGCGTCTGGCTCGGCACGAACCCGTCCGGCGTCCTGGTGAACGCGCGGAACAGGCGTTCGAAGTCGAGGTACTCGCCGCGGACCAGGTCGAGCGTGTAGGGCGCGTAGTGGTTGTGGGGATGGGCGCCGCCGCAGTCGGTGCTCCCCGATTCGACGACGCTCATCAGCGTCGGGCTGAGAAAGGTGACGCGCACCGATTCCGCGTCGTAGTTTCCCAGCGAGCCGGCCGCCGGGTGCGTCTCGGTGTAAAGGGTGGCCTTGCATTCGAGCGCGGCGAGGTTGAGTTGCCCATGCCTGCGCGCGAGGATGGCGTTGACTTTCTCGACCATGCGCGCATCCGGGTGCCGGGTGAGCCGCGGATAGGAAAAGCGCGTGCGCGGATCGATGACCATGCGCCATGCCACCGCTCCGCTGACGTGCTCCGCGCCTTGCTTGAGCGATGTCTGCAGCTTCAGGTGGTCGTAGGGCGCCGTCTCGATGGAGATCGGCGCGTCCGAAGCCGCGCCGATGGTGTTGCCTGGCGGGATGGCGCGCGTCACTGGTGCGGTTGCGCCGGGATTCTGGTCCGGGTCGTACTGGCGAACTTGCCGAAGCCCGAACGCGACGTTCTGCTTGCCAGGGCCATCGCTCCAGCTTCCGGCAAAGGTGCCGTTGATCACCTGGCCGCGCCACGTCGGACCCGGCTGTCGGGTCTGCGCGTCTTCGAACAACGGCGTGTTGCCGCCTTGTGCCGCGCGGTACATCGCCTCGCCCTGGATCGGGAGGGCTTCCACGAGCTTCGTCATCCGCCCGGAGAGTGGAATGTCGACACCGTGGCGGCGATAGAAATACCGCCCGCCGCCGGAGGCATTCACTTCGAGCACGACCTCGCTGGTGCCGAGGGTGCCTTGGTAGACCGTACGGACTTCTGCCAGGGCCGGCATCGCAGACCCGAGCAACGTCGCCCAGGCGAGGAAGAGTCGGGTCGCGTTGCGCATCGTGGGGCCTTCCGTTAGGAGACCGTCTCCAGCCAGTGCGTGATCCGCCCGTTGTGCATCACGCCGATGCGGTCGGCCATCGCATGCGCCTCGGCCTCGTTGTGCGTGACCAGGATCGCGGTCTGCCCGGCCTTCTTCAGGATGCCGCGCACCTCGGCGGTCAGGCGCTCGCGCGTGCCGCCGTCGAGGTTGGAAAACGGCTCGTCCAGCAACAGCAGGGCGGGCGAGGGCGCCAGCGCGCGGGCCAGTGCGATGCGTTGCTGCTGGCCACCCGACAGCTCGTGCGGGTAGCGCTCGCCGGCCTCGGCCAGGCCGACCAGCGCGAGCATCTCGGTCACGCGTGCCTGCTGCGCCGCGCGGCCCAGGCGGCGCAGGCCGAAGGCCACGTTCCTGGCGGCCGACAGGTGCGGGAACAGCGCGTACTCCTGGAACATCATGCCCACGCGCCGCTGCTCGGGCGGCAGGTGCTTCTGCGGAGACGACAGCAGCGTGTCGCCGAGGCGGATGGTGCCGGCGCGCACAGGCTCGAAGCCAGCGATGGCGCGCAGCACCGTGGTCTTGCCGCAGCCCGAGGGGCCGAACAGGCAGGCGATCTCGCCCGCGGCCAGGTCCAGCGAGAAGCCGTCGACCACCGTGTGCGGGCCGCGCGGCGTGTCGTACGCGAGCTGGAGCGAGTCGAGATGAAGCGGGGAACTCATGCGGGGTCCGTATCGGGAGGCGTCACCGCCGGTGTCGTGCCGAGCTGGTTGCGCGCCAGCAGCACCACCGGCAGCAGGCCGGCGACCACGATGGCCAGCGCGGCGATCGCGCCTTCCTCGTAGGTGCCGCGCGCGGCCTCGGCGTAGAGCCAGGTGGCGAGGGTGTCGAAGTTGGCCGGGCGTAGCAGCAGCGTGGCCGGCAGCTCCTTCATGGCGTCGACGAAGACCAGCAGCGCGCCCGCCGCGATGGCGGGCTGCAGCAGCGGAAGGTGCACGCGGCGCAGCGTGCCGCCGGTGGTTTCGCCGAGCAGGCGCGAGGCCTGCTCGATGGCCGGCGGAATGCGTGCCAGCCCGGCTTCGATGCCACCCACGGGCATCGCAAGGAAACGGATGGCGCAGGCCATGACCAGCACGATGCCCGCGCCCATCAGCGGCAGACCTTGCCAGCCCATCGCGCCGGCCAGCGCCGCGTCGAAGGCCAGCGCCGGCGTCAGCAGGCCGATGGCGAGCACCGTGCCCGGCACTGCGTAGCCCAGCGTGGCCACGCGCGCCTGCCAGCGGTCGCGGTTGAGGCTCGTGCCCTGGCTGCGCGAGGCCCAGGCCACGACCAGCCCCGCCGCCACGGCCACCACCGTCACGCCGGCCGCCAGTGCCAGCGTGTTGCCCAGGCTGGCCACGAGGCCCTGCGAAATGCCGCCGCCCTGGTGCAGCCGCTTGCCGCTTTCCCAGACCAGGTACAGCGCGGGCGCGACAAAGCCGATCAGCACCGGCAGCGCCGCCGTCGCGGTCGCCGCCCAGGCCGCGCCGCCGTGCAGGCGCCGGGGCTGCACCGCGCGCATGCGCTGCGCGGAGCCGAAGCGCTGGTGCTGGCGGCCGTTGCGTTCGAGCCAGACCAGCGCCACCACCACGAACAGCATCGCGCAGGCGATCTGCGCGGCGCCGGCCAGGTCGGAGCGCGTGATCCAGGTGGTGTAGACCGCCACCGTGAGCGTGTTCACGCCGAGGAATTCGGAGGCGCCGATGTCGTTGAGCGTCTCGAGCAGCGCCAGGCTCAGGCCCACGGCCAGCGCCGGCCGCGCCAGCGGCAAGGCCACGCGAAAGAACGCGCCGCGGCGGCTCTCGCCCAGCGTGCGCGCCGCTTCCAGCAGGTGCGCGGGCTGGGTCATGAACATCGCGCGCGCCGTCATGTAGACGTACGGATAGAGCACGAAGCCCAGCACGAAGATCGCGCCCGGCATCGAGCGCAGGTCGGGCAGGCGGAACTGGCGCGGGCTGTCGAAGCCCAGCATCCAGCGGATCGCGCCCTGCACGGGGCCGATCGGGTGCAGCAGGTCGAGGTAGGCGAAGGCGACGATGTAGGTCGGCATCGCCAGCGGCAGCAGCAGCGCCCAGTTGAGCACGCCGCGGCCGGGGAAGTCATGCGCCGTGACCAGCCAGGCGCAGCCGGTGCCGATCACGAGGACGAGGGTGCCAACGCCCGCAAGCAGCAGCGCCGTGTTGAGCGCCGCCTGCGGCAGCACGTGCGCGAACAGCGGCCCCCAGTGGCCGACGCCCGAGCCGAACGCGAGCCAGGCCAGCGTGAGCACCGGCGCGAGCACGCCGAGTGCGATCAGGAACGACGCGCAGCGCCAGGCCGGGCCCGCGGCGCGCAGGCCCGGCGGCTGGCGCCGCGAAATCAGCATTCAGTCGCCGGCAAGGTGTGCCCGGCCATGCAAGGTCACTGGTCGAAGCCGACCTTGTCGACGAGGGCGCTGGCCTGCTTGCGGTATTTGGCAATCTCGGTCAGCGGCAGCGGATCGACCTTCAGCTCGCCGATGGACTGGCCGATGATCGGGTCGAGGGCCACGCCCTTGCGCACCGGGTACTCGTAGTTGGCGTCGGCGTACAGCGCCTGGGCCGGTTCCGACACCAGGAACTCGAGCAGCTTGACCGCGTTGGCGCGCTGCGGTGCGTTCTTGGCCACGGCCGCGCCGCTGATGTTCACGTGCGTGCCGCCGCTCTTGGCGCTGGCGAAGGTCGGGCGGATCACCTTGATCGCGTCGCCCCACTTGCGCGCGTCGGTGCCTTCCTTGGCGCTCTTCATCTGGCCCACGTAGTACGAGTTGGCCACGCCGATGTCGCAGATGCCGCCGAGGATGTCGCGCGCCACGTCGCGGTCGCCGCCGGTGGCCTTGCGCGCCAGGTTGCCCTTGACGCCGCGCAGCCACTGCTCGGTCTTGGCCTCGCCGTCGTGCGCGATCATCGCGGCCACCAGGGCCGTGTTGTAGGGGTGCTGGCCGGCGCGGATGCAGACCTTGCCCTTGTACTTCGGGTTGGCCAGGTCTTCGTAGCGGAAACTGGTCAGCGGCTGGTTCTTGTCGGCGTACAGCACGCGTGCGCGCAGCGAGAGCGCGAACCATTGGCCGTCGGCGCCGCGCAGGTTGGCCGGAATGGCCGACTCGAGCGCGGCCGACTTCACCGGCTGCGTCACGCCGCCTTCGACGAGGTCGACGAGGTTGCCGATGTCCACTGTCATCAGCACGTCGGCCGGCGAGCGCGCGCCTTCGGCCTTCACGCGTTCCAGCAGGCCGTCCTTCACGAACACCGTGTTGACCTTGATCTTGCTTTGCGCACTGAACGCCGAGATCAGCGGCTGGATCAGCGCCGGCTCGCGCGTCGTGTAGAGCGTGAGCTCGTCATTGGCGGCGTGCGCGGGCAGGGCGGAGAGGGCGAGCCAGGCGGCGGAAACGCCGAGGAGGGCGTGCGCCACGCGGCCCTGGGGGCCGGAACGGTCGGTCATGAAGGATCCTCCAGGTGCGGTGAGGTGTTCTAGGAAAGGCATCGGCGACGACGGAGCCTGTCGCTGATGCGAACAATTATCACTGACAGGGAGGAGCGGGTTTTCCTTTTGGCTTACAGCTTGAGGGCCTACTTGAAACGCCTCACCGCCCCGCAGGCACCTCGAACACCAGGCACGTCGTCGTCGCATGCGCGTACAGCGTGCCGTCCGCCCCGACCAGCCGAGCCTCTGCCGTGGCGAGCTGCTTGCCGCAGTGGATCACCTTGCCCTCGGCGCGCACGCGCTGCACCTTCGGCGTGAGGCCCTTGACGTAATTCACGCTGAGCTCGGCGGTGGTGTACGCGCGACCGGGCGGCATCATGGTGTGGACCGAGCAGCCCAGAGCGGAGTCGAGCATCGTGGCGACCCAGCCACCATGGATGGTGCCCAGCGGGTTCAGGTGCTGCGGCAGCGGCGTACCCTGGAAGATGGCGATGCCCTTGCTGACCGAGACGATGGTGAAGTCCAGCGTCTTGGCGATGGCGGCGTAGGGAATCTCGCCGTTGAGCATGGCCTGCATGACCTCAAGGCCGGTCTTGCCGGCGACCTGCTCGGGGCGCGCGAGCCCGGGGCCGGGGCCGTTCTCGAGGCGCTCGGCGATCTGCCGCTCTTCGGCGATCCATTCGTCGAGCAGATGGGAGGGGGTGTCGGTGAAAGCTTGCTGCGTCATGCCTGTGTTCCTGCTGGGGGCTTTGCGGGGAGGGGTTGATTGCATATGCAATAGTTGCACATACAATAATACCCCATGGACACACCCACCCAACCCCGCGGCTGCACCAGCTTCAAGACGCGCCAGTTGATGCGCCGCCTGACGCAGCACTACGACGCCGAGGTGTCGCGCAGCGGCCTCAAGACCACGCAGTACTCGCTGCTGTCGCACCTCAAGCGCCTGGGCCCGATGCGCCCGGTCGACCTGGCGGGCGAACTGAAGATGACCGCGTCCACGCTGAGCCGCAACCTGCAGCCGCTGATCACCGCGGGCTGGGTGGCGCAAGTGGCGGGCGCCGATGCGCGCAGCCGGCTGGTGTCGCTCACCGAGGCCGGCGAGGCCAAGTGGCGCGAAGCGCAGCAGCACTGGAAGACGGCGCAACTCAAGCTCAATGCGCTGCTGGGCGTGGAGCGCGTGCTCGCGCTGCATGCGCTCATCGACGAATCGCTCGCGCTGCTGGGCACGGGCGAGCCGGCCGACGTGCAGGACTGACGCTCCCACCCCTTTTCAACGAACACGTTCCGCGCCCCTGTAGCCGCGCGGCCGGATTCCCTGTCTCTTCGTTTCTCCCCCGACCCATTCCAACAGTTCCAGAGGTCCCATGTTCGCCACCCACGTCTCCGCATGGCTGCAGCGCCGCGGCATCCACTACGGCTGGATCGTCGCCGCCGTCACCTTCCTGACCATGCTCACCATGTCGGCCGCGCTCGGCCTGCCGGGCGCGATGATGAAGCCGCTCGGCGAGGAGTTCGGCTGGAGCACCGAGCAGATCTCGTCCGCGCTCGCACTGCGCTTTGCGCTGTTCGGCCTCATGGGCCCGTTCGCCGCGGTGCTGATGGAGCGCTACGGCCTGCGCGCGGTGATGTGCGCCGGCCTCACGCTGGTCGGGCTGGGCATGGCGCTGGTCACCACGGCCTCGCAGCTGTGGCAGCTGTTCGTGCTGTGGAGCCTGATGCTCGGCCTGGGCACCGGCATGACGGCGCTGGTGCTGGGCGCCGTGGTGGCCAACCGATGGTTCGTTGCGCGGCGCGGCCTGGTCGTGGGCATGCTCACGGCCAGCGCGGCCACCGGCCAGCTGGCCTTCCTGCCGCTGGCGGCCTGGATGATCGAGCACTGGGGCTGGCGCTCGGCCATCGTGCCGATCGTGGTCGGCAGCGTGGTGATCGCGCTGCTCGCGCTGTGCCTGGTGCGCAACCGGCCGTCGGACATCGGCCTGCTGCCCTACGGTGAAGCGCCCGGCACGCAGCCGGCGCCGGCACCCGCCTTCACGATGAACTTCGCCACGCCGTTTCGCGTGCTGCGCGAGGTGGCGACCAACCGCACCTTCCTGATCCTGGCCGGCACCTTCTTCATCTGCGGCCTGAGCACCAACGGCCTGGTGCAGACGCACTTCATCTCGCTGTGCGGCGACTACGGCATGAGCGCCGTGCCGGCCGCCTCGGTGCTCGCAATGATGGGCGCCTTCGACTTCGTCGGCACCATCCTGTCGGGCTGGCTCTCCGACCGCTACGACAACCGCAAGCTGCTCTTCTGGTACTACGGCCTGCGCGGGCTGTCGCTGTTCTGGCTGCCGCACTCCGAATTCACGATCTACGGCCTTGGGCTGTTCGCGATGTTCTACGGCCTGGACTGGATCGCCACCGTGCCGCCGACCGTCAAGCTCGCGGGCGCCGCCTTCGGCCCCGCGAAGGTCGGGTTGGTGTTCGGCTGGATCTTCGCGGCCCACCAGCTGGGCGCGGCCACCGCGGCGTATGGCGCGGGCTTTGCGCGCACGCTGCTGCTGACCTACACGCCGGCGCTGTACACGGCCGGCGCGGCCTGCCTGTTCGCGGCGCTGATCGTCATGGCGATCCGCCGTCCCGCCAAGACCGCCACCGCACCGGCCGCAGCCACCACCAGCGCCGCGGCGCGCGCCTGAACGCCGGAGACCCGCATGACCACCCCCCAACAAGCGAACGGCGACCTCGACCCGCGCACGCGCCGCCTGCTCGAGGCGCCCATCATCCCCACGCTGCTGCGGCTGGCCGCGCCCAATGTGCTCGTGATGCTGGCGCAGGCCTCCGTCGGGCTCATCGAGACCTACTTCGTCGGCAAGCTCGGCACCGACGCGCTGGCCGGCATGGCGCTGGTGTTCCCCATCGTCATGCTGATGCAGATGACCTCCAGCGGCGCGATGGGCGGCGGCATCGCCTCGTCGATCGCGCGTGCGCTGGGCGCGCGCCGCCGGGGCGACGCCGACGCGCTGGTGTGGCACGCGGTGGTCATCGCGATCGGCTTCGGCCTGTGCTTCACGCTGGCGCTGCTGCTGGGCGGGCGCTGGCTCTATGGCGTGATGGGCGGCACCGGCGCGGCGCTGGAAGCCGCGCTCACGTACTCGAACTGGGTGTTCGCGGGCGCGGTGCTGGTGTGGCTGTTCAACTCGCTGTCCGCCATCATCCGCGGCACCGGCAACATGGCGGTGCCGGCCAACGTGACGGTGGTGGGCGTGGTGTTCCTCATTCCCGCGTCGCCGCTCCTGATCTTCGGCATCGGGCCGTGGGGCGGCATGGGCATCGCGGGCGGGGCGCTGGCGCTCCTGCTGTACTACCTGCTGGGCTCGCTCGCGCTCATCGCCTACCTGCGCTCGCCGCGCAGCCTGCTGCGGCCCACGCTGGCGGCGTTCCAGATGCGCTGGCCGCTGTTCCGCGACATCCTGCGCATCGGGCTGGTGGGCACGGTGTCGACGGTGGCGACCAACCTGTCGATCGGTATCGCCACCGCACTCACCGGCCATTTCGGCGCGGGCGCGCTCGCCGGCTACGGCACGGCATCGCGGCTCGAGTACCTGCTGGTGCCGCTGGTGTTCGGCCTCGGCGCGCCGCTGGTCGCGATGGTCGGCACCTGCATGGGCGCAGGGCTGCGCGAGCGTGCGCTGCGTGCCACCTGGGCTGGCGCGGCGCTGGCCTTCGGCATGGCCGAGGTCATCGGGCTGGCCGCCGCGCTGTTCCCGCGTCCGTGGCTGATGCTGTTCGGCCACGACCCCGTGATGCTCGAGACCGGCGCACACTACCTGCGCGTGGTGGGGCCGCTGTACGGTTTCTTCGGCGTCGGGCTGGTGCTGTACTTCGCGTCGCAGGGTGCGGGCCGGCTGCTGTGGCCGGTGCTCGGCAACATCGCGCGGCTCGCCGTTGCGGGCACGGGCGGCTGGCTGGCGCTGCGTTGGGGCGGCGGGCTCACCGGCGTGTTCGCGGCGCAGGGCGTGGCGCTGGTGGTGTACGGCATCGTCATCGCCTCGGCCATCGCGGGCGGTGCGTGGTTCGGCCGCGTCGGCTGGCCGCGCACGACCCAAGGGTTGCTGCGCCGCGTGGCGCAGGCCTGAGTGCCCATCGATTTTTTTTCAACGAAAGGCTCGTCATGCAGATCAAGGACTCCGTCGTCTTCATCACCGGTGCCAACCGGGGGCTCGGCCTGGCGTTCGCCAAGGCGGCGCTCGCGGCCGGCGCGCGCAAGGTCTACGGGGCCGCGCGCGACCCCAAGAGCATCACGCTCGCGGGCGTCGTGCCCGTGGCACTCGACGTGACGCAGCCCGCGCAGATCGAAGCCGCGGTGCGTGCCTGCGGCGACGTGACGCTGCTGGTCAACAACGCGGGCATCTCGCGCGGATCGAGCTTCCTGGGGTCGCCCGACGCGGTGGCCGCGGCGCGCGCCGAGTTCGAGACCAACTTCTTCGGCCCCTGGGCGCTCACGCAGGCCTTTGCGCCGGTGCTCGCGTCGAACGGCGGCGGTGCGGTCCTCAACGTGCTGTCGGCCCTGGCCTGGACGACGTTCCCCGGCGTGGCGACCTACAGCGCCACCAAGTCGGCGGCCTGGTCGCTGAGCAACGGATTGCGCAACGAACTGGCGGGACAGGGCACGCAGGTCACGAGCCTGCACGTGGCGCTCATGGACACCGACATGGCGGCGCGCCTGCCTGGCCCCAAGACCTCTCCCGATGACGCCGCGCGCCAGGCGCTGGCGGGCGTGGAAGCGGGGCTGCCCGAGGTGCTGGCCGACGAGGTCACGCGCCAGCTCAAGCGGAGCCTGTCGACCGAGCGGCCCGCGTATGCGAGCCCGCCGGTCTGACGTGCGTCAATAGCGGTAGGGGTTGTTCGGGCGGCGGTCGTAGCGGTTGGGCACACCGTCGCCGTCGTTGTCCCGGCGGCCGTGGCGCCGGCCTTCCCAATCGCGGCGGCCGTGGTCGTAGTAACCATGGCGACGCGGACCGTCGTAGTAGCCCGGGTGGTAGTGGCGCGGGGGCGGCGGCGGGGCGTAGTAGTGATGGCGCGGCGGCGGCGCGGGCGTCACGTACACCTGGGCCTGGATGAACGGGCCGCCGGCCTGGGCATGGGCCGGCGCGGTGAGGGCGGCCAGCGACAGCAGGGCGGCAGCACCGAAGGCGAATGTCAGCTTTTTCATGGCGACTCCTGGGGAGTGATTGCGATGCCTCATCGTCGCGCCATTATGTGAAGTTCTTGTAAGCCGGAAGCGAAATCGCATGAAGAGCTGTAAGCCGCTGCGCTCGCGCTTTTTCAGCGTTGCGGGGTCGGCAGCATGCGTCGCAGGGCTTCGAAGAACAGGTCGGACTGTTCCCGTTCGCCCTGGATCTGCGCCGCCACGTGCGCGGCCAGCTTGGCGTCGACGGGCACCAGCGGGCGCCCGGTCGATTGCGCGATCACCTGGTGCAGGCAGGCGCGCTCCAGGTAGTACAGGTCGTCGTAGGCATGCGCGATGGTGCCGCCCGCCACGATCACGCCGTGGTTCGCGAGAAAGGCCACGTCCTTGCCCGCCATGGCGCGCGCGATGCGCTCACCCTCGGCGTCGTCCAGTGCCAGGCCGTTGTACTCGGCGTCGATGGCGATGCGGTTCATGTAGCGCATGGCGTTCTGGCTGGCGGTCGGGTCGAGTGCGCGATCGACCGTGAGCGACAGCGCCGTCGCGTAGGGCATGTGGCAATGCAGCACCACGGCGTGGCCCGTGAGCCGGTGCACCGCGCCATGGATGAAGAGGGCGGTGGGTTCCACGCGGTGGCGGCCCGCGAGCACTTCGCCGTGCACGTCGATCAGCACGATGTCGTCCGGGCCGATCTCGCTCCAGTGCAACCCGCGCGGGTTGATCAGGTAACGGTCCTGCGCACCCGGCAGCAACACGCTGAAATGGTTGCACACACCTTCGGACAGCCCGTGGTGGGCCGCGGCGCGCAAGGCGAGCGCGAGGTCTTCGCGCAACTGGCGCACGGCGGGGCTGGCGTATTCGGAATCGGCGGACATCGCGGGGGTCTCCTTCTTTCTTGTGGTGGGTGAATCGTTCGTGCCGGATCAGGCGCGGACCAGCCCGGCCCAGGCGGCCACGAAGCGCTGCGCGTCCTCGCGCACGGCGGCGGCGGTCTTGCCGGGCTTGTAGAGCGCCGAGCCGATGCCGAAGCCGGCGGCGCCGGCCGCGCGCCACGCGCCCATGTTGTCAGGCGCGATGCCGCCCACGGGCATCACGGGCGTGCCGGCGGGCAGCACCGCGAGCAGGGCCTTGACCACGGCGGGCGAGGCCAGCTCGGCCGGGAACAGCTTGAGGCCCGTGGCACCGGCCGCGAGCGCGCCGAAGGCTTCGGTCGGCGTCATCACGCCGGGCAGGCAGACCATGCCCAGGCGCGCGGCCTCGGCGATGACGTCGGCATTGAAGTTGGGCGACACGATCAGCTCGCCGCCGGCCGCATGCACTTCGCGCACCTGCTTGGCGTCGAGCACGGTGCCCGCGCCGACCAGTGCGGTGGGGAAGCGCTGGCGCATCAGCGCGATGCTCTCCAGCGGCTGCGGCGAATTGAGCGGCACTTCGAGCAGCCGGAAGCCGGGCTCGACGATGGCGTCGCCCACGTCGGCGGCTTCGGCGGGCGAGAGGCCGCGCAGGATGGCCACGAGCGGCAGGGCCTGCATCGCGGCGTTGAATTTATCGAGGGGCGTGGTCATGGGGCGGGTGTCCGGTCGGTGTCGAGGAAGCCGGACAGCGTGTGCAGTCCGGCCCAGGTGGCTTCGGCGCCGAGCGTGCGCGTGGCGACGCCGGTGGCGCGCAGGGCCAGGGTGTAGCGTTGGGTGAGGGCGGAAGAGCCGATCAGCACGACCTCGCCGACGGCCTGTACCGATTGCGTGCGCAGCTCTTCGCCGATGAGCAGGCCTGACAGGTAGCTCGACAGCTCCTCTTTCGGCATGCGTTCGAACAGCGCGAGCGTGCGGGTGCCGAAGGCGTTGTGCAGCAGGCCGTGGCCGTTCTCGGAGCGCGTCACGCCTTCGAGGAACGCGGCTTCGTCGAGCGGCGCGGCCGCGTCGAGCGAGCGCCCCAGGATCGAGTGCTGGCTCAGCAGCGCGTAGAACTCGCCCGTCATGTAGGTGCGAAAGCCCGCGACGCGGCCTTTCTTGACCGTGGCCCATTTGTTGTGGGTGCCGGGCAGCACGAAGACGCCGTCGTCCAGGCCGGTGATCGTCATGGCGCCGAGGATCTGCACCTCTTCGCCGCGCATCACGTCGGGCACGCCGGCGTGCTCGTCGCTGAGGCCGGGCACGATGGCGATGCGCGCGCCGGGGATGGCGTCTGTGGCGATGATGCTGCGGCCTACTTCGACGCGGCCTGCGGGGCAGGGGCAGTAGGGCGCTTCGACCCAGCCCTGCTTGCTGCCGGCCATGCCGGAGATCAGGCAGCGCGTGTCTTCCAGGCGCATCCAGTCGCCGAACAGCGACTCGAACACGGCAGGAAAGCCGCCCTCGGGCACGGTGAGGATGCCGCGGGCGTCGCTGCGCTCTTCGATGACCTGTCCGCTCGGGTCGAGCAATGCACCGCGTAGCGAGCTTGTGCCCCAGTCGATGGCGATGAGTCTTGTCATGTCTGTCGTCTGTAGCGTTTCGAGAGTTTGTTCGGGGCGCGTGCCCAGGCCACCGGGTACTTCCCTCCGCGAATGTCCCCCGGCCTGCGGCCTCCTCCTTGATTTCGCTGCGGGAAGCACCCAGTGTCCTGGGCACTAGAGGCGCGGTCGTCGTGCGGGCCGATCAACGACTGCTCTGAACCCGCTCACGTCGATGGGGTGCCTTGCGCAGCGAAATCAAGGAGGAGCCCGAAGGGCGGGGGACATTCGCGGAGCAAGGTACCCCGTCGGCGGGATCGAGCCCTGGATCTCTCCAAATCAGTGATTGTCTCGCGGCACAAAAGCCCCACGGCGACCACGCAGAAAGGCCAGGTCCGCTCCCTGGTCGGCCTGCAGCACCGTGTCGACGTACAGCTTCCAGTACCCCGAATCGAGCGGGGCCTTGGGCGCCACCCATTTCGCGCGGCGCTTCGCCAGTTCCTCGTCGCTCACGTGCAGGTGCAGCTTGCGGTTCGGCACGTCGAGCTCGACGATGTCGCCGTCCTGCACCAGCGCCAGCGGGCCACCTGCAGCCGCCTCGGGCGCGGTGTGCAGGACGACGGTGCCGTAGGCCGTGCCGCTCATGCGTGCGTCGCTGATGCGGACCATGTCCGTGATGCCCTTGCGCAGCACCTTCGGCGGCAGCGGCATGTTGCCGGCCTCGGCCATGCCGGGGTAGCCCTTGGGGCCGCAGTTCTTGAGCACCATGATGCAGTGCTCGTCGATGTCCAGGTTCTCGTCGTCGATGCGCTTGTGCAGGTCGTCGGCGCTTTCGAACACCACCGCGCGACCCTTGTGCACCAGCAGCTCGGGCGTGGCCGCGCTGGGCTTGATGATGGCGCCGTTGGGCGCGAGGTTGCCGCGCAGCACGCAGATGCCGGCCTTGTCCTTGAAGGGCTCGGCCTGGGTGCGGATGACCTGCGGGTTGTAGTTCTCGGCATCCTTCACGTTCTCCCACACGCTCTGGCCGGTGACGGTGAGGATGTCCTTGTGCAGGTGGTCGGCGATTTCCTTGATGACCACCGGCAGGCCGCCCGCGTAGCAGAAGTCTTCCATCAGGAACTGGCCCGAGGGCTGCAGGTTCACGAGGCAGGGCAGGTCGGCGGCGAGGCGGTCGAAGTCGTCGAGCGTGAGCTCGACGCCCATGCGGCCCGCAATGGCCAGCAGGTGGATCACGAAATTGGTCGAGCCGCCGATGGCCGCGTTGACCTTGATCGCGTTCTCGATCGCTTCGCGTGTGAGGATCTTCGACATGTTCATGTCTTCATGCACCATGTCGACGATGCGCCGGCCCGCCTGGCGCGCGAGTACGTTGCGGCGGCCGTCGACGGCAGGGTAGGCCGCGTTGCCCGGCAGGCCGATGCCCAGCGACTCGACCATGCTGGCCATGGTGCTGGCCGTGCCCATCGTCATGCAGTGGCCGTGGCTGCGGTGCATGCAGCTCTCGGCCTCGAAGAAGTCCTGCAGCTTGAGCGTGCCGGCGCGCACCTGCTCGCTCATCTGCCACACGCCGGTGCCCGAGCCCAGTTCCTGCCCGCGCCACTTGCCCGAGAGCATGGGGCCGCCCGACACGCCGATGGTCGGCAGGTCGACGCTGGCCGCGCCCATCATCAGCGCGGGCGTGGTCTTGTCGCAGCCCATGAGCAGCACCACGCCGTCGAGCGGGTTGCCGCGAATGCTTTCTTCGACGTCCATGCTCGCGAGGTTGCGGTACAGCATGGCGGTGGGGCGCAGGAGCGTCTCGCCCAGCGACATCACCGGGAATTCGAGCGGGAAGCCGCCCGCCTCGTACACGCCGATCTTCACCTGCTCGGCGAGCGTGCGGAAGTGCGAGTTGCAGGGCGTGAGTTCGCTGAAGGTGTTGCAGATGCCGATGACCGGGCGACCGTCGAACTGGTCGTGCGGCACGCCCTTGCCTTTCATCCAGCTGCGGTAGATGAAACCGTCGCGGTCGTGGCGTCCGAACCATTGCTGGCTGCGCAGTTCGCTGGCGGGCTTTTTCTTCGGGGCGTTGCTCATGGGATGTGTCTCTTCGTCGTTGATGCTTTGCGGAAATCCTCAGGGTTTTTCCTGCGGGACGACCGTTTCAATCATCATATGATAAGCGTGACGAGCTGTCGCGCATTCAGGGTTTTCGAGTGGCCGGCACAGGCAAATCCGCCTGAATCCGGCCCCGATACGGGCAGGTAAACAGGCACCGGACACCACCAGAACCACACACCCACAGGCAGGCATGATCAAGAACGTTCACGGCAACACGGTCGACCGCATCGGCAGCGACATCGTCGCGGGCCGCTATGCGCCCGGCGCGTCGATTCCGCCGGAGCCGCTCTTGTGCGAAGAGCTCGGCGTGAGCCGGACCGTGGTGCGCGAATCGATCAAGTCGCTGATCGCCAAGGGCCTGGTGACCAGCGGCCCGAAGGTGGGCACGCGCGTGCAGCCGCCCGACCAGTGGAACTGGTTCGACGCCGACGTCATCGTCTGGCAGACGCAGGCGGGCCTGTCGGCCGAGTTTCTGCGCGACCTGCAGGACCTGCGCCGCGTGGTCGAGCCCGCCGCGGTGGCGCTGGCCGCCCAGCGCGCCACCGCCGAAGACATCGCCGACATGGAAGACGCCTACGCGGGCATGAAGCGCGCCATCGAGTTCGGCGGCGACTACATCACGCCCGACCTGCGCTTTCACCAGGGTCTCATCCGCTCCAGCCACAACCGCATGCTGGTGCAGATGAGCCGTGCGCTGGGCGCGCTGCTGCGCACCAGCTTCGAGATATCGACCACCCGCAAGAACGGGCCCGCGAGTTCGCTGCCGCTGCACCGCGCGGTGCTCGACGCCGTCATCGCGCGCGATCCGGCCGCCGCCGAAAAAGCTGTGCTGGTGCTCATCGACGGTGCGCGCCACGACATCGAGACGGTGCTGGCCTCGCGCAAGAAGATTCCGCGCATCAGCCGCCCGGCCACGCAGCTGAAGGCCTTCCCGCTCTAGACGCGGCGGCCGCGCAGACATCCCATAACAACACTGGAAAGTCAGGAGACGCAGATGCTGATGCAAAGGGCTATCGACGGATTTTTTCGCCTGCTGGAGTTCCTCGTCGTCGTGTGCATGGTGGCGATGGTCGTCATGGTGTTCGGCAACGTGGTGCTGCGCTACGGTTTCAATTCGGGCATTTCGGTGTCGGACGAGATGTCGCGCTACTGCTTCATCTGGCTCACCTACATCGGCGCCATGGTGGCCATGCGCGACGGCGCGCACCTGGGTGTCGACACGCTCATCAAGCACCTGCCGCTCAGGGGCAAGAAGGTCTGCTTCTTCCTGAGCCAGTCGCTCATGCTGTTCTGCAACGTGCTCTTCTTCATGGGCACCTACGAGATGCATGAGCTGCAGGTGACCAACATCTCGCCCGTGGTCGGCATCTCGATGATCTGGGTCTACGGCATCGGCTACGTGGTGTCGGTGGTGATGGCCCTCTTCAACATCGACAAGCTCTGGCGATTGTTCAGGGGCAGGGTGCCCGACCAGGAGCTGATCCAGATCATGGAATCCGAAGAACAGGTGCTCGACGCCGCCGCACACGGGAAGGTGGCGCAATGACCGTCACGATCTTCATCGTTTCCCTGCTCGGCGCCATGGCACTGGGCATTCCGATCTCGTATTCGTTGCTGGTGTGCGGCGTCTCGCTGATGGGCTGGCTGGCCTACACCGGCGGCCTGCCGGCCTTCGACAGCCAGATCATTGCGCAGCGCTTCGTCGATGGCGCCGACAACTTCCCGCTGCTCGCGGTGCCGTTCTTCCTGCTCGCCGGCGAGTTCATGAACGCCGGCGGGCTCAGCCGGCGCATCGTGAACCTGGCGATGGCCTGGGTCGGCCACTACCGCGGCGGCATGGGCTATGTGGCGGTGCTGGCCGCGATCATCATGGCCTCGCTGTCGGGCTCGGCCGTGGCCGACACGGCCGCGCTCGCCGCGCTCCTCATCCCGATGATGAAGGCCGCCGGCTACCAGATGAACCGCTCGGCCGGCCTCATTGCCGCGGGCGGCATCATCGCGCCGGTGATCCCGCCGTCGATCGGGCTCATTGTGTTCGGCGTGGCGGGCAACGTGTCGATCACCAAGCTGTTCCTCGCGGGCATCGTGCCCGGCATCCTGATGGGGCTCGCAGTGGGCGTGGCCTGGTGGATCGTGGCCCGGAAGGACAACGTGAAGTCCTCGCCGCGCGTGCCCTGGGGCGAGCGGCTGAAGGTCACGGCGCAGGGCAGCCTGGCGCTGGCGCTGCCGATCATCATCATCGGCGGCATGAAGTTCGGCGTCTTCACGCCGACCGAAGCCGCCGTGGTCGCGGCCGTCTATTCGCTCGTGGTGGGTCTCTTCATCTATGGCGAACTCAAGGTCAAAGACCTGTACCGCCTCACGCTCGCGGCGGGCAAGACCACCGCGGTCGTGATGTTCCTCGTGGCCGCCGCGATGGTGAGCGCCTGGCTCATCACGGTGGCCAACATCCCGACCGAGGTGGTGTCGCTGCTGGAGCCCTTCCTGGACAACAAGACGCTGCTGATGTTCGTGATGATGGTGCTGATCGTCATCGTGGGCACCGCGCTCGACTTCACGCCCACCGTGCTCATCCTCACGCCGGTGCTGATGCCCGTGGTGCTCAAGGCCGGCATCGACCCGGTGTACTTCGGCGTGCTGTTCATCATGAACAACGCCATCGGCCTGATCACGCCGCCCGTGGGCACGGTGCTCAACGTGGTGAGCGGCGTGGCGCGCATCTCGATGGACGATGCCTTCAAGGGCGTGATGCCCTTCTTCATCGCCCACCTGGTGGTGCTGTTCACGCTGGTGTTCTTCCCGCAGCTCGTGACAGTGCCGCTGCAGTGGTGGATGGGGCGCTAGTTCTTCTTTTTTCCTGTCAGTCAGTTCGTTCAACCAACCCCTCGAATCGAAGGAGACAAGCATGTTGTTTCGCAGAACCCTGATGACCGCCGCCCTCGTGGCCGGCGGCCTGCTGGCGTCGACCGGCGCCCTCGCGCAATTTGCCGAACGCACGATCAAGTTCACCAACGGCGTGAACGAAGACCACCCCGTGGGCGTGGGCGTGAAGAAGATGCAGGAGGTGCTGGCGGCCAAGACCGGCGGCAAGATGAAGATCACGGCCTTCTGGGGCGGCGCCGCGGGCGGCGACCTGCCGGCCACGCAGGCGCTGCGCGCCGGCACGCAGGAAATGGTGTGCACGTCGAGCTCGCCGCTGGTGGGCATCGTGAAGGAACTCGGCGCCTTCGACCTGCCGTTCCTGTTCGCCAACGAGAAGGAGGCCGACGCGGTGCTCGACGGCCCCGCGGGCGAGTACTTCAACAAGAAGCTCGAAGCCGCCGGCCTCGTCAACCTGGCCTACTGGGAGAACGGCTTCCGCAACCTCACCAACAGCAAGAAGCCCGTGGCCAAGGCCGAGGACTTCGAAGGCGTGAAGCTGCGTGTGATGCAGAACAACATCTTCCTCGACTCGTTCAAGACCCTGGGCGCCAACGCCGTGCCCATGGCCTTCGGCGAGGTGTTCACCGCGCTGGAGACCCGCACCATCGACGGCCAGGAGAACCCCTTCGTGACCATCGAGACCTCCAAGTTCAGCGAGGTCCAGAAGTACCTGAGCGTGACGCGCCACGCCTACACGCCCTTCCTCATCCTCTACAGCAAGAAGCTCTGGGACCAGCTCAACCCGCAGGAGCAGGCGGTGCTGCGCGAGGCCGCGAAGGAAGGCCAGAAGGTCCAGCGCGAAGCCAACCGCGCGCTCAACGAGAAGTCGCTTGTCAGCCTGCGCAAGACCATGACGGTGAACGAAGTCTCGGCGGCCGAGCAGAAGCGCATGCTGGAAAAGGTCAAGCCCGTGTACGACAAGAACGTGCCCAACATCGGCACGGAAGCCGTGGGCGTGGTCACCGACGCGCTGAAGAAGGCGCGCGGGGGCTGATCGAGGCGTTCGGCCATGCGCTGAATGTGTGCAAGAGCCGCGCGGCATACGCCGCTGCGGCTTTTTCTTTTTGCGGAACCCCTTTCATGAAAATCACGCAAGTCGAAACCATCCGCCTCGGCGAATTTCCCAACATCCTGTGGGTGCGCCTGCACACCGACGAGGGCCTGGTCGGCCTCGGCGAGACCTTCATGGGCGCCGAAGCGGTCGAGGCCTACCTGCACGAGTGGGCGGCGCTGAAACTGCTGGGCACCGACCCGCTGCAGATCGAGGCGCGCAACCGCGACATCACGGGCTACCTCGGCTGGCGCGGGTCGGGCGTGGAAACGCGCGGCAACTCGGCCGTCGACATCGCCCTGTGGGACCTGTTCGGCAAGGCCGCCAACATGCCGGTGCACACGGCGCTGGGCGGCAAGAGCCGCGATGCCATCCGCATCTACAACACCTGCGCGGGCTACCAGTACATCCGCAGCGCCACCAACCAGACCAGCTCGAACTGGGGCCTGGCCAACAACAACGGGCCGTACGAAGACCTGCAGGGCTTCCTGCACCACGCCGACGAGCTGGCCGAGTCGCTGCTGTCCGAAGGCATCACGGCCATGAAGATCTGGCCCTTCGACCCGGCGGCGGAAAAGAGCCACGGGCAGTACATCAGCAACGCCGATCTCAACACCGCGCTCGAACCCTTCCGCAAAATCCGCCAGGCGGTGGGCGGCAAGATGGACATCATGGTCGAGTTCCACAGCCTGTGGCGGCTGCCGATGGCGCAGAAGATCGCACGTGCGCTGCAGGAGTTCGACACCTTCTGGCACGAAGACGCCATCCGCATGGACAGCCTCGACCTGCTCAAGCAGTACGCCAAGGACTGCCGGGCGCTCGTCTGCGCCAGCGAAACGCTGAGCTACAAGTGGGGCTTCAAGGACTACCTGCAGACCGGCGTGGCCGGGGTCGCGATGCTCGACCTGAGCTGGTGCGGCGGCCTCACCGAGGCGCGCAAGATCGCCGCCATGGCCGACGCCTGGCAACTGCCCGTGGCACCGCACGACTGCACGGGGCCGGTGGTCTGGGCCGCGTCCACGCACCTGAGCCTGCATGCGCCCAACGCGCTGATCCAGGAGAGCGTGCGCGCCTTCTTCACCGGCTGGTACAAGGAACTCGTCACCGAGCTGCCGAAGGTCGAGAACGGCATGATCAGCCTCAACGACAAGCCCGGCCTCGGCCTGGAGCTGCTGCCCGACCTGCACAAGCGCGCCGACGCGATCGTGCGGGTGTCGAAGGCGGCGTAGGGGCGTCGCTATCAGCGGTTGTCGTCGGTGCGCAGCCGCAGCAGGGCGCGCACGAAGCCGTGGTCCGAGCGCGAGCGGTCGCGGCCTTCGTGCAGGTGGTCGTTGAAGTAGTCGACGCGGCGCACGTCGCCCAGGCTGTGGCGGCTGCTGGCGACGAACTCCTCGCTCACCAGGATCTGATCGAGCACGTCCGGAAAGCCCTGGTGGATGTGCGAATAGGCCACGTCCTTCTTCAGCGCCGACTCGCCCTGCATCTCGTAGGCGTTGAACAGCGCCACGTCGCGCGCGGCCTTGTCGTAGGCAACCTCTGATGTGGCGGCCACCAGCTGCGTGGTCACGCTGTGCGGGTTGTCGTTGAAGTCGCCCATCACCACCAGCGGCACGTTGGTGCCCTGCAGCAGGTCGATCACGATGCAACGCAGGGCCGCGGCCTCGGCACCGCGCATCAGCAAGGAGCGCAGCGAGGCCATGGCGCCGATCTTGCGGTCGTCGCGGTCTTCGAGGTGGTTGCCTTGCGCGTCCTGCAGGAACTTGGGGCGCTTGGACTTCAGGTGCACCGTCAGCACATGCACCTGCTGGCCGTGCTTCATGCGCACGGTGGCCAGCAGGGGCGGGCGTTCGAAGCGCGTGTGCGGGCCGATGCCCGGCACCTCGACACCGAAGCCCGCGGGGAAGTCGACGAAGGACTGCACGCTGTCCACCTGCAGCCGCGTGACGATGCCGACGCGCGGCGTGCCCTGTGCGCCCGGCCGCCCGGGCGTGCCCGGCGGGCTGCCGGGCGGCGGCGAGTTCTCGGCGCCCGGCACCGAGACGAAGTCGTAGCGCAGCCCGCTGCGGCCGATGGCGGCCTTCAGCGCGGCCTCGTCCCACACCTCCTGCACCGCGAGCACGTCGGCATTGAGCGCGTGGATGCGCTCGCCGATCCAGTCGATCTTGCGTTCGTATTCGCGCTCGTTGTAGGCGTCCTGGTTCTCGTAGTACACGCGGTTGGGGTTCGCGAGGTTGAGCAGGTTGCAGGTCGCGACGAAGAGCGTGGCGTAGTTGGGCGGGATGTAGGAGGGCATGGCCCGCACATTGTGTCCTGAGACGGTGCAAACGAACCTGCCGCGCCGGCCGCACCGGCAGAAACGAAAAAGGGCACCGAAGTGCCCTTTGTGGAATCGACGCGTGTATCGACGCGTGTGTGCGTTTCAGCGACCGAACGAACGGCCACCGCCGCCGCCGGAGCGGCCACCACCGCCACCGCCGTAGCCACCACCGCCACCACCCGAGCGGCCACCGCCACCCGAACGGTTGCCGCCGTAGCCGCCACCGCCGCCCGGACGGCCGCCGCGACCGCGACCACCCATGTGGTCGACGCTCGTGCGCAACGGGTCCGGCTGGCCGGCGCCGCCGCCTGCAACGGCTTCGGCGCGCAGGTGCGCGACCTGGTTGGCCTGCGTCGGGCTGTGGCTGTTGCCGTGATGGCGCGGCTGGCGCTCTTCGTGCGGTGCGTGGTGATGCGGCTGCTGCGGCGCGCGCGGCTGGCCTTGCTGCGGGCCGCGGCCCTGTGCGGGACGGGCTGCGCCCTGGCCGCGCGGGCCCTGGCCCTGGCCTTGGCCGCCACTGTTGGCATTGCGGCCTTGGCCGCCGCCGCCCTGGCCGCCACCGCGGCGTTGTCCGCCGCCATTGCCGCCGCCACCACCGCCGTTGCCGCCACCCTGGCCGGCCTTGTTCTCGCGGATGCGCGACATCATCTCGGTGCGGGCGGCCTTGGCGGCTGCCTGCATGACTTCGCGGCTCGGCGGACGGCCGGCGCCGCCCCAGATCGTCTGGCGACCCATGGCGATCGGCTCGGCGCGTTCGCCTTCTTCAGGACCGAAGCCCTCGACCTTCTGCACCGGGATCGTCTGCTTCGTGAAGCGTTCGATTTCCTGCATGAAGCCTTCTTCGTCCAGGCACACGAAGCTCACGGCCTCGCCGCTCGAACCGGCGCGGCCGGTGCGGCCGATGCGGTGCACGTAGTCTTCGCTGACGTTCGGGATCTCGTAGTTCACGACGTGCGGCAGCTCGTCGATGTCGATGCCGCGCGCGGCGATGTCGGTGGCCACCAGGGCGCGGATGTCGCCGCTCTTGAAGCCGGCCAGCGCCTGGGTGCGCGCGCTCTGGCTCTTGTTGCCGTGCAGCGCCATCGCCTCGATGCCGTTCTTGGTGAGGAACTCGGCCACGCTGTTGGCGCCGAACTTGGTGCGCGTGAACACGAGCACCTGGCTCCACTTGTTCTCGTTGATGATGTGCGCGAGCAGCGCCTTCTTCTTGCCGCGGCCCACGGGGTGGATCACCTGCGTGATGCGCTGCACCGTGGTGTTGCGCGGCGTGACCTGGATGCTCTGCGGGTTCTTGAGCAGCGAGCCGGCGAGGTCGCGGATCTCGTCGCTGAAGGTGGCCGAGAACAGCAGGCTCTGCTTTTCCTTGGGCACCAGGGCCAGGATCTTCTTCACGTCGTGGATGAAGCCCATGTCCAGCATGCGGTCGGCTTCGTCCAGGATCAGCATCTGGACCTGGCTCAGGTCGAGCATGCCCTGCTGCTGCAGGTCGAGCAGGCGGCCGGGGGTGGCCACGAGGATGTCGACGCCCTTCTTGAGCTTGCTGATCTGCGGGTTCATGCCCACGCCGCCGAAGATCACGGTGGAGTCGAGTTGCAGGTACTTGCCGTAGGTGCGCACCGACTCTTCGACCTGGGCCGCGAGTTCACGCGTGGGGGTCAGCACGAGGGCTCGGATGCCGATGCCGCCGAACTTGTTGGTGGCGCTGCGGCTCATGGTGAGCTTGTGCAGCATCGGCAGGGTGAAGGCCGCGGTCTTGCCGGTGCCGGTCTGGGCGCCGCCCAGCAGGTCGTGGCCGTCGAGGACCACGGGAATGGCTTGCGCCTGGATGGGGGTGGGGGTGTCGTAGCCGTGCTCGTGCACAGCCTTCAAGATGGCGGGAGCCAGCTTCAGTTCGTCAAAATTCATTGTGGAAACAACAAGCGCCATACACGGCGCAGTGGCATCGGCCCGCCAGGCGTCGTTTTGGGGTGACGCCGAGCCAGTCAAGGCAGATGAAGGTCAGGGGTGGGAGCCGGAAGACCCGCGGTGATTTGGGGTTTTCTTCGTCCCCGGCAGAGAGCCGGTTTGCGGGCAACTGGACCCGGCAACGAGGACTATTGTCGCATGAGTCGATAATCATGGGTTCGCCGCGCCCGGATCACTGTCCGGACGACCGTGCTTTTACGCAAATCCCAAGCTACCCAAGGTAATCATTCACAGATGGCTCAATACGTCTATTCGATGAACCGCGTCAGCAAGACCGTGCCGCCCAAGCGGCAGCTCTTGAAGGACATTTCGCTCTCTTTCTTCCCCGGCGCCAAGATCGGCGTGCTCGGCCTGAACGGCTCGGGCAAGTCCACGCTGCTCAAGATCATGGCGGGTGTGGACAAGGAATTCGAGGGCGAGGCCCTGCCCATGCCGGGAATGACGATCGGCTACCTGGAGCAGGAACCCAAGCTCAACGCCGAGCACACGGTGCGCGAATCGGTCGAGGAGTCCATGGGCGCGGTGTTCGCGGCCAAGGCCCGCCTCGAAGAGGTCTACATCGCCTACGGTGCCGAAGACGCCGACTTCGACGCGCTGGCGGCCGAGCAGGCCCAGCTCGAAGCCATCATCGCCACTGCCGGCACCGATTCCGAGCACCAGCTGGAAATCGCCGCCGACGCGCTGCGCCTGCCGCCGTGGGACGCCAAGATCGGCCTGCTGTCGGGCGGTGAAAAGCGCCGCGTGGCGCTGTGCCGCCTGCTGCTGTCCAAGCCCGACATGCTGCTGCTCGACGAACCGACCAACCACCTGGACGCCGAATCGGTCGAGTGGCTCGAAGTGTTCCTGCAGCGCTTCACGGGCACCGTGGTGGCCATCACCCACGATCGCTACTTCCTGGACAACGCCGCCGAGTGGATCCTGGAAATGGACCGCGGTCGCGGCATTCCCTGGAAGGGCAACTACAGCACCTGGCTCGAGCAGAAGGGCGAACGCCTGGCGCAGGAGCAAAAGAGCGAAGAAGCCCACGCCAAGGCCCTGAAGAAGGAACTCGAGTGGTCGCGCCAGAACCCGAAGGCACGCCAGGCCAAGAGCAAGTCGCGCCTGGCCCGCTTCGAAGAGCTGAGCGACATGGAATACCAGAAGCGCAACGAAACGCAGGAAATCTTCATTCCTGTGGCCGAGCGACTGGGCCAGCAGGTGTTCGAATTCCACGGCGTCAGCAAGTCCTTCGGCGACCGCATGCTGATCGACAACCTGAGCTTCACCGTGCCGCCGGGCGCGATCGTCGGCATCATCGGCCCGAACGGCGCCGGCAAGTCGACGCTGTTCAAGCTGCTCGCGGGCAAGGAAAAGCCGGACACGGGCGAGGTCGTCATCGGCCAGACCGTGAAGATGGCCTTCGTCGACCAGCACCGCGACGAACTGGCGTCCGACAAGACCGTGTGGGAAGACATCTCGAACGGCCTGGACATCATCAACGTCGGCAAGTTCCAGATGGCCAGCCGCGCGTACGCGGGCCGCTTCAACTTCAACGGCGCCGACCAGCAGAAGAAGGTCGGCACGCTGTCGGGCGGTGAACGCGGCCGCCTGCACCTGGCCAAGACGTTGATCGCGGGCGGCAACGTGCTGCTGTTGGACGAACCGTCGAACGACCTGGACGTGGAAACCCTGCGCGCCCTGGAAGACGCGCTGCTCGAGTTCGCCGGCACCGTGATGGTCATCAGCCACGACCGCTGGTTCCTCGACCGCATCGCCACGCACATCCTCGCCGCCGAAGGCGACAGCCAGTGGACCTTCTTCGACGGCAACTACCAGGAGTACGAAGCCGACAAGAAGAAGCGCCTGGGCGAAGAAGGCGCCAAGCCCAAGCGCATGCGCTACAAGGCACTCAAGTAAGACAGGGCGCAGGCGGCTTCGGCCGCTTCGACGACCAGAGCGCGCGGTTCCGCAAGGGGCCGCGCGCTTTGTCGTTCAGGGGGCGTCGTGGTCGACGAGGTCGGCGTCGAGCCAGCCGCGCAGGCTGTTGACGAAGGCGAGTACCTCGACGCGGGGCAGGTCGTCCACGCGCACGACCGCTTCGGTCAGCTGCCCTTCGCGCAGCCGGCGGGCGCGGCCGATGCCGTCGAGCAGGCCGCAGTGCAGCGGCGGCGTGACCCAGCGGCCGTCGAGCCGCAGCGCGATGTTGCCGCGCGTGCATTCGGTGATCTCGCCATCGCGGTTCCACAGCAGGGTGTCGAACACGCCGGGCGTGGTCGGTGTGAACGCCTCGTAGTGCGCGCGGCGCGTGGTCTTGAAGCGCGAGAACTCGCTGTCGGCCTCATCGAAGGCACGCGCGGCCAGTTGCAGGCGCACGCGCGGTGGCGGGGCGTCCATGGCGAAGGCTTCGGCGCGCGGTTGGCCTTGTGCGTCGAGCAGCAGGCGCACGCGCCATGTGCCTGCGGCATGCGTGGTGCGTAGTTGGTCCAGGCAGGCCGTCAGGTGTGCTTCGTGCCACGGATAGCCGAAGTGCGCCGCCGCGTTGCGCATGCGGGCGAGGTGCGCGGGCGCATCGCGCAGCGTGCCATCGGTCAGCGCCAGGGTTTCGAGCAGCTCGAAGGAGGTCATGGTTGCGAAGATACCGCTGTGTTGAGGAAAGCGCGCTTGTGCCGCCACTCGTCCCACTCCGCATCCGCCTGCGCATCGGCCGTGATGCCGCTGCCGATGCCGCAGCGTGCGGCGTTGCCGCGCAGCGTGACGGTGCGGATCGGCACGTTGAAGGTCGCGTGCCCGCCGGGCCGCACCACGCCCACGGCGCCGCAGTACACGCCGCGCGCGTCGGGCTCCAGCGCGCGGATCATGCGCATGGCGCTCACCTTCGGCGCGCCGGTGATGGAGCCGCAGGGGAACAGCGCCGCGAACAGGTCGGCCAGCGTCGTGCCCTCGCGCAGCCGGGCCTCCACGTCGGAGGTCATCTGCCACACGGTGGGCAGCGCCTCGGTGTGGAAGAGGCGCGGCACGCGCACCGAGAAGGGCTGGGCCACGCGCGAGAGGTCGTTGCGGATCAGGTCCACGATCATCACGTTCTCGGCGCGCTCCTTGGGCACGGTGCGCAGCCGCAGCGCGTGGGCCGCGTCCTCGGCGGGCGTGGCGCCGCGCGGCGCGGTGCCCTTCATGGGGCGCACGAGGATGCGGTCGCCGTCGCGGTCGAAGAACAGCTCGGGCGACACCGACAGCACCTGCTCGTCGCCGGTGTCGATGAAGGCGCCGTAGCCGTTGGGCTGCGCTTGCCGCAGCGCATGGAACCAGGCCTGCGCGTCGCCGTCGAAAGTGGCGCGCAGCGGCGCCGTGTAGTTGAGCTGGTACAGCACGCCGTCGGCGATGGCGCGGTGGATCGCGGCCATGTGGCGGTCGAAGGCTTCGCGCGACAGGTCGGCCGACCACGCGACGGGCGCCACGGCGGGCGCCGGCGCGTCGGGCCATGGCAACGCCACGTCATGCACGCCGAACCAGGCCAGTGGCCCGTCGGACGCATGCACGTCGAACGCCGGGTCGAAGGCCGCGGCGGCCTCGTAGCGCAGGTGGCCGACGCACCAGCGGCCTTCGCGGGCCAGCGCCTCGACGGCGCCCAGCACGGGGCGCACCTCGTGCGGCGCATGGGCGACCAGCACGCGCACGGGCGCGCCGAAGGCGGCGCGCAGCCGGGTCGCCCCGTCGGTGCGCGGGTCGGCGAAATCGATCAGCGTGGACAGCAAGCGCGCGCCCGGGCCTTTTTGTCAGGTGGCCGCGCGGACCGGCGCTGCTGCTGCTGCTGCTGCTGCTGCTGCGCCCGCCGATCCCGCGAGTGCCCGCTTGCGCACCGCGTAGATGTTGTTGCGCAGCGCATAGAGCTCGTCGGCGTACGACAGCGGCACGGCCACCTTGTTGACCACGCGGTCGAGGTCGTCGAGTTCTTCCAGCAGCTTGTCGCGCTCGGCCTGGCTCTGGCGCCCGTCCACCTTGGCCTCGATGTCGCGCAGCCGCGCGTACCAGCGGAACACGCGGCGGCGCACGCGGAACTGGTACAGCGGCGGGATCACGCGGCTCAGCGGCAGCATCAGCACCAGCACGCCGCCCAGCACCAGCCACATGCGCTCGACCAGGTTGCTGGCCCAGAACGGCAGGTAGCGCTGCCAGAAGGGCGGCGTGCCGTTGATCGCGCGGTCGCCCTCGGGGCTCACGGGCAGTTCGCTGGTGCGGGTGTTGGGGAAGTCGCGCGCGCGGTTGAACCAGCCGGCGTCGCTGTGCACGGTCTGCGCGGCCTGCGCGAACAGCTGGCGCAGGGCTGGGTGGGTCTCGTCGCGCGACAGCAGCGAGGTGGTGGCGGCCAACAGCGACACGTCGTGCAGCGGCAGGTCCTTCGACAGGTCGACCACGCCGCGCGGCAGCGTCACGGCCGACAGGAACGGAAAGCGCCGCGTGTAGGCCTCGGCCTGGCCGAAGTCCATGAGCTGGATGTCGCTCGCGCGCAGCAGGCGCTGCACCTGCGGCGACTGTGGCGCCGAGAACAGCACGATGGCGTCGAGCAGCCCGGCCTGCAGCGCTTCGGCCGCGGCGGCCTGCTCGAGGTTCGACAGCAGCAGGTCGTCGGGCCCGAGCCGGTTGGCCTTGAGCAGCCGCTCCATGATCTCGGGCAGCCCGCTGCCCGGCAGGTCGACGTTCACGCGCAGGCCGCGCAGCTGCGTGAGCGATGTGAGGGTGCCGGTCTTGCGATCGATCTTCTGCGCGGTGTCGGTGCGGTAGAACAGCCAGATCGGCTCGAAGAACAGCGCGCCCAGCGAGCGCAGGCCGGCCTCTTCGTCGGCCACCGGGTCGGCGCTGCCGCCACGCACGAAGGCCACGTCGGCGCCGCCGGTGCGCAGCAGCTGCAGGTTCTCGGTCGAGCCCGAGGTGGCCTTGAGCTCGACGGTGATGCCGCTGTGCTTCAGGGCGTCGGCGTAGCGCTTGCCGAACTGCGCATAGGCGCTGCCCGTGGGGCCGGTGGCCAGCGTCACGTGCTTGGGCGGCTGCGGCTGCAGCCACCAGTAGGCCGCAATCAGCAGGCCGATGACGATGAACACGATCGGGCCGGCCGAGGCGATCAGGTCGCGGATCGACAGCAGGATCAGCTTCAGGGTGCGGGGAAACGCCATGGGGTGCCTCGTCGTGCGGTGCGCGCGTCAGCCGCGCGGTGCGGCCAGGTCGGCGGCGCAGGGAATGTGCAGCTCGCCCACGGTCATCGCGCGCGCGGCGCGCACCGCGCGCACCGTGGCGATCGCGGTGGCTTCGGCGGCCATGGTGCTCAGCACGGTCATGCCGGGCGCATCGCCTTCCAGCGGCACGCGGCCGGTGGCCAGTGCGAACAGCGTGTCGCCGTCGCTCATGGTGTGCACCGGGTTGATGGCGCGCGCCAGGCCGTCGTGCGCCACCATGGCGAGCCGGTTGGCCTGCACCTTGGTCAGCACCGCGTCGGTGGCGATCACGCCGATGGTGGTGTTGGTGCCCGCCAGCAGCGGCTTGGGCAGGTCGCCGCGCAGCAGCGCGCGGCGCGTGTCGAGCAGGGCGCCGCCGTCCTCGGTGCGCGCGCCGGCCACGGGCAGGGCGGTGTCGGGGTCGATCACGTCGCCCAGCGAATTGACTGCGATGAGTGCGCCGACCGTGACGCCGCCCACAGTGACCGAGGCGGTGCCGATGCCGCCCTTCATCGCGCGGTGCACGCCGAACAGCTTGCCCACCAGCGCGCCGGTGCCCGCGCCCACGTTGCCTTCGGCAGGTGCGTCGGTCGAGGCGGCTTCGCAGGCGGCGTAGCCCGCGGCCGCGTCGGGGCGGATGCGCGCGTCGCCCATCGGCAGGTCGAACAGCACGGCGGCCGGCACGATGGGCAGGGTGCCGAAGCGCACGTCCATGCCGACACCGCGCTCTTCGAGCCAGCGCATCGCGCCCTCGGCGGCGGCCAGGCCCCAGGCGCTGCCGCCCGCGAGCATGACGGCGTGCACTTCCTGCACGAGGTTGCCGGGCGAGAGCAGGTCGGTCTCGCGCGTGCCGGGCGCGGCGCCGCGCACATCGACACCGGCCACGGCGCCGTCGCGCGCAATGATCACGGTGCAGCCGGTGGGGCGGCGGGTGTCGGAGAAATGGCCGACTTCGATGCCGGCGACGTCGGTGATGGCACCGGCGCGAGAAGAGGGGGAAGAAGACGCAGCGGACATGGCGGCCGATTATGGGACCGCGACCTTTACGATCCCCACAATGACAGTTGCAAGAAGTTTCTCCCCCGAGGGCGGCAGCCGCCACGTGGTGGTGATCGGCGCGGGCGCAGTGGGCTGCGCCACCGCCATCGAGGCTCTGCGCGCGGGCCTGCGCGTGACGCTGGTGGAACCCGGCGAGCCGGGTGGCCCGCAGGCCACGAGCTACGGCAACGCCGGCTGGCTGTCGTCGCACTCCGTGGTGCCGCCTGCGCTGCCGGGGGCCTGGCGCAAGGTGCCGGGCTGGCTGGCCGACCCGCTCGGGCCGCTGGCGTTGCGCTGGCGCCACCTGCCGCGCGCGCTGCCGTGGCTGTTGCGCTACCTGGCCTCGGGCTGGACCGAGGCGCGCGTGCAGCGCACCGCCGACGCATTGCGCACGCTGCTGGCCGACGCGCCCGCGCTGCATGCGCAACTGGCCGCCGAAGCCGGCGTGCCGCAGCTCATCGAGCGGCGCGGGCTGCTGCATGCCTACCGTTCGCGCGCCGAGTTCGACGGCGATGCGCTGGGCTGGCGCGTGCGCCGGCGCGCCGGTGTCCAGTGGGAAGAATGGCCGGCGGACGAACTGCGCCGCCGCGAGCCCGATCTGGCCACGCGCTACACGCTCGGCATCTTCGTGCCCGAAGCCGGCCACTGCCGCAATCCGGGCGCCTACGTGGCGGCCCTCGCTCAACATGCGCTCGACGCGGGCGCCGAACGCGTCGCCGCGCGGGCCACCGGCTTTCGCATCGAGGGCGGCCGGCTGCGCGCCGTGCGCACGGAGGCCGGCGAGATCGCCTGCGATGGTGCTGCCATCTGCGCCGGCGCGCGCTCGGGCCCGCTGGCCGCAGCGGCAGGCTCGGCGGTGCCGCTGGAGTCCGAGCGCGGCTACCACGTGGTGATCGAAGGCGCCACGGCCGGCCCGCGCACGCCGACCATGGTGGCCGACGGCAAACTCATCGCGCACTGGATGGACGGCGGCCTGCGCGCGGCAGGCCAGGTGGAGATCGCGGGCCTCGAAGCGGCGCCCGACTGGCGCCGCGCCGAGATCCTGCACGCGCATCTGCGATCGATGTTTCCGTCGCTGGCACCGCCCGCGCCCGGTGCGCCTTCGGTGGCGCACTGGCTCGGTCACCGCCCGAGCCTGCCCGACGGCCTGCCGTGCATCGGCCCGTCGGCGGCCAGCGCCGACATCGTGCTGGCCTTCGGGCATGGCCACGTCGGCCTGTGCGGCTCGGCGCGAACCGGGCGGCTGGCGGCGCAACTGCTGGCGGGCGTTGCGCCGGAGATACCGCTGGCGCCCTTCGATCCGGGGCGCTTCAGGTCCTGAGGTTCACACCTTCTCAGTTCGCCGGCGTGATCGACAGCACGGTGAGTGCGCCGTCGACCTTGTCGACGGTGAACTTCACCTTGTCGCCGGCCTTCACCTTGGCGAGCAGCGCCGGGTCGCTCACGCGGAACACCATGGTCATGCCGGTCATTTCGAGGTTCGGGATGTCGCCGTGGCGCAGGGTGATCTTCTTGGCGTCGGTGTCGACCTTGCGGACTTCGCCGTCGACCTGGGGCAGCGCGGCCTGCGCGAACGCCGCGGCGGCGAGCACGAGGGTGGAGAGGGCGGTGAGGACTTTTTTCATGGTCGGGGTTCCTTCCTTGTTTGGATGGGATGAAAGGTAAGAGGGGGTCAGCGGTAGCTCTGGAAGACGCGCGTGCTGCCGTCGGCCAGCACCAGCAGCACGTCGTAGGCGTCGCGCTGGTCGCCGTAGGCCGGGCCGTCCATGCCGGGCGAGCCGATGGGCATGCCGGGCACGGCCAGGCCGACGGCCTTGGGCTTTTCCTTCAACAGGCGCTGCATCTCGCGCGCCGGCACGTGGCCTTCGATGGCGTAGCCGCCGACGCGGCCGGTGTGGCACGAACCCAGCTTGACTGGAATACCGAGCCGCTCGCGCGCGGGGCCGTTGCCCTCGTCGTGCACGCGCGTGGCAAAGCCGTTCTTGTTGAGGTGCTTGACCCAGTCCTGGCAGCAGCCGCAGTTCGGGTCTTTCCAGATCTCGACCATCGGCGCGGCGGCCTGCGCGGCGAGCGGCAGGGACGCGGTGGCGGCGGCGAGTTTCAGGAGGGTTCGTCGTTGCATGGTGGAGTTCCTTTCAGTGGGTCATCGTGCGGGCGCGGCAGCGGCCCGCACGCGCACGCGGCCGGCCATGCCGAGTTCGTAGTGGTCCTTCACGAGGCAGGCGAAGTCGAAGTCGCCGGCGCGGTTGAAGGTCCAGATCAGTTCGCCGGTCTTGCCCGGCTGCACATGCGCCATCCAGGGCTCGTCGTGCTCCATGCCGGGGTGCTTCTTCATCATGGCGGCATGGTCCTCGATGACGGCGGTGGTGCCAAGCACCAGCTCGTGCAGGTCCTTGCCGCGGTTCTTCAGCCGCAGGCGGATGGTGTCGCCTTCGCGCACCTCCAGGACCGAGGGCGTGAACGTCATGTCGTCGGCCATCGCGATGTCGATGGTGCGCTTCACGGCGCTGGCCTTGCCGGCGATGCCCCAGGCTTTCTGCTCGGGTGCGAGCGATGCGGCAGCGGCCTTGCCGGCTTCGGGCGCGTGGTTTTCGTGAGCCGTGGCGAGCGTGGTGACGGCTGCGAGTGCGAGGCCGGCGACGAGGGTGGAGAAACGGGTGTTCATGAATGGAATCTCAAAAAAGTTGGATCGATGCGATCAGTGGTTGTGGGCCCCATGGCCCGAGGGCTTGCGCACGGTGGCGCTGCCGCTGTCGGGGCTCGCGGGTGCGGCGCCGGTCTTGCACGGCGCCACCGGCGCACCGCTGGCCGACACCTCGCGCGCGACCGTGCCGGCCGGGTGCTTGAACCAGCCCGGGTCGCGGTAGTCGCCCGGCTTCTGGTCGCGCCGCACCTTGAGCAGCGTGAACATGCCGCCCATCTCGGCCGAGCCGAAGGGACCGGTGCCGGTCATCATGGGTACGGTGTTCTCGGGAATGGGCATTTCCATCTCGCCCATGTCGGCCATGCCCTTGTCGCCCATCACCATGTAGTCGGGCACGAGCTTCTTGATTTTTTCGGCCACGCCCTTGTGGTCCACGCCGATCATGGTCGGCACGTCGTGGCCCATCGGGCCCATCGTGTGGTGCGCCTTGTGGCAGTGCAGCGCCCAGTCGCCTTCCTCGTCGGCAATGAACTCCATCTGCCGCATCTGGCCCACCGCCACGTCCACCGACACCTCGGGCCAGCGCGCGGTGCGCGGCACGGGGCCGCCGTCGGTGCCCGTGACCTCGAACTCGTGGCCGTGGATGTGGATCGGGTGGTTGGTCATCGTGAGGTTGCCCGCGCGGATGCGCACGCGGTCGCCTTTGCGCACGTTGAGCGTGTCGATGGCCGGGAACACGCGGCTGTTGAAGCTCCAGATGTTGAAGTCGGTCATGGTGTTGACCTTGGGCGTGGCGCTGCCGGGCTCCACGTCGAAGCTGCCGAGCAGGAAGCAGAAGTCGCGGTCGACCTTCTCGATCAGCGGATGCTCCGCCTTCGGGTGCGTGACCCAGAAGCCCATCATGCCCATTGCCATCTGCACCATCTCGTCGGCATGCGGGTGGTACATGAAGGTGCCGGGGCGGCGCGCCGTGAACTCGTAGACGAAGGTCTTGCCCGGCGGAATGTGCGGCTGCGTGATGCCGCCCACGCCGTCCATGCCGTTGGGCAGGCGCTGGCCGTGCCAGTGCACGGTGGTGTGCTCGGGCAGCTTGTTGGTGACGTAGATGCGCACCTTGTCACCTTCGACCACCTCGATGGTCGGGCCCGGCGACTGGCCGTTGTAGCCCCACATGTTGACCTTGAAGCCCGGCGCCATCTCGCGCACGACGGGTTCGGCGACGAGGTGGAATTCCTTGACGCCGGCGTTCATGCGCCAGGGCAACGTCCAGCCGTTGAGCGTGACGACGGGGTTGTAGGGGCGGCCGTTGGGCGGCACGAGTGGTGGCGCGGTGGCGGTCGAGGCCTGCGTCACCGGTTCGGGCAGCGCGGCCATGCTCACGCGGCTCACGGTGGTGGCGGCCACGGCCGTGGCGGCGCCCGCAAAGAAGTTGCGACGGTTCATGTCAGTGGCCTCCCGCCGCTGGTTCGTTGGTGGCCGCGGTCTGCAGGGCCGTCATGCCGCCGGGCGAGCTGCCCGTGAGCACCAGTTGAAGGTCGGTGTCGGCCAGCCAGAAGTCGCGCTGGGCCTCCATGCCGGCGTTGACGGCGAGCATGCTGGCGCGCGTTTCGCCGAGCAGCTCCCACACGCTGGCGAGCATGCCGTTGTAGCGCAGCACCATCTCCTCGTTGACCTGCTTGCGCAGCGGCAGCACCTCGTCGCGATAGCGGCGCGCCAGGGCGTAGGCGGTGTTCCAGCCCTGCCAGGCTTCGCGCGCCTCGCTGGCCGCGAGCACGCCCACGTCGCGCACGCGCGCGGCCGACTGCAGGTACTGGGCCTCGGCGCGGCCGCTGCGGGCCTGGCCCCAGTCGAAGATCGGAATCGGCAGCTCGAGCTCGAAGCCGCGCGTGGTCGATTTCGAGCGATCGGCATCGTTCTCGAAGGTGGTGTTGCGCACCACGCCCAGTTCCATCGCGTTGATCATGCGGGTGGCGTGCGTGAGGCCGAGCGAACCGGCCACGGCCGTGTTCTGCGCCCGCGCCGAGCGCACGTCGAGCCGGTCGCGCAGCGCCAGGGCCTGCACGTCGCCGAGTTCGGGCGCGGCTTTCGGCAGCGGCGGCAGGCGGTCGGGCAGGGTGTAGGCGGTGCGCGTGCCGCTCAGGCCCAGCAGGCGCGTGAGCTGTTCGCGGCTGGCGACGGCCGCCTGTTCGGCGCGTGCGAGCTGCGCGGACGCGTCGGCCAGCAGCAGCTGTTCGCGCGTGCGCTGCAGCGCGCTCCAGTTGCCGACCTGGGCCATGCGGTGCGCCAGTTCGGCGCCGGCTTCGGTGGCGTCCTTCGCATCTCGCAGGTAGCTCACGCTCTGTTGCGCGGCCACCGCGCGCACCCAGGCGCGGCGGGTGTCGGCGGCCAGCAGCAGCACGCTTTGCGCCGCCTGCAGCTTGGCCGCTTCGTGCCGTTGGCCGGCCCAGCGCGCCTGCCACGGCAGCGTGAGCAGGCCCACCACGTTGAAAGTCAGCATGCGCTCGAACTCGCGCTCGCTGCCCTGCGCCAGCCGACTGAAGGACAGCACCGGGTTCGGCAGGCTCGCGGCCTGCACGCGGTCGGCGTCGCTCAGTTGCAGCGTGGCAAAGGCCTCCTGCACGCGCGGGCTGTTGACGAGCGCGATGCGCACGGCGGCTTCAGCGTCCAGCGGCTTGGCGAGCAGCGCGTCGACGCTTTGCTGCGAGGCATCGTCCGGCTTGCGCTGGGCCGCGGCGCCCGCCATGAGCGGATTGCCGTCGACCAGCGCCTGCACGTCGCCGGCGCCGCCGTCGGGCGACAGGCTGGCGCAGCCGGCGAGCACCAACGCAGCGGTCAGCGCGGTGGCGGTTCTGAGGAATGAAAAGTGACTTTTTCGCCCGAGGGGCGGGCTACCTGTTCGATAGCGGGGGATGCCGGCATACGGCCGGCGAGCAAGGGAATTCACGAGCGATCTCCATGGGCAATACGGCGAACGCTGCGAGCCGGGAAGGGCTCACTGCGGACGGACTACGGGCAGGAAGATCAGGAAATGGGCGGCTTGAAGCCCAGGACGGGCTCGGCGCTGGCAAAGCGGGCCGCGTGCGCGGCCGGCGGCGCCTGGGGCGCCGCATGCGGGGTGTCGACCAGCGGCATGCCGCCGAGCGCCACCGTGTGGCAGACCTGGCAGGCGACACAGGTGCCGCAGTTCGCGTGGTCGGTGCCGTGGGACTGTTGCGCGTCGCCGCTGGTGCCGTGCATGGCCGCCATGTCGTGGCCGGTGTCGGCCTCCATGGTGGCTTCATGGCAGTGCGATTCGGCGATGCCGTTTGCCGCGGCCACCACCGCCTCGGCGGCGGGCAGCGAATGCCGCACCATCTCGAGCGCCATGGCGTCGCCGAGCCAGCCGCGGATGGGCAGCAGGGCGATCATGAGGGCGAGCAGCAGGGTGCGCATGGTTGGGCGCGATGATAAACCGGGGTGGGGCGTCGGCGCCTCAAGACACCAGTTGGCCGCGGGCCTTGTCGACCCACACCTGCAGGTTGTCGAGCAGGTCTTTCTGGCTGAAGGAGCAGCTTTCCTCGCTGAAGAGCGCGCTCGATTCGAGGCGGTCCAGCAGGTTCAGCAGCACCTCGCCGTAGCGCGGCGGCAGGGCGCCGAGCAGCTCGGTGCTGGCGCGCGCGGCCGTGGAGAGCGTGGCGACCGAGCCGGCGCCGCCTTGCAGCGCGGCGATGCCCGAGGCGATGGTGTCGAGTTGCGTCACGGTGCTCATGAGGTGGCCTTCGCTGGTGGTGGCAATGCCAGCCCGCGCTCGCGCATCAGGTCGCGCAGCACGTCGGGGTAGTCGGTGATCAGGCCATCGGCGCCCGCGTCCATGAGCCGCACCATGTCGGCGCGCTGGTTCACGGTCCAGGGCACGACCTTCATGCCGAGCTTCTGCGCCTCGCGGATCGCGGGGGCGCCCAGGTCGGCATGCGCCGGCGACCAGATCACCGGCCCGGCCGATGTACCGGCCGCGGCCTTCACGAGCTGCGGCACCGAGGCGAAGCCGGCGGCGTCAAGGCCGGCGGTCCAGCGGCTGTCCTTCAGTGTGCGGGGCGTGGTGAGGTAGGCGCGCGACAGCTGCGGCGCGAGCTGGCCGACCAGCGCGAGCGTGCGCCAGTCGAAGCTCTGGATGGTCACGCGCTCGCCCACCTTCGCCTTGTCGATCTCGGCCAGCAGCGCGCGCACCATGGGCTCGGGCGCGGCGGTTTCGTCGGGCTTGGTCGGGTCGATCTTGGTCTCGATGTTGAAGCGCACCCGTGCGGCATCGGCGCCGCGCGCCTGCACCTGCGCGAACAGCGCGGCCAGCGTGGGAATGCGCTCGCCGTCGCGCGGCTGCTGCAGCGCGAACTGCTTGCCGTAGTTGCTCTCGGGGTTGAGACGGCCCACGTCGTAGGTCTGCAGCTGCGCCAGCGTGAGCGAGCGCACGGAAGGGGCGGGCTTGGCCGTGAGCCAGGCGCCGCGCGCGTCGCGCGTGTGGTCGGCGTTGAGCGCCGTGTCGTGCGACACCACCACCACGCCGTCGGCCGTGAGCCCGATGTCGAGTTCGAGCGTGGTCACGCCCAGATTCATTGCGTTCGAGAACGCGGCCAGCGTGTTCTCGGGCGCCAGGCCGCGTCCGCCGCGGTGGGCCTGCAGGTCGAAATGCTGCTTCACTTTGGGGGCGATGGCGGCGCAGCCGGCGCCGAGCAGGGCGGCGGCGATCAGGAGAAAGGCGGTGCGTTGTTTCATTTGAGTTGCACTTTGATGCCGTTGTCTTGCACCGTGATGTCGCCCACCTCGTAGGTCTTGCGTCCGACCGTGAGCTCGTCGGCCGTGAAGCTGCGCAGGATCTGGCCCTGCAGCAGTTCCTGCGCGACCACCGCGCCGACCTTCTGCAGTCGCTCGGCGTCGCGGCCTTCCACGCCCTGCAGCTCGAGCCGCTCGGCCTTGGGCTGGTCCAGCCGCAGCGCGCGTGCCGCCGCGTCGTAGCGCAGCGCGCTGCTCACCGACACCACGCCCTGCACCGGCGAGGCCGCCAGCAGCGGGCTGGCGATGGTCAGCGTGGCCGTGATGGCCGCGCGGTTGGCGCGCCCGTCCAGGCCCAGCTGCGGGTCGCGCAGCCCGACCATGAAGATCTCGGCATAGCGCTCGGCCACCGGAAAGCGCTTGGCGATCTGCGACTGCAGCTCCTCGCGCGTGGCGGTGTATTCGTTGGTAAAGAAGTTGAAGCCGGCCAGCGCCGCGAACGGCGCGGGCAGGGCGGCGGCGCCCAGCAGCGCGCGCAGCACCCGACGGCGGAAATGAGAGGGCGGGATTCGGTCGGTCATGGAGCTTGCGAGCTTGCCACAGGCGACGATGTTCCCGCCAGCGCCGAAGGGGCGCGTCGGCGTGTCGGACGGTCAGCCGTCGATGCGCAGTTCGTAGCGCGCAAACGTCCCGCCGCGCAGGTCGATGCAGCTGTGCAGCGCGAAGCCGAAGCCTTCGTACAGCGTGCGCAGCGCGGCGCGGTCGGCCACGCAGTCCAGCCGCAGCCAGGGGCGCCCGAGCGCGCGGGCGTGGTCGCGTGCATGGCCCAGCAGCGCGCGCGACACGCCCCGGCCCGCCCAGGCGCGGCGCACGGCCAGCTTGTGCACGAACAGCGCGCTGCCGGGCGCGATCTCGGGCCAGAACGACGGGTCTTCCAGATCGAGGCGCATCACGCCGGCCCAGTCGCCGTTCTCTTTCGCCACCACGTAGCGGCCGGCGTCGGTGTCGCGCTGGATGCGTTCGATGCCGGTGTCGGCGGCGCTCCAGAGCGGGCGTCCGCCCTCGGCGAGCCATTGCGCGGCTTCGGTCAACACGGCCACGACGGCGGGCGCTTCGGTGGAAAGGGCGGGTTCGATGTGCATCGGCGCGCAGCTTACCGGCACCGGTGTCAGGCGTGCCGGATCACGTGGAACCCTTCCTCGGCCGTGGGCGGCACGAAGTGGCGGGTGATCAGGTCGAACTGCGCGTCGGAGGTTTCGAAGGGGTGCTCGCCCGACGCGTTGCGCGCCCGCAGCCGCGCCTTGCAGACCTCGTCCGGCACGTCGAGAAAGTGCAGCTGGTGCGCCGCGCCGGCCTGCTCGAAGAGGCCGCGCGCCCAGGCGCGGTGGCTCACCGTGTTGGCCGGAAAGTCGAGCACCACCGACACGCCGGCGCCCAGCAGCGCGCAGACGTGCTCGCCCATCGCCTGCTTCAGCCGGCCGGCGGCGCGCACGTAGTCGGGCAGTGCGTGGATTTCACCGGGGTAGAGCGCGGCGAGCCAGGTGTCCTCGCTGATGCACACGGTGGCGGGCGCCTGCGCCAGGCGCCGGGTCAGCGTGGACTTTCCGGCGCCGATCTTGCCGCAGACCATGTGCAGCACGGGCGGGGGAGATGTGGGGGGTGTCGATGTCATTCGGTCTCCTGCGGGTGGGAACAAACCTCGGGAGACGGACAAGAAAAACCCGCCTCCTGGGGCGGGTTGCATGGCGTGGTTTCGAACCGTGCGCTAGCTCACCCGCTCTCGCGAGAGCGGGCGAATGATCGATGCGGTGCGAAGGCGGGCCATGAAGGGCGAGGTTAACCCGGCCCGGGGCGCGCGGGAAAGCGCCGGCGATCACGCGTTGCCGATGGCGCGCCGTTGACCGGGCCGCGAGGGGCGAACCAGGAACCACGGTTCGAAATGCGCAAGAAATACCTGCGGGGCGATTTGAGCTCATTTGCTAATCGGATTCGATATTTTTGTTATCTATGTAATTATTTGTGTTTATTCCATTTTTTATATTCTTCTTCGATGTAATAAGTTCGAACTAATTTGAATTTCTTATTGCAGTCTGGCAAAAAATACGTGCTAAAGAAGTGAACCGGTTTTTTCGAAGCCGCCAGGCCACGGAAATCGCAGGGCCGCGAGGCTCCGGGCCCTCACTTCTGGAGCAGCTCATGGACGAATTCCTGATCGCCGTCGACGCCGAAGACCGGCCGCTGCACGCGGTCGAGAAGATGAGTGCCCACCGCGAGGGCATCCTGCACCGGGCGTTCTCGATCTTCCTGTTCGACACGCAGGGCCGGGTGCTGCTGCAGCAGCGCGCCCTGGGCAAGTACCACTCGCCCGGCCTGTGGAGCAACAGCTGCTGCGGGCACCCCCGCCCCGGCGAGGACACCGGCGCGGCCGCCCTGCGGCGGCTGCACGAAGAGCTGGGCCTGCGGTGCGCGCTGCAGCCGGTGACAGCCTTTCTCTACCGGGAGGCGGTGTCCGCGGAGCTGGTCGAGCACGAGTACGACCACGTGTTCGTCGGCATCGCGCACGACCTGCCGCAACCCGACCCCGGCGAGGTACGCGAGTGGCGATGGCTGGCCTTGCCCGAGCTGCACCGCGAACTGGCGCGGGCCCCGGCGCACTTCACCATCTGGCTGCACCGCATCGCCGAGCGCTTCGGGCCGGAAGGCCTGGGGGCCTGGCGGGAGCGCGCGTTGACGGCGCATTGACGGCGCATTGACGCGCGGCCCCGGCCAGGTCCGCAAGGCCCACCGATTCCCGTGGCTTTCGGTCGAATTACGCCTACCACCAAAGTTCTATATCAAAAAATTTCTCTTTAACAGGAACTGCAATTGCACTAAATTCTCAATTCACTCCCGGCGATGCCTTACAAGCTTGGGAGTCGGTTAATTCAAGGATTTGATGAGAAGGAATCACCTCTGTTGAATTGGATTGGATCCGTGGTTTGCGTCCGTAGTCATGGGAATTCACGCAATTAGAATTCCCCGTTGCGTGGCCTTCTCGCCATTCGATGCGATTGAATTGCTTTGAAAGAAGGCAGACATGAAGCAGAAGAGCGAACAGGCCGCGGTGTACCCCTGCACGTCTACAACAGCCCCCGGCTGAAAGGGGCTGCGGTGTTGCGCATCACCTTCCGGCAACTGGAGGCCTTTCACTGGGCCGCGACATTGGGCTCCGTCAACGCGGCGGCCCGCCATCTCTTTGTCAGCCAACCGGCCATCACGGCCCGCGTGAGGGAGCTCGAAGGCATCCTCGGGCACGCGCTGTTCGCGCGCAGCCAGCAGGGCGTGCAGCTGACCGCGGCCGGCGACGAACTCTTCCAGCAGGTGCAGCAGCTGCTGAAGGCCGGCGAAGAGGTCGAGCGGCGCGGCGGGCGGCTGGTGCCGCCGCTGGCCGCGGGGCTGCGGCTGGGCATCGACGAATCGCAGCACCTGTAACGGCGGCCGCTGCTGCCGCAGCCACGCGCGCGGTCAGTCGTGCAGCGACGACAGGAACTGCTTGAGCTCCGGCGTCTGCGGCGCGCCGAACAGCTCCGCCGGCGGGCCCATCTCGTGCACGCGGCCCTGGTGCATGAAGATCACGCGGTCGCTGACCTTGCGCGCAAAGCTCATCTCGTGCGTGACCATCAACAGCGTCATGCCTTCGTCGGCCAGCGACTCCACGACGCGCAGCACCTCGCCCACCAGCTCGGGGTCGAGCGCCGAGGTGATCTCGTCGCACAGCAGCACGGCCGGTTCCATCGCGAGCGCGCGGGCAATGGCCACGCGCTGCTGCTGGCCGCCCGACAGCTGCTCGGGCATCGCATCGAACTTCTCGGCCAGGCCCACGCGTTCGAGCAGCTTGCGCGCCTGCGAAGCGGCTTCCACCTGCGATCGCTTCTTCACCAGCGTGGGCGCGAGCATCACGTTCTTGCCGACCGTGAGGTGCGGGAACAGGTTGAAGCCCTGGAAGATCATGCCCACGCGCTGGCGCAGCGTGCGCATGGCCATCGCGCTCTCATGCAGGAGCGGCTTGCCGTCGACCGTGAGTGCCCCTTCCTGGAACACCTCGAGCCCGTTGATGCAGCGCAGCAGCGTGCTCTTGCCCGAGCCGCTCTTGCCGATGATGGCGATCACCTCGCCGCGCTTCACATCGAGGTCGATGCCCTTGAGCACCTCGTTCGTGCCGTAGGACTTGCGCAGCGCCGTGATGCGCACGATGGGCGCGGCGAACGATGCGGCTTCGGGTTGTGTTTGGGGTTCAAGCACGGCGGCCATGGGTCTTCCTCTCGAGGGTCTTGGCGTACAGGCTCACGGGGAAGCACAGCACGAAGTAAAGCAGGGCGACGCAGCTGAACACCACGAAGGGCTGGAAGGTGGCGTTCGAGATCATGCTGCCGGCCTTGGTGAGCTCGACGAACCCGATCACCGACGCCAGCGCCGTGCCCTTGATCACCTGCACCAGGAAACCGACCGTGGGTGCGATGGCGATCTTCACGGCCTGCGGCAGGATCACGTGGCGCATCTGCTCGCCGAAGCTCAGCGCCAGGCTGCCCGAGGCCTCCCACTGGCCTTTCGGAATCGAGGCCACGCAGCCGCGCCAGATCTCGGTGAGAAAGGCGCTGGTGTACAGCGTGAGCGCCACGCTCGCGGCCGTCCACGCCGACACGTCGATGCCGAACAGCGCGATGCCGAAGTAGGCGAGAAACAGCTGCATCAGCAGCGGCGTGCCCTGGAACAGCTGCACGTACAGGCCCACGGCCCGCTGCGCCGCCTTGCCGCCGCGCAGCCGCGCGAACAGCAGCAGCGCGCCCACGATCCCGCCGCCGACGAAGGCGATGAGCGAGAGCACGACGGTCCAGCGCAGCGCCATCAGCAGGTTGCGCAGGATGTCCCACAAAGAAAAGTCGACCATGGTGCAAGGGCCTCGCGTTCAGCGGCCGAAGAAGAAGCGCGGCCCCGCCCACTGGAGCAGGCGGCGCAGCGCCACGGCCAGCGCCAGGTAGATGAGCGTGGCGACGATGAAGGATTCGAAGGCGCGGAAGTTGCGGCTCTGGATCAGGTTGGCCGCATAGCTCAGCTCCTCGGTCGAGATCTGCCCGCACACCGCCGAGCCCAGCATCACGATGACGATCTGGCTCACCATCGCGGGCCACACCTTCTTGAGCGCCGGCGGCAGCACCACGCGCAGGAACACCTGCGCCTTGCTGAGCGCCAGGCTCACCGCGGCCTCGATCTGCCCCTTGGGCGTGGCCTCGATGCCGGCGCGGATGATCTCGGTGGAATACGCGCCCAGGTTCATCACCATCGCGATCACCGACGCCACCTCGGGCGAGAGCTTCACGCCCGCGGCCGGCAGCCCGAAGAAGATGAAGAACAGCTGCACGATGAAGGGCGTGTTGCGGATCAGCTCCACGTACGCGCCCACGAGCGCACGCAGCCACGCCGGCCCGCCCGAGCGGGCCCACGCGCACAGCGTGCCCACGGCCAGCCCGAGCACGGTGCCCACGGCCGTGAGGCCCAGCGTCCATGCCACGCCGCGCAGCAGCAGCGGCCACTCGGCGAGCACCGCGCCGAAGTCGAATTCAATGCCCATGGCCGCGCCTTCAGCTCAGACCGGCAGGTCGCCGGCCGCCTTGCCGAGCCACTTCTTGGACATCGCGTCGAGCGTGCCGTCCTTCTTGGCGGCGGCAATGATCTCGTTGACCCGCGTCTTCAATGCGGTTTCGCCCTTGGCGATGCCGATGAAGCAGGGGCTGTCTTTCAGCAGCAGCTTGTACTCGGCACTCACCTTCGGATTCTTCGCGAGCATGTCGCCGGCCACCGCCGCGCTGGTGGCGAGGGTCTGCGTCTGGCCGGCCACGAAGGCGGCGATCGTCGCGTTGTTGTCCTCGAAGCGGCGGTAGTCGACGTTCGGCGGCGCCACCTTGTTCAGTTCCTGGTCTTCCATGGCGCCGCGCGTCACGGCGACGGTCTTGCCGGCCATGTCGGCGAAGCTGGTGAGCTTCATGCTCTTGGCCGCATACACGGCCTGGAAGAAGGGCGCGTAGGCCGCGCTGAAGTCGATCACCTTCTCGCGCTCGACGTTCTTGCCGAGCGTGGAGATCACGAGGTCGGCCTTGCGCGTCTGCAGGTAGGGAATGCGGTTGGCGCTGGTCACCGGCACCAGCTCGACCTTCACGCCGAGCTTGGCGGCGACGAGCTGCGCCATCTCGACGTCGAGGCCCTGCGGCTGCATGTTGCGGTCGACCGAGCCGTACGGCGGGTAGTCGGTGGGCACGGCGATCTTGATGGTCTTGGCCTTGAGCACGTTGTCGAGCGCGTTCTGCGCCTGGGCGGCGCCGGTGGCGGCCAGCAGGGCGACGCTGGCCAGCGCGAGGGCGAAGCGGCGGGAGGCGAAAGAGGTCATAGCAGGGCTCCTAGGTAGGTCGATGAATCGGTGGTGGCGTCGTCGGCGGGCGCGGCCTTGCGGCGGCGCTTCGGCGCGGGGGTGTTGTTCAGCGGTGCCAGCGCATCGCGCAGCTGTGCGAGCGGGTCGGCAGGCGCCTGCACGCGCAGCGCTGACTGCACCGTGCCGATGTGTTCGGCCATCAGCGCCTCGGCGGCGGCGTGGTCGCCGCGCTCCAGCGCCGCGACGATCTGCACGTGGTCTTCGCACGACTGCACCGCGTCGTGCGTGCTCTGGTAGAGCATGGCGATCAACGTGGTGCGCGCGGTGAAGTCGCGCAGCGTGTCGGCCAGCAGCGTGTTGCCCAGGCATTCGGCCAGGCACACATGGAAGTCGCCCAGCAGGAAGCTGCGGTGGCCGACGTCGCTCTCTTTCAGTGCGGCCTTTTCACGCTGCAGGTGCGCCTTCAATTGGCGCAGGGCGGCCTTGTCGATCCGGCCCGTGCTGCGGATGAGGCCGAGCTCGATCACGCGCCGCGCCTCGAAGGCCTCGCGCGCCTCGTCCTGCGAAGGCTCGATGACGAACCAGCCGCGCCGCGCGCTCACCGTGACGATGCCGCGCGCGGCCAGCCGCGTGAGCGCCTCGCGCACGATGGTGCGGCTGCAGTCGAACAGCATCGCCAGCGGCTGCTCGCCCAGGCGCGCGCCGGGCTCAAGCTTCTGCGCCATCACCGCTTCGACGATGCGTGCACTGATTTCGGATGCGGAGATGGCCATAGGCCTGCATATCAGCAGCTTCCGTGCCAACTGGTATGCAAGCCGTGTGCACCGAAATGGGCCGGCCGTGGTGCGCCGGCGGTGCGCGCTACCGTTTGCCGAGCGCGCTGCGGGGCAGGGCCAGCAGCATGAGCAGCGCCGACAGCACCAGCGCGCCGCTCAGCACATACAGGCTGGCCGTGAAGCCGCCCGTGAGCGTCTTGAGCGCGCCCACCATCATCGGCGCCACCAGCCCCGCGCTGCCGCCGATGGTGCTGATGAGCGCAATGCCCGCCGCCGCTGCGCTCCTGGACATGAAGCTGCCGGGAATGGCCCACAGCACGGTGAAGGCGCTCGAGATGCCCATCGACGCCAGCGCCAGGCACAGCACGGCGGCGATGGGGCTGTGCATGAAGAGCGTGGTCAGCGCCAGCCCGGCCGCGCCCGCGAGCGCGCCCAGCGCGAAGTGCCAGCGGCGCTCCTGGTGCCGGTCGGAGTGGCGCCCCACGACGATGTTGGCGGCAATGCCTGCGATGGCGGGAATCACCGAATAAAAGCCGATCTGCAGCACGCTGAGCCCCATCGACTTCAGGATCGTCGGCTGCCAGAACGACAGCGCATAGATGCCCAGGATGATCAGGAAGGACATGAAGCCGATCAGCCACACGCGCCCGTCGCGCATCGCCGCGCCGAAGGTGTGGCGCCCGGCGGCGCCGTGCGCGGCCTGGTCCTCGGCCAGCAGGTGGGCCACGCGCTGCTTCTCGGCCGCCGAGAGCCACGGCGCCTGCGCCGGGCTGTTCGACAGTGTGCGAAAGGCGATCACGCCCAGCAGCACGCTCGGCAGCCCTTCGAGCAGGAAGAGCCACTGCCAGCCGCGCAGCGCCAGCACGCCATCGAGGTAGGTCATCGTGAGCCCGGCGATCGGCCCCGCGACGATGGGCGCTGCGCCGAAGGCCATGAAGAAGAGCGCGGTGGCCTGCGCGCGGCGGCGCGAGGGAAACCACAGCGTCAGGTAGAACAGCACGCCCGGCGCAAAGCCGGCCTCGAACACGCCGATGAGAAAGCGCAGCACGTAGAACTGCGTGGGCGTGGTGGCGAACATCATCGCCGCCGAAGCCAGGCCCCACAGGCCCATGATGCGCAGCAGCGTGGCGCGCACGCCGATCTTCGCGAGCATCAGGTTGCTCGGGATCTCGAACACCGCGTAGCCCAGGAAGAAGATGCCGGCGCCCAGGCCGAACACCGCGTCGCTGAAGCCCAGCTGGTCCTTCATCTGCAGCTGCGCGTAGCCGACGTTGGTGCGGTCCAGGTAGTTCAGAACGTAGCAGGCGCACAGCAGCGGCATCAGCCGCCAGGTGATCTTGCGAAAGAGCGCGGCGTCGTCGCGCGCATCGGCCGAGGCCGGTGTGCGCGCGCCGGCGGCGGCGTCGAGGGTGGCGGTGTTCATCGGTGTGTCTCCTTCTCTCTTTTCTGTTCTGCGCGTGTTCGCGGATCAGGCCGGCACGAGCGCGCCGAAGCTGGTTTCGCCCCACAGGTGGCTCGTGGGCGCGCCCGGAAACAGCCAGTGCGGCGAGCACTCGGCCGACGGCACGACGTTGCTGAACCCGTGCAGCGCCGAGGTGCCCGCGAGCGTCTTCTCGAGCACCATCGACAGGTACTGGTCGTTGCTGCTTTCCTGCGTGTTGCCGTTGAGGATCACCTCGGCGCCCGTGGCCTGTGCATAGCGGCGGATGCCGTTGTGGCGCGACTGCAGCGGCGCCCAGCTGTCGGCCGACACGCCGTTCTCGCTGCTCACGCGCAGGCCGTCGCCCGTGCGGTACACCAGCGAGTGGTTGCCTTCGGTGTGCCCCGGCGTGTGCACCAGCGCGACGCCGGGGCCGAGCTGCAGGCTGCCGTCGAAGGCGACGATGCGCTCGGGCGGCACCCCGTCCAGGCCGTGCGGGCAGTACCACTCGGCCTGCACCGGCAGCAGGCCCTGCACGTTCGCGAGTTCCTGGCGGTGCACCAGCAGCTTCGCGTTCGGCAGCAGGCCCGGTGTGCCCTCGCTGCCGAGCCAGCGGCGCACGTCCTGCGTGTGCAAGTGGTCGTAGGTGATGTGGTCGATCTGTTCGGGCGCGACGCCGCAGCCGGCGAGCGCCTGCAGCACGGTCTGGTAGACCGGTGCGATGGCCTTGTGCAGGAACTTCGGCGTCTGGTCGCTCAGGCGCTTGAAGTAGGGCGTCTCGTTGCCGGCTTCGAAGTCGGCCGGCGTGAAGAGCAGCGTGCGCAGCCGGCCTTCGAAGTCGTCGTACTGGACGAGCACGGTGCGCGCCAGCAGATGCACCATGTGCGGCTTGAGCAACTGCTGCGAGTACACGCCGGTGAAGGCGAACCACGCGGGATACGGAATGCGCAGCAGGTTGAAGCTGCGCGCGAAGTGCACGGGCGGCGCGTCGAGCAGCCGCTCGCGCAGGGCCTCGGCGCCGCGGCGGATGGCGCGCAGGCGGTCCTGCGGCATGGCGGCGTGGCGCGTGCCGTCGAGTTCGGTGATCTGCGCGAAGCCGATGGGGTCGGGGTCTCGGGTCATGGGGGTCTCCTGTGTCTGGATGCGTGGGCTGCCTGGTGCGTCGCTCAATACATCGAGCGCCCCCCGGAGATATCGAACACCGCCCCGGTGCTGAACGAGCACTCGTCCGACGCCAGCCACGCGGCCATCGCCGCCACCTCGTCGACGTCGACAAAGCGCCCCATCGGCACGCGCGAGAGCAGGGCGGTGCGCAGCTGTTCGCGGTGCTCGGCGGGCACGCCTGCGAAGACGGCCGTGTCGGCCGCCGATGGCGTGATGCAGTTCACCAGCACGCCCGATGACGCCAGTTCCTTGCCGAGCGACTTGGTCAGTGCGATGAGCCCGGCCTTCGAGGCCGAGTAGGCGGCGTTGAAGCCGTTGCCTTCCTTGCCCGCGACCGAGGCGATGTTGACGATGCGCCCGCGCTGCTGCGCCAGCATCAGCGGTGCGATGGCGCGGCAGCACAGCCAGGCGCCCGTGAGGTTGATGTCGAGCACGTGGCGCCATTGCGCGGGCGTGTGCTCCCACGCGGGCACCGTCGGCCCGAGCACGCCCGCGTCGTTGACGAGGACGTCGACGCGGTCGAAGCGCTCCTGCGACTGCGAAGCCGCGCGGGCGATCTGCACTTCGTCGCGCACGTCGACCAATGCCGTGACCACGGTGCCCAGCGGCGCCAGTTGCGCCATGGCATCCGCCAGCGTCGCGGCCTCGACGTCCCACAGCGCGACGCTCGCGCCGTTCGCGAGGCAGCGCCGCGCGATGGCCAGGCCGATGCCGCGCGCGCCGCCGGTCACGATCGCATGGCGTCCTTCGAGTGGCCGGGCGGGCGTGTCGGTCATGCCGTGGCGGCCTCGGCCCGCGGGGCGGTTTGGCCGAGCAGGCCGGCAACCAGCCCGCCCACCATCTCCGCAGGCACGCCCACGAGCAGCTGGCGCAGCATCGTCAGCGTGTCGAAGTACACGCGCTCGCACACCAGCCGGTCGCTCTCGAAGATGAAGAAGGCGTTCATGCGGCAGCGAAAGCTGTTGCCCGTCGGCGGCAGGCCCTTGAGCGGGCCGCGGTGCGTGCCGAGCAGCCAGAACTCGACGATCACCGAATCGTCGGCATGGCGCAGCTGGATGATCTCGTGGCGCTGGTCGGGGAAGGCGCGGCGCGTGTCGGTGTAGTACTGGCGCACGTCGGCGATGCCGTCGTGCACCTCGCCGCTGGGAATCAGCTCGTAGTGCGGGTGCGGAAAGGTGCCGAGCACCGCGTCGAAATCCTGCCGCGTCTCGTCGGCGAAATGGTCGAGCACGAGGCGCTCGCGGCGGGCTTGCAGGTCGGTCAGTGTGGTCATCGGGGTGTGCTCCATGCGACAGGGGTGACAGGGGACATCGGGTTGCCGCGAATGCGTCGACCCGGGTGGCCTGCGTACTATCGACAGCCCCTCGAACCCAGACTGTCCGGTGTTGGCAATCGAGGCCCCGGACAAACCCGCGATGCCACGCTCTTCCCCTTCTTCCAGCGCCAGCCCCGCCGCGCCGGACGCGCAGCCTTCGCCCGTGCACAACAGCGACATGCGGCTGGCCGACGACGTGCAGCAGCGGCTGCTCGCGGTGGCGCACCGGCGCACGCTGGTGCGCGGCGAATCGCTGTTCCACAAGGGCTCGTCGCCCGATGCGCTGTTCGGCGTGGTCAGCGGCTCGTTGCGCGTGAGCGTGGTCGCGCCGGGCGGGCGCGAGGCGGTGATCGCGATGCTCGAGCCGGGCCACTGGTTCGGCGAGGTCTCGCTGCTGGTGGGGCGCGAGCGCGTCTACGACACCTGCGCCGTCGACACCACCGAGATGGCCGTGGTCGCGGCGGCCGACTTCCACCGGCTGGTGGCCGACCATCCCGACGTGCACATGGCCTTCACCCGGCTCGTGTGCCTGCGGCTGCGCCAGGCGCTGGCCTGGATTGACGACGTGATCCTGATGCCGCTGCCCGTGCGGCTGGCGCACCGGCTGCTCACGCTGGACGCGCGCGCGGTCGCGCCGACGGAGGAAGGGGGCGGCACGCTGCTGGGCGTGTCGCAGGAAGACCTGTCGTTCATGCTCGGCGTGTCGCGCCAGAGCGTGAACCGCCAGCTCAAGCTGTGGGAAGAAGACGGCACGCTGCGCGTGCGCTACCGCAGCATCGAGCTGCTCGACCGCGCGCAGCTGGAGCGGCACGCGGCCACGCCGCGCTGAGCGCGGCCGGGGTTCAGTCCATCCGCGCGCCCGAGGCCTTCACCGCCTTGTCCCAGCGCGGCGTTTCCGTCGCGAGGAAGCGTGCGAAGTCCTCGCTGCCCAGGTAGGCCGGGTCCGCGCCCTGGCTCACCATGCGCTCGCGCACCTCGGGGCTGGTCAGCACCTGCCTGAACGCATCGCTGAGCTTGGCGACCACGTCCTTGGGCGTGTCCTTCGGCGCGAGGAAGCCGTAGAAGCCCACCACCTCGAAGCCCTTGACGCCCGACTCGATGACGGTCGGCACGTCGGGCAGCGCGGGGTTGCGCTCGCGGCTGGTCACGGCCAGCGCGCGCACCTTGCCCTGCTTGTGATAGTTGGCGGCCTGCGGAATCGATTCGGCCATGAACTGCACCTGCCCACCCATCAGGTCGGTGAAGGCCGGCGCGCTGCCGCGGTAGGGGATGTGCACCATGAAGAGGCCGGTCGCGGTCTTGAACATCTCGGGCACGAGGTGGCTGATGCCGCCGTTGCCCGCCGAGCCGTAGTTGACCTGGCCCGGCCGCGCCTTGGCGTAGTCGATGAACTGCTTGAGGTTCTGCACCGGCAGCTTGGGCGTGACCAAGAGCGCGAGCGGCTGCATCGCGGTGCGCGCGATCGGCACGAAGTCGCGCTGCGTGTTGTAGGGCAGCTTGCTGTAGAGCGCGCCGTTGATCACCGCCACCCCGGTGTTAGCCAGCACCAGCGTGTAGCCGTCGGCCGGGCTCTTGGCGACGAAGTCGGCACCGACCGAGCCGCCCGCGCCGGGCTTGTAGTCGACGATCAGCGGCTGGCCGAGCACGGCCTGCAGCTTGTCGGTCAAAAGGCGCGCATGCTGGTCGAGCGGGCCGCCGGCCGGAAAGCCGATGACGACCTTGATCGGCTTGTCGGGGTAGGCGGCCAGGGCCGCCGTGGTGCCGAACGTGCCAAATGCGCCGAGGGCGAAAGAAAGGACCGCCGATGCGGTCCGGGTGGGCTTGCTCATGATCCGTCTCCTTTTTGTGGAGACGATCATAAGCAGCGCGGTCAGCTCGCCAGCGTGGCCTTCAGCGTGATCTCGGGCACGCTCGCCAGCGCCTTCGACAGCGGGCAACCGGCCTTGGCGGCGGCGGCGATTTCCTGGAACTTCGCTTCGTCGAGGTTCGGCACGGCCGCGTCCAGTTCGAGCTGGATGCGATCGATCTTGAAACCGGCGCCGTCCTTGGCCAGCCGCACGGCGGCCTTGGTGTCGATGCGCGTCGCGGTCAGGCCTGCCGCTTCCAGCGCGAAGGCGAAGGCCATCGTCAGGCAGGCCGCATGGGCCGCGCCGATGATTTCCTCGGGGTTGGTGCCGCGCCGGTCGTCTTCGAAGCGGCTGGCGAAGCCGTAGGGGTAGTCTTTCAGGGCGCCGGTCTCGGTGCTGACCAGGCCTTTGCCGGTCTTGCCGGCGCCTTCCCAGTGAACGCTTGCGTGCTTGTCTGCTGCCATGGACATTCCTTCAGTCAGGTGGAGGGTGGATCGGAGGGAGAACCGCAGGTATCGCTCCGAAATCCGCGCCTGTCTGTAGTCGCAGAGCGCATCGCATCGGGGGCCGACGTCAGCCGCCGTGCACGCCCCAGGTGCTGCGCTTGAGCTGGCCCCGGACCTCGCCGCCCGGCCAGGCCTGCGTCGACACGCTGACATACCAGAGGCCCGCCATCAGGTCGGCCATCTGGGCGGGCGTCAACCGGCTCGTGCCGGTCCGCTCGTAGCCGGCGCCGGTGCCGTCGTTGCGCGGCTCCCCCTCGCTGGACAGCGGCAGCTGGATCGCCAGCGGTCCATTGCTGCCCGTGGCGGCGGGGCCGTAGAAGCCGACGACCGTTGCCGGCCCGCTCAGGCGTGCGGCGTTCACGCGCCATTCGAACACCCCGGTGGCCAGCGTCAGGGTGCCGGCCGCCGAGCCGCCGGCCTTGCCCTTGTGCGGCGGGACCACCTCTTCGGTTCCGAGCCAGCAGTCGGCCACGAACCACGTCGGTGGTTCCTTGGACGGCTGCTCCGTCGTCGGGGCCGACATGCCGAACCGGGGGACCCGCGAGCAGCCCGCCGCGGCCAGGGCGGCCAGTGCGGCACCGAAGAGGGCGATGCGTCGGCGCAAGGTGGGGCGGGCGGGATCGGGCATGGCAGGCAGGCACAGGTGAAGCGGAGCCCGCACGATAGCCGATGCGCTGTGCCTACCCGACGTACGAAGAATGGGCGTCGCCAAGGTGACGCCCCGGGGGCTTCCCCGATGGGAGCGGCGGCCGGTGCGGCTTAGGCTGGCGCACTGCGCCTTTTCGCACCGCTTTCTTTCCCCTCTCTTTCCTCCTTCGCCTGTTCACAGACCATGCAACCACGCCCGCATTACAAGTTCTGGCCCAAGCGCCTCCCGCATTCGATCACCGTCCCCGCGACCTCGCTGTGGCACAACCTGGCCACCTCGGCGGCGCGCTACCCCGACAAGGCCGCGCTGGTCTTCTTCGGCCGCGTGCTGAGCTACCGCGACGTGGCCGACCAGGTCGAGCGGCTGGCCGGCACGCTGCATGCGCTGGGCGTGCAGCGCGGCGACCGCGTGGTGCTGAACATGCAGAACTGCCCGCAGCTGGTGATCGCGCATTTCGCCATCCTGCGCGCCAATGCCGTCGTGGTGCCGGTCAACCCGATGAACCGGGCCGAAGAGCTCAAGCACTACATCGTCGACCCCGACGCCAAGGTGGCGATCACCACCGGCGACCTCGCGGCCGAGCTGGCCAAGGCCAGCGACGCGCTGCCGCCCGAGCAGCGCCTGTCGCACCTCATCGTGAGCCAGTTCACCGACGCCTTCGATGCCGGCGTGACCGGCGACGACGCCCCCGCGCCGGCCTGGGCCGACTGGCTCGGCACGCGCCACCCGCTGCCCGCACTGGCCGACGGCCAGGTCATGGCGTGGACCGACGCGCTCGCGGCCGGCCACCCGGCCCCTGCGCACGTGGTGGGCGCCAACGACATGGCGCTGCTGCCCTACACCAGCGGTACCACCGGCCTGCCCAAGGGCTGCGTGCACCACCATTCGAGCCTCATGCACAACGCGATGGCCGGCCAGCTCTGGGGCCAGGCCACGTCGGAGGCGGTGGTGCTGGCCGTGGTGCCGATGTTCCACATCACCGGCGTGGTGAGCATGATGCACACCTCGATCCTCGCGGCGGCCACGCTGGTCATCATGCCGCGCTGGGACCGTGACGTGGCGGGCCGGCTCATCTCGCGCTGGAAGGTCACGAGCTGGACCAACATCCCCACCATGGTCATCGACCTCATGGCCAGCCCCAACTTCGCGAGCTACGACCTCACGAGCATGACCCACATCGGCGGTGGCGGCGCCGCCATGCCGCAGGCCGTGGCGCAGCGCCTGTTCGAGCAGTACGGCCTGAAGTACCAGGAAGGCTACGGCCTCACCGAGACCGCCGCGCCCTCGCACACCAACCCCTCGGACCACCCCAAGCAGCAGTGCCTGGGCATTCCGTTCATGAGCACCGACGCGCGCGTGGTCGACCCCGACACGCTGCAGGAGATGCCCATCGGCGAATCGGGCGAGATCATCATCCACGGCCCCGAGGTGTTCCAGGGCTACTGGAAGCGCCCCGACGCCACCAAGTCCGCCTTCGTCGAGTTCGAGGGCAAGCGCTTCTTCCGCTCGGGCGACATGGGCCGCATGGACGAGGAGGGCTACTTCTTCATCACCGACCGCTTGAAACGCATGATCAACGCGAGCGGCTTCAAGGTGTGGCCGGCCGAGGTCGAGCTGCTGATGTTCCGCCACCCCGCGATCCAGGAGGCCTGCGTCATCTCGACCAAGGACGACTACCGCGGCGAATCGGTCAAGGCCGTGGTGGTGCTGCGCGCCACGCACAAGGAAACGACCGAGCAGCAGATCATCGACTGGTGCCGCGAGAACATGGCGGTCTACAAGATTCCGCGCAAGGTGGAGTTTGTGGATGCACTGCCCAAGAGCGGCAGCGGCAAGGTGATGTGGCGCCTGCTGCAGGAGAAGGAAGGCACGGCGGCCTGATCGCCGCCTTTGTCCTTGCTAGGGCTGGCGCGCGTAGCGCCCGGGCGCCTGGCCCACATGGCGGCTGAACGCCGTGCTGAAGGTGCTGGCCGAGCTGTAGCCGATACGCGCGGCCACCTCCGCCGGCGCGCAGCCGCCGCGGCGCAGCAGGTCCTTGGCGAGCGCCATGCGCCACGCCAGCAGGTATTCCATCGGCGGCAGGCCCACGGCGCGCGAGAAGCGCTCGAAGAAGGCCGAGCGCGAGAGCGCGGCCTTGCCGGCGAGTTCTTCCACCGTCCATGAGCGCGCGGGGTCCGCGTGCATGTGCCGCACGGCGGCGGCGAGCCGGCTGTCTGCCAGCGCGCGCAGCAGCCCCGGCGGCGCGCCTTCGCCGGGCGCCGAGCGCAACGCCTCGATCAGCAGCACCTCGACCAGCCGCCCGAGCACGAGGTCGCGCCCCGGCCGCTGCGCCATCGACTCTTCGCGCACGAGCTGCACCAGCAGCGACAGCCGCGCGACGCCGCGCATGTGCAGCACCGAGGGCAGCAGCGACACCATCAGGGCGGCGTCGGGCGAATCGAAGGCGAAATAGCCGCCGAGCATGCGCACGTCGGGCGGGCCGTTCCGGTCGCCGTGGCGGACCTCGCCGTGCGCGTCCTCGCGCGCCGCCTGTTCATGCGAATCGAGAAACACCGGCGGTGCCGGCGTGCGCCCCGACAGCGTGAAGCCGGGCGTGGCCGGCATCAGCAGGAAGTCGCCGGCGGCCAGCGCCAGCGGCGGCTGGCCGTCGACCGCCAGCACGCACTCGCCCTCGAGCATGGTGCAGAAGCTGGGCTGGCCAAAGGCCGTGTAGCGCACGGCCCAGGCGCCGGCGCCCGCGATCACCTTGGAATACACGGCGCGCGGGCGAAGCAGCGCGATGACCTCGGCCAGGGGATCGGCCATGGCTGGACTCCTGCAAAAGAAATGGCGACGTTCGATGGTAGCAAGTCCGGCTGGTCGTCCCTATCGTTGGGGCTCTTCTCTTCATCACCCACTTCCAAGGAACCTCATTGAAAACCGCATTCATCACCGGCTGCTCCTCCGGCTACGGCCTGGCAACCGCCCGCCACTTCCACGCCCAGGGCTGGCGCGTTGTCGCCACCATGCGCACGCCGCGCGACGACCTCTTTCCCGACGCGCCGAACCTGCGCGTGCTGCCGCTCGACGTGACGCAACCCGACAGCATCGCCGCCGCCATCGAGAACGCGGGCCCGATCGACGTGCTCGTGAACAACGCGGGCGTCGGTCTCTTCGGCGCCTTCGAAGCCACGCCCATGGCCACCGTGCGCGAGGTGTTCGAGACCAACACCTTCGGCATGATGGCCATGGCGCAGGCCGTGCTGCCGCAGTTCCGGGCGCGGCGCTCGGGGCTGCTGGTCAACGTCACCTCGAGCGTCACGCTCGCGCCGATGCCGCTGGTGGCCGCGTACACCGCGAGCAAGACCGCCATCGAGGGCTTCACCGCCTCGCTCGCCTTCGAGCTGGCGGCGTTCGACGTGCGCGTGAAGCTGGTCGAGCCGGGCTACGGGCCCGGCACGCGGTTCACCGAGAACGGGGCGCAGCGCATGCAGGGCCTGATCCCGCCGGACTACGCGCCGCTGGCGCAGGGCGTCTTCGCGGCCCTGGGCAACCCCACGGCCGTGACCACGGCGGCCGAGGTGGCCGAGGCCGTCTGGCGCGCCGCGAACGACTCGGATGCGACGCTGCGCTATCCGGCGGGCACGGACGCGGTGGCGCTCGCGGCAGCCCGGCCGGCCTGAGCCACGCTGTCCGCAGTGCGGACAGGACGGACAGGACGGACAGGACGGGCAGGGCGGGCAGGGCGGTACTGCGGCCTTTTTGCTTAAAATGAGAATAATTCTTATTTGTAGGCGGAGCCCCCGCCGCCGTGCCGCCCGCCATGTCCGCTGCCGAAGCCGCCTTCCAGCAAGTCCACACCCTCTACAGCGACCACCACGGCTGGCTGCAGTCGTGGCTGCGCAAGAAGCTCGGCAACTCGTGCGACGCGGCCGACCTGGCGCAGGACACCTTCGCGCGGCTGCTGACGGCGCGCAATCCCGAGGTCATCGCGCAGCCGCGCGCCTACCTCACGAGCGTGGCCAAGAACATCCTCGTGAACTGGTACCAGCGCCAGGCGCTGGAGCGGGCCTACCTCGAGGCGCTGGCCGTCATGCCCGAGCCCGAGGCGCCGTCGCCCGAGCAGCGGCTGGTGATCCTGCAGACGCTGCACGAGATCGACGCCATGCTCGACGCCCTCAAGCCGCTCGCACGCCGGGCCTTCCTGCTGTCGCAGCTCGACGGCATGAAGTACGAGGACATCGCGCGCGAGCTGGGCGTGTCGCTGGTCACGGTCAAGCGCTACATGCAGCAGGGCTTTCGGGGCTGCCTGGCGGTGATGGCATGAGCGCCGCGCCGGGCCGCCCCAAGCAAGCTCGCGCCGAAGTGCGAAGCACGAAGGCATTCTGATGAGCGCCATGAATTTCGAAACGTCGGCACTCGCCCCGCGCGTGCTCGACGAAGCCGCCGAATGGCTGATGCGGCTGCACGACAGCGCCGTCACCGACGAAGACCGCCGCGCCTGCGAGCGCTGGCGCCAGAGCCACCCCGACCACGCCCGCGCCTGGGCGCGCGCCGAGCAGCTGATGAACAAGCTCGGCGGCCTGCCGCCGGCGCTGGCGATGTCGTCGCTCGCGCGGCCCGCGCGCGGCAACGCGAACAACCGCCGCGCCACCCTCGGCCGGCTGGCCGCGCTGCTGGCGGCCGTGCCCGCCGGCTGGCTCGGCTGGCAGGCGGTCGAGATGGCGGACGAGCGCGGCTGGATGGCCGGGCACCGCACCGCCACCGGCGAGCGCCGCGAACTGCGGCTGGCCGACGGCAGCCGCCTCACGCTCAACACCGCCAGCGCGGTCGATGTGCACTTCGACGGCACGCAGCGCCGCGTGGTGCTGCAGGCGGGCGAGATCTTCATCGCCACCGCGCCCTACCCCGCTGCCGCGCACCGCCCGTTCCGCGTGGCCAGCGCCGGTGGCGCGCTGGAGGCCCTGGGCACGCGCTTCAGCGTGCGCAAGGAGGCGGGCGGCGCCACCCACATCGCCGTGCTCGAAGGCGCGGTGCGCATCACGCCCGAGCGCGCCGCCGCGCGCGTGCTGCCGGCGGGGCAGCAGGCCCGCTTCACGGCCGACGGCATCGACGACTTCCGCCCGGCGGACGCCTCGGTGCTGGCCTGGACCCAAGGCATGCTGCTGGCCGACGGCATGCGGCTGGCCGACTTTGCCGCCGAGCTGTCGCGCTACCGCCCCGGCCTGCTGCAGTGCGACGCGGCGGTGGCCGACTTGCGTGTCTCGGGCGCCTTTCCGCTGGCCGACACCGACGGCGTGCTGCGCATGCTGGTGTCGACCTATCCGGTGGATGCGGCCACGCGCCTGCGCGGCTACTGGGTCACGCTCGTGCCGCGGGCGGCACCCGAAGAAGGCGCGGTGGGCGCTTCGAAAAATATATCGATCCGGGGGTGAGACTTTTTTTCGTTTCGGCTGGCAAGGAGGGTGAAGAACCCACCGTTGCCCAACCGAAAGGCCCGTCTCCATGTCCGCATCCCGCCCGTCCGCCTTGCGCCCGTTCGCAGAGCGCCGCCTGAACACCGTCCTTCGCCATGCCCTGGTGGCGCTCGCCCTCGGCGGCCTGGCCGGCGCGGGAGGGCCGGCCTTCGCGCAGGCGTCGCCGTCCTCGCTCGACGCCGCCGCATCCCGCGCCTACGACATTCCCGCCGGCCCGCTGGGCCGCACGCTCGCCGCCTTCGCGGCCGGCAACGGCATCGCGCTGTCGTTCGACCCCGCGCTGACGCAGGGGCGCAGCAGCCCCGCGGTGGCGGGCCGCTACACCGCGCGCGAAGCCATCGAGCGCCTGCTCGCGGGCAGCGGCCTGCAGGTGGTGGCGCGCACCGACGGCAGCTACACGCTGAACCGTCGCGAGGCCGGCGCACCTGTCGCAGGGCAGGGCGGCATCGACACGCTCTCGCCCGTCACCGTCACGGCCGAGGCCGACCGCAGCGGCACCACCGAAGGCACCGGCGCCTACACCACGCGCGCCACGGCGGCGGCCACCGGGCTCGCGCTCTCGCCGCGCGAGACGCCGCAGTCGGTCACCGTCATCACGCGCCAGCAGATCGACGACCAGAACCTGCTGTCGCTCGGCCAGGCCATGCAGAGCGTGCCCGGCGTGTTCTCGGTGAGCTCCGACAGCGACCGCACCGACCTGTACGCGCGCGGCTTCTACATCGACAACTACCAGTACGACGGCGTGCCGACCACGGTCACCACCGACTTCTTCGGCGCCTCCACCAACGACCCGGTGCTGTACGACCGCATCGAGGTCGTGCGCGGCTCGACGGGGCTGCTCACCGGCGCGGGCAACCCCTCGGCCTCGGTGAACCTGGTGCGCAAGCACGCCGACAGCAAGGTGTTCGCCGGCAACGCGTCGCTCGCGCTGGGTTCGTGGAACCTGCGCCGCGGCACGGTCGACCTGCAGACGCCGGTGACGAAAGACGGCCGCGTGCGCGCCCGCCTCATCGGCATGACGGAAGACCGCGACTCCTTCATCGACATGTACCACGGCCGCAAGCATGTGCTGTACGGCGTGGTCGATGCCGACCTCACGCCCAGCACCACGCTGAGCGTGGGCATCGAGTCGCAGGCCACGCGGCCCACCTCGTCGACCTGGGGCGGGCTGCCGCTGACCTTCAGCGACGGCACAGCCACGCGCTGGGACCGCTCCAAGACCGTCGGCACGCCGTGGACCCACTGGGACACGACCACCACCACCGCCTTCGCGAACCTCACGCACCAGTTCGACAACGGCTGGAAGCTCAAGGCCAACGGCTCGCACCGGCAGAGCAAGCAGAACGCCAAGCTGCTGTACCTGTACGGCGACCTCGACCGCCTCACCGGCACCGGCCTGGGCTCGCTGCCCGGCTACTTCGAGCACCAGTTCCGCCAGAACAGCCTCGACCTGCAGGCCACCGGCCCGTTCAAGCTGCTGGGGCGCACGCACGAACTCGTGGTGGGTGTCAGCAACAGCCAGTCGCGCTACGTGGAGGCGAGCCATCCACGCACCAGCGCGTTGCCCGACACCGGTAACTTCTACGACTGGAACGCCGCGTCGTACCCCGAGCCGGGCTGGGACCCGCTGAAGGTCTCGGCCATCACCAAGACGCGCCAGACCGGCTACTACGGCGCCGCGCGCCTGTCGCTGGCCGATTCGCTCAAGCTCATCGTGGGCGGGCGTCAGAACAGCTGGCGTTCCACGCGCCTGACCGCCGACGCGCCGGCCACGCGCAAGCACGAGGTGTTCACGCCCTACGCGGGCCTGGTGTACGACCTGAGCGAGAACTACTCGGTGTACGCGAGCTACACCGACATCTTCCAGCCGCAGAACTACCGCGACGCCAGCGGCGCCTACCTCGACCCGGTGACCGGCAAGAGCTACGAGATCGGCCTCAAGGGCGAGCACCTGAACGGCAAGCTCAACACCTCCATCGCCGTCTTCCGCGCCGAGCAGGAGAACGTGGCGCAACGCGACGGCACCAAGCTCGTGCCCAACTCGAGCGAAGGCGCCTATTACGGCGCGCGTGGCGTGACCAGCAAGGGCATCGAGCTGCAGGTGTCGGGCGAACTGGCCCCCGGCTGGCAGCTCAACGCGGGCATCGCACGCACGCTGGGCCGCGAAGGCAACGGCAACCGCATCAACACCGCCATGCCGACTACGCAGGCCACGCTGTTCACCACCTATCGGCTGCCCGGCGCGTGGCACCGGCTCACGCTGGGCGGCGGCGTCAACTGGCAGAACCGCACCTACTACGCGTACAGCGTGGGCGATGTCGACCTGCGCTACCAGCAGGGCTCGCGCGCGGTCGTGAGCCTGATGGCGCGCTACGCCTTCACGCCCAGGCTGGCGCTGCAGCTGAACATCGAGAACCTGTTCGACAAGAAGTACTACAGCAACATCGACGGGCAGGCCTACTTCGGCACGCCGCGCAACGCGGTGGCGACGCTGAGCTACGCGTTCTGACCGGGAAAGAGCGGGGGGCATGACCCTTTTTTCGTTCTCGTTTGTCATGTAGGGGAGGGGCGCATGTCCGCGCCCCGTTTTCCGGTCCCCGATGAACACCCGCACCTCCTCCTTTTCTCCCGCCCTGCGGCTGCTGTCCCGCGTCGCGGCCGCCGTGCTCGGCGGCTACGCGCTGGCCTCGGCCGCCGCCGTCTTCCTGGCCGCCGTGCTGCCGGCCGGCCCCGCCGAGGCTGCGCTCGGGGGCATGCAGTTCAGCTTCGCGGTCTACACCGTCGCCGTGATCTGGGCCTTTGCGCCCGTGTCGCTGCCGCGCGCCTGGGCCGGCCTGCTGCTGCCGGCCGTGGTGCTGGCCGGGCTCGGCCTGGCCTTGCGCGGCGCGGGAGGCGGGGCATGAGCACGAAGAAAACCAAGGCGCCGTCGCAGGGCGGCTTCCGCCAGGCCCAGGCCTGGCTGCACACCTGGTGCGGCCTGTGGTTCTCGTGGCTGCTGTTCGCGGTGTTCCTCACCGGCACGCTGGCCGTGTTCGACGAGCCCATCACCCACTGGATGACGCCGGAGCACCACGCCGAGGAAGCCGCCGCCGCTGCAAAGAAAGGCGAACCCACGGCCGACCGCGCGCAGCGCTTGGCCTGGGGCATGGCCTACATGGCCGAGCACCACCCGGGCGCCTCGATGTGGGAGCTGTGGCCTTCGGATGCGCAGGGCGGCGGCGAGCTGCGCGTGTTCTGGTTCGACGCCAACCGGCAGTACGCGGGCGTCGCGCTCGACCCCGCCACCGGCAAGCCGTTGAAGGAAGACGGCGGCCACGCGACCCGCGCCACGCTCGGCGGCCACCACTTCGTCGACTTCCACTACGAGCTGCACGCCGGCACCGTCGGCCTGTGGATCGTCGGCATCGCCGCGATGGCGATGCTGGTGGCGCTGGTGTCGGGCGTGATCACGCACAAGCGCATCTTCAAGGACTTCTTCACCTTCCGTCCCAAGAAAGGCCAGCGCAGCTGGCTCGACGCGCACAACGCGGTGGCGGTGCTGACCTTGCCCTTCCAGTTCATGATCGCCTACACCGGTCTTGTGATCTCGGGCACCAGCTTCATGCCGGCCCCCAAGGTCTTGCACTACGGCACGGGCCCGCAGGCGCAGGTGCGCTTCGTGTCCGAGCTGGGCGACAGCGACAAGCCCGCCGCCACCGGTCGCGCGATGCCCGTGCCCGTGCTCGAACCGTTCGCTGCGCGCGGCCAGGAACGCATGGGCCAGCCGGTGCGCGCGGTCGTCATCGACCACCCGGGCGACGCGGGGGCGCGCATCGGCGTTTACGGATGGAATGGCGAGGACGAATCCGCGCGCCGGCTCAGCGCCACCACCGGCATGGTGCAGTTCTCGGCCGCCAGCGGCGAGGTGCAGCGCGTGCGCCTGCCGGGCGCCGCGGATGGCGGCGCAGCCATGCTTGCGCAGTCGGCCATGGGCGGGCTGCACATGGTCACCTTCGGCGGCTGGCCGATGAAGTGGCTCTACTTCCTGTGCGGGCTCGCGGGCACCGCGATGATGGGTTCGGGGGCCGTGCTGTTCATCGTGAAGCGTCGGCAGAAGCACCTGGGCGAGTTCGGCGGCGCGACGGCGCGGGTCTACCGGCTGATCGAGGCGCTGAACGTCGCGGCCATCGCCGGGCTGGCCATCGCCTGCGTGGGTTACCTGTGGGCCAACCGGCTGGTGCCGGTCGGCATCGGGCACCGCGCGGACCGCGAACTGCAGGTCTTCTTCGCGCTGTGGACGCTGGCGCTGGTGCACGCCTTCGTGCGCCAGCCGGCGCGCGCGTGGCGCGAGCAGCTCGGTGCGCTGGCCGCGTTGTGCCTGCTGCTGCCGGTGCTGAACTTCGTGACCACGGGTGATCACCTGCTGGCGCAGCTGTCGCGCAGTGATTGGGAAAGCCTCGGGGTCGAACTGGGCGTGGTGGCTTTCGGTCTTGCGGCGCTGGGCGCGCTGCGCCATCTGCTGAAGAAGGTGGTGCGATGACGACGGCATGGGCTTCGTTGCTTGGCCTTGCGCTGGCGTATGCGGGCATGTCGTGCCTGAGCTTTGCCATGGACCGGCACCATGAGCAGCTGACGCGCGGACGCGAAGTGCCCGCGCGCCGGCGCACGGGCTTGCGCGTGATCGGCATGGTGCTGCTGGCCGCGGCCATCGTGCCCTGCGTGATGGCGTGGGGCCCCACGGTCGGGACGGTCGCGTGGCTCGGCTTCCTGTCGGCGGGGGCGTTGCCGGTGGCCTTGCTGTTGCCGTACCGCCCGCGCGCTGTGGCGTGGGGCGCCGGTGCTGCCGCCGTGGCCGGTGGTGCGGGGCTGGCGCCGGTGCTGGCGGCGCTGCTGCGCTGAGGTCAGTCCACCTTGATGGCTGCGGCCTTGACCACCTGCTGTGCCTTCGCGGTCTCGTCGGCGATGAACTTGTTGAACTGCGCGGAGGGCATGGTGAAAGGCTCGGCGCCGAGCTTCTCCAGCCGTTCCTTCAGCTCGGGCGAGCCCATGATCTTCGCGACCTCGGCCTGCAGCCGCTCCACCACAGGCTGCGGCGTTTTGGCGGGCGCGAACAGGCCGACCCAGAACAGGTAGGCCGAGCCCGGCACGCCGGCTTCCACGGTGGTGGGTGCGTCGGGCAGGGCGGACGAGCGGCCGGCGGTGCCCACGGCCAGTGCCTTGAGCTTGCCGCTCTTGATCAGCGGCAGCGCCGACACCATCGGCGCGAAGAACCAGTCGACGCGCCCGGCCATCACCTCGGTCATGGCTTCGGGCGTGCCGCGAAAGGGCACATGCTGCGCATCGACGCCGGCCGCGAGGCGGAACACCTCGGCATTCATGTGCGTGGCCGAGCCGTTGCCCGCGGAGCCGTAGTTCAGCCCGCCGGGCTTGGCCTTCGCCTTGGCCACGAGGTCTTTCACGTCGGTGAAGTGCGAAGGCGCGGTCACCAGCACGTTGGGCAGGCTGGCCATCGGCGTCACGCCCGTGAAGTCTTTCAGCGTGTCGTACGACAGCCCCTTGTAGATCCACGGGTTCACGAGATGGCCGGCCGAATGCACCAGCAGCGTGTAGCCGTCGGCCGGCGCCTTGGCGGCGATGGCCGCGCCCAGCGTGCCGCCCGCGCCGGGGCGGTTGTCGACGATCACGCTGGTGCCCAGCGCGGGCCCCAGCTTCTCGGCGACCAGGCGCGCGACGATGTCGGTGCCGCTGCCCGCCGTGAAGGGCACGACCAGCTTGATGGGCTGCGTGCCCGGCCAGGGGCCCTGTGCATGGGCGCCGCCGAGCGTGCAGGCCGCCAGCGCCGCAACGACCGTGAGCGCCTGTCGGCGGCTCCATGGGAATGTCTTCTTCATGCGTCTTGTCTCCGTTGATTTGTTGGTGCGAGCGATGAATGACTGACTGGGAAAGGAGCGCGTCAGGCGGGCGGTGCGTTGGCCATCACCAGCGCCACCAGCACCGGGCGGTTGCTTCGGTTCTCGAGCTGGCGCTTCTCGCCGGGCGCGAAGCGGCAGCTGTCGTAGGGCAGCAGCACGTCTTCCTGGTGCGCGCCGTCGAGTTCGCCGACGATGTGCAGCTCGCCCTCGAGCACGAGGTAGAGCTTTTCCATCGGCGAGCCGTCCAGCCCGGTGCGGCCGCCGGGCAGGATCTGGCTCATGCCCATCCACATCTGCGTCGAGGGGCCGGCCTCCTTGCCCTGCAGGCGCAGGCAGCGCATGTCGAAGTGGTTGGGCGCCTCGTAGTGCGGCGCCTCGCTGAAACGGGTCACATGCATGGTGGGTGTCCTCGGGGGTCAGGGGCGCAGCACGACGCGGTCGGTGCTGCCCGACAGCACCAGCCGGTAGGCGTCGATCGCTTCGTCGAGCGCGAAGTGGCGTGCCACGGGAAAGGGCTTCAGCGTGCCGCGCTCGAAGCCTTCGCGCATCGCGTCCAGCTGCGCGGTGGAGGCCACGCAGTCCATCGCCAGCGAGTCGATGCCCACGTAGGTGTGCATGCCGCGGTAGAACGCGAAGATGTCGAAGGGCACCGCGCGGTCGTGCGTGGCGATGAAGATCTGCGTGGCCCCCTTGGCCATCGCCTTGTTGGCGGCCTCGAAGTAGGCACTGCCCACGGTGTTGTAGACGATGTGCGCGCCGCGCCCGTCGGTGAGTTCGCGCACCTGCGCGCCCACGTCGGCGTGGTGGCGCGCATCGACCACGTCGACCGGCGCGCTCGCGAACCCTGCGAAGGGCCCGGGGCCGCGCTGCACCGCGATCACGCGCGCGCCGGCCTGCGCGGCCAGCTGCACCGCCGCCTGCCCGACCTTGCCGTTGGCACCCAGCACCAGCACCGTCTGGCCCGCCTGCGGCATGCCGCTGCGCCGGAAGCCCTCGTAGGCCGTGACGAAGGGCACGCCCACCGCGCCGGCCTCGTCCATCGAGATGCCCTGGGGCTTGGCGCGCAGGGCCGCCTCGGGCAGCACGAGGTAGCGTGCATGCGAGCCGTCGCGCGTGATGCCGACGTCGCCGCCCGAGCCGTAGACCTCGCGGTCGATCCATTCCGAAGGGCCGCTCACCACGGTGCCCGCGAAGTCGCGCCCCGGCGTGCGCGGCCAGACGGCCTGCGGCATGAGGCCCAGCGCAGCCTTCACGTCGCTCGGGTTCACTGCGGCGGCCATCACGCGCACCACGGCATGGCCGGGCGGTACCGCGGGTTCGGGCTGCGGCGCGGCGTCCAGGCGCAGCGCCTCGAGGTTGGCGGCCTTGCCGTTCACGCGCAGGGCGCGCGGTTCATGAAGGATGGCGCTCATCGTGCGGCTCCCTGAACGGCGCGGGTGTCGGCCAGCCCCAGCATCGCGCGGGCCTCGCGCGGGTTGGCGACCTCGCCGCCCAGGCTGCGCAGGATGTCGCGCGCCTTCGCCACGAGCTGCGCGTTGCTTTCGGCCAGCACGCCTTTCTCGAGGTAGATGTTGTCTTCCATGCCCACGCGCACGTGGCCGCCCAGCAGCCACGATTGCGCGACGATCGGGAACTCCGTGCGGCCGATGCCGAAGGCGCTCCAAAAGGCGCCGCGCGGCAGCAGGTTGCGCGCATAGAGCAGCGTTTCGGGTGTGGGCGCGAAGCCGTACTTCACGCCGAGCACGAAGGTCCACATCGCGGGCCCGTCGAGCGTGCCGTCGGCGATGAGGTCCAGCGCCAGGTGGATGTCGCCCGAGTCGAAGATCTCCAGCTCGGGCTTCACGCCGGCCTCGCGCATCACCTTCGCCATGCGGCGCACGTTCTTCGGCGTGTTGATCACCACGTCGGGGCCGGAGTTCATGGTGTTGAGGTCGAGCGAGCACACGTCGGGCCGGATCAGCGCGATGTGTTCCACGCGCTTTTCGGGCGGCAGCAGCGTGGTGCCGGGCGCGGCGATCTTCGGATCGTCCTCGCTGGGAATGAAGCGCCCGCCCGGCCCGGTCGTGAGGTTCACGATCAGCTCGCGGTTCTCGCGGCGGATGCGATCGACCACCTCGCGGTACAGCTCGACCTCCATCGAGGGCTTGCCCGTTTCGGGGTGGCGCACGTGGATGTGCACCTGCGCCGCGCCGGCTTCGGCCGCGGCCAGGCATTCGTCGGCGATCTGCACCGGCGTGATCGGCAGGTGCGGCGTCTGCTCGGGCTTCACGAGGTTGCCCGTGACGGCGCAGGTGATGAGCGTCTTCGCGTTGTTCACAGGTGGCGCCCTCCGTCGACCACGATGCGCGTGCCGGTGACGAAGCGCAGCGTGGTGGCCAGCGCTTCCACGGTGGCCGCCACGTCGTCGGGCTTGCCGATGCGCCCCAGCGGCGTGGTGCTGGCCATCTTGTCGGCGAACTCGGCGCCGCGCCCGGGCACGAAGCCCGACTCGACCGCGCCCGGCGACACCGACACCACGCGCACCGCCGGCGCCAGCGCCTTGGCCAGCGCATCGCCCACCACGTCGAGCCCGGCCTTGGCCGCGACGTACGCGAGGTTGCTGCCCACGCCCGTGAAGCCGGCGATGGACGAGATGTTGACCACCAGCCCGTCGCCGGTGGCCTTGAGCATCGGCGCGAAGGCGCGGATGGTGGCGAACACGCCGCGGAAGTTGGCGCGCAGCAGGTCGTCGATGAGGTCGTCGGTCAGCGCGTCGAGGTCGCCGGCCGGCACGGGCTGCGTGTGGCCCGCGCTGTTGACCAGGATGTCGCAGCGCCCGTGCGCGGCCTTCACCTCGGCGGCGGCGGCCTGCAGGCTCGGCGTGTCGACGATGTCGGCGCGGATCGCGCCGTGGCGCTGGCCGCTGTCCGAGGGCAGGGCGGCGGCGCGCGCGGCGGCGTTGTCGTCGCCACCGCGGTGCAGCAGCACGCAGGTGGCGCCCAGCGCGGCCAGCCGCGTGGCCGTGGCGTAGCCGATGGCGCCGAGGCCGCCGGTGATGACGGCGATCTTGCCGTGGAGTCGGGATTGGGGATCGAAGCTCATGGGATGAAGGAAAGTTGCGGAATCAGGGGATCGGTGGGCGGGGGAACTTCATTTCTCCCGGCTCCAGCTGGAAGTCGTACTGCAGCGTGGCGCTACCGCCGTCGGGCGCGAGCGCGAAGCGGCCGATGAGTTGCCGCGTCACGCCGAAGGTCGGGTCGCTCTCCAGGTTCTCGTCGTCGTCGGCGAACACCTGCGTGACCAGCACCTTGTGGCCCGGCTTGCTCAGCATGAAGTGCAGGTGCGCGGGACGGTTCGGGTGGCGTTGCTGCGCGCGCAGCAGCACGCCGCACGGCCCGTCGGTGGGCACGGGGTAGCCGGCAGGGCGCACGCTGCGGAAATGGAAGCGGCCTTGCGCGTCGGTGGTGAAGCGCCCGCGCAGGTTCATGTCGTCCTGTTCGGGGTCCTGGTTCTCGTAGAGCCCGACCGGCGAGGCCTGCCACACGTCGACCGTGACATCGGCCATCGGCTGCCCGCCCACGTCGCGCACCGTGCCCGTCACCTCCAGCGGCGTGCCGGGCGTGCCCGAGCGCGCGATGCTCTCGCCCGCTGCGCAGGCCGGCGAGTTGGCGCGCCAGAAGGGGCCGAGCAGCGCGGCCGGCGATTCGCCGTGCGGGTCCTGGTTGTTCTGCAGCGCCACCACGGTGGACACGCCCAGGATGTCGGCCGCCAGCACCACCTCGTTCTTGGTCTCGCCCGTGGCGTGGCCGATGGCGACGATGAATTCGAGCGCCTGCTCGAACTCTTCCTCGGTCAGCTTCACCTCCTGGACGAAGGCGTGCAGGTGGCGCGTGAGCGCGTCCATCACGGTGCGCAGGCGCGGATCGGGGGTGCGTTGCATGGCGTCGAGCGCAAAGCCGAGCACCGAATCGGGGGAGGTGGCGATGTTCATCTGCAATCCTTGCAATCGTTTGCATGATCTTAAGGCAGATTCCGGAAAAGTAAAATGGAGGGTATCCGGGATGTCAGAATGGGAATTCGCCGACCATGGCGCACCGGATGACCAACAATCGTTTGCACAAATGAGCACCCATCCCCCCTCCAGCCCCGTCACCATCCGCGACGTCGCCCGTGCCGCCGGGGTGCATGTGTCGACCGTGTCGCGCGCGCTCAGCCCCGAGAAGCGCTCGCTGATCAGCGACGAGGTGCTGCGCGTGGTCGAGGAGGCCGCGCAGCGCCTGGGCTACCGGCCCAACCGCGCGGCCTCGGCGCTGCGCACGGGCCGCACCCACACCATCGGCGTGCTGGTGCCCGACATCACCAACGCGGTGTTCCCGCCGATCCTGCAAGGCATCGAGGCCAGCGCGGCCGCGCGCGGCTACTTCGTGTTCGTCACCAACGTGGTCGATCCGGCGCTGGCGCGGCCGGTGCTCGAGCGCATGCTGGCGCAGCGCGTGGATGGCGTGATCCTGGCCACCGCCACGCGCGACGACCCGCTGGTCGACTTCGTCGCCAAGGCCGGCATGACGGCGGTGCTGGTCAACCGCGCCGACGAGACCGGTCGCCTGCCCGCCGTGGTGAGCGACGACCGGCTGGCGATGAAGCTCGCGGTCGACCACCTCGTGGGCCTGGGCCACAAGCGCATCGCGCACCTGGCGGGGCCGCAGACCATCCCCACCGGCGTGGGCCGCCTGCTGGGCGTGGAGCAGGCGCTGCGCGACCACCGCATGAAGCCGGCGCGCATCGTCGAGTGCGCGAGCTACAGCCGCGAGGCGGGCGCGGCCGCGATGAAGCAGATGCTCGCGGCCGGCGCCGCGCCGCAAGCCGTGGTCTGCTGCAACGACCTCGTGGCACTGGGCGCCTACGACGCGCTGCGTGAGGTCGGCCTGCGCGTGCCGAAAGACATCTCCATCACCGGCCACAACGACATGCCGCTGGTCGACATGGTCGATCCGCCGCTCACCACCATCCGCTTGCCGCACCGCGAACTCGGCTGGCGCGCGGCCGAGATGCTGTTCGAGGAGATCGACGGACAGGCGCTGTCCGCGTCCACCGTGGTGCTGCGCCCGGAGCTGGTGGTGCGCAAGTCGACGGCCGCGCCGGCCGCACGCTGAGCGAAGACGAAAACAAATGCATCCGAAGGGCGGCGCGCACACTTCGCGCCGAGAATCGTCGGCCATTCTTGGCCCCGTGTTCCGCTTCCTTTCCGCATGCGCTTTCGTCCCGTCTTCCTGCTTCTTTCCCTCGGCCTTTCCCTCCCGCTGCTGACCCACGCCGCGTCGTCGCGCACCTGCCTCGTCGTGGGCGTGAGCGACGGCGACACGCTCACCGCGCGCTGCGGCCGCATCGGCGCTTACGAGCAGGTCAAGGTGCGCATCGCCGCCATCGACGCGCCCGAGAAAGCGCAGCCCTACGGCCAGCGCAGCCGCCAGGCGCTGAGCCGCCTGTGCTACGCCGAGAAGGCCGTCATCACCGAGCGCGACACCGACCGCTACGGCCGCACCGTGGCCGACGTGCGCTGCAACGGCGAAGACGCCGGCCGCCGCCTGGTGGCCGAAGGCTGGGCCTGGGTGTACGACTACCACGGCATCGCGAAGAAGCGCGGTGGCGACCTGTTCCGCCTCGAGGCCGCGGCGCGTGCGCAGCACATCGGCCTGTGGGCCGACACCGCGCCGACGCCGCCCTGGGACTGGCGCCGCGAACGGCGGGAGCAGCCACGCAACAACAACAGCAACCACGGCGGCTCGCAGCCCTGGGGCGACGTGCGCTTCGAACCCCTGTCATGACGGCTTCATGGGCGTGCGGGAGCATCGCGGGTTCCCACGATTCCCACGGACCCCCAGGACATGGCCAAAGACTTCGCGCGCATGGAGGACTCGAACCCCTCCGGCAATCCCACCATCCACGACGTGTCCGATCCGCAGCGACGGGTCTTCGTGCGCGGCGGCCTGGCGGCGGCCGTGGCGGGCCTGTTCGGTCCGCTGGCCGGCTGTGCCAGCACGGGCGCCGGTAGCAGCAGTGCCGTGAGCGGCCTGGGCCGCGCCATCGGTTTCAAGAGCGTGCCCATGGCGGCGGTCGACCAGGTGGTCGTGCCCGAGGGCTACCGTACGCAGGTGCTGTACCGCTGGGGCGACCCCACCGGCATCGCGGGCCGCATGCCCGCCTTCAAGACCGACGCTTCCGACTCCGCCGACGACCAGGCGCTGCAGGCCGGCATGCACCACGACGGCATGGCCTTCTTTCCGCTGGACGGATCGAACCGCGGCCTGCTGGTGCTGAACCACGAGTACGTGGACGATGGCCTGCTGCACACCGACGGCATGAAGACCTGGAGCGCCGCGAAGGTGCGCAAGTCGATGCACGCGCACGGCGTGTCGGTGATCGAGCTGCAGCGCGACGGCGCGGCCTGGCAGCAGGTGCTGCCCTCGCGTTTCGCGCGCCGCATCACCGCGCTCACGCCGATGACGCTCACCGGCCCCGCGGCCGGCCACCCGATGCTGCGCACCGCGGGCGACCCCTCGGGTACGCAGGTGCTCGGCACCTTCAACAACTGCGCCAACGGCCAGACGCCGTGGGGCACCTACCTGACCTGCGAGGAAAACTTCGCCGACTACTTCGAGGGCACCGCCACGCCCGATGCGCACCAGAAGCGCTGGGGCCTCAAGAAGGGCAACGGCGCCAAGTACCGCTGGCACGAGCACGAAGAACGCTTCGATGTGGCCAAGCACCCGAATGAATCGAACCGCTACGGCTGGGTGGTCGAGATCGATCCGCAAGACCCGAACTCCACGCCGCGCAAGCGCACCGCACTGGGCCGCGCCGCGCACGAAGGCGCCGCCGTGGCGCTCACCGACGACGGCCGCGCCGTGGTCTACATGGGCGAGGACTCGCGCTTCGAGTACATCTACAAGTTCGTGAGCCGCGACAAAGTGCGCCCCGGTGGCGCCGCCGCCAACCGCGACCTGCTCGACCACGGCACGCTCTACGTGGGCCGCTTCGACGTCGACGGCACGGGCGAATGGCTGCCGCTGGTGCAGGGCAAGGGCGGGCTGGTGGCCGACAAGGGCTTCACCACGCAGGGCGACGTGCTCATCAAGTCGCGCCAGGCCAGCGACATCCTCGGCGCCACGAAGATGGACCGCCCCGAGTGGACCACCGTCGATCCGCTGACGAAGGAGGTCTACTGCACGCTCACCAACAACAGCAACCGCGGCGCGCCGGGCCAGCCCTTCATGGACGCGGCCAACCCGCGTTCCAACAACACGATGGGCCAGATCATCCGCTGGAAGGAAAGCGGCGACCTCGACGCCACGAAGTTCGCCTGGAACCACCTCGTGCTCGCGGGCGACCCGAAGCAGACGCGCTACGAGGCGCAGGGCAACGTCAAGGGCGACGCCTTCGGCAGCCCCGACGGCCTGATGGTCGATGCGCGCGGCGTGCTGTGGATCCAGACCGACGTGTCGACCTCCACGCTCGGCAAGGGCGAGTACACGAACCTGCCCAACAACCAGATGCTGGCCTGCGACCCGACCAAGGGCGAGATCCGCCGCTTTCTGCTCGGCCCGGCCGGCTGCGAGATCACCGGCCTCACGGCCACGCCCGACCTGCGCACGCTGTTCATCAACATCCAGCACCCGGGCGAGCCGGCCAACGAGCGCAGCGACCCCGAGCGCCCGCTCGCCGTGTCGAAGTGGCCCGACGGCGCGGGCCGGCCGCGCTCGGCGACCGTGGTCATCACGAAGATCGACGGTGGGGTGATCGGCAGCTGACGCGGCCAGGGGGCGCCTTGCGGGGGCGCCCTCGGGGCTTCAGCAGTGGCCCGAGTACCAGCAGCGCATCTCGGGCATGAGCAGGCCCCAGACGAAGCTGATCGCGCACACGATCAGCATCAGCAGCGCGAACATGCGCAGGCCCTCGGCGCCCCAGCGCGGCGCGAAGATGCTCACGAGAAAGCCCGAGAGAAACGTGCCTTCGAGCCAGGCCGCGCCACCCCAGCGCAGGATCCAGAGCCAGAACAGCGCATCGAGCGCATGAAAGACGACCCACCAGAGCAACGTCATCGCGCGGCGTGGGGCGTGCTTACGACTCGCTGCGGCCCTGCACGTCGGCCACCACGCGCGCGTTGCGCTGGAAGCTCCAGTAGGCGCTGGCCCAGTCCCACATCACGACCACGCGGTTGCGGAAGCCGATGAGGAAGTACGCGTGCGCGAACAGCCAGAACAGCCACGCGGGCCGGCCGCTGAAGCGCAGCGGGCCGAAGGGCGTGCCCAGGTCGACCACGGCCGAGTTGCGCCCGATGGTGGCCAGGTTGCCATAGTCGGCGTAGCGGAACGGCACCGAGGGCTGGCCCGCCAGGCGGCGCAGGATGTTCGCCGCCGCTGCGCGGCCCGCCTGCTTGGCGCCGGGCGACACGCCGGGCACCGGCTTGGGCGGCTTGCCGGGCGCGTGGCTCATGGCGGCGGCCAGGTCGCCCACCACGCTGATCTCGGGGTGGCCGGCCAGGCTCAGGTCGGGCTCGACCTTGATGCGGCCCGCGCGGTCGCACTCGACGCCCGTGGCGCTGCCGAGCAGCCGGCCCAGCGGCGAGGCCGCGACACCGGCCGCCCACACCACGCAGCTGCTGGGAATGCGGTAGCTCTGCAGCGGCGCGCCGTCGGGGCCGCCGCCGGTCTGCACTTCGAGGCCGGCGTTGTCGATGGCGGTGACGCGCGCGTTCAGCCGCACCTCCACGCCGAGCCGTTCCAGTTGTTCGAGCGCCTTCTGGCTCAGGCTTTCGGGCATGGCCTGCAGCACGCGCGGGCCGCCCTCGACCAGCAGCACCTGCGCGCTGCCGGGGTCGATGCGGCGGAACTCGCCCGCGAGCGTGTGCTTGGCGATCTCGGCCAGCGTGCCGGCCATCTCGACACCGGTCGGTCCGGCGCCGATCACCACGAAGGTGAGCAGGGCGCGGCGCCGCTCGGGGTCGGCGGTGGTCTCGGCCGTTTCGAAAGACATCAGCACGCGGCGGCGGATCTCGAAGGCGTCGGCCAGCGTCTTCAGGCCCGGCGCGGCGGGCGCCCACTCGTCGTGCCCGAAGTAGCTGTGCGTGGCGCCGGCCGCCACGATCAGGTGGTCGTAGGCCACCCGGCTGCCGTCGGCCAGCTGCACCGTGCGCGCGGCCGGGTCGATGCCCGTCACCTCGGCCAGCAGCGTGGTCACGTTGGCCTGCTTGCGGAACAGCGCGCGCACCGGCGCCGCGATCGATGGCGCCGCGAGCCCGGCGGTCGCCACCTGGTACAGCAGGGGCTGGAACAGGTGGTGGTTGGTCTTGTCGATCACCGTCACATCGACGTCGGCCCGCTGCAGCTTGCGCGCTGCCTCGAGTCCGCCGAAACCGCAGCCGATGATGACAACGTGGGGCCTGGCCGAAGGAGAGGGGGTTTGCATCGCCCGAATCATACGCAGCGGGCCGGGGCGTTCCGGGCCGCTTGCGCGCAGGACGGGCTCCTGCGGCGGCGCGGCGGCGGCGTCTTGTCCTACGTGCTTTTGTCGCCGGTATGGGCTAAAACTTCCGGCTCACCCGACTGGAGACACCATGACGTTTTCCCGGCCGATCGCCCCCGTGGCGAGCGCCTTGCGCGAGCAATTCCGCACGGTGCGCGCCGCCAGCCTGGCGCTGGCCGCGCCGCTGTCCGCCGAGGACCAGTGCATCCAGTCGATGCCCGACGCCAGCCCGACCAAGTGGCATCTGGCGCACACGACGTGGTTCTTCGAGACCGTGCTGCTGCAGCCGCATGCGGCGGGGTACCAACCCTTCGATGCGCGTTTTCATTACCTCTTCAACTCCTACTACGAGGCGCTCGGGCCGCGCCACCCGCGGCCGCAGCGCGGCCTGCTGACGCGGCCGTCGCTCGACGAAGTGCATGCCTACCGCCGCCATGTCGACGAGGCGGTGCTCGCGCTGCTCGCGGCGCCGGAGGCGCTCGACTGGGCGGCCATCGAGGCCATCGTCGCGCTCGGGCTGAACCACGAGCAGCAGCATCAGGAGCTGCTGCTCACCGACATCCTGCATGCGCTGTCGTGCAACCCGCTGCTGCCGGCGTACAAGCCCGCGAGCGGCCCCGCGCGGCGGCTGGCTGCCGTGCCGGCCGAGGTGCGCTGGCTGGAACAGCCGGGCGGCACGGTCGAGGTCGGGCATGCGGGCGAGGGCTTTTGCTTCGACAACGAGACGCCGCGCCACGCCGCCTTGCTGCACCCCTATGCCATCGCCGACCGGCTGGTGAACTGCGGCGACTACGCGCAGTTCATCGCCGACGGCGGCTACCGGCGGCCCGAGCTGTGGCTGTCCGACGGCTGGGCCACGGTGCAGGCCCAGGGCTGGCGCCACCCGGCCTACTGGCTCGAAGCCGACGACCCGCGCATCGCCACCCTCGGCGCGGGCGGCGGCCCTGCCGCGCCCGGCGGTTGGCAGGTGTTCGGCCTGCACGGCGTGCGGCCGATGGAGGCCGACGCGCCCGTGTCCCAGCTGAGCTTCTACGAGGCCGCCGCGTACGCCGAATGGGCCGGCGCGCGGCTGCCCACCGAGTTCGAATGGGAGGCCGCCTTCGACGCGCCCGGCATCGCGCAGATGAGCGGCCATGTCTGGCAATGGACGCGTTCCTCGTACGACCCGTACCCGGGCTTTCGTCCGCTGCCCGGCATCGCGGCCGAATACAACGGCAAGTTCATGGTGGGCCAGCTGGTGCTGCGCGGCGGCAGCGTGGCCACGCCGGCCGGCCACACGCGGCCAAGCTACCGCAATTTCTTTCCGCCGGCGGCACGCTGGCAGTTCTCGGGGCTGCGGCTCGCGAAAGACCTTTGACCGACACCTCGATGGAGCCGAGCACCATGCGCAATCCGACCGCCCCGTTCGCCCTCGCCAGCCACCTGCAGCGACAGGAGGCAGCGACCCCGCCCGACACCGCCCCGTGGTCCGAGTTCGGCCGCGCCATGCAGGCCGGCCTGGCGCGCACGCCGCGCCACATCTCGCCCAAGTTCTTCTATGACGTGGCCGGCTCGCAGCTGTTCGATCGCATCTGCGAACTGCCCGAGTACTACCCCACGCGCACCGAGCTGGGCATCCTGGGCGCCTGCGCCGGTGAGATCGCCGCGCAGATCGGGCCGAACGCCGAGATCGTCGAGTTCGGCGCCGGCTCGCTCACCAAGGTGCGCTTGCTGCTCGACGCGCTCGAATCGCCCAAGCGCTACCTGCCGATCGACATCTCGGGCGAGCACCTCGAGGCTGCGGCGGCGCGCCTGAAGGCCGACTACCCGTCGCTCGCGGTGCAGCCCATCGCGGCCGACTACACCATGCCGCTCGTGCTGCCCGCGCCCCTGGCCGGGGCGGGCCGGCGCGTGGGCTTCTTTCCGGGCTCGACCATCGGCAACTTCGAGCCCGACGAGGCGCTGGCGTTCCTGCAGCTCGCGGCGCGCATGCTGCGCGGCGGCGGCCTGCTGATCGGCGTCGACCTGGTGAAAGACCCCGACCGGCTGCACGCGGCCTACAACGACGCGCAGGGCGTGACGGCGGCGTTCAACCTCAACCTGCTGCGGCGGGCGAACGCGGAGCTGTCGGCCGACTTCGACCTCGACGGCTTCTCGCACGCGGCCTTCTACAACGCGCCGATGCGCCGCATCGAGATGCACCTCGTGAGCCGGCGCGCGCAGAGCGTGCAACTGCGCGGCGAGCGCTTCTCGTTCGAGGAAGGCGAGACCCTGCACACCGAGTACTCGCACAAGTTCACCGTCGAGGGCCTGCAGGCCCTGGCGGTGCGCGCGGGCTTCCGCGTCGGGGCGGTGTGGACCGACCCCGAGCGGCTGTTCAGCGTGCACTGGCTGCTGAGCTGAACGCAACCGCCCTCGGCGCTCAAGACAGATCGGCGCCGTTCACGAGCCGGACCGGGATGCTGGCCAGGTCCACGCCTTCAAGACAGCGCGCATTGATGGCCCATCCCGTGAACGGCAGCTTGCCTTCGGCTGCCTCTTGCGCGGTCGGCGCGCTGGGAATCCGGAACGGCATGATTCCGCAGGTGGGGCAGAAGTAGTCCCGTGCGGTCCGCGTGTGCCATTCATAGACCGTGAGGTCTTCCAGCGGCGTGAACAGGCGAAGCGCCGATGCGGGCACGCGGTGAATCAGCGCGCCGCGGCGCCGGCACACGGAGCAGTTGCAGCTGCGGACATGGTCGAGGTCGGTGTCGACTTCGAAGCGGCACGCGCCGCAATGGCAAGACCCTCGGTACGTTCTCATAGGCTGCGAATTTTCGCAGCCCTAAGTGTCCAGCCCCGCGAGACAGACGTACTTGATCTCGAGGAAATCATCGAGCCCGTACTTCGAGCCCTCGCGCCCCAGCCCCGACTGCTTGACGCCGCCGAACGGCGCCTCGGCCGTGGACACCAGCCCGGTGTTCACGCCCACGATGCCCGATTCGAGCGCTTCGGCCACGCGCATGATGCGGCCGATGTCGCGGCTGTAGAAGTACGCGGCCAGGCCGAACTCGGTGTCGTTGGCCGCGGCGATGGCTTCGGCCTCGGTGTCGAACGCGAAGATCGGCGCCAGCGGGCCGAAGGTTTCCTCGCGCGCGAACAGCATGTCGGGCGTGGCGCCGCCGATCACGGTCGGCTCGTAGAACAGGCCGCCCAGCGCATGACGCTTGCCGCCCGCGAGCACGGTGCCGCCCTTGGCGACGGCGTCGGCCACGTGCTCCTCGATCTTCTCGACCGCCTTGGCGTCGATCAGCGGTCCCTGGTTGACGCCGGCCTCGGTGCCGTTGCCGACCTTCAGTGCGTTGACCTTGGCCACCAGCTTCTGCGTGAAGGCTTCGAGCACGCCGCGCTGCACGTACAAGCGGTTCGCGCACACGCAGGTCTGGCCGGTGTTGCGGTACTTGGAGACCATTGCGCCTTCGACGGCGGCATCCACATCCGCATCGTCGAACACGATGAAGGGCGCGTTGCCGCCGAGTTCGAGCGACAGCTTCTTGATCGTGTCGGCCGACTGCTTCATGAGCGTGCGGCCCACCTCGGTCGAACCCGTGAAGGTGAGCTTGCGCACGATGGGGCTGCGCGTCATCTCGCCGCCGATCTGGCTGGCCGAGCCGGTGAGCACTGACAGCAGGCCCTTGGGCACGCCCGCGCGTTCGGCCAGCACGGCAAAGGCCAGCGCCGAGAACGGCGTCTGCGTGGCCGGCTTCACGACCATCGCGCAGCCGGCCGCGAGCGCGGGCCCGGCCTTGCGCGTGAGCATGGCGGTGGGAAAGTTCCAGGGCGTGATGGCGGCGGTGACGCCCACGGGTTGCTTCAGCGCCAGGATGCGGCGGTCGGCCTGCGGCGCGGGAATGGTGTCGCCGTACACGCGGCGCGCTTCTTCGGCGAACCACTCGATGAACGAGGCGGCGTAGGCGATCTCGCCGCGGCTCTCGGCCAGGGGCTTGCCCTGCTCGGTGGTCATGATGAGCGCGAGGTCGTCCACGTTCGCCAGCATCAGGTCGTTGAGCTTGCGCAGGATGGCCGAGCGTTCCTTGGCGGGCACCTTGGCCCAGGCCTTTTGCGCCTTTTCGGCGGCGGCGATGGCGCGCACGGTCTCCTCGGTGCCGCACATGGGCACGGTGCCGATCTGCTCGCCGGTGGCGGGGTTGGTGACGGCGACGGTGGTGCCGTTGTCGGCATTCACCCAGGCGCCGGCGATGCAGGCCTGCTGGCGCAGCAGGGTCGGGTCTTGGAGTTTCAGTGGCATGGGTGGTTTGTCTCAGGCTTGCAGGGCGGCGGCGAGGATGTCGAGGCCTTCGCCGAGCACCGCGTCTTCGATGGTCAGGGGGAACAGGAAGCGGACCACATTGGCGTGCACGCCGCAAGTCAGCAGCAGCAAACCCGCGTCGCGCGCTCGGGTTTGCACCTGCTTCGTGAACGCGGGGTCGGGCGCGCCATCGGCGCCCGCGAACTCGACCGCTACCATCGCGCCCAGGCCGCGCACGTCCGCGATCTGCGGCACCTTGGCGCGCAGGCCTTCGAGGCGCGCCTTGAGCCGGTCGCCCAGTATTTGCGCGCGCTCGCACAGGCGTTCGTCCTCGATCACGTCGAGCACCGCATGCGCCGCCGCGATGGCCAGCGCGTTGGCGGCGTAGGTGCCGCCGAGGCCGCCGGGGGCGGGCGCGTCCATGATCTCCGCGCGCCCGCACACGGCCGACAGCGGCGTGCCGCCGGCCAGGCTCTTGGCCATCGTCATGAGGTCGGGCACCACGTCGTGGTGGTCCATGGCGAACCACTTGCCGGTGCGCGCGAAGCCGGTCTGGATCTCGTCGGCGATCAGCAGGATGCCGTGGCGGTCGCAGATCTCGCGCAGCGCGCGCATGAAGGCGGGCGGCGCGGCGTAGAAACCGCCTTCGCCCTGCACGGGCTCGAGGATGATGGCGGCCACCTGCTCGGGCTCGATGTCGGCCTTGAACAGCTTGTCGATGGCGCGCAGCGAATCGTCCACCGACACGCCGTGCAGCGCGATCGGCGCGGGCACGTGGAAGATGCTGCCGGGAAAGGGCCCGAAGCCGGTCTTGTACGGCACCACCTTGCCCGTGAGCGCCATGCCCATGAAGGTGCGGCCGTGAAAGCCGCCGCCCAGCGCGATCACGCCGGGCCGGCGCGTGGCGGCGCGCGCGATCTTGATGGCGTTCTCGACCGCCTCGGCGCCGGTCGTGAAGAAGGCGGTCTTCTTGGCGTGGGTGCCGGGCGTGAGGCGGTTCAGGCGCTCGGCCAGCGACACCACGCTTTCGTACGGCACCACCTGGTAGGCCGTGTGGGTGAAGCGCTCGAGCTGCGCGCGAATGGCCTCCACCACGCGCGGATGCCGGTGGCCGGTGTTGAGCACGGCGATGCCCGAGCCGAAGTCGATGTAGCGCCGGCCTTCGACGTCCCACAGCTCGGCGTTGAGCGCGCGCTCTGCGTAGATCGGAAAGCCGATGCCGACGCCGCGCGGCGTGGCGGCGATGCGGCGCGCGTCGATGGCGGCGTTGGTCTTGGTTGTCATGCGAGATTCCTTCGTTGCTTGTGTTGGTTGGAGGCTCAGTGGCTGCCCGGCGCCACCATGCGATGGCGGATCTGGTCGGCGACCACGGCCACGATCAGCAGGGCGCCCAGCACCACCATCTGCAGGTACGAGCCCACGCTGGCCAGGTTCATGCCGTTCTGCACCAGGCCGATGAAGATGGCGCCCATCACCACGTTGGGCACGCGGCCGATGCCGCCGCGCAGGCTCACGCCGGCGATCACGCAGGCCGCAATCGATTCGAGCGCCACGGTGCCGCCGAGGTTGGCCTCGCCGGTTTCCACGCGCGCCGTGAGCAGCAGGCCGCTCACGGCCGCCAGGCCCGCGCACAGCAGGTAGGCCATGAGCAGCACGCGGCGCGTGTCGATGCCCGACAGCGCCGCGGCCTTGGCGTTGCCGCCCACCGCGAGCAGGTGCGTGCCGGTCGGCAGGCGGCCCATGAGCACGCCCATGCCGGCCACGCACACGGCCGTGACGAGGATCGGCACCGGCACGCCGAGCACGGTGCCGAAGCCGAACAGCTCGCTGAACTGCGCCGGCATGCCCGACACCGGCACGCCGCCCGTGAGGAACAGCGCAAAGCCGAAGCCGATCGACTGCACGCCCAGCGTCACGATGAAGGGCGACACGCCGATCACCGCCACGCCGAAGCCATTGACCAGGCCCACCACCAGCCCGGCGAGCATCCCGCAGGCGCAGCCCACGAGCACCACCATCCAGGCCGCGTCGGGAAAGGCCGCGCCCAGCGCCTGCATGGCGAGCGCCGAGACCACCGAGGTGATCGCCATCACCGTGCCCACCGAGAGATCGAAGCCGCCGGTGACCAGCGCCAGCATCTGGCCCAGCGACACGAGGATCAGGTAGACCGACTGGCGCAGCAGGTTCACCAGGTTCTGCACCGTGAGGAACTGGTCGGACAGCGTGGCGAACACCACGCAGGCGATCACCAGCATGAAGGGCAGCACGCCCAGGCGCAAAAAGAGACTGCGCAGCAGGCCGAGGGCGCGCCCGGCCAGGCCGGGCGTGGGAGCCGCGGGGGCGGCGGTGAGGGAAGGCGAAGTCATGAGGAGGGGTTCTCGCTGGGGCCGAAAAACAGGTTGAGCACGGCGGTTTCCTGGATGGCGTCGCCATGCAGCTCGCCGGCGATCTCGCCGCGGCACATCACGTACACGCGGTGGCTCAGGTGCAGCACCTCGGGCAGGTCGGACGAGATCACGACCACCGCCGCGCCGCCTTCGCAGAGCTTGCGGATCACCTCGTACAGCGCGCTGCGCGTGCCGACGTCCACGCCGACCGTGGGCTCGTCGAACACGTAGAGCGCGGCGTCGCGCGTCATGCCCTTGCCGAACAGCACCTTCTGCTGGTTGCCGCCCGAGAGCAGGCCCACGGGCCGTTCGAGGTTGCGCGGCGCGAGTTCGACGCGCTCGGCGGCCGTCGTCGAAAGCCGCCGCCCGAGGCGCTTGCGCAGCCAGCCGCCGCGCCCGCGCAGCGGCCCGTGCACCAGCGGCAAGGTGATGTTGGCGCGCGACGTGAAGCCGAGCACCAGCCCTTCGCCCTTGCGGTCGGGCGGCAGGTAGAACAGGCCCTCGTCGAGCAGCTGGCGCACCGTCGCGCCGGTGCGCGGGCGGCCCTTGAACAGCACGCGCCCTTCGCTCACGGGGTCGAGGCCGTAGATCGCGCGGAACAGCTCCGACTTGCCGCAGCCGACCAGTCCGGCCAGCCCGACCACTTCGCCGCGCCGCACCATGAGGCTGGCGTGGCGCACGCCGTTGGGCGAGGCCAGCCCTTCGACCTGCAGCACGACCTCGCCGGGGTTGGCCGTGATGCGCGGGTAGATGTTGTCGATGGCGCGCCCGCTCATCAGCTCGATGAGCCGGTCGGCGCTCGTGGCGTTCGCTTCCACGGTCGTGACCTTGCGCCCGTCGCGCAGCACCGTGATGCGATCGGCGATCTGCGCGATCTCCTGCATGCGGTGCGAGATGTAGACGATGCCCACGCCGCGCGCCTTCAGCCGCGCCACCAGCTCGAACAGGCGCTGCGTCTCGGTGTCGGTGAGCGAGGCCGTGGGTTCGTCGAGGATCAGCACCGACACCTCGCCGCGCAGGCCCTTGGCGATCTCCACCATCTGCTGCTGCGCGCGCGTGAGGCCCGCCACGGGCGCGTCGACGTCGATCTCGAAGCCCAGGTCGGCCAGCATCGTGCGGGCGCGCTCGCGCACCGCCGCGCGGTCGAGCAGGCCGCGCTGGCACGGCTCCCCGCCCAGGCTCAGGTTCTGCGCCACCGACAACGTGGGGATCAGCGAGAACTCCTGGAACACCGCGCTGATGCCGTGGCGCCGCGCGTCGTGCACGTTGGCGAACTTCACCGGCGCGCCGTGCATGCGGATCTCGCCCGCCGTCGGCACGTTGGCGCCGGCCAGCAGCGAGATCAGCGTCGACTTGCCGGCGCCGTTCTCGCCGAACAGCACGTGCACCTCGCCGGCGCGCAGCTCGAAGTCCATCGCATCGAGCGCGAGCACGCCGGGGTAGCGTTTGCCCAGGCCGAGGGTCTGCAGCAGCACGGGAGCCATGGCCGGCTTACTTGACCTCGAACACCGGCTTGAAGCCGGTCGGCGGCAGGATGTCGGCCTGCTTCACGGTCTTGATGTTGCCGCTGTCGACCACGAAGATCTTCGGGCCGACGTGCTTCACCACGTCCTTGTTCTCGAGCAGGCGCACGGCCTGGTCGACCGCGATGCGGCCCTGGATCACCATCGAGTCGGCCGGCGCGGCCACGATGCGGCCCTTCTGGATGCCTTCGTACACGCCCGGCGTCATGTAGAACGAGAGCACCTGCACCTTCTTGTCGAGGTTGCGCGCGCGAAGGATGCCGGTGGCGGCCTCGGCGGTCACTGCCGTGCCGGCCACGTAGGCGAGGTCGGGATTGCCCTGCAGCACGTCTTCGACCAGCTTGGCCTGCGCCTCCTTGCCGGTGTCGCCGTACTTGGGGTCGAGCACCGTCACGGCGCTGCCCTTGATCGCTTCCATGAAGCCCTTGTGCGCGGCCTCGACCCAGCCCGCGCCGGCCGGGCCCGGGAACCAGCCGACCTTCACCGGCGGCGAGCCGGCAGGGTGCTTCTTCGCGAGGTACTCGCCGGTCGACTGGCCCATCGTGTAGAACGACACCAGCGACTTGGCCGACAGGTCGGGCGAGCTGATGCCGTTCACCAGGTCGATCACCGGCACCTTCTTGGCGGCCGTGGCCTTGATGACGTTGTTCAGCCCATCGCCCGAGATCGCGCCGATGACCACCGCGTTGGCGCCGCGCGCCACGCAGTCCTCGATCTGCGAGACCTGCTTGCTCAGGTTGGTGTAGCCGCCCGCGTCGACAACCTGCAGCTTCACGCCCAGGCGGCGCGCCTCTTCGATCACGCCGTAGTCCACGCCGAGCCAGTAGGCGTCCTTCATGTGCGGGAACGACACGCAGATGTCCCACTTCTTCGACGCCTTGGCCAGCGGCGTGTAGTCGATGGGTTTCTTCGTGCCCTCGGCCGAGAAGGCGGGTTCAGTGGCCTCGGCCTTGTAGGGAAACCAATCGGCGGCCGAGGCCGGGGCGTGCCACGCCAGGGCGGCGGCGAGCGAAGCGGCGATCAATGAAACGCGCAGGGGTGAGCTGTTCATGAAGAACTCCTTGGGTGACAGCGGTGAAGAAAAAGGGAAGGACGGGCGCGCGTCAGGCCGCGAGTGCGGCCCGCAGGCGGTCGAGCCGTCGTCGGCGTTCGGCGCGGGCTTCGAGCGCCTGCGCCATGTCGACCTCGACGAAGCGCGCCTTGTGGTTGGGCTGCATCTGGGCGATGAGGTCCATGTCGGCGCTGATGACGGTGCCGACCATCGCGTAGCCGCCGCCCGACACCGCGTCGCGGTGCAGGATGATCGGCTCGCGTCCGCCCGGCACCTGGATGGAGCCGTAGGGGTAGCCCGCATCGACGATGTTCGACGGGTCGTCGCCCGCGCCGAAGGGCGGCGTGCGCTCCTGGAACTTCAGCGGCGTGCCGTGCTTGTAGCGGTAGCCGATGCGGTCGGCCTCGGAGCCGACGGTCCAGGTGTCGGCGAAGAAGCTTTGCACCGACACCTCCTGCAGGCGATGGAAGTAGATGCCCGGCAGCACGCGCAGGGCCACTTCTTTTTCGAGCACCGGCAGCAGCGCGGCATCGACCGTGCGGCCCGCGCGGGCGCCGGCAGCCGGCGTGCCCACGGGCAACTTGTCGCCGGCCAGCAGCTTGCGGCCGTTGAAGCCGCCGAACGCGCCCAGGCCGTAGGTCGAGCGGCTGCCCAGCACCACCGGCACGTCGATGCCGCCGGCCACGGCGATGCACATGCGTGCGCCGAGCTTCATGAAGTCGAAGCTCAGCTTGTCGCCGGCCTGCACCGTGAACGAGGTGTTGCGCGGCGCTTCGTTGCCGTTGAGCTTGATCTTCGCGTCGGCGCCGGTCACCGCCACCAGCGCGGGTGCGTCGAACTGCAGCTCGGGACCGAGCAGCGTGCTTTCGATGACGGCCGCGCCTTCGTCGTTGCCCACCAGCAGGTTCGCGAGCACCAGGCTTTGCTGGTCGAGCGCGCCCGACAGCGGAATGCCCAGGTGGTAGTAGCCGGGGCGGCCGGCGTCCTGCACGCTGGTCGCGAGGCCGGGCTTGAGCACGTCAATCGCCATGGAGCACCTTCAGCAGTTGTTGGTTGTAGCCGTCGGGGTCGGCCAGGAAATCGTTGAGCGAGAACGACACCGGCGCGATGCGCAGCGCGTAGGTGCCGGCCTCGACCTGCGCCACCTGGCGGTCGTACTCGGCGCGGTCGATGGGCTTCCACTTGACGATGTCGCCGGGCTGGAAGAACACCATCAGGTCCTTGAGGTACGACAGCCGCTGCGCCGGGTCGAAGATCGGTGCGGGCGTGACGCCGAACATCTGGTAGCCGCCCGCGCCGCGCACCGAGTAGATGCAGCTGAAGCAGCCGCCGTGGCCCAGCGTGAGCTTGGGCGTGTCGGTGCGCGGGCTCAGGTACTTGGGCACCTGGATCTGGCGCTGGCGCTCGACCATCTGGAACAGGAAGGGCAGGCCGGCCACGAAACCGACCATCGACACGAACCACGGCGCCGACGAGTGCGCCTCGATGAAGGCCTCGACCGAGGCGTGGCCGTTGATGCGTGCGGCGTACTCGATGTCGGTGCTCGACGGGTCCTGGTGGCGCTCGCGAAAACGCATCAGCGTCTCGTGCGTCCACGGGTCGTTGTAGAGCACGGGGATCTCGACGATGCGCGTCTGCATCTGCAGGTCGGCGTCGCCCAGGCCCGCTTCGATCTCCTTCAGCGTGGCGAGCAGCGCGTCGGGCGCGATCGCATCGGGGTCGAAGCGCACGAGATACGCGGCGTTGGCCGGGCAGATCTCGGTCACGCCGGGCAGTGCGCGGCGGCGCAGCTCGTTGCAGATGGCCATGCCCTTGAAGAAGGCGGGCAGCGACATCTCTTCGCTGATCTCGACGAACAGGTGCTCGTCGCCGCCGAAGCTGTAGCGGGCTTGCGGGGGGAGGGTGCTTGCAGCGGTCATGCGGCCACCTTCAACATGGGAGGCGCGTCGGCGAGTGGATTTGCCGCGAGCCAGGTTTCGAGAAATCCCGTGTGGAACGCGGCCTTCGCCACATCAGCGTCCTCGCACAGCGCACGGTGCAGCGGGATCGTCGTGTGGATGCCTTCGACTTGCAACTCCTCGAGCGCACGCCGCATGCGGGCCAGGGCACTGGCGCGGTCGGTGTCGTGCACGACGAGCTTGCCGAGCAGCGAGTCGTAGTACGCGGGCACGGTGTAGCCGGGAAACAGGAAGGTGTCGAAGCGCACGCCCGGGCCGCCCGGCACCACGAGTTGCGACACGAGGCCGGGGCTCGGCATGAAGTTCTTCGCGGCGTTCTCGGCGTTGATGCGCACCTCGATGGCCGCGCCGGTCAGGCGGATGTCGTCCTGCTGCAGGCGCAGCGGCTGGCCGAGCGCGATGCGCAGCATTTCCTTCACGAGGTCGACGCCGGTGACCATCTCGGTGATCGGGTGCTCGACCTGGATGCGCGTGTTCATCTCGATGAAGAAGAACTCACGCGTGTCGTCGTCGTACAGGTACTCGAGCGTGCCCGCGCCGCGGTAGGCCACGGCGCGTGCGAGCCGCAGTGCCGATTCGCACAGCGCGGCGCGCGTGGCTTCGCTGATGGCGGCCGAGGGCGCTTCTTCCCACACCTTCTGGCGGCGCCGCTGCAGCGAGCATTCGCGCTCGAAGCAGTGCACCACGCGCTGGCCGTCGCCCAGGATCTGCACTTCGATGTGGCGCGCCTGGCGGATGAAGCGTTCGAGGTACACCTCGCCGTTGCCGAAGGCGGCCTGCGCTTCGGCGGTGGCGGTGGCGAACTGCTGGCGCAGCTCGGCTTCGTCGTGCGCTACGCGGATGCCGCGCCCGCCGCCGCCGGCCGAGGCCTTGATCATGATCGGGTAGCCGATGTCTTTCGCCACTTCGACGGCGGTGTCGGGGTCGGTCACCACGCCCGCGCTGCCGGGCACGGTGGGCACGCCGGCGCGCAGGGCGGCGGCGCGTGCCGCGGCCTTGTCGCCCATGGTGCGGATCGCATGCGGCGTCGGGCCCACGAACACCAGGCCCGCGGCCTCGACGCGCTCGGCGAACGCGGCGTTCTCCGAGAGAAAACCGTAGCCAGGGTGCACCGCGCCGGCGCCGCTGTCGGCGGCGGCCTGCAGGATCGCGTCGATGCTCAGGTAGCTCTTGGTGGCGTGCGCCGGGCCGATGCGCACGGCCTTGTCAGCCATGCGCACGGCGAGGCTCTGCGCGTCGGCGTCGCTGTAGACGGCGACGGTCTTGAGCCCCAGCTCCTTGGCGGCGCGGATGATGCGCACCGCGATCTCGCCCCGGTTGGCGACCAGCAGTGTGTCGAATGCGGCGGTCATGGGCGGGTGCCTCAGGCCGTTTCGATGACGGCCAGCAGCTGGCCCGGATCGACCGGCTCGCCGTTCTCGACGGCGAAGCGCGCCAGGCGCCCGGCCGCGTCGGCCGTGACTTCGCTGAACTGCTTCATCACCTCGACGAGGCCGAGCACGTCGCCCACGGCCACGGTGTCGCCTTCGGCCTTGAACGGCGGCGCGTCGGGCGCCGAGCGGCGGTAGAAGGTGCCCGGCAGCGGGCTCAGGACTTCATGGGTAGCGGGCATCGGGGCACTCCTGGAACAAGTTCGGGAAAACGAGAAAAAACTCAAGCGGGCTTGGCAAGGCCTGCAACTTCGATGCCGTTGTCGGCAAGGACGCGCCGCGTGGCCTGCACCAGCGCGAGCGCGCCGGGCGTGTCGCTGTGGATGCAGACCGAGTCGAAGCCGATCGCAATGTCTTCTCCTTCGACCGTGCGCACCACGCCCTCGGTGCAGGCGCGCAGCACCTTGGCGGCCACGGCCTCGGGGTCGAGCGCGCCGACGCGGCGCGTGAAGACGATGGAGCCGCTCAGGTCGTAGTCGCGGTCGGCATAGAACTCGCGCACCACCGGCTGGCCCAACTCGCGCGCCACCTGGAAGGTGACGGACGATTCCATGCAGAACAGGCGCAGCGTGGGTTCGATCTGCTGCAGCGCGGTGACGAGGGCGCGCGACAGCGCCTCGTCGCGCGCCGCATGCATGTACAGCGCGCCGTGCGGCTTGATGTGCTGCAGCGTCATGCCGGCCAGGCGCGCGAACTCGCGCAGCGCGCCGAGCTGGTAGACCATGTCGTTCACCAGCTCGTCGGCCGGCGCGGTGATGTGGCGGCGCCCGAAGCCCACGAGGTCGCGAAAGCCCGGGTGCGCGCCGATGCCCACGCCGTGTTCGCGGGCCAGCAGCACCATCCTGCGCATGATGTTCGGGTCGCCGGCATGGAAGCCGGTCGCGATGTTGGCCGAGCTGATCAGCGGCATGAGCTGCTCGTCCACGCCGTCGCCGATGGTCCAGGGGCCGAAGCCTTCGCCCATGTCGGAATTCAGATCGATCCGCGTTGTCTTCGTCACGTCGTCCCGCCTTTGTGTGGTGCGCATCGCCAAGGGGGCGGTGCAGGTTGGCGCGAAGGTTAGCCAGCAGTCGAAAGGCCGAAAAGCATTGTTTTCAGGCGGTCCGATATCTGAAAAACAGATGCTGCAAGCGGCCGGATTGGGCGCTACGCTGGAGGGAAGCGATCGCGCGGTATCGGGTTTTCGCCCGAGGCAGGCAGCGCGTATCCGTAAATACCCTAGGAAGACGGCGCCATGTCCCTGACCCTTCGCCAGCTCAAGTACTTCTCTGCGGTGGCCGAGGTGGGGCGCATCTCGCACGCGGCGCTGCAGCTCAACATCTCGCAGTCGGCCGTGACCACCGCCATCCGCGAGCTCGAGGAGCTGATGGGGCAGCAGCTCTTCGAGCGGCACCCGCACGGCGTGGAACTCACCAAGGCCGGGCGCCGCTTCCTGAGCCACGCCTACGCGGTGCTGTCGGCGGCCGACGAGGCGGTGCGCATGCCGCACGAAGGCGAGAACGTCGAGGGCTCGCTCACCATCGCGGCCAGCTACACGGTGCTGGGCTACTTCCTGCCGCACCACCTGCAGCGCTTCGAGCAGCTGCACCCGCAGGTGACGGTGAAGGTGCACGAGGTGGCGCGCGAGGCCATCGAAGAAGGCCTGATCACGCAGCGCTACGACATCGGCGTGGTGCTCACCTCGAACGTGGTGCTGCGCGAGCTGTCGCTCGAAACCTTCTTCGGTTCGCAGCGCCGGCTGTGGGTGCCGGCCAAGCATCCGTTGCTGGACAAGGCCGAGGTGACGCTGGCCGACGTGGCGGCCGAGCCCTACATCATGCTCACCGTCGACGAGGCCGCGGCCACCGCGCTCAAGTACTGGAGCAAGACGCCGCACCAGCCGCAGATCCGGCTGCGCACGAGTTCGGTGGAAGCGGTGCGCAGCACGGTGGCCAACGGGCTGGGCGTGACGGTGCTGTCGGACATGGTCTACCGGCCGTGGTCGCTGGAAGGCAAGCGCATCGAGACCATCAACCTGCGCGACGCGGTGCCCACGATGAACATCGGGCTGGGGTGGAAGCAGGGCGTGGAGTTTTCGCCGGCGATGACGGCGTTCCGCAACTATTTCCGGCAGCTGTTTCTCGAGCCGGCGTCGGGGCGCACGGGGCGCGGTCGCGGCTGACACTGTGGGGGAAACCCTGCCGGCATCGGGCCGGGATGACCCGGCGCAAGGAAAGCACCTCGCGCCAGCGTCACAATAGCCGCTGTCCCGAGCGCGCAATGCGGCATCGGCACCTTGCACCTCCCCGGAGATCGATCCCATGAAAGCAACCTGGAACGGCGTCACCATCGCCGAAAGCGACGACACCGTGCTCGTCGAAGGCAACCACTACTTCCCGATGAGTTCGCTCAACCGCGACGTGGTCACCTTCAGCAACCACAAGACCACCTGCCCGTGGAAGGGCTCGGCGAACTACTACTCGCTGCTGGTCAACGGCGAACTGCACGCCGACGCGGCCTGGTACTACCCCGACCCGAAGCCCGAAGCCGAGGAAATCCGTGACCGCGTCGCGTTCTGGAAGGACGTGAAGGTCAGCGCCCAGTGAGCACCGCCGCCTTCGCTCCCCCGTTCACGCCGCCGGCCGAACTGGCCGGTGCGCTGCGCGAGCACGGCTACGCGGTGCTCAGCCCGCAGGGCGTGTGCGACTGGCTCGGCGTGCCGCTGGCGCAGCTCGAGGCGCTGCACGCCGACTGGAACGACCTGCCGCCCGACGAGTACCTGAAGGACGGCGGGCGCTACCGCACGCGGCGCCATGCCTGCTTCACGGTCGAGGCCGACGCCACGCTGGCGCAGGTGCCGCACCGCGCGCACTGGCAGCCGGTCGAATACAACGCGCTGCACGGCGGCATGCAGCGCTGGTTCGCGCCGATGCTCGACGCCACGGTGGCGCAGCCCGTGTGGCAGCGGCTGATGCAGCAGCTCGGCCAGGTCAGCAGCGACATGCGCGGCGCACCGCAGCGCTGGTTCGTGGAAGCGCACCAGTTCCGCATCGACACCGCCGGCGGCATCGGCCGCCCGACGCCCGAAGGCGCGCACCGCGACGGTGTCGACCTGGTGGCGGTGGTGCTGATCGGGCGCCAGGGCATCAAGGGCGGCGAGACGCGCGTGTTCGAGGCCAACGGCCGGCGCGGCGAGCGCTTCACCATGACCGAACCGTGGACGCTGCTGCTGCTGGACGATGCGCGCGTGATCCATGAATCGACGCCGATCCAGCCGATGGAAGAGGGCGGCGATGGCTGGCGCGACACGCTGGTGGTCACCTGCCGATCTGAGGGTTTCCAGGGGGATTGAGACGCCTGCGGACTTCGCTGGTCGGAGTCCTACAGGGCGGGTTCTGCATAGCGGTTAAATTCGGGGCCCGACCCGGTGCGAACCGGGTCCGTCAGTCTGTCTGTCTGCGAACGCTAAGCGAGGTCCCGCCATGTTCAATCACATCCTGGTCCCCATCGACGGCTCCGAAACTTCCATGCTCGCGGTCAGCAAGGCCAGCGGTCTCGCCCTGGCCTTCGGCAGCCGCATCACGCTGATCCACGTGATCGACAACTACCCCTTCATCGGCGTGGGCGCGGACTATGCGCTCGGCCAGAACGAATACCTCGCGGCGGCCACCGCCAGCGCCAACGCGGCGCTGGCACGCGGCGTGGCCGCCCTGGCGGCCGAAGGCTTGCACAGCGACCAGCGCGTGATCGACGGCCACGTGGTGCACGAAGGCATCGTGGACACCGCCATCGCCATCGCGGCCGATCTGATCGTGATGGGCTCGCACGGGCGCAGCGGCATCGAGAAACTGCTGCTGGGCAGCGTGACGCAGCGCGTGCTGCAGGACGCCACCATGCCGGTGCTCGTCGTCAAGGGCCGCTGAGCACGAAGCCCGCCGCACGTTCGAAGTGCAACGGCTCCCGCGTCGCGGGATGCACGAACCCCAGTTCCCTGGCATGCAGCAGCAGGCGCGGTGCGCGTGCCTGCAGCGCGGCGTCGCCGTACAGCGCATCGCCCAGGATCGGGTGCCCGATCGACAGCAGGTGAACGCGCAGCTGGTGTGAGCGGCCGGTGAGTGGCTCCAGCAGCACGTGCGTGGCCGCTGGGCCGTCGGGCGGCGACATGCTGGCCAGCGCGCGCCAGCGCGTGAGGCTGGGTTTGCCCGCCGGGTCGATCTTCTGCAGCGGTCGGCGCGGCCAGTCGGCCATCAGCGGGGCGTCGATGAGCGACCAGTCATCGCGCTGCGGCATCACGCCATCGACCACGGCTTCGTAGCGCTTGTGCACCTCGCGGTCGGCGAAGGCCGCGCTCAGGGCGCGCTGCATCTCCAGGCCGCGCGCCATCACTACCAGGCCGCTGGTGCCCATGTCGAGCCGATGCACGATGAGCGCGTCGGGCCACTGGCGCTGGGCGCGCGCGCTCAGGCAGTCCTGCTTGTCCTCGCCGCGCCCGGGCACGCACAGCAGGCCGGCGGGCTTGTCGAGCACCAGCAGGTGGGCGTCTTCGTGAACGGGAAGCAGGTCGGGCGGCGAAGCGGTCATGGGGACAGCGAGTGTAGAGAGGCTCAGAAAGCCGGAAGAAGGCTGGGCTATCCTCGACCGATATGCCCGGCGCCGCTTCTTCTCCCTTGTCTCCCACGTTCACCGACCTGAGGCGCGAGCGCCCCTTCATGCAGCTGTGGGTGGCGCGCCTGTTCGGCACCGCCGCCTCGCAGATGATGCTCGTGGCCATCGGCTGGCACATGTACGAACTCACCGGCAGCGCGTGGGACCTGGGCCTGGTCGGGCTGTACCAGTTCGTGCCCGCGCTGCTGCTGGCGCTGCTGGCCGGCCACGTGGTGGACCGCCACCACCGGGGCCGCATCGTGGCGGTGTGCTTCGCGGTGCAGGGCACGGTGGCGCTGGCGCTGCTGTTCGCGGTGCTGCACAGGAACGACACGCGCGGGCTGCTGCTCGGGCTGTCGCTGGTGCTGGGCGCGGTGCGCGCCTTCCAGATGCCGGCGCAGCAGGCGCTCACGCCGCTGCTGGTGCCGCCGCTGCTGCTGTCGCGCGCGATGGCGTTCAGCTCCGCAGGCATGCAGGGCGCGATCATCGGCGGGCCCGCGCTCGGCGGGCTGCTGTTCGTGGCGGGCATGGCGGTGGTGTACGGCGCGAGCGTGCTGTGCTTCGCGGTGGCCTGCGTGCTGGTGCTGCGGCTGCGCTACGACCACGCGCCGGCCGTGCGCGAGCCGGTCACGCTGGCCACGGTGTTCGCGGGCGTCAATTTCATCTGGAAGCGCAAGCCGGTGCTGGGCGCCGTGTCGCTCGACCTGTTCGCCGTGCTGCTGGGCGGCGCGGTGGCGCTGCTGCCGATCTATGCCAAGGACATCCTGCACACCGGCCCCTGGGGCCTGGGCCTGCTGCGCAGCGCACCAGCGGTGGGCGCACTGGTGATGTCGATCGCGCTCACGCGCCGGCCGGTCGAGCGCAACGTGGGGCGCACGCTGCTGCTGGCCGTGGGGGCGTTCGGGCTGTGCATGGTGGTGTTCGGGCTGTCGAAGAGCTTTCTCGTCTCGCTCATCGCCCTGGCGGTGTCGGGCGGGGCCGACATGGTCAACGTCGTGATCCGCCAGACGCTGGTGCAGCTGGAAACGCCCGACGCCATGCGCGGGCGGGTGAGCGCGGTCAACTCGATCTTCATCGGCGCGAGCAACCAGCTCGGCGAGTTCGAGTCGGGCGCCACGGCGGCGCTGCTGGGGCCGGTCGGCTCGGTGGTGCTCGGCGGCGTGGGGACGATGCTGGTGGCGTTGACGTGGTTCCGCCTGTTCCCGTCGCTGGCGCAGCGCGACCGGCTGGTGGTGGCTGCACCGGCGTCGGCGCGGTCCTGATCGTCAGTCGAAGAGGGCGCGCGCCTGCGGCACGTCGAGCGTGAGGTCGCTCAGCGCCACGGCCACGCACGGAAGAATCCAGCCGTCGATCTTTTCGTCGAAGCTCAGGCCCGGCCATTCGATGAGGTGGCGGCTCTCGCCCGAGAGCCGCTGGCAGATGCAGGTGCGGCAGGTGCCGTTGCGGCACGAACTGGGCAGCTCGATGCCGGCCGCCTCCGCTGCGTGCAGCAGCGTGACGCCCGCCTCGGCCTCGAATTCGAGGCCCGACGGTTCGAGACGGACCTTCATCGCGCGGGAGGTTCTTGCTGTTGCTGCTGCTGTTCGCGGCGTTGCTCGCGCAGCATGAAGAGGTACAGGCTCTCGACCTTGTCGCGCGCCCAGGGCGTCTTGCGCAGGAACTTGAGGCTGGAACCCACGCTGGGCTCGCTGATGAAGCAGCGGATCGGCACCAGGTGCCCCAGCTGCTCCCAGCCGTAGTAGTCGGCCAGCGCAGTCACGATGGCCTCCAGCGTGAGGCCATGCAACGGGTTGCGCGGCTGCGCCGGCTTGGGGGCGGGCGCGGGGACGTCGGTCACTCGGTCACTTGTTCTTGAGCTTGCCGCGCGGAATCACCGCCGTGGTGACGGTGCGCACGGGCTCGATGCCGCCGGTGGGGGCCTTCGGCGGCGAGGTGTCCTTCTTCGGTTTCTTCGCTTCCTTGTTGGTGCGTTGCTGACCCTTGGCCATGTGCTTTCTCCAGTTGATACGTGCGGATGCCGGAGGAGTTTAGCGGTGCGGCGACAATAGCCGGTTCCACACGTTTTTCCGCTTTCATGTCCGATTACGAAGTTCGCCCCGCCACGATGCGCGACGCCAAGGCCGTCGCCGAAGTCCATGCCCTCTCTGCCAAGGCTGCCTACGAAGGCATCCTGTCCGAAGACGACCTGCGCGTGCTGGCCCCCGCCTCGCGCGAGGCCAAGTGGCGCGAGGCCATCGAATTCAGCGAACCCCAGGTCCACGTGGTGACGCACGGCAGCGAGATCGTCGGTTTCGTGGGCTTCGACCGCTCGCGCGACCCCAAGACGCCGCCCACCACGGGCGAGATCTGGGCCATCTACGTCAAGCCCGAGCACTGGGGCAAGGGCGCCGGCGTGGCCCTGTGGGACGCCGCCCGCGAAGGCCTGGCCGAAGAAGGCTGCACCACGGTCACCATCTGGGTGCCGCTGCGCAACGACCGTGCCATGCGCTTCCACGAACTCGCCGGCTTCAAGCGCGAGATGAAGACGGCCAAGACCACCGCACTGGGCACCGTCCGCGTCGAAGAAATCCGCCTGAAGCGGGCGGTGGACTGATCCACCCCCGGATGCCGCGTACGGTCTTCACCGGCGCGGCCATCGGCTGCGGATAAGCTCGCCGCTTCTTCCACAGCCTGACTTTCGCCCATGGCCACCAGCCTGCTCCTGCTGCTCGACGACATCGCCACCGTGCTCGATGACGTCTCCGTCCTCACCAAAGTTGCTGCCAAGAAGACCGCCGGGGTGCTCGGCGACGACCTCGCGCTGAACGCGCAGCAGGTCACCGGCGTGCGCACCGAGCGCGAGCTGCCGGTGGTGTGGGCCGTGTGCAAGGGCTCCCTCGTCAACAAGGCGATCCTGGTGCCGGCCGCGCTGGCCATCGGCACCTGGCTGCCCTGGCTGGTGACGCCGCTGCTCATGGTGGGCGGTGCGTTCCTGTGCTTCGAGGGCGCCGAGAAGCTGGTCCACAAGTTCCTGCACAAAAAGGAGCACGAGGCCGACACCGCGCGCCACCAGAAGGCCGTGGCCGACACCACGGTCGACGTGGTCGCGGTCGAGAAGGACAAGATCAAGGGCGCGGTGCGCACCGACTTCATCCTCTCGGCCGAAATCATCGCCATCACGCTGGGCACCGTGCAGGGCCAGCCGTTCACGACGCAGCTCAGCGTGCTGGTCGGCATCGCGCTGATCATGACGATCGGCGTCTACGGCCTCGTGGCCGGCATCGTGAAGCTGGACGACGCGGGCCTGTACCTGAGCCAGCGCAGCAGCGCGGCGGCGCGCGCCCTGGGCCGCGGCATCCTGGCGGCGGCGCCGTGGCTCATGAAGGGCCTGTCGGTGGCCGGCACGGCCGCCATGTTCCTCGTGGGCGGCGGCATCCTGGTGCACGGCGTGCCGGCGTTCGGCCATGCGGTCGAAGACTGGGCCAAGGCCACGGGCGGCGTGTTCGGCACGCTGGGCTCGATGGGCGTCAATGCCGTCGTGGGCATCGTGGCCGGCGCCGTCGTGCTGGCCGTGGTGGAACTCGTCGGCAAGCTGCGCGGCAAGAAGGCCGCGGCGCACTGAGCGCCTGCTGACCTTGCGGCCGGGCCTCAGCGCTCCGGCTTGCCGCGCTGGAACAGGCCGACGCCGACCAGCGCCACCCCCAGCGCGAGCGCGAACCAGCCGACCAGGTACGCGCCGGCCACCATGTCGAACCAGCGCGTGCCCTGCAGGAAGCGCGGCCCCAGCAGCACGGCGACGCCGATCAGGAGGCAGAGGATGCCGCGCTCGATGGTGCGCAGCTGTCGTTGGGGGCGTCGGGCCATGGGGGTCTTTGCAAGGGAAAACGGAAGCGGCCATTGTCCCGCGCCGCGCGGGCAGGCCGGTGGCCACCGCAAAACGTCGCGTGCGCGCATCGCTCGGCGCGCAAAAATGCTTCCAAACGTTGCAGAATCGCAGGCCATGCCATACCGCCACCTGCCCACCGGTTCCGCCTTCTTCCTTCCGTTGCGACGCGCCTGCGTGGGCGCCTCGCTGGCCGTGATGGCCGCCACGGCCTTCGCGCAGCCGCAGCCCGACCCCGCCGGTTTTCCGCTGGACTCGGTCGGCTACCTCAACGAGGAGCTGCCGCGCATGGAAGCGGCCATTGCCGCGAAGGACCGCAGCTTCTTCCTCGGCGCGATGACGCGCATGGTGCAGTTCTCCGAGCGCTGGGGCTTCAAGGCCAAGGCCAACCCCGAGCTGGCCGCCTACCCGATGTGCACGGCGGCCGTCATGGACTACGCGGTGGTCGGCATGTGCAGGCTGAACCCCGCCGACGATGCCTGCGAGCCGGGCCTGGCGCCGCGTTTCGATGCGAACGTGAAGCGCTGCCGCGAGCTGGCCGCGCAAAAATAGGCCTCCGGCCTTTCGTCTTTTCCTCTCACCGAACGAAGTCCCCGCGCCATGGCCGTGCGTGCGGGGCGGAGACACACGCATGGACTACACCCGCTACCAGACCCTCGCCCTCACGCGCCGCGGCGCGAACGGCGCGGTGCTCGACATCCAGATGCGCGCCACCAACGGCAAGCTGCCCACGGCCGGCCATGACGGCCACCGCGAGCTGGCCGAGATCTGGCGCGACGTGGCGGCCGACGACACGGTGCGCTGCGCCGTGCTGCGCGGCGAGGGCATGGGCTTCTCGGGCGGCGGCGACCTGGGCATGGTGCAGGACATGACCACCGACGACACCGTGCGCCAGCGCGTGTGGAAGGAAGCGCGCGACCTGGTCTACAACCTCGTCAACTGCGACAAGCCCATCGTGAGCGCCATGCACGGGCCGGCCGTGGGCGCGGGGCTGGTGGCGGGGCTGCTGGCCGACATCTCCATCGCGAGCAAGAACGCGAAGATCGTCGACGGGCACACGCGCCTGGGCGTGGCGGCGGGCGACCATGCGGCCATCGTGTGGCCGCTGTTGTGCGGCATGGCCAAGGCCAAATACCACCTGCTGCTGTGCGAGCCGGTGAGCGGCGAGGAGGCCGAGCGCATCGGCCTGGTGTCGCTTGCGGTGGACGAGGCCGACCTGCTGCCGCGGGCCTACGAGATCGCCGACCGCCTCGCGGCTGGCAGCCAGAGTGCGATCCGCTTCACCAAGTACGCGCTGAACAACTGGCTGCGCCAGGCCGGGCCGACCTTCGACGCCTCGCTGGCGCTGGAGTTCATGGGCTTCGCGGGCGCCGACGTGCGCGAGGGCGTGGCCTCGCTGCGCGAGAAGCGCGCACCGAACTTCGGCTGAGCCGACCTCCGCCGGATCAGGCCTTGCTCAGCCCCTGCAAGGTTTGCAGGAGCACGACGCGCGTCTGCCCCAGCACCATGCCCTTCCACTCGTCGTTGTCGCAGTAGAACGCGTCGCGCAGGCGGCGGCGGATCTCGCGCTTCTGCGCTTCGGGCGCCTCGGGGTGGCGGCGCAGCCAGGTGTCGGCGCGCAGGCGGTCGAGCACTTCCAGGTCGGGCAGCGTGCCGAACTCCAGGCCCATGGGCGCGACGCGCGCGTTCGGGCATTCGTCGTACGCGGTCGAGATCACCGGGCCCGACACGTCGGCCGAGGCCGAGTCGCCCGCGAAGGGCGCGAACACGTCGGCGCCCCACCAGGCGTGGGCCAGCGCGAGGTCTTCGGGCGTGTTGCGGCCCGGGTAGATCTTTTCGCCGTGGCCGTAGGGGCCCAGGCCCGTGTGCACGTCGATCCAGCCCAGGTGCGTGGCCGAGGCCGCATAGCCGCGCAGGATGGCGCGGATGGTGCGGTTGCTCCACGACGGCGCGGTGCCGCCGTAGAAGAGGCCGTCGGGCGAGGTGTACTGCCCGCGCGTCACGGCCGCGCGGAAGGCGGTCATGCCGTGCGTGGCGATGTAGCTCGCCACCGCCGCGTCGTCGGCCGGCGTCGGCGGCCAGCTGGCGGGCAGCACCAGCGGCTCCACGTCGGCGTACTCGGCGTTCACCGGCAGCGGCGCGCTGAAGTCGATGTGGTTGCGGTTCAGGTCGATGTTGTCTTCGTTGGTGCGGTGCAGGTGCGAGAAGCCGTGCGGGTTCACCGCATGCACCAGCAGCAGTGCGACGCCCGCGCGTTCGAGGCGCGCGAGCAGGTCGGCGTCGTTCAGCGTGGCCACCTGCGCGCCCGAGCCGCAGAAGCCCTCGGGGCCGTGCGTGCCCGAGGTGACGAGCAGCACCTTCTTCGCGTCGGCCGCGCCGATCAGCGCGACGTCGGTGGCGAGTTCTTCGCCGAGCGCCCCGCGGTGCGTGGGGTGCACGAACGACTCGACGGTGGCGCCGCGCGCGGCGGCGGCCTCGAGGAACTTGGCGCGGGCTTCGACGTACGTGCCCGAGAAGTGGCGGGTGGCGGCGGTGGCAGGCTGGGACATGGCGGGAAGATTCCTGTGCATGAAGGCGGGAAGGAGGAAGACGGTATCAGGCCGGCGCGTGGGCGTGGGCCGCATCGATGTCGCGGCCCGTGTGGTCGCGCAGCCAGAGCAGGCCCAGCAGCGACACCAGCGTCATCCCCACCAGGTACCAGGCCGGCGCCAGCTTGCTGCCGGTCGCGTTGACCAGCCAGGTGCTGACGAAGGGCGCGAAGCCGCCGAAGAGCGCCACGCCCACGCTGTAGACCAGCGACATGCCGCTGGCGCGCACGCGCTTGGGAAACATCTCCGGCAGCATCGTGATGCCCGGCACCGTCTGCACCACCAGGCCGATGCTCAGCACGCCGAGCACGGTGAACAGCACCACGGGCGTGGGCGAGGCGTTGAGCCACAGGAAGCCCGGGTAGATCAGGATCGCCATCACGATGCGGCTCCACAGGATGAGCGTCTTGCGGCCCACGATGTCCGACCACTTGCCCACGAAGGGCGCGAGCGCGAACGACAGCAGGCCCGTGAGCGCTGCGCCGAACAGCGCCACCGAGGGCGTGAGGCCGAGTTCGCGCACGGCGTACGTCGGCATGTAGAAGGTGACCACGTAGGCCGCCGTGGTGCCGCCCACCAGCGCGAGGATGGCGGCCAGCACCGTCCTGCCGTGCTGCGTGCAGACGATCTTCAGGCTGCTCTCGCGCGGTGCCTTGGCGTCTTCCGGCGAGATGTGCAGCGATTCTTCGAGGTGGCGACGGATGTACATGCCCACCGGCGCGATCAGCATGCCGAGCACGAACGGCACGCGCCAGCCCCAGCTCTGCATGGCCTCGGCGGACAGCGAGACGGTCAGTACGCCGACCACCACGGCACCCATCAGCACGCCCAGGCCCTGACTCGCGAACTGCCAGCTCGCCATGTAGCCGCGGTTCGCGGGCGTGGCGTGCTCCACCAGCAGCGTGGTGGATGCGCCGACTTCGCCGCCGGCCGAGAAGCCCTGGATCAGGCGCGCCAGCACGATCACGATCGGCGCCGCGACGCCGATGCTCGCGTAGGTCGGCGTGAAGGCGATCAGCGCGCAGCCCAGCGCCATCAGGAAGATCGTGAGCGTCATGGCCTTCTTGCGGCCCGCGCGGTCGGCGTACGCGCCGATCACGATGCCGCCCAGCGGCCGCATGATGAAACCGACGCCGAAGCTCGCCACCGTGAGCAGCAACTGGCCGTAGGAGCTGAAGGTGGGGAAGAACAACTTGCCGATCACCAGCGCGAGAAAGCCGTAGACCGTGAAGTCGAAGAATTCCAGTCCGTTGCCGATGGTGGTGGCCACGATGGTCTGGCGCCGGCGGGCCGGCGAGGAAGGCGAGGGCTGGGAAGCGGGGGTGTTCATGTGTCTCCTGTGTGTATCGGGGGCGCAGGCCGCGTGGGCCCGAACCGCGGCGGATGCTAGAGACTCGCCGCTGTCATGAAAAGACAATAATTGGGCGTCAACGATAACTTTTGGTTGTCACTCCAAAGATGAAACCCAATCAGTTGCATGCTTTCGTGGCCGTGGTCGAACAGCTCAGCATCCGCGCTGCCGCGCGCGTGCTCGGCATTTCGCAGCCGGCCGTGACCAAGATCGTGCGCGAGCTGGAGCGCGAGGTCGGCGCGCCGCTGGTGGAGCGCAGCGTGAAAGGCGTGCGGCTCACGCAGTTCGGCCTGGCCTTCGCGCCGCGCGCGCGGCTGCTGCTGGCCGACATGGAACGCGCCCGCGACGAAATTGCACAGATCCGCGACGGCGCCACCGGCTCCGTCTCGCTGGCCGTGAGCGCCTCGTTCGCGCTCACCGTGCTGCCCGCCGCCTTCAAGGACTTCCACACGCGCCTGCCGGCGGTCGACGTGCAGTTCAGCGAGGCCGTGCTGCCGTGGATGCTCGCGCGGCTGCGCGACGGGTATCTCGACTTCGCGGTGGCGCACATCGTGCCCGGCACGCTCGATCCGCAGTTCGAGGCGCTGGAGCTGTTCCCGGTGCAGCTGGTCGTCGGCCTGCGCGAGCGCCATCCGCTGCGCAACGCGCGCTCGCTGAACGACCTTTATGCCGCCGAATGGGTCCTGCCGGGCGACGACCATGGCGGAACCAACGCCGTGGCGCCGCTGTTCACCCCGCTCGGGCTGTCGCCGCCCACGCGCGTGCTGCAGGGCCACTCGGTCACCGTAGCGCTCGCGCTGGTGGGCCACATGGATCTGATCGGCCTCTTCGTCGAGCCGCTGGCCGGGCTCAGCTTCAAGCGCCACGGCATCCGGCGCGTGGACGTGCGCGAGACGCTGCCGATGCTGAACGTGTGCGTGGTGCGCCGGCGCGGGCAGCCGTCGACGCCGGCGGCGCAGCACTTCATCGAGTGCATTCAGCGGGCGTCGGCGGCGGCGATGAAGGGGTAGCGGAGGCGGGGCGGCTCAAAGCCCGAACAGCAGCACCACAAGGGCAACGGTCGCGCCGAGGACCACGTAGCCAATGCCGGTCAGCAGCAGCGCGAAGCCGACGAGATAGATCACGCGCCGTCCCCAGTTCGGCGCGCTCGGTACGCAGCGCCAATAGACCAGCGCGGCCGCGAGGATCAGCATGCCCTCGATTGCATGGGCGATGACGCGCGTGGCCCCGGCAGAGTGAAAGACCGACCGGTCCAGCCACATGCCGATAACTCCCGCGAGCGGGATCAAGGCGGTCCAGGCGAGCACGCCGAGCGCGAGCCGCCCCGCCGCCTTCATCGGATGGCCTCGCCCTTGAAGAAGTGAAGAGGCATCGGGCTTTCCCAGCCGGGCGCCTGATAGCCGGACACCCCGAGATCGGGGACCGAGCCCATCACGCTGCGCAGCAGTGCTGCGAGGTACGAACTGCTGTTGTATTCGCCGGGGTTCATCCGGTCGCCTCGCAGGCGAGCGGGGAAGCTGTAGGGGGACACGTAGCTTGAAAAATCCGTGGCGCGCCTCATCAGCGTGCGCGCGAACGCCTCGGGGCTCATGCCACCGGGCGGCGCCAGCGGAATCTTGACGACGACATCGGTGGGCAGCGTGTTGGCATAGATGTTGGTTCGAATCCGCAACACGTTGTGCAACCCCGCTTCGCCCATCGTCGGTTGACCATCGATCACCGTGAGGCCCGAATAGGCGTCATCGATGACCAGCGAGATGTGCAGGCTGGGATAAGGGGTCCCCACAAGCCCGGCAGGACCGGCCGCCACCCGGCCGTACAGCGTGAACGTCGGTGTCGAGTGCTGCGCACGCCCCACCGAGTTTTCATTGGTGTTCATGAATTCCTCCCTGATTGGCGTTTCGAAATGGAACGCTCTGGAGGCGATGCTAGGGGCGCGAGCGCCAAAACACTGTTGTCAAATGAGGCTTCCGCTCATCCGGGATCCCTGCCGCTTCCGCGCACCGGAAGCGCCACCGGGCCAAGTCGCCATGGCCCCAACTCAACGCGAGAACAACACCAGCGCCACGAAAAGCAGTTTGACGCCGAAGGCCACGAGGGCGCTGGCGACCACCATCAGCACCACGAAGGCGACGAAGTAGGCCACGCGTCGGCCCCAGTGCGGCGCGCTCGGCACGGCATACCAGTAGAGCAGCGCGGCCGCGCCGAGGTTGATGGCCTGGACTGCATACATGGTGACGCGCGAGGCTTCGGGCGAGTCAAGGACCGACGGGCCCAGCCACATGCACAGAAGTCCCAGCAGCGGGACCACGGTGACCCAGGCGAGCACGCCGAGCGCCAGGCGTCCGGCCGTCTTCATCGCAGGGCCTCCCGCCTGGTCGATGTTTCACTGGCAGTCATGAATTCCTCCTTGATGGCGTTTCGACATCGAACGCTCTGGCGTCCGATCCTATCGGCAGGGTCTGGCAACTGTTGTCAAATGAGAACTCCTCTCATTCATAATCCCTCCCGCTTCCGCACGCCGGAAGTGTCACCAGGCCGCCGGGAGGCGCGCCGCCAGAACATCCAAGGGATCTGAATGAAGAGAGTTTGTGTGAGCCTTGCGCTCGCCGCCGTGCAGGCAGCGCAGGCGCAATCCGTGCCTGCGTCCGCTGCGTCCGACACGCGGGCAAGCGAGCTGAGCACCGTCAACGTCGAGGCCTCGCGCGCCAACGGCTTCCTGGCCGAGACGGTCGAGGCGGGCACGTTCCGGGGCGCGTCCGTGATGGACGTGCCGGCCACGGTCAACACCGTGACGCGCGAGGTGATCGAACTGCAGGGCGCGGCGGGCGTGTACGACGTGCTGCGCAACACGGCCGGCGTGACGCGCCAGCAGAACGGTGGCGACACTTTCGACCAGCTCGTCATCCGCGGCATTGCCGTGGAGAACCGCACCAACTACCGCCTCAACGGCGCGCTCGCGATTCCCAACGTGTCGGAAATTCCGATGGAGAACAAGGAGCGCGTCGAGGTGCTCAAGGGCGCGTCGGCGCTGTACTACGGCTTCACCACGCCAGCGGGGGTGATCAACTTCGTCACCAAGCGCGCGGGGCGCACGCCCGTGACCTCGCTCGGGATGAGCGTCGACAACCAGGGCGGGCTGCAGGGGCAGGTCGACATCGGCCGCCAGTTCGGCGAGAACGACCAGTTCGGGCTGCGGCTGAACGCGGCGGGCGGCCAGCTGGGCTCGACCATCGACGGCGTGGACGGTGACCGCAAGTTCATCTCGGCCGCGCTCGACTGGCGCGTGAACCGGCGGCTCACGCTGAAGGCCGACATCGAGCACTACCGCAAGCGCATCACCGAACAGGCCGGCATCGCGCGGCTCGCGGCCGTGAACGGCGTCATCGCGCTGCCGGCGCTGCCCGATCCGCACAAGCTGATCGCACCGCCCTGGGCCGTGTTCGAGGCCGAGGTCACCAACACGCAGCTGCGCGCCGACTACGCCTTGAGCGACCACTGGGCGCTCAGCGTGGAGGCCGGCCATTCCGAGGCCGAGCGCGACCGGCGCCTGGCGCAGTTCGGCAACTACAACGTGCGCACCGGCATCGGCCGCCTCACGGGCAACGTGCAGCACCTCGAGCAACGCTCCGACCTGCTGCGCGCCGAGCTGTTCGGCACCTTCGCCACCGGCGCGCTGCAGCATGAACTGACGCTCGGCGCGGCACGCAGCGACAAGACGCAGGCGCCCGTGTTCCAGCGCAACTACGGCGGCGCGACCACGCTGCAGAACCTGTACAGCCCGGTGCCCATCGGCGCGCTGGCGCTGAGCGCGATGCCGTCGCGGCCCACCTCGGGCGCGCAGGACAGCGAGGAGCTGGGCCTGTACGCGCTCGACCGCATCACCTTCTCGCCGCAGTGGCAGCTGGTGGCCGGCCTGCGCCACACGCGCTACCAGAGCTGGCAGGGCGCAATCGCCACGCTGCCAGCCCTCGACTACAGCGTGCGCAAGACCACGCCGCTGGCGGCGCTGAGCTACAAGTTCACGCCCGACCTCATGGCCTATGTGTCGTACTCGCAGGGCGTGGAAGAGGGCGAGGTGGCGCCGGCGGGCACCGCCAACCAGAACACACGCATGCCGCCCGGCGTGAGCCGGCAGAAGGAGGTCGGCCTGCGCTGGCTGACCGGCGGTGGCACGCTGCTGTCGGGTGCGCTGTTCGACATCGAACGGCCCGGCGCCTACACCGACAGCGCCAACATCTTCGTGGCCAGCGGGCGCCAGCGCTACCGCGGCCTCGAGGTGTCGGCGCAGGGGCGGCTCACGACCGCGCTGGCGTGGCAGCTCTCGGGCCAGTGGCTCGATGCCGAGTTCCGCCGCATCAACGCGCAGTACGACGGCAAGCGGCCCGAGAACACGGCGCGCACCACGGCGAGCGCCTTTGTCTCGTACGACATCGCGGCGGTGCCGGGGCTGTCGGTCAACGGCGGCGCGTACTTCACGGGGCGCCGTCCTGTCGACGACCTGAACCAGGGTTTCATCGGCGGTGCGACGGTCTTCGGTCTCGGCGCGCGCTACGTGGCGCAGCTCATGGGCAAGCGCACCACCTTCCAGCTGAACGTCGACAACGTGGGCGACAAGCGCTACTGGTCGGCGGCAGGCACGCGGCTTGCAGTCGGCACGCCGCGTACGATCAAGGCCCTGGTCAAGATCGATCTTTGAACCCGCGCGCCCCGCCTTGGCGGGGCTTCCTGTTTCCCGTTTTCTTCTGTTTTTCATGGCTTTGCTGCGTCGCGTCTGGTTCCAGATCCATTGGTTCATCGGCATCACGGCGGGCAGCGTGCTGGTCGTCATCGGCCTGAGCGGGGCGACGCTGTCGTTCCGCGCCGAGATCACCGACCTGCTGAACCCGATCCCGGCGGCCTCGGCCGCACCCGCATTGGCACCGCCTGCGCTCGTTGCGCGCGTGCAGGCCGAGATGCCCGAGCGACGTATCGCGACCGTCGCTGTGTCGACCGAGCCCGGGCGCGCCGCGCGCATCGGGTTCGCGCCGCCGCCCGGTGAGCGGCGCGGCGAGACGCGCTTCGCCGATCCCGCCACCGGCGCGCTGCTGCCCGATCCGGTGGGCGAGCACTTCTTCGAGTTCGTCGAGGAGCTGCACCGCTGGCTGCTGCTGCCGCGTGACGACGGCAAGCCCATCACCGGCTCGCTGGCCGGCCTGTTGCTGCTGCTGGCGCTGTCGGGCCTGTACCTGCGCTGGCCGCGCCGGCCCTTCGCGTGGCGCCAGTGGCTGCGCATCGACTTCGCGTTGCGCGGCCGCGCCTTCCTGTGGAACCTGCACGCGGTGGTCGGCACCGTCGCGCTGCTTGCGTATGTGGTGTCGACCACCACCGGCATGTACTGGGCCTTCGACGGGCTGCGCAAGGTGGTGGACGGCGCGGTCGGCGAGGGCCGTGTGGTGCGTGCCGAACGCGCGCCGGCCGATGCCCCGGTGACGCTCGACCTGGCGCGCGTCTGGCAAGCCTTCGTCGACACCACGGGCGGCGACTGGACCCAGGTGACGCTGCGGCTGCCCGCGCGCAACGGCACGCAGGTGGAGGCCGTCTACCTGCGCACGCACGCCGAGCATGAGCGCGCGCGCAACCGCCTGTACCTGCAGGCCGCGACCGGCGAGACGCTGCGCCACGAACGCTATGCCGACAAGCCGCCCCTGGGCCGTTTCGTGAACAGCATCTACCCGCTGCACATGGGCACCTACTGGGGCCTGCCGGGGCGCATCGTGATGATGCTCACGAGCGGGGGGCTCGCGCTGTTCGCGATCAGCGGCTGGATGATGTACCTCGGCCGCCGCCGCACCGCGAAGGCCGTGCGCGCCGAGCGTGCGCGGCTCGATGCGGTCGCCGTGCCCGCCACGGTGGGCGACGCGGGCCAGGTGCTGATCGCCTTCGCGAGCCAGACCGGCCATGCCGAGCGCCTCGCGCTGCAGACGGCCGGCGCGCTGCAGGCCGCCGGTGTCGCGGCGGTGGTGCGGCCCGTGTCGGCACTGAGCGCTGACGCCTTGCTGCACTTCCGTCAGGTGCTGTGGGTGGCGAGCAGCTTCGGCGAGGGCGAGCCGCCCGACAGCGCGCGGGCCTTCGCCCGTGCGTTCGCGCGGCAGAGCGGCCCGGGCTTGCGCCACCTGCGCTATGGCCTGCTCGCGCTCGGCGACCGCCACTACGCGACCTTCTGCGGCTTCGGCCGCAAGCTCGACCACGACCTGCACAACCAGGGTGCGCAGCCGCTGTTCCCCATGGTCGAGGTGGACGGCGAAGACCCGGCAGCGCTCGCGCGTTGGCACGATGCGCTACGCGAAACCTTCGGGGTGCGCGATGCCGCGTGGCCTGTGTCGACCGCGCCGGCTTTCGAGGCCTGGCGGCTCGACGGCCGGCGGCTGCTCAATGCGGGCAGCCAGGGCGATCCGCTGTTCGAGATCGAGCTGCGGCGCGCCAGTGGCGGCGCGATGAACTGGACGCCCGGCGCACTGGTCGAGATCGTGCCGCGCCAGATGCACGACGACGGCGCTCCGGCGCCCGCGCCGCGCAGCTACTCGGTTGCGTCGATTCCGTCCGATGGCGCCATCCAGCTGCTGGTGCGGCAGGCGCGGCATGACAACGGGCTGGGCGTGGCCTCGGGCTGGCTCACGGTCGGCGCGCCGATGGGCACGGAACTCGCGCTGCGCCTCGTCGCCAACCCGGGCTTCGCGCTGCCCGACGATGCGCGACCCTGCATCTTCATCGGCAACGGCTCGGGCTTTGCGGGGCTGCGCGCGCTGCTGCGCGAGCGTGCACGCCGAGGGCACGGCCGCAACTGGCTGGTGTTCGGCGAGCGGCAGGCGGCGTACGACGGCTTCGGCGCGGACGAGGTCGCGGCATGGCAGGCCGGCGGCCTCGTGGCGCGCGCCGATTTCGTCTACTCGCGCGACCAGGCGCAGCGCGTGTACGCGCAGGACCGCCTGCGCGAGGCTGGCGAGGTGCTGAAGCAGTGGGTGGACGAAGAGGGCGCGATCGTCTTCGTGTGTGGCAGCCTCGAAGGCATGGCGCCCGGCGTGGATGCGGCGCTCACCGAGGTGCTGGGCGAGAGCGGCATGGACGCGCTCATCGCCGAAGGCCGTTACCGCCGCGACGTGTACTGATCAGGCGGGCGGAAAGCTCACGCCCGGTTCGCCCGCCTGCCATGGCGCGTACTTGGTCATGATGCGCGCGAACATGTCCGATGCGGTCCAGCCCGCGAGCCAGGCCTGCAGGCGCGGCCACGGCTGCGTGTCGAACCAGGCCGCATCGACCATCGCGAACTGGCGAACGAAAGGCATCAGCGCCGCGTCGGCCAGCGTGGCGTGCGCGCCGGCCAGCTGCGCCGACATCGCGAGCCGGTCTTCGAGCCCTTGCAGGAAGCGCGCGCCGTCGTCGCGCGCGGAGCCTTCCGATGCGGGGTAGCGCGCCGGGTACTTGTAGCGGTCGAGCAGCGGCTTGAAATCGTTGTCGCAGGCCGCCACCAGCGCGAGCAGGTCGTCGAGCGTGCCGCGCTCCGGCGTCAGCCAGCGCAGCGGATCGTGGCGGCGCAGCGCCCACAGCATCACGTCCAGGCTCTGTTCCAGCACCGCTGCGCCGCCGTCGAGCACCAGCACGGGGACAGTGCCCTTGGGCGAGGCCGCGAGCATCTCGGCGGGTTTGCGCTTCAGCTCGACCTCGCGCAGCTCGCAGCGCTGTTCGCTCGCCACCAGCGCGAGCCGGGCCCGCATCGCATAGGGGCAGCGGCGGAACGAATAGAGCACGGGGAGGGCGGAATCGGGCATGCGAACGACAGGTGGACAAGCGGAGCCGGCCGATTGTCGGCCCGTGCCCGCCGGGTCGCGCGGCGGCGGGTTTTTCCTCACAATCGACCGCCATGGGCGAACGCCTTTTCCTCCGGCTTCACGACGACCCGCTGCACGGGCCGGAATCGGGCGTGCCCGACGGCACGCTGCAGGTGCTGCCGATCGCACCGGCCCTGCGGTCGCATGTCTCGCACCTGCTGATGTACCGCGAGACCTTCGCGCCCGGCCACGAGGTGCGCGAGCGCGTGCTGCCCGACGGCGCGATCCGGCTGGTCTTCAACTTCGGCGACGCGCCCTCGGCCGATGACGCACCCGGGCAGGCGGTCGAAGCCATCGGCGCCTTCGCTGCACCGGCCGTGGTGCGGATGCGCGACACGGTGGAAGGCCTGTCGGTGGCGCTGCGCCCCGGTGCGGCGGCGGCGCTGCTGGGCGCGCCGGCCGGCGAGATCGCGGGCCGCGCGGTGCACCTCGATGAACTCTGGGGCGGCGAGGGCTCGACGCTGCTCGCGCGCATGGCCGAGGCGCACGGCGATGTCGCACGCGCGCAGCTGCTGCAGCAGGCCCTGATGAAGCGCCTGCAGAAAGCCGGCACTGGCACGCCACCGGCCGCCGCGATGCACGCTGCACGGCTCATCGCCGCCGCCGACGGGCGCCAGGCCTTGCGCGAGGTGGCGCAGGCGGTCGGTGTGGGCGAGCGCCGGCTGCAGCAGCTCTTTCATGCGCACGTCGGGCTGTCGCCGCGCGCCTGGGGCCGGCTGGCGCGGCTGCATGCCTGCCTGCGCGCACTGCGCCTGCACAGCGCGCCGGCCTGGGCCGACATGGCGCTGGACCACGGGTTCTACGACCAGTCGCACCTCGTCAACGAGTTCCGCGCCCTGTGCGGCGTGACGCCCACCGAGTTCCTCGGGCGCCGGGTTTCGGTTTCTTCCAAGACGGCGCGCTGAGGCCGGCCTATCGTGGCGGCCTGTCCTGCCCAAGGACCCTCACCGAACGAAGGAGCAACGACACATGACAGCAGCCCCCTCCACCCCCGACGCCGCGCACCGTCCGCTGGCGGGCCGCGTGGCCGTGGTGACCGGCGCCAGCCGCGGCGCGGGCCGCGGCATCGCGCAGGAACTGGGCGCGGCCGGCGCCACCGTGTACGTGACCGGGCGCAGCACCCGCGCGCGGCCGGCCGACAGCTACGGGCAGCTGCTCGCCCTGTCCGAACTGGCCGCCTTGCCCGGCACCATCGACGACACCGCCGAGGAGGTCACGCAACTCGGCGGGCGCGGCATTGCCGTGGCCTGCGACCACACGAAGGAAGACGAGGTGGCGGCGCTGTTCGCGCGCGTCGAGCGCGAGCAGGGCCGGCTCGACCTGCTCGTGAACAACGCCTGGGGCGGTCACGAAAGCTTCACCGGTGTCTTCGAGGCGCCGTTCTGGGAGCACCCGCTCGCCAACTGGGATTCGATGTTCGATCGCGGCGTGCGCAACCACCTCGTGGCCAGCCGCTGCGCCGCGCCGTTCATGGTGGCGCGCAAGCAGGGCCTGATCGTCACCACCACCTTCTGGGACCGCGGCCACTACCTGCGCGGCAACCTGTTCTACGACCTCGCCAAGGCATCGATGACGCGGCTGGCCTTTGGCATCGCGCAGGAACTGCAGCCGCACGGGGTGGCCTCGGTGGCGGTGTCTCCGGGCTGGATGCGCACGGAGTTCGTGCTCGCGGGCCACAAGACCGACGAGGCGCACTGGCAGGAGCGCCCCGCGCTGGCGCGCACCGAGTCGCCGCGCTACCTGGGCCGCGCCGTGGCCGCGCTGGCGGCCGATGCGCAGGTGCTCGACAAGACCGGCCAGGTGCTGCGCGTGGCCGACCTGGCGCGTGCCTACGGCTTTACCGACATCGACGGGCGGCAGGTCAAGGCGTTCGAGATGTAGCGTCAGCCGAGTTCGCGCACGTCGATGCGAAAGCGCAGCTCGGGCGCGCCGCCGAGCCCGGGCGCGGTGATGAACTCCTCGACCAGCACGCCGCCGTTGGCGCGGATCACGCGCTGCGAAGCGAGGTTGTCGGGGCTGGTCGTGATCTCGACGTGGTCCAGCCCGATGGCGCGCGCGTTGGGCAGCAGCGCGCGCAGCGCGGCGGTGGCGTAGCCCCGGCCGCTTTTCCATGGCACCACGCCGTAGCCGATGTGGCCGAGGCAGTACGAAGGCAGGGCGTTGGTGCCCGGCTGCCAGCGCAGCTGGATGCTGCCGCAGAACTCGCCGTCCCACAGCCAGCGCCGGTAGCCGGGCAGCCGCGGCACGGTGCCACCGGTGGGCAGCGCGATGGGCGGGCCCTTGGCTTCGCGGTCGACGAGGCCGGCGAGAAAGCCGTCGGGGTCGGTGCGGATCAGCGCCAGTTCTTCCCGGCCGGCTTCGGCCCGCAGGTTGTTGGGCGACCAGCCGCGCTCCAGTGCGGCGATGTAGCCGGGCAGGTGCTCGGGCGACGGCCAGACGAGCTGCAGGGCGGAAGGGGACATGGGACGCGGTCCTTTTTCTTTCGGGTTCATTCAGTACGAGCGCAGGGCGATGCCCCAGCGCCCCTCGGCCTGCACGACGATCCAGAGGTTGGCGTGCGTGCTGAGCACCGCGCCGGCCGCATCGCGCCGCGTGTAGTGCACGACGAAGTGCACCTTGTCGTGACTCACGAGCACCGGCTCCTTCTTTTCGTACTGCGTGCGCGCCCAGCCGCCGGCCTTGAGCGTGTCGAAGAAATCGGCCGGGTGCTGGCCGGGCGCGGGCCAGTCGAGCCGCTGCGCGCCCGAAAGCATCGTGTGCGGAAAGTGCAGCTCGGCGTCCATGCCGCGCGTGTCCGAGGCGTTGAACGCGGCCGTGAAGCGGTCGAGGCAGGCCGACGCGGCGGCGACGACGGCAGCGTGTGGCACGTCGGAGGGCGGCGGGGCGACGAAGGCAGACAAATCGGTCATGTGCCGGATGGTAGGCGAGCGCGCGCCTGTCGGTCACGTTCTCATGAAATGCAACTGAGTTGCGTCAATCCATATAATGCAATTTTGTTGCAACTACGGAGCCTGCCCTCATGGCCGATCGTCTTCCCGTCACCGTGCTGTCCGGCTTCCTGGGCGCCGGCAAGACCACGCTGCTCAACCACATCCTGCACAACCGCGAGGGCCGCCGCGTGGCGGTGATCGTCAACGACATGAGCGAGGTCAACATCGACGCGGCGCTGGTGCGCGAAGGCGGCGCCGCGCTGTCGCGCACCGACGAGAAGCTGGTCGAGATGAGCAACGGCTGCATCTGCTGCACGCTGCGCGAAGACCTGCTGATCGAGGTGAAGCGGCTCGCCAAGGAAGGGCGCTTCGACCAGCTCGTGATCGAGTCGACCGGCATTTCCGAGCCCTTGCCCGTGGCCGAGACCTTCACCTTCGCGGGCGAGGACGGCCAGAGCCTGGCCGACGTGGCGCGGCTGGACACCATGGTCACGGTGGTCGATGCCTTCAATTTCCTGCGCGACTACGGCTCGCCCGACAGCCTGGGCCAGCGCGGCCAGTCGCTCGGCGACGAGGACACGCGCACGGTGGTCGACCTGCTGATCGAGCAGATCGAGTTCTGTGACGTGCTTGTGGTCAACAAGACCGACCTCGTGACGGCCGAGGAACGCGAGCGGCTGATGGCCATCTTGCGCAGCCTCAACCCGCGTGCGCGCATCGAGGAGTCGGAATTCGGCCGCGTCGCGCTCGACCGCGTGCTCGACACGGGCCTGTTCGACTTCGAGCAGGCCGAGCAGGCCCCCGGCTGGCTGGCCGAGCTGCGAGGCGAGCACGTGCCCGAGAGCGAGGCCTACGGCATCCGCAGCTTCGTCTACCGGTCGCGCCTGCCGTTCCATCCGCAGCGCTTCTGGGACCTGGTGCAGAGCGAGTGGGACGGCGTGGTGCGCTCCAAGGGCTTCTTCTGGCTCGCGAGCCGGCCGACCCGCGCGGGTGCGTGGTCGCAGGCCGGCGGTGCCTGCCGCTACGGCGTGGCGGGCCTGTGGTGGGCGGCCGTGCCGCGCGAACACTGGCCGACCGACCCCGACGGGCTCGAACTCATCCGCAAGAACTGGGACGACGCCACCGGCGACGCGCGCCAGGAGCTGGTGCTGATCGGCATCGGCATGGACGAAGCCGCACTGCGCGCGCGGCTCGATGCCTGCCTGCTCACGCCCAACGAGATGCGCTTCGGCCCCTCGTGGTGGCAGAACCTGCCCGATCCGTTTCCGTCGTGGAACGCGTAGGGCGCGGGAGATTCAGTCGCCGGCGCTGCCGGGCTGCATCGCCTGCTGCACCAGCCGCGCCATGGCCGACGCGTTCTCGCTGCCGACGGCGGCCAGGCCCTGCACCGTGCCTTGACGGTCCTGCAGGGCTTCGTCCTGGCTGGCCTTGAGCTTGCCTTCGAGGCGGTCGATGGGGATCTCGATGCCCACCACGGCGCGCGCCAGCTTGCGGATGAAGGTCTCGGGCGCGTCCGTGGTCTGCCAGGGCACGGGTTGGCCGGCCTCGTTCGCCGCGGTCAGCCGCGCGAGCAGGTCGAGCAGCCAGGCTTCGTCGTCGATGGCGCGCGCGATGCCGTGCGCATGGGCGACGGCGTAGTTCCAGGTCGGCACCACCTGGCCGTGCTCGGCCTTGCCGGGGTACCAGCCGGGCGTGATGTAGGCCTGCGGCCCCTGGAACATCACGACCGAAGGGGCCGCGGCATCGAGTTCGCGCCACACGGGATTGGCGCGCGACACGTGGCCGAGCAGCGTACCGAACGGGCCGCGCGAGCGGTCGAGCAGAAAGGGCAGGTGGTTGGCGACCAGCCCGTCGGCGCCCTGAACGACCCAGGCGCCCAGCGGATGCGCGTCGATCAGCGCGTGGCTCGCGCCGAGGTCGGGCTGGCGGTGGTGCCGGGAGACGTACACGCGCGGCCTGGTCGGCTCGGCGAGCTATCGGGCACAGTCGCCGCACATGCCGTGCAGCGTGAGCGCCGTGTGCCGCGTGTCGATGCCCTGCTTGCGCAGCGCCTTGCCGAGCCGGCCCATCACCTTGGGCAGTTCGGGGTCGGAGGGCAGGGCCAGCACCTTGTGGCACTGGTCGCATTCGAAGGTGTTGCCCGAGGCGGTGTCGACGTGCCGCGCGAAGCGGTTGACCCGGTCGGCGCCCACGCGGCGGTCGCACAGGCCGGCCTCGACCAGCCGGTCGAGCACGCGGTAGAGCGTGACGCGGTCGGGCGGCTCGCCCGTGGCGGCGGTGTAGGCGGCGGCCACTTCCTCGTGGGTCAGCGGCTGCGAGCCGTGTTCGAGCAGCTCGAGCACGGTCTGGGCGGCGCGCGTCACGCGCAGCCCGCTGCCGCGCAGCAGCGCCTCGCTGTCGAAGGCGGGGCCGGGCGACGAGGTCTTCGGGGACGGGTTCGGGGTGGTCTTCATGCGAAACGCCATTGTGTTGCATCCGGCGCTCCCTTGTGCCGGCAAGGGCGCCGGGGCGGCCCGAAGGCCCGGATGTTGCGAGGTGCAAGTCAGCCAACCGGCCGTTTCGCCGCTGCCCGGGTCGCCCGAATGCGCTAAGGTCCGGGCATTCGCATTCCTGAATACCTTCGTTGACCATGTCCCGTCCTCCCATCGAAATCGAAACCGCCCCGAACCCCACCGCCTCGGTGATCCTGATGCACGGCCTGGGTGCCGACGGCAACGACTTCGTGCCGATCGCCGGCGAACTCGACCTGTCGGCGGTGGGCCCGGTGCGCTTCGTGTTCCCCAACGCGCCCGTCATTCCCGTGACCATCAACGGCGGCTACGAGATGCCCGCCTGGTACGACATCGCGGTGGCCGACCTGGTGGCGCGCGAGGACGAGGCCGGCCTGCGCCGCTCGCAGGCGAGCATCGAGGCCCTCATCGCCAACGAGAAGGCACGCGGCATTCCCGCCCACCGCATCGTGGTGGCCGGCTTCTCGCAAGGCTGCGCGATGGCGCTGATGACGGGGCTGCGCCACGGCGAGCGGCTGGCCGGCATCGTCGGCCTTTCGGGCTATCTGCCGATCGCCGCGACCACGGCGGCCGAGCGCCACGGCGCCAACCACGACACGCCCGTGTTCCTCGCACACGGCCGGCAGGACCCGGTGGTGCCGCTGGCGCGCGCCGAACAGTCGCGCGACGCGCTGGTGGCGCTGGGCCACCCGGTCGAATGGCACGAGTACGCCATGGCGCACTCGGTCTGCATGGAAGAGATCGCCGACCTCAACCGCTTTTTGCTGCGCGTGTTCGGCTGAAGGCCCGCCACGCCGGGCCGCGCGCGCATCCATCCTGATCCTGTCACCCCGAAAGAACGCACAGAAGGAGACCCCCATGATCCTGGTCATCGGACACGCGCTGGCAAAGGCCGACACCCTGCAGGCGATGCTGGCCATCAGCGTGGAACACGTGCTGCGCTCGCGCGCCGAGCCCGGCTGCATCTCGCACGACGTCACGACCGACGTGCAAGACCCGCTGCAGCTCACCTTCGTGGAGCGCTGGAGCGACATGGCGGCGCTGCAGGCGCACTTTCGCGTCGATGCGTCGCGCGCTTTCGGCAAGGCGCTCGCGGCCATGGCCGACGGCGTGCCGTCGATCCATGTCTACCAGTCGGAAGAGATCGACCTGTCGGCGGGCCGCCCCAAGGCCTGAATTTCGAACCCCGCTGCGCGCCGCAAGGCCGGTGGTATTTGAGAGGGCAGCTATGAAAAAAGTAGCAAAAAACAGCATAGCCGGATGCGGGATTCCCTGCTTCAGCAGTGCCTGTCCGCCCGTGCTACCTTCCAGCCCCACAGAAGATTGATGGGTCATAAGAACATGAGCAACAGATTGCAGGAGAGGCTGGGTGCACTCCCGGCCGCGCGATTGAAGGGAATGCGTCGCGGCATCGAGAAGGAAAGCCTGCGCGCGCTGCCCGACGGCAAGCTGGCCCTCACGCCGCATCCGCTGGCGCTGGGCTCGGCGCTCACGCATCCGCACATCACGACCGACTTCAGCGAATCGCAGCTCGAACTCATCACGGGCGTGCACGCGGGCGTGGAGTCGGCGCTCGAAGAGCTCACGCGGGTGCACCAGTTCACCTACCGCGTGCTCGACCAGCTCGGCGACGAGCGCCTGTGGGTGTCGAGCATGCCCTGCGGCCTGCCGACCGACGAGACCATTCCGATCGGCCGCTACGGCTCGTCGAACGTGGGCCGCGCCAAGAGCGTGTACCGCATGGGCCTGAGCCACCGCTATGGCCGGCGCATGCAGACCATCTCGGGCATCCACTACAACTGGTCGCTGCCGGAGGTGTCGAGCGAAGAGTACTTCGCGCTCATCCGCAACTTCCGCCGCCAGGCCTTCTTGCTGCTGTACCTGTTCGGCGCCTCGCCGGCCCTGTGTTCGAGCTTTGTCGCGGGCCGCCCGCACGAGCTGCAGCCGCTGGGCGACGGCAGCATGTACATGCCGCACGGCACCTCGCTGCGCATGGGCCGCCTGGGCTACCAGAGCGAGGCGCAGGCCTCGCTGGCCGTGAGCTACAACAGCCTGGAGGGCTACGGCGCCTCGCTGCAGGACGCGCTCACGCGCCCGTGGCCGGCCTACGAGGCCATCGGCATCCGCAACCTGGGCGGCGACTACAACCAGCTGGGCACCAGCCTGCTGCAGATCGAGAACGAGTTCTACGGCACCATCCGCCCCAAGCGCGTCATCCACTCCGGCGAGCGTCCGCTGCATGCGCTGCGCGAGCGCGGCGTGGAGTACGTCGAGGTGCGCCTGATGGACCTCGACCCCTTCGAGACCGTCGGCATCAATGCGCAGACCATGCGCTTCATCGACGTGTTCCTGCTGCACTGCCTGCTGAACGACAGCCCCGACGACACCCCGCAAGAAATCGCCGACCTGGCGCAGAACCAGCACCTCACGGCCGCGCGCGGCCGCGAGCCGGGGCTGAAGCTGCGCCGCGACGGGCGCGAGGTCGCGCTCACCGACTGGGGCCTGGAGCTGGTCGAGCAGTGCCTGCCGATTGCCGCCGCGCTCGACGCGGCGCAGGGCGGCACGCAGCACGTCGACGCCGTGCGCGCCGCCAAGGCCGGCCTCGAGAACCCCGACAGCCTGCCCTCGGCCCGCGTGCTCGCGGCCATCGAGCAGCAGCACGGCAACTCCTTCGTCGGCTTCGTGCGCGCCCAGTCGGAACAGACCCGCGCCGCGCTGCTGGCGCTGCCGTTCTCGGCCGCGCAGCAGGCCGGGTTCGAGCAGATGACGGCCGAGTCGATCCAGGCGCAAAAGCGCATCGAGGCGGCCGACACCATGCCCTTCGAGATCTACCGCGAGCAGTACGTCTCGCCGGCGCGCCTGGGCATGGCTCCTGGCCGCCTGCCGGTCGCAGCCTGAAGCATGCTCACGGCGGCGCCACGGCGGCGCCACGGCGGCGCCGGCCGGCGCATGCCGACAGCGCCGCTGGCCGATGGCCTACAGCCATTGACCTGTCCGGCTCACCGTGGCGCGGCGGCCAGCCCCGAAGATGGCGTCATGCGCTGCCCAGTTCCGGACCCGAGACACCCACCATGACGCTCCATGCCTACCTGGTCGAGGACAGTCCGGTGATCCGCGAGAACCTGGTCGACTTTCTCGAGGACGTGGTCGATGCGCACGTGATCGCCTCGGCCAGCACCGCCGACGAAGCGCTCGACTGGCTGCGCGACCACAAGAGCGATTGGGACCTGGCCATCGTCGACCTGTTCCTGCAGCGCGGCAACGGCCTGGCCGTGCTGAACGCCTGCCGCCAGCGCTCGCCGCACCAGAAGGTGGTGGTGCTCAGCAACTACGCCACCGCCGACATGCGCCTGCGCTCGCAGCAGCTGGGTGCCGACGCCTTCTTCGACAAATCGGCCGAACTCGACCAGCTGGTGGCGTACTGCGCCACGGTCCAGCCGTCGCATGGGTGACTCCCGCCGGGGGCGCCCGGCGGCGAACGGGGCGGGGAACTGAGGTAAAACGTTGGGTTGTTGTCAATTGGCAACCCTCACCAACACCGACCCACACCGTTCAGACAGCGAGCAGAGACCTCATGAGCAACAGCACCTCCATCGACTTCCAGGGCCGCGTGGCCATCGTGACCGGCGCGGGCGGCGGCCTGGGCCGCCAGCATGCGCTGGCCTTGGCGGCGCGCGGCGCCAAGGTGGTGGTCAACGACCTGGGCGGCGCGCGCGACGGCTCGGGCGGCTCGGTCAGCGCCGCGCAGGCGGTGGTCGACGAGATCAAGGCGGCCGGCGGCGAAGCCATGGCCAACGGCGCCTCGGTGACCGACTTCGAGGCCGTGCAGGCCATGGTCAAGCAGGCGGTCGACGCCTGGGGCCGCGTCGACATCCTGGTGAACAACGCCGGCATCCTGCGCGACAAGAGCTTCGCCAAGATGGAGCTGGACGATTTCAAGCTCGTGGTCGACGTGCACCTGATGGGCGCCGTGAACTGCACCAAGGCCGTCTGGGCGCTCATGAACGAGCAGAAGTACGGCCGCATCGTGATGACCACCTCGTCGTCGGGCCTGTACGGCAACTTCGGCCAGAGCAACTACGGCGCCGCCAAGCTGGCGCTGGTGGGCCTGATGCAGACGCTGAGCATCGAAGGCGCCAAGAACGACATCCGCGTGAACTGCCTGGCGCCCACCGCCGCCACGCGCATGACGGAAGACCTGTTCCCCAAGGACATGCTCGAGGCCTTCCGCCCCGAGGCCGTGGTGCCCGCGATGCTGGTGCTGGCCGCGCAGGACGCGCCCAACCGCACCATCCTCTGCGCCGGCGCCGGCACTTTCGAGGCCGCCCACATCACGCTGACGCAGGGCGCCTGGCTGGGCATTGCCGCCGACACGCCCGAGCAGCTGGCCGCGCGCCTGTCGGAAGTGACCGCGCGCGAGGGCGAGGCCGTGCCGCAAAGCGGCGCCGCCCAGGGCGCGAACGAAGTCGCCAAGGGCATGGCGAACGCCGGCCGGGGCTGATCTCACCGTCGTTCGGTGCATGGCGCTTGACTTCGAGCGCACTCGAGCATTTCCAATGAATTCACCGGATGTCCGGTGTCTTCATTCATCCAAGGAAATCACGCCATGCACACGATCGACAACAAGGCCCTGGTCCAGCGCATCCACGCGGAGCTGGACAAGGGCAACGGCCAGGCCTTCATCGACAGCCTGGCCGACGACGCCAGCTGGACGCTGGAAGGCAGCACGCCCTGGTCGCGCACCTACCAGGGCAAGCAGGCGATCCGCGAAGAGCTGATCAAGCCGCTGTTCGGGCAGTTCGCCGGGCCCTATGTGAGCAAGACCGAATGCATCGTTGCGGAAGGCGACCGCGTGGTGGTGCTGTTCAGCGGCGACGTGCCCACCAAGGCCGGCAAGCGCTACAACAACCGCTATTGCTACGTCTACCGACTCGAAGGAGGCCAGGTGAAAACATTGACCGAGTACTTCGACACCGCGCTGGTCGAGCGGGCGCTCGACGCGCCGACCGCCCATGCCGGCTGACCCCGTCGCCACCACCACACCGTCGTTCCACATCGGCGAACTGGCCGCGCGCACGGGCCGCACGGTGCACGCCATCCGCTGGTACGAATCGCAGGGCCTCGTGCCCGGCGTGGCGCGCGACGCGGGCGGACGGCGCGTGTACGGTGAACTGCATGTGGGCTGGCTCGACCTGATGGACCGGCTGCGCCGCACCGGCATGTCGATCGCCGAGATGCGCGACTACACGGCGCTCGCATTGCAGGGCAAGGCCACGCTGCGCCAGCGGCGCGACCTGCTCGAGGCGCACCGCGCGCGCGTGCACCAGACGATTGCCGACTGGCAGCAGGCGCTGTCGCTGGTCGATCGCAAGATCGATTTCTACGATGCCTGGATGGCCGACGGGCGGCGCCCGCCGCTCATTCCGGTGGAAACGCCGCAGCGCCTGCCGGCGCCGAAGCGCAAGCCGGCGCGCTGAGCTTCGACTCGACTACTCGGCGACGAAGCCCTCGCCGTCGCGGCGGATCGAATCGCGGGCGCGGTGGTTGTTGAGACGGCCCAGCGTGTTGTCGAGCAGGCGCTTGAGCTTGTCGGCCGCGCCGCGGAAGGCCTCGTCGAGGCTGGCGGCGTGCTGTGTCACCGCGAGCGGCTGGTGGTGCGCCAGGCGCGCTTCCATCACGCAGCACTTGTCGCCGCCGCCGGCCTTGTCGTGGTTCTCGTCGCTCAGGTGCACCTCGACGCGCGTCACGTCTTCGACGAAACGGCTCAGGTGCTGCTTGATCTCGGTGTCTGCCCAGCGCTCCAGCGTGTCCTTGTTGGTGATGCCATTGCTCGTGTTGACCTGGATCTGCATTGCGTATGTCCCTGCTGGATGGTGAACGAGACTTCACTGTGCACCCGAAAGAGTGCCCCTGTGCGTAGGTGTGTTGCCCCTCTTTTCCGGGGCATCGCAGCGTGCTCAGCTCTGGATGTAACTGGTCAGCTGGGTGATGGTCTGCTCGTGCTCGGAAATGATGTCGTCCATCAGGTCTTGAATGGAGATCATGCCCACCACCTTGTCGCCGTCGACCACGGGCAGGTGGCGGAACTTGCGCTGGCTCATGAGCGCCATGCAGGCGCGGGTGCGGGTCTGCGGGGTGACGGTCATCACGTCGGGCGTCATGATCTCGGCGACCTTCATCTCTTTCGAATTCTTGCCTTGCAGCGCCACCTTGCGGGTGTAGTCGCGCTCGGACAAAAAGCCCACGAGCTTTTCGCCGTCCATCACCATGAGCGCGCCCACTTCGAAATGCGCCAGCGTGGCCAGCGCGTCGAACACGCTGGTGTCGGGCGAGGTGCGCCAGGCGGCGGAATCGTGGCGCTTGAGCAGTTCGGAGACGGGTTTCATCGCAGGCACTCCATTCAGGGGTTTCGATCCGGCCGACGCACGTGGCGGCGCCGTGCTTCGGACAAATCATAGGGGCGGAATCGCCCTTCGCGATGCAAAACCCTCCCGGGTGTTGCGCGTGTCATGCCGCGCACACGAACCCGGGGATGATCAAGGGTGCTCAGGGCGCGGCGGCCAGCACGCGGCTCAGCGCCACGGCATTGCCCGCGACGTCCTTCACGAGGCCCTGCGCGTCGAAGTTCACCTGGAACTCCGACCAGCTGTCGCGCCAGTAGCGCCACACCGGCGCGTCCAGGCTCGGGTTCTCGCTGGCCACCGGGTAGCCCAGTGCCATCAGCACCTGTTCGCGCGTCATGCCCGGCATCACCTTGCCCGCGAGGATGGCGGCGCCCACTGCAGGCGGGAAGCTGGCGATCTTGCGCTTCGGGTCTTCGGTGACCACGTAGCGCTTGGCGAAGTCGATCAGCGTGATGTTGCGGCTGTAGTCGTTCTTGATGCGCTGGGGCTTGCCCGCGAGATCGAGGTTGAAGAAGCGGAAGTCGTAGGCCGTGATGCGCGCCGGCGTGCCCACGGGGACGATGCTCGTGCCCTGTTCGTCGTAGTTGATGTCGCTGATCGAGTCGCCATACGTGCGCATGTTGCAGCACAGGAAGCCGTCGGTCAGCGGGCCGGGCGGCGGCGACGGGCGCTGGGCATGCGCCGCGGTGGCGGACAGGATGGTGGTGGCCGCGAGCAGGGCGGCGGCAAGGCGCTGGACCATGAAAAGGATCTCCCTCGGTGTGACTTTTTGAAACGGCTGCAGGCGCAACGCGCGGATTCTAGGGGTGATCTGGCGGCCAACAAGCCAGTGAATACGCCAGTTGGTGCTATCAAAAGCGCAGCAACGAGGAATCGGTCCGTTTCCCGGTTCACAATGCGCACCCGGCCTGCGAGGCCGGCCCCCTTCCAGACAGCGCGAAAGAAAGAGCATCCATCGATGGCGATCCAGTGGTTCCCCGGTCACATGTATTCGACCCAGAAGGCCATCACCGAACGGGTGAAGGACATCGACGTGGTGATCGAACTGCTCGACGCGCGCCTGCCCGGCTCCAGCGCCAACCCGATGCTGGCCGAGCTCACGGCCGGGCGGCCCACGCTGAAGGTGCTCAACAAGCAGGACCTGGCCGACCCCGTGCGCACCGAGGCCTGGCTGGCGCACTACAACGCGCTGCCCGACACCCGCGCCATTGCGCTCGATGCCAGCCTGACCACGCCCGCGCAACGCATCGTGCGCGCCTGCCACGAGCTGTCGCCCAACCGCGGCGGCATGGCCAAGCCGATGCGCGTGCTGATCTGCGGCATCCCCAACGTGGGCAAGTCGACCCTCATCAACACGCTCACCGGCGGGCGCAAGGCCAAGACCGGCGACGAGGCCGGCATCACCAAGCTGGAGCAGCGCATCACGCTGGCCGACGACTTCTACCTGTGGGACACGCCCGGCATGCTGTGGCCGCGCATCATCGTGCCCAAGAGCGGCTACAACCTCGCGGCCAGCGGCGCGGTGGGGCGCAACGCTTTCGATGAAGAAGAAGTGGCGCTGGAGCTGCTGGACTACCTCAAGGCGAACTACGCCGAGGGCATCGTCGCGCGCTTCAAGCTCGTCGAGCTCGACGCCGCCACCTTGGCCGGCATGAAGGACGAAGACGTCCTCGACACCATCGGCCGCAAGCGCGGCGCGCTGCTGGGCAAGGGCAAGGTCAACCTGCAGAAGGCGGCCGAGATCGTGATGCACGAGTTCCGCGCCGGCAACCTGGGGCGCATCACGCTCGAGACGCCCGAGGAGTTCGCGCAGTGGCTGGCCGCCGGCCAGCGCGCCGACGCCGAGCGCGCCGCGAAGAAGGCGGCGCGCGGCAAGAAAGGCAAGGCCAAGCCCGAGGCGCCCGACGCAGACAGCAGCCCAACGGCCGACGCGTGAAGGTCTTGCGCGCGCCGCGCTGAAGGCCGCGCGGGCCGCCCCTATCATCGAGAGATGCAACGTCTCACGCGCCAGCGCAACGCCGTTTTCTCCGCCTTCAGCGACGCGGGCCGCGTGCTGACCGCCCCCGAAATCCTCGAACACGCACGGGCCATCGTGCCCGAGATCAGCCTGTCGACGGTGTACCGCCAGGTCTCGCTGCTGCTGGCCGACGGCGAGATCGCCAAGGTCGAGCTGCCGGGCGAACCGGCGCGTTACGAAGTGGCCTGCAAGGCCGACCCGCACGACCACCATTCGCACGGCGCCAGCGAAGGTGGCGATGCAGGGCACCACCACCATCACTACTTCCATTGCTCGCAGTGCGGCCAGGTGTTCCTGCTGCACGCCTGCCCGGGGCCGATGCACGACCTGGCCCCCAAGGGCTTCCAGGTGACGCACCACGAGGTCACGCTGCATGGCCTGTGCGCCGCCTGTGTCGACGCCGGCGCGAAAGCGCCGAAGGCGCACCCGCCGCACTGACGACGGCGGGGCCCCGGATGCCGGGGAAAGGTCAACAAAGTTATTGAGAATGAATTCGCAATAACGTATATTCGCGTGTCCGAACGAACTCCCCGGCCACGCACATGCAAGTCCTGTCCTCGCTCAAGGAAGCCAAGAAGCGTCACCGCGATTGCCAGGTGGTGACGCGGCGCGGCCGCACCTACGTCATCTGCAAGTCCAACCCGCGCTTCAAGGCGCGGCAAGGCGGCGCGAAAAACAAGAACAAGCGCTGACGCGCGGCGGCCTCGCTGCCGCCTTCCATTCCCCTCGATGACCGCATCGGCGTGCCTACGCCGGGGCGTGCCTGCGCGCGTCTTTCCTTTCTTCCTTCCATCGGAATCCCTCCGCCATGCTCCGAGCCTCCGGCCTCACCAAACGCTACGGCGCGCACACCGCGCTCGACCGCCTCGACCTCGACATCCGCGGCGGCGACATCTACTGCCTGCTGGGTGCCAACGGCGCGGGCAAGACGACGACCATCAACCTGTTCCTGAACTTCATCGCGCCGACCGACGGCACGGTGCAGATCAACGGCACCGACGTCACGCGCCACCCGGTCGCGACCAAGCAGGACGTGGCGTACATCCCCGAGCAGGTCACGCTGTACGGCACGCTCTCGGGTCTGGAAAACCTGCGCTTCTTCGCCGGCCTCGCACTGGGCCACGAGCTGCCACGCGACCGCCTGCTCGCGCTGATGACCGAGGTGGGGCTCGACCACGCGGCCGCCGACAAGCGCGTCAGCATGTACTCCAAGGGCATGCGCCAGAAGGTGTGGATCGCGGTGGCGCTGGCCAAAGAGGCCAAGGCGCTGCTGCTCGATGAGCCCACCTCGGGGCTCGACCCGCATGCCGCCGCCGAGTTCTCCGACCTGCTGCGCCGCGCGGCCGACCGCGGCGTGGCCGTGCTCACCACCACGCACGACCTGTTCCATGCACAGCAGACCGCCACGCGCGTCGGGATCATGAAGCGCGGCCGGCTGGTCGAAAGCCTCGACGGCGCGCAGATCGGCCAGACCGACCTGCAGTCCCTCTACCTGCAACACATGAGGGCCTGACCCGATGACGATGCGCTGGATCGCCCGACGCGAATTCACCGAACGCCTGCGCGATGGCCGCCTGTACTGGGCGGGCGGGCTCGTGGCCGTGCTGCTCCTCACCGCGCTGGCCGTCGGCTGGGCGCACCAGCGCGGCGCGCATGCCGAGCAGGTGGCCGCGCAGGCCATGGACTACCGCGACTGGCTGCACCAGGACAAGCGCCATCCGCACGACGCCGCGCACCAGGGCATGCATGCCTTCAAGCCCGAGCCGCCGCTGTCGATGGTCGATGCGGGCATCAACCCCTACATCGGCAGCACCGTGTGGCTGCAGGCGCACCGCCAGAGCGAAGTCAAGTTCAATGCCGCGCAGGACGCGACCGGCCTGCAGCGCTTCGGCAACCTGTCGGTGGGCTGGATCTTGCAGGTGCTCGGCCCGCTGCTGGTGATCGTGCTGGGCTTCAACGCCTTCGCGGGCGAGCGCGAGCAGGGCATCCTGCGCCAGACGCTGAGCCTGGGCGTGGCGCCGCTGCGCCTGCTGGCCGGCAAGGCGCTCGCGCTGTCGGCGCTGCTCGCGGTGCTGCTGGTGCCGGCGGCACTGGTCGCGGCTGTCGCCGTGGCGGTGGGCGCGGAGCCGGGTGGGCGCGTCGATGCGCTGCTGCGGCTGGGCGCGTGGTCGCTGGGCTACGCGGTCTACCTCGGGATCTTCGTGTGCCTGGTGCTGGGCGTGTCGGCGCTGTCGTCCACCTCGCGCATGGCGATCACCGTGCTGCTCGCGCTGTGGATCGGGCAGGCCGTGATGGCGCCGCGCGTGCTCTCCGAACTCTCGCGCACCTGGTTCCCGAGCCCGACGCGGCTGGTGTTCAACCAGGCGCTGGGCGCGGAACTCAAGGCCGTGTCGAACCAGGTCTGGCAGCAGAACTTCGGCACCACCGAGCGCTGGGGGCGCGACGTGCCGCTGAGCAAGTGGGGCATCGCATTGCGCCTGGACGACCAGGCCTCGTACCCCGTGTACGACCGCCACTACGGCCGCCTGTGGGACACCTGGGAGCAGCAACAAAAGGTGCAGGAGTGGAGCGGCCTGCTGCTGCCGCTGCTCGCGGTGCGCAGCTTCTCGATGGGCATGGCGGGCACCGACTTCTCGCACCACCGGCGCTTCACCACGGCCGCCGAGCTGCACCGCCGCAATATCCAGGACCTGATGAGCAAGGACCTCGTCGCGCATGCCGATCCGCTCGGCGACCGCCACTTCTCCTACCAGGCCACGCCCGAGCTTTGGGCCACCGTGCCGCCCTTCGACTACCACCCGCCGGGAGCCGGGTGGGCGCTGCGGCACCAGGCGCGCAGCTTCCTCGTGCTGTGCGCCGGCCTGCTGCTCGCGGTGGCGTTCGCGGCCTTCGCCACCCTGCGCCAGCGCGCGCTCTGAGAGGGGATGCCACCCATGTCCATTCATCCTCCCCAAGGCCGGCGTCTGCTGGCCGTGATGCGCCAGGAAGTCCGTTTGATGCTTGCCGAGCGCGGCCTCTGGGTCGTCGGTGCGCTGTTCCTCTTGCTCGTGGCCTATGCACTGGGCAACGGCCTGCTGCAGACCGCCCAGCGTGACCGCGCGCAGGCCGCGGTGGCGCAGGCCGACCGCGACACCCGCACCACGCAACGCACGCTGCTCGAAGCCATCCTGGCCGGCACCGCGCAGCCCACGCCCTTCGAGAACCCGGCCGACCCGTCGCGCATGGCCAGCAGCTACGGCGGCCAGCACGTGCTGCTGCCGACCGCGCCGCTGGGCCCGGTCGCGCTGGGGCAGAGCGACCTGTTCCCGAGCCAGTACCAGGTCACGAACCAGAGCCGCGTGGTGTTCATGAACCCGAGCGACATCGAGAGCCCGTGGCACCTGCTGAGCGGGCATTTCGACCTGGCCTTCGTCATCGTCTACCTGCTGCCGCTGCTGATCTTCGCGCTCAGCTACAACCTGCTGTCGGCCGAGCGCGAGAACGGCACCCTGCGCCTGCTGCTGTCGCAACCGCTGCGGCTGCGCACGCTGCTCGCGGGCAAGCTCACGGTGCGCGCGGCGGTGCTGCTGGGGCCGGCCGTGCTGCTGCCGGTGGCGGTGCTGTGGATTGCCCGCCATGCGGGGCTCACGGCAGCTGGCGCGGGCAGCGCCACGCTGTGGTGGGCGCTGCTGGTGGGCGCCTACGCGCTGTTCTGGTTCGCGCTGGTGGTGGCGGTCAATGCCTTCGGCGCCTCGTCGGCGACGAACGCGATGGTGTTGGTCATCGCCTGGGTGCTGCTGGTGCTGGTCGCGCCCGTGCTGCTGAACCTGGCCGTCACGCAGGCCGCGCCCGCGCCGTCGCGCACCGAACTGGCCACGCGCCAGCGCGTGGTCACGGCCGAGGCGATGAAGCGCTACCAGGACCTGCTGGGCACCGAGTACCAGCACGTGGGGCAGGGCGCCATCCTCGTGCCGCGCGACGGCAAGATCGAGATCGCCGGCCGCTCGCTGGCTAACTACCGCATCCAGCGCGAGGTCGACGAAGCGATCCGCCCCGCGCTCGCGCGCTTCGACGCGCAGCAGGCGACACAGCAGGCGCTGGTGGGCCGCTTCGGTGCGGTGTCGCCGGCGGCCGTGGCCTACGAGGGCATGACCGCGCTGGCCGGCAACGGCGCACGGCGCCATGCGCGCTTCGACGCACAGACCGTGGCGCACCACGAAGCGTGGAAGGCCTTCTTCTTCCCGCGCATCGATGCGCGCGATGCGCTCGCCCCGGCCGACTTCGACCGCATGCCCACCTTCGCCTGGCACGAGGAGCCCGCCGAGCTCGTGCGCGGGCAGGCCGCGCTCGCTGTGCTGCAACTGCTGGTGCCGAGCCTGCTGCTGTTCGGGCTCGCGGCCTGGCGGCTGCGGCGCTTCTCGGTGGCCTGACGCTTTCTTCATTTCTTCCACGCACCGCTCCATGACCCCGTTCACCCGCACCACCGTCGCGCTGGCCGCCTTCACCGCCTTGCAAGTCGCCTCTGCACAAGACAGCAGCAGCAACAACGCCGAACTCGGCACCGTCACCATCGAAGGCAGCCGTGACGCGAACAGCCTGCACCTCGATGAGTCGAGCGGCTCGGCTTCGCGCCTGGGCCTGTCGGTGCGCGAGACGCCGGCCTCGGTCGAGATCCTGTCGCAGGACGCGATCCAGCAGCGCGGCGCGCGCACCTTCAGCGAGGCGCTGCGCGGCATGGCGGGCCTGTCGGGCGGGGGCCCGCCGTCGTCGCCGACCACGCTGTCGCTGCGCGGCTTCACCAGCCTCATGTACCTGTACGACGGCGTGCGCAGCTCGGGCGCGGGCGTCACCAACCGCGTGCAGGACACCTGGAACTACGAGCGCATCGAAGTGCTCAAGGGCCCGGCCTCGGTGCTCGACGGGGAGGGCGCCATCGGCGGCATCGTCAACTTCGTGACCAAGTGGCCCGACCGCAGCAACCCGCACAAGGAAGCGCTGCTTTCGTACGGCAGCTACGGCTCCACACGCGCGGCCTTCGGCTTCGGCGGCGCGCTGGGCGAGGCCAGCGCCTACCGGCTCGACTACAGCCGCAACGACACCAAGGTGGGCACCATCGACCGCAACGGCGAGCGCATCGATCACTTCACGAGCGGCCTGCTGGTGGACCTGGGCGGCTCGGTGAAGCTGGACCTGTCGTTCGACTACCTGCGCGACGACAACGACGCCTACTGGGGCACGCCGCTCGTGCCGCGCAGCTTCGCCACGCAACCGACGAACGTCGTCAGCACGCCCGACGGCCGCGTGATCGACCGGCGCATGGCGCGCACCAACTACAACGTGCGCGACGACGAGAACTCGTCCGAAACCTACTGGCTGCGCGCGCGCCTTACGGGACAACTCGACGGCGGCTGGTCGTGGCGCAACGAGTTCTCGGCCAACCAATCGAAGCGCATGTTCCGCAACTCCGAAAGCGCCACCTTCGTGCCGCCCGCCAGCATCGCGCGCGACCAGACGCTCATCACGCACGACCAGGACTTCTGGCTCGACCGCTTCGACGCCACGCACAAGGGAAAGATCGCCGGACTGGACAACCGCTTCGTCGTCGGCGGCGAGTACAGCGAAACCCGCTTCGGCAGCCAGCGCCGCTTCTCGAACAGCAGCGCCACCACCGCTGCGCAACTGCGCGTGCCCGTGTTCGACCCGTACACCGGTTACTTCGACGACAACCCCGCGCTGACCACCGGCGCGGGCAACCGCGCCGACACCTTCTCGCGCGTGAAGGTTGCCTCGGTCTTCGTGGAAGACGCGCTCAAGCCGATGCGCGACCTCACGCTGGTCGGCGGCCTGCGCCACGACCGCACCGAGGTCGACCGCCGCATCTGGGACCTGAACGCGGGCAGCGTCACGCGCTTCGGCGCGAGCTACCGCGCCACCTCGGGGCGCATCGGCGCGGTGTACGACCTGTCGCCGCAGTCGAGCCTGTACGCGCAGTACACCAACGCCACGCTGCCGGTGGGATCGCTCTTCCTGCTGTCGGCGTCGAACGCCGCGTTCCCGATGTCGCGCGGCAAGCAGGCCGAGGTGGGCTTCAAGCAGAGCCTGCCCGCGGCCAACCTGGAGTGGACCGCAGCGCTGTACAAGATCGAACTCGACAACGTGCTCTCGCGCGATCCGAACAACGCCGCCACCACCGTGAACAACGGTCGCCAGTCGTCGCGCGGCCTCGAGCTGTCGGCCGTGTGGAAGCCCACGCGCGAATGGACGCTGGCGGGCAACCTCGCGGCGCTCGATGCGCGCTTCGACACGCTGGTGGAAGCCGGCAACGTCTCGCGCGTGGGCAAGACCCCGCCGAACGTGCCCGAGCGCATGGCCAACATCTTTGCCACCTACCGGCCCGACGGCTCGAAGTTCGAGTACTTCGCGTCGCTGAACCACACGGGGCCGATGTACACCGACAACGCCAACCAGATCCGCATCAACGGCTTCACCACGGTCGATGCGGCCGTGAGCTACCGCCTGAAGAACGCACTGCTGAGTTTCCGCGTGCGCAACCTGACGGACCGGCTCTACGCGACCTGGACCGGCCGCGCCGCGAGCCAGGTGCTGCTGGCGCCGCGGCGGACTTTCGAGGTGTCGGCGAAGTTCGACTTCTGAGCCCTGTGCGCTGGGGAGAACCAGCAGCGTGCCCCGTGCGCAGGACACTGGGTGCTTCCCGCAGCGAAATCAAGGAGGAGGCCGCAGGCCGGGGGACATTCGCGGAGGGAAGTACCCGGTGGCCTGTGCACACGCCCTGAACACGCCCGATCAGCGCATCTGCAACCGCGCATCCTTCGGATACCCGATCGTGTAGTCCGCCGACACGCGCGCCGTCTGCCCCGCGTCCAGGTCGAAGCGCCACATCGCCAGCCCCGGCTGCTTGTTCCATGCCTGCTCGGCGGGCTGCGGTGCAAAGCGCGTGGTCACGCGCACCTGCTCGTCGACCGACACCGGCGCGGCCTCCAGCACCTGCACCGCGATCGGCGTGCGGTGGCGGTTCTCGACCACATAGGCGCGCTGCACCTGGCGCTCGGCGCGCGAGCCGACGAAGCCGCCCGAGCCCTGGTTGTCGCGCTCGGGCTCGACCTGCACGCGCACCAGTTCGTCGCGGCCGAACGAGAGCGTGAGCTTCGCGTCGCTCGGTGCGTTCCAGCGGCCCTGGCCGACGAAGTTGCCGTCGCGGTACAGCTGCATCGGACCGGCCGGCCACACGCCCGAGGGCTGCGTCATCTCGGCGACCAGGAAGGCGCTCGGGTCCACGCGCGGGCTGGTGCGCGCGGCGAGCTGCGCCGTGTCCTCATGCTGGCCCAGCGCCAGGGTCACGCGCTGGCCGTTGGAAGGCACGTCGATGCTTTGCGGCACGGCGAATTCGGTGGCGAAGCTGTTGTCGAACACGCTCACGTCGAACAGCGGCTCGCGCACGCGCTCCATGGCCATCTTGCGGTCGGCGGCAATGGGCGAGGGGGCTGCGGCCATCGGCGCGGCCATGTACGCCGACTCGGCGTTCGCGCGCGGCGGCGGCTCGATGCCGATGCGCCACGCGCTCGGCGTGCGCCCCGTGGTCTCGCGGCGCGGCTGGCCGGTGGACAGCACCAGCTTCACGCCGCGCCAGTCTTCACCCGTGGCCTGCGCCACCAGCGCCTGGCGCTCGATGCGCACCTTGCGCGTCGTGGTGTCGAGCAGCGCGCGGTAGCTGGGCGTCCAGCCCGGGCCGTTGACCTGGTAGCTGAGCTTCACGTCGGCGTCGGCACTGGCGGCCAGCGTGACGGTGACGGCCGTCACCTGCGCGCCCTGGCCCTGCGTGCGGCCGCGCTCGGCCAGCAGGGGCTTGAGCTGGCGGTCGAGGTCGGTCTGCTGGCGCTGGATCTGGTGCTGCTTGAGCAGCGCGTCCTGGCCCGAGCGGCGCATCGCCTCGGTCATGGCCGCGAGGTTGCGCGCGTCCATCGGCGCGCGTGTGCCGGGGCCCGACTCGCCGCCCGACAGCCCCTTGAGATAACCCGTGACCATGCCCAGCGCATCGGTCTCGGCCTGCAGCGCGGCCTTGCGGTCTTCGAGCTCGCGGATGCGGCCGTCGAGCGCGCTGGTGGCGCAGTTTGCCGAGAGCTCGCGCGCCTCGCTGAGCACCGAGGTCTCGCCCACGCGCACCGCCGCGCCGGCCGACACCTGCAGGCTCTGCACGTCGAGCCCGGCCGGCAGGCAGGCGAAGGTGACCGAGCGGCTGCCCGCCGCGACGCGCGCCACGCGCTCCACCGTGGCGCTGCCGGGGTAGACCTTGACCTGCGTGATGCGCGAGGCATCGGCCTGCAGCTGCGCATGGGCGCCCGCGCCCGCGGCCAGCCAGAGGGCGGCGAGGGCGGTGGCGCGCAGGAGGGGACGGGCGGAGAACGGTGTGTGCATGGAAAGCCTTCCGGAAGAAAGTCGGTGACGAATCTCCGCTTCTACGGACGGGGCGGGCGAACGGGGTTAAGGCGTGGCGAAGTTTTTTTATGACGCCGATGTGACGCGGACGCGTTGCTGTCGCGCAGGCATCTGCCGGCGGCGAACCGGTCACCCAAGAGACGGTGCGCGGCGGCCCGGCTTCCTAGAGTGGGTCTCGCCTTCCCTCCATTGATTCACCCTGAAAGGACACCCCCATGCTCGACACGATCCAGGCCATCAACCGTTCGGTCGCCTTCAACCGCTGGGCCGGCTTCGACGTCACCCAGGCCGCCGACGGGCAGGCCGAACTGCGCATGAAATGGCGCGAGGAAGACATGGGCCAGTACACCGGCTTCCTGCACGCGGGGATGATTGCCGCGCTGCTCGACACCGTGAGCGGCTTCGCGGCCGCCACCGTGGCGGGCCGCGTGCTGGCCTCGCATTTCTCCATCAACTGCATCTCGCCCGCCATTGGCGAGGCCTTCGTGGCGCGCGGGCGCGTGGTGAAGGCGGGGCGCAAGCAGGTGTTCGTCGGGGCCGAGCTGTTCGCGCAGCCTGAAGGCCAAGGCGAAGACAAGCTCAAGCTCGTGGCGACGGCGAACGCCATCCTGGTGCCGGTGGACGAGGCGTCGACGACGCCGAAGCCGAAGCAGGCGGCATAACCATCACCGGCTCGGGCTTGCGCTTCAGTCCGAACAGCGGGCGCAACCAGCCGATGCGGCGGATCAGCCCGTCGGTCAATAGCCAGCAGCCGACGATGGTCACGGCGACCAGCGCCACGGGCTCCCACACCGGGCCCAGCGCCAGCGGCACCAGCAGCGCCACCCCCGCGACGATCAGCGTCTGGTGCAGCATGTACCAGGGGTAGACCGATTCGTTGGCCCAGCGCAGCCACGGCCAGGGGCGGTTCAGGTGGCGATGGCCATGGCCCAGGATCGTGGCGACCGCGAGCCACAGGTAGGCCGTGCGCAGCACGTCCATCAGCAGCCCCTTGGGTGCAACGACGGCCCCGACGCGCAGCGCGATGAACGCGCCGATCGCCACCACCGCCAGCAGCAGCGACACGCGGCGCAGCCGTTCGAGTTCGCACCAGATGCCCGTGTCCACGCCCATCCAGTAGCCGTAGAGGAAGACGGTGAAGTAGATGCTGTGCAGGTGGAAGTCCCACACCAGGTTGTGCGTGGCCGGGAAGTGCCGCGCCAGCAGCACCGTCCACGCCAGCAGCGGCAGCGCCGGCAGCACCAGCAGCTGCCAGCCGCGCAATCCGTTGAAGCGCTGCCGCACCCACTGGCCGGCCGCCGAGCGCCACAGCGGCAGCGTCAGCGCGACCAGTGCCGTGTAGACGAACAGGTAGGGCAGGTACCAGAGGTGGTTCCAGGTGATGCCGAACTCCGCCCCCGCGAACGCGCCCTTGGGCCACGGCGCGTCCATCGACAGGTAGCGCAGCAGGAAGGTGCCGAAGCCCGGCGCCACCAGCCCGCGCGCCACGCCCTCGGCATAGGCCTGGTAGGGCACGACCACCGCCATGCCGAAGGCCAGCGGCAGCATCAGCCGCAGGCCCCGGCTGCGCAGCAGGCCCCAGGTGCCCTGGCCCCGGCTCAGGAAACCGAGCGACACGCCCGAGATCAGGAAGACCAGGTCCATGCGCCACAGGTTCAGCACCCGCATCGGCCACGGCAGCCACTCGGACGCGTGCGGGCTCTTCAGGTGCCAGGGCCAGTCGGCCACGTAGTACATGCCCACGTGGTAGAGGATGACGAGCAGGAAGGCGAGGGCGCGCAGGGCGTCGATGTCGTGGCGGCGCTGCGGCGCGAGGGCCGAAACGGAATCGGAGGGCATGGCGGGCTCCTGGAACGAAGAAACGGCGGCCATCGTGGCCCCCGCGCCCGTCCCCGGGGCCATCGCCGGGACGGATCGCTCCGGATTTGTGACGAACGGTGGCCCCCAGGGACGAAATCCGGCCCCCGGTTCGCGAGAATCCCCGCATGAGCGAGCCGCACAAGAACCTGTACGAGCGCTACGAACCGATCCGGCGGTACGTCGAGGTCGGCTTCTGGATCGTGCTGATGACGGTGCACGCCGCGATCAGCACCGTGGTCGCGCTCATCGACGCCCGCAGCCGCGCCGTGCCGCGCGCGAACTGGGAGGTCATTACCTGGGAGGTGTCGAGCCACATCGCGCTGCTGGCGCTGGTGCCGGTGCTGGTGGCCGTGGAGCGCCGGCTGTCGCCGCTGGCGCGCGACCACTGGGTGCGTTTTCTCGCCGGGCATCTGGTGGCCAGCGTGCTCCTGAGCCTGGCGCACGTCGCGGCGATGTTCGGGCTGCGTGCCGCGGTGTACGCGGTGGCCGGCGAGCCCTACGATTTCGCCGGCGCCATGGGGCGATGGGGCTACGAGTACCTGAAGGACGTGCGCGTCTACGCCACGATGGTCTTCGGCGTGTGGGCCTACCGGCTCTTCATGCTGCGGCTGCAGGGCGAGGCGCGCGTGCTCGATCTGCCGGAAGAGGGCGTGGCGCCGGTGCCCGAGGCGCTGGCGGAACCGGAGGGTTTCGAACCCTCCGTGCAGGACGTGCCCCCGCCGGCAGCCCCACCGCCGGCCCGCCCCGAACGCTTCCTCGTGCGCAAGCTGCGCCGCGAATTCCTCATCGCCGCCACCGACATCGACTGGCTGCAGGCCGAGGGCAACTACGTCGGCCTGCACGTCAACGGCCACGACTACCTGCTGCGCGCCACGCTCACAGACTTCCTGACCCAGCTCGACCCTGCCACCTTCGTGCGCGTGCACCGCAGCCACGCCGTGAACCTGGGCCGCATCAAGGAGATCGAGCCGCTGGACGGCGGCGACGCCCGGCTGCACATGCACGACGGCACGAGCGTGCCCTGCAGCCGGCGGTATCGCGACGCGCTGCGCGGCGGCGCAGGCTGAGCGGGCCGAGCAACGCTTCGGCGGCGCGTTCCGATCCGGTGCGTGCCCCGCGAAATCAGCCCACTCTTGGGTCGTTTCGCACCATCAAAGAGCCTTCGGGCACCATTTTTGCTTTCCTGCGCCGGCGCCCCGATCCGTTCGGGTGCGACGCACCAAATCAAACCAAAAACCTGCAAGAAGCTCTCATGGACGCACTCAAACAGGGCGCAGATGCGCTGTTCATCCTTCTCGGCGCCATCATGGTCCTGGCCATGCATGCCGGCTTTGCCTTCCTGGAACTGGGCACCGTGCGCAAGAAGAACCAGGTCAATGCGCTGGTCAAGATCCTGGTCGACTTCTCGGTGTCGACCATCGTGTACTTCCTGGTGGGCTACGGCGTGGCCTACGGCACGCATTTCTTCGTCAGCGCCACCGAACTGTCGGCAAGAAGCGGCTACGAGCTGGTGAAGTTCTTCTTCCTGCTGACCTTCGCGGCGGCCATCCCCGCCATCATCTCGGGCGGCATCGCCGAGCGCGCCAAGTTCTGGCCGCAGCTGATCGCCACCGCGGTGATCGTCGGTTTCGTCTACCCGCTGTACGAGGGCATCGCCTGGAACAAGGCCTTCGGCATCCAGGGCTGGATCGCCTCGGTCACCGGCCACGAGTTCCATGACTTCGCCGGCTCGGTCGTCGTGCACGCCGTGGGCGGCTGGCTCGCGCTGCCGGCCGTGCTGCTGCTGGGCGCTCGCCGCAACCGCTACCGCGGCGACGGCTCGCTCAGCGCACACCCGCCGTCGAACATCCCGTTCCTGGCGCTGGGCGCGTGGGTGCTGTGCGTGGGCTGGTTCGGCTTCAACGTGATGAGCGCACAGAGCATCGACAAGATCTCGGGCCTGGTCGCCGTCAACTCGCTGATGGCGATGGTCGGCGGCACGCTGGTGGCGCTGGCCATGGGCAAGAACGACCCCGGCTTCGTCTACAACGGCCCGCTCGCCGGCCTCGTGGCCGTGTGCGCCGGCTCCGACCTCATGCACCCGCTGGGCGCGCTCGTGGCGGGCGGCGTGGCCGGCGCCATCTTCGTCTTCATGTTCACCCGCACCCAGAACAAATGGAAGATCGACGACGTGCTCGGCGTGTGGCCGCTGCACGGCCTGTGCGGCACCTGGGGCGGCATCGCGGCCGGCATCTTCGGCACGCAGGCGCTCGGCGGCATCGGCGGCGTGAACCTGTGGGCGCAGCTCATCGGCACCTTGCTCGGTGTGGTCTGGGCGCTGATCGGTGGCGCGGTGGTGTACGGCGTGCTCAAGGCGACCATGGGGTTGCGGCTGTCGCAGGAAGAGGAGTACGACGGGGCGGATCTGTCGATCCACCACATTTCGGCGACGCCGGAGCGGGAAGTGAACTGGTGAGGGCGTTGCGGCTCAGGACATGAGCCGCATCGGGGGATTTGCGGCGCACGGCACGAATTTGCCAGCTGTAGCAAACTTGCCGGCGGCCCCCGATCCCACCTGTTCACCACCCCATGACCCAATTGCCCCCCGCCCTCGAAGTCCTCCCCCGCGACCTGTCCGCCTACCGCGAGGGCAACGTCGGCATCGACTACGTGCACCGCTTCGAGTCCGGCAAGCCCGGCCCGCACGTGCTGATCAACGCGCTGACGCACGGCAACGAGATCTGCGGCATGACCGCCGCCACGCACCTGCTCGACACCGGCGTGCGCCCGAAGATCGGCACGCTCACCGTCAGCTTTGCCAATGTGGCGGCCTACGAGTCCTTCAACGAGGCGCTGCCTTTCGACAGCCGCCAGCTGGTGCACAACCTCAACCGCGTGTGGTCGCCCGAATGGCTCGACGGCAGCGAGGACAGCCCCGAGCTGCGCCGCGCCCGCGAGCTGCGCCCGGTGGTGAGCGCGGCCGACCACATCCTCGACATCCATTCCACGAGCCAGCCCGTGATCCCGTTCTGGGTGTACCCGGCCTTCGACCGCAACGCCGAGGCCGCCATGGCCATCGGCCGCCCGTCGGTGCACCTGGTGATGCCCGACGGCCTGGGCTCGGGCACGCCGCTGATCCAGCACGGCCAGCATGGCCGGGCCGACGGCAAGGGCGTGGCGCTGGTGGCCGAGTGCGGCCAGCATTTCCTGCGCTCGGCCTCCGAGCTGGCCACCGCCATCTCGCTCGACTTCCTGGCGCACTTCGGCCTCATCGACAAGGACCCGGCCGTGCCCGCGCCCGGCGAGCAGCGCCGCTTCGAGCTGCTCCAGACGCACGTGATCAAGTCGGAAGACTTCGCCTTCGTGCGCCCGCTGATCGGCTTCGAGACCTTCGCCAAGGGCGAGCTGATCGCCACCAACGGCCCCGACGAAATCCGCGCGCCGTGCGACGACTGCACGATCTTCATGCCCGCGCAGCGCACGATTGTCGGGCGCGAGGCGGTGTACCTGACCAGGCCGCTCTGAGGCCGGCGTTCTTCTCTTCAGCAGATCAGCAGGTGCCGCGGTTTGTCCGCGGTGCTGTAGTCGGCATGCCAGTAGTGCGGGTCGTCGCAGAGGCTGAACGCAGCCTGCTTGCCGGCGTGCCGGGCCGTGAAGTGCCTTTGGAGCGTGACGTGCACCGAGCCCTCGTCGGGCCAGTCGATGCCGACATCGACGACGCGGTTGCCCGCGGCGACTTCGGCGGCGACGATCCGCTGCAGGGCGGGGTGCAAGAGGGTGTTGAGGCGGGCGAGGGCTTCGCGGCGTTCGGTGGGCGCGAACGAGGAGGCTAGGCAGGCTTCGGTGAAGAGGGTCGGCGCTTTGTCACTCATGACGGCGTTCCGGCTGGGTGCCTCAACCCGCAACGAACAACGCCGGGTCCACCATCGTCCGATTCAGCATCACCCCCCAATGAAGGTGCGGCCCGGTCACCCGCCCCGTCGCGCCCACGGCGGCCAGCGGCTCGCCTGCCTTGAGCACATCGCCCACCTTCACGTCCCATCGGCTCAGGTGGCAGTACATCGTCAGCAGGCCGCCGCCGTGATCGACCCAGACGGTGCCGCCGTTGAAGAAGTAGTCGCCGGTATCGATCACCTTGCCGGCCAGCGGCGCGCGCACGGGCGTGCCGGTGCCGGCCGCGATGTCCATGCCGCTGTGCGGATTGCGCGACTGGCCGTTGAACACGCGGCGCAGGCCGAACGAGCTGGAGCGACGGCCCGGCACGGGGACGCGCATCTGCAGCGCGGCGTCGGGACGCAGGTCGGTGAGGGTGGCCATCACGCCGGTCAGGTGATCGCGCTCCTTGGTGTAGCGAGCCTCGTCCTCGGGCGACAGGTCGACCGTGCGCGGCGCCACTGTCAGGCGTTGTTCGCGGTACTGCTTTGGGGCGACGGTGTAGGCGATCTGGCGCTCGGGCTTGTTGCCCTCGGCGCGCACGCTGATGCTGGCTTCGCCGGGTGGGGTGGCCAGCGGAATACCGACCAGCGCGGTCCATTCGATCGGATCGCCCAGCACCAGCAGCGGCACGTCACCGGCGAAGGCCTTGGGGCGCGTGGCGGCGGGGCCGAGCGACAGGCGGGCGACGCCGCCGGGCACTAGCAAGGCGCGTGGCCAGACATCGGGCGCCTGCGGTTTGCTGTTCTTCTTGGCCGGGGCCGCGGCACCGGCAGGCAGTGCCAGCAGGCCGAGGGCGCCGAGCACGGCGCTGCGGCGGTTCAATGCGGCAGAAGGGAGATCGGAGAGAGGAAGGTTCATGTGCATGGACAGGATTCGAAAGAGGAGTTGAGGGTGCGGCGGCTCAGTCGCCGCTCTGTTCCCGCCAGGTTCCGGGCGCGAGCCCCTCGAGCGTGTAGGGCCCGATGGCGGCGCGGATGAGGCGCAGCGTCGGCAGCCCCACGGCCGCCGTCATGCGCCGCACCTGGCGGTTGCGGCCTTCGCTGATCGCCAGCTCCAGCCACGCGGTGGGAATGAGCTTGCGCTCGCGGATGGGGGGCTCGCGGTGCCACACGTCGGGCGGTGGATCGAGCCGGCGTGCCCGTGCGGGGCGCGTGGGGCCGTCGTTGAGCTGCACGCCGTTGCGCAGCGCCGCCAGCGCTTCGTCGGTCGGCACGCCCTCGACCTGCACCCAGTAGGTCTTCTCCATCTTGAAGCGCGGATCGGCGATGCGCGCCTGGAGCTTGCCGTCGTCGGTGAGCAGCAGGAGGCCCTCGCTGTCGGCATCGAGGCGGCCGGCGACGTAGACACCGGGCAGGTCGATGAAGTCCTTCAGCCCGCGCCAGCGGCCCTCGGGCGTGAACTGGCTGAGGACGCCGTAGGGTTTGTTGAAGCGGATCAGGCGAGAAGAAGGGCTCGTAGCGTTCATGAACCGACAGGATAGCCGGGGTCTGTCGACGCTCGGCGCAAGAAAAAAGCCGGAGCCCTGACGGCCCCGGCTTTGCGGGAGAGTGCGGCAGCGGGCCTACTTGGCCCAGCTGTCCCGCATCCCCGCCGCGCGGTTGAACACCACCTGTCCGCCGGCGGCGGCGCCCTTCGTGTCGCGCACGAAGTAGCCATGCCGTTCGAACTGGATGCCCACGCCGGGTTCGGCCTTCGCCAGCGACGGCTCGACGAAGGCCGTGCACACCTCCAGGCTGTGCTTGTTCAGCTCGTCCAGCAGCTCGCCGCTGCCGGGGTTGGCTTCGGCGAACAGACGCTCGTACAACCGCACCTCGGCCTGCACGGCATCGGCCGCGGCGACCCAGGTGATGTTGCCCTTGACCTTGATCGCGTCCGCGCCGGGCGTGCCGCTCTTGGTATCGGGCACCAGCGTGGCCTGCACTTCGAGGAGCTTGCCGTCGGCGTCGCGCGTGGCGCCGGTGCATTCGATGACGTGGCCGTACTTCAGGCGCACCTTGTTGCCGGGGAACAGGCGGAAGAAGCCCTTGGGCTGCACGTCTTCGTAGTCGGTGCGCTCGATCCAGACTTCGCGGCCGAGCTTGAATTCGCGCTTGCCCATCTCGGGGTGGTGCGGGTGCACGGGGGCGGAGCAGTCGTCGAGCGTGTCGTCGCTGCCCATCAGCTCACCCCAGTTGGTGATGACGAGCTTCACCGGGTCGAGCACGGCCATGGCGCGCGGCGCGATGGGGTCGAGGGTGTCGCGCAGCGCGGCCTCCAGGCTGGCGTACTCGATCCAGCCGCCCGACTTGGTGGTGCCGCTGCGTTCGCAGAACAGCTGCAGCGCGGCGGGCGTGTAGCCGCGGCGGCGCAGGCCGGCGATGGTGGGCATGCGCGGGTCGTCCCAGCCGTCGACGTGCTTTTCTTCGACCAGTTGGCGCAGCTTGCGCTTGCTGGTCATCACGTGGGTCACGTTCAGGCGGGCGAACTCGTACTGGCGCGGGTGCGGGCTGGCGACGAGGCCGCCCTCGGCGAGGCGGTCGAGCAGCCAGTCGTAGAAGGGGCGCTGGTCTTCGAATTCGAGCGTGCAGATGGAGTGGGTGATCTGCTCCAGCGCGTCTTCGATCGGGTGCGCGTAGGTGTACATCGGGTAGATGCACCACTTGTCGCCCGTGTTGTGGTGGGTGGCCCGGCGGATGCGGTACAGCGCGGGGTCGCGCATGTTGATGTTGGGGCTCGCCATGTCGATCTTGGCGCGCAGGATGGCGGCGCCGTCGGCGAGCTTGCCGTCGCGCATCTCGCGAAAGCGCGCCAGGTTCTCGTCGGGCGTGCGGCTGCGAAAGCGGCTGTCGGTGCCGGGCGTGTTGAAGTCGCCGCGGTTGGCGCGCATTTCTTCGGGCGTCTGCTCGTCGACGTAGGCCAGGCCGGCGCCGATCAGGTACTCGGCGGCTTCGTACATGAAGTCGAAGTAGTTGCTGGCGAAATACTCGTGTTCCTGAATCGTGCCGGGCGCGCTGGGGCGGTCGGCCAGGTAGGTTTCGTAGCCGAGCCACTTCACGGCGTCGCGGATGGAATCGACGTACTCCTGCTCTTCCTTCTCGGGGTTGGTGTCGTCGAAGCGCAGGTGGCACACGCCGCCGTATTCCTTGGCCAGCTCGAAATTCAGCCAGATGCTCTTGGCGTGGCCGATGTGCAGGTAGCCGTTGGGCTCGGGCGGAAAGCGCATGCGGACCTTGGCGGGGTCGGGCATGCCCTGGGCGTGGTGGGCGGCGTCGCCCGGGGAACCGCCCCAGGTGCGGCCTGCGTAGGCACCCTGTGCGAGGTCGTTCTCGATCACATGGCGCAGGAAATTGCTCGGTGCAGCGGTCGTTTTGGTGCCGCTTTTGTCGGTCGGGGAGGTCATCGCGTCATTCTAGAGGGGGGCCTGTCGGGGTTACTTTTGGCAACGCTCTTCACAATGCAGCGTCCACGCGGTTTGCATTTGGGGCGTTCAATACACACATGGGCCCACAACGCCCCCTCAACAAGGAGTTCCACATCATGAGCGTCACACGTTCTACCCTCTTCAAATGGGCCGCTGCCGGTGCGGTGGCCTTCGGTGCGCTGTTTGCCGCCACCTCGGCCAGCGCCCGCGGCGACGTGAGCTGGTCGATCGGCGTCGGCGTGCCCGGCGTGGCGGTCGGCGTGGGCGGCCCCGCCTATTACCCGGCCCCGGTCTATGCGCCGCCGGCCCCGGTGTATTACGCACCGCCGCCCCCGGTCTACTACCGCCCGCCGCCGCCGGTGTACTACCGCCCGGCGCCGGTCTACTACGCACCGCCGCCGGCCTATTACGGCCCGCGCTACTACGGTCGTGGTTATCACCGCGGTCATGGCCACGGACACGGCCACTGGCGCTGATTTACAACGCCATTCGTGACTGAATGAAAAAAGCCGGCCCCGAAAAGGCCGGCTTTTTGCTGCGTGCGGGGCGCGCAGATTTCACATGGCGCGAAACAGGTGGGCGTAGAGCCGGCTGACCGGGATCTTCTCGGCCCGCCCGCGCAGCGCGAGGTGCAGCTTGCCGGCCTCGTCGCGGTGCACCGCCTCGATGGCTGCGCTGCGCACCACCACTGCCCGGTGCACCTGCCAGAAGGTGTCGGCATCGAGCTGGGGCAGCAGCTGCTTCAGGGGCGTGCGGATCAGGTATTCCTGCGTGGCGGTGAGCACGCGCAAGTACTTGTCGGCGGCCTCGAAATACAGCACCTCGTCGATCGGCACCATGCGCACGGTGGCGCCGCCGGCATCGCTGGCGGCGATCATGCGCAGCGGCGCTGACGGTGACGACGATGCCGACGGGGCCCCGCCGGCGGCGCCCAGCACCTGGCGCCATTGGGCGAGGGAGCGCTCCAGCGCCTCGTCAGGCGGGATGGGCGGCGTCATCGACGGCGCGGCCGCCGCCAGCGCCTGCCGCAGCCGCGCCACGGTCTTGCGCAGGCGCTCGGGCTGCACGGGCTTGAGCACGTAGTCGATGGCTTCGGCCTCGAAGGCGCGCGCGGCGTATTCGTCGTAGGCGGTCACGAACACCAGCTGCGGCATCGGCGCCTCATCGGTGGGCCAGCTGTCGGCCAGCTCGGCGGCGGCGCCCAGGCCGTCCAGGCCGGGCATGCGGATGTCGAAGAACAGCACCTGCGGCAGCAGCCGCAGCGCCTCGCGCACGGCGCTGCGGCCGTCGCGGGCGGTGGCGACCACGCGCAGCTCGGGCCAGGCGGCGGCCAGTTCGGCCTGCAGGGCCTGGGCCAGCAGGGGTTCGTCTTCGGCGATGAGGGCGGTGAGGGGCATCGTCTTCTTGTTGTTGTCGTGGGGCCTGTTCAGGCGGGCAGGGGAAGGTTCAGGGTGACGCACGTCCCGCCGCCCGTCGGCGCGGGGGCCAGGCTCAGGCGGCCTTGCTCACCGTACACGGTGGCCAGCCGCTCGCGCACCTGTTCGAGCCCGAAGCCGCTGCCTTCCGAGGCCTGCGGCCGGGTCGCGTCGAGCCCGACGCCGGTGTCGCTCACCTCGATCACCAGTTCGCCCGCCTCGCGGCGCGCGCGCACGGCGATCTCGCCGCCTTCGACCTGGGGCTCGAGGCCGTGGCGGATGCTGTTCTCGACCAGCGGCTGCAGCAGCAGCGGCGGCACGGGCGTATCGCGCAGATCCTCGGGCAGCTCAAGCGTGTAGCGCAGGCGCTCGCCCATGCGCACCGACATCAGCTCGAGGTAGTCGCCCAGCCGGTCGAACTCGGCCGACAGCGGATGCGACAGCGCGCGCGAGCCGCTGAGCGTCATGCGCAGATAACTGTTCAGGCGGTCGAGCATGGCCACGGCGCGCGGTGGGTCGACGGTGATCAGCACGCGCAGGTTGGCCAGCGTGTTGAACAGCATGTGCGGTTCGAGCTGGGTTTCGAGCAGCTTGAGGCGGGCGTCCGTGGCGTCTCGCTGCGCCAGGTCGAGCTGGCGCTGCATGTGCTTGCTGCGCCCGAGGCTGTAGAAGAAGTAGCACATGCCGATGGTGGCGGCCAGCGTGATGACGATGGTGGAGACCATCCGGTGCCGGGCGAAGCCGGTGAAGTCGAACAGCGGCCGACCGACCCAGGCGTCCCCGATGGCCCCGCCGCCGAGGAAGCCCAGCGTGACGCCGAAGGCCACCAGCACGAAGCCCCAGGGCCCGTGCGGCCAGAGCACGTTCTGGTGGCCGCTGATGAACAGGCGCCCGGTGTCGATAACCAGCCAGCTGATCGTTCCGATCGACAGCGAATACACCATCTGCGAACTCCAGCTGCCCATGCCCGAGACGGTCAGCGCCGCGGCGATGACGCAGCAGAAGGCGGCCGTGATCAGGCCGTGCCGCAGGATGTCTCGCAGGTTCTCGGCGCGAAAGCGCGACGGGCGTGGCGTGTCGTCCGCCGTGGCCGTCACCGGCGGTCCCCGCCACCTAGCGCGCGGCGCTCACGTTCCAGCAGCTGGTCGTACAGGCCGCCGCCGGGCGCGATGAGCCAGACCACGGCGCCGTGGATCAGCAAGCCCAGGCCCCATCCCATGAGCGGGTACACGGCCCAGTTGTGGCCGCGCGAGGCGGCAAGCGCAACCAGCCCGACGTTGACGACCACATAGACGAAGGCATGGATGAACCAGCCCATCTTGGCGCCGGCGCGGCGGCGGGCGCGCCGCTCGATGTCGGCGGACGAAGAAGAGGAGGAGGAAGAAGAGGAAGGGGACATGGGGGTCATGACAGCTCCTTGAGAGAGGCAGGTGAAAGGGGAACGAAGTCGCTGGCGGCCGATGCCGGCATCGGCGGTGAAGGTGGCAGGGCCGCGCGCTGGCGCAGCTCCTCGGTGGTCTCGCCCGGCCCGTCCGCCCGCCAGCCCGGCGGCTTCACGAGGTAGCCGACGAAGGCGCGCAGCGAACGCGCCGAGCGCAGGTCGCGCCACAGGTCGCGCCATTGGCTGAACTCGATCTCGAACAGGTTGTACGAGGTGATCGGCTTCACCAGCCCGTAGCGGCAGGGCAGGTCGGCGCGCTCGGGGATGTAGGTGCCGAACAGGCGGTCGAACACGATCAGCACGCCGCCGTAGTTGCCGTCCAGATACTCCAGGTTCGAGGCGTGGTGCACGCGGTGGGCCGAAGGCGTGTTCAGCACCCATTCGAGCGGGCCGAGCTTCGGTATCCAGGTCGCGTGAATCCAGAACTGGTAGAGCAGGTTCAGCGTGAGCATCAGCAAGATGATCCGCGGCGGCATGCCCAGCAGCGGCGCCAGCAGGAAGAAAGCCAGTGTGCCGGTGAGCCGGCCGGTCCAGCCGAAGCGGTAGGCGGCCGACAGGTTCAGCTGGTTCGGCGAGTGGTGCACGGCGTGGGTGCACCAGAACCAGCGCACGCGGTGCGCGGCGCGGTGGTACCAGTAGTAGCAGAACTCCTGGCCGACGAAGCAGGCGAGCCAGCCGGTCCAGTGGTCCATCGGCAGCGTGAAGAGCCGGTGGGCGTAGAGCCAGTCCATGGCGCCGACCCAGAAGGCCAGCGGCAGCAGCCAGCGCAGCGGGTATTCGCGCACCAGGAAGTCGAACACCGAGATGCCCGCCGCCTTCCAGTCGTAGTTGCGCCAGCCGTTGCGCCACGACAGCACCAGCGCTTCGGCCAGCGAGGCAAGCAGCACCACCGAGATGGAAATCTTGAGGATCAACACGAGCACGGTCATGGCGGTTCCTGGCGGCGAAGGGCGGGCGGGGCTGAAGTGCGCAGAATCTTAGGCCGCGCGGGCGCCGCTGACCATCGCGCCCGACGCGGCGGCCAGCCGCCACAGGCGCGCGGCGCGGGCCGCGAAGACGCCGCTGAAGGCGCCGTACAGCGCCGGCACGCCCAGGGCGAAGGCGGCCTGGTGGCGCAGCTCCGGATGCAGGGCCAGCGACACGCCCACCACGTACTTGGTGAGGAAGATGCCCATCATGAGCATCAGCGGCACGGCGGTGCCGGCCACCTCGAACTGGCGCGCCGCGGCGTCGTAGCGCGTGGTCGCCGGCAGCGGACGGCGCAGCACCAGCACCATGAGCAGCAGCGCGGCCACGGCCCAGCCGAGCAGGGCGCCGGCCGACTCGCCGGACACCGACATCACGCCCCAGAACGACAGGCCGGCCATGGCGACCGGCATCACCAGCACGCGGTTCAGGCCGATGCGGTTGGCCACGAGCTGCCGGCCACCGAGCCAGGCCAGCAGGACGAAAACGGCGAACACCCACTTCGGGGTGTGAAGAAGGATTTGCATCAGCATGAGAGGCTCCGTTCGGTTGGAAGAAGACAAAGGGGGGCAGGGAATCGATGGAGCGGACTGTGCCGAGGCCGCCCGGCCCCCGCCACGGCCATGCGACGAAATGCGGGTGGGCGGCGTGAAGTGCGGGTCGCGGGCGCGAACGGCGGCCCCGGTGATGTCGGAGGTGCCGCGCAAACGGAAGCTTTACCGTCGCTTTACGGCACGGAAAACTGCGGGAGTGATATTTCGCGCTGTACTCTAGGCCGCCTCCCTTCAGGCCGCCTTTTCGCACCCCTTCGCACGCACCGCCCATGGATTCCCAAACGCCCCCCGAACCCCTGCCACCCGTCGTGTCGCCGACCCATCCTCCGGCGCGCCGGCGCCGATGGGTCGGGAGCCTGCTGGCCCTGCTGCTGCTCGTGGCGCTCGGGGGCGGTGCCTGGTACCTGGTGCAGCGTTCCAAGTCGCCGGCACCGGGCGCGGGCGGACCGGGTGCAGGCGCAGGCCGCCCCGGCGGCGGTGGGCCAGGCGGCCGGGCAGGCGGCGGGGGTCCGGCCTCCAGCACCGTCGGCACCGCCGTCGCGCGGCAGGCCGACATCCCGGTGCAGCTCGAGGCGCTGGGCACGGTCACGCCGCTGGCCAACGTGACGGTGCAGCCGCAGGTGTCGGGCGTGCTCACGGCCGTGCTGTTCAAGGAAGGTCAGATGGTCAAGAAGGGCGACGTGCTCGCCACCATCGATCCGCAGCCCTTCGAGAACGCGCTGGCGCAGGCCGCCGGCGCCCGCCAGCGCGACGAGGCGCAGCTGGCCGCGGCGCGCGTCACGCTGCAGCGCTACCAGACGCTGCTCGGGCAGGACTCCATCGCCCGCCAGGACGTCGACACCCAGGCCGCGCTGGTCAAGCAGCTCGAAGGCACCGTGGCCATCGACCGCGCCAACGAGAACACCGCCAAGCTCAACCTGGCCTGGAGCCGCATCACGGCGCCGGTGAGCGGGCGCATCGGCCTGCGGCCGGTGGACGCGGGCAACTACATCTCGACCGGCAGCACCGGCGGCGTGGCCACCATCACGCAGATCGCGCCCATCGACGTCGAGTTCGCCATTCCGCAGGACCGCGTGCCCGAGGTGCAGGAGCGGCTGGGCCAGGGCGCCACGCTCGCCACCACCGCCTTCGACCGCACGCGCACGCGCCGGTTGGCCGACGGCAGCTTCTCCACGCTCGACAACATGGTCGACACGCAGACCGGCACCGTGAAGGCCAAGGCGCGCTTCACCAACGCCGACGGCGCGCTGTTCCCGAACCAGTTCGTCAACCTGCGGCTGCTGCTGCGCACCGTGAGCAGCGCGGTGGTGGTGCCGGTCACGGCGCTGCGCCACGGCCCGAACGGCGACTACGTGTACGTGGTGACGGCCGAGAACACGGCCTCGCAGCGGCCGGTGACGCGCGGCGAATCGAGCGTCGATTTCGCCTCCATCACCAAGGGCCTGCAGCCCGGCGAAACCGTGGTCACCGAAGGCGGCGACCGCCTGAAGGATGGCGCGCGCGTGCAGACCACGGTCGACCGGCCGGCCGGTGCGGCCTCGGGTGCGGCCGCGCCGGGCGGGCGGCGTGGAGGACGTCGGCAGGAAGGTGGCGGTGGTGCGCAAGGCGGCGGAGCCCGCCCGGCCGAAGCGGCAGCGCCGGCTTCGCCCTCGCAGGCTCCGGCTGCACCCGCTGCTGGAACAGCGGCGCCGGCCGCAGCGCCGGCGGCCACGACGCCCGCACCGGCCACCACGCCCGCCAAGCTCCCTACCGCTGAGCAGCGCCAGCGCATGCTCGATGCGGCCAAGGACGATCCCGAACAACTCGAACGCCGCAAGCGTTTCCTCGAAGCCCTCGACCGCGGCGAGCCGGCCGCGCTGGAGCGCTGGCAGCGCATGGCCGAGCGCGGCAGCGCCGGTGGTGAACGCAGTGGTGAGGGACGGCGCAGCCCATGAGCCCCTCGCGCCCGTTCATCCTGCGGCCGGTCGCCACCTCGCTGCTGATGCTGGCCATCGTGCTGGCCGGCCTGGTGGCGTTCCGCTTCCTGCCGCTGGCGGCGCTGCCGCAGGTCGACTACCCGACCATCCAGGTCCAGACGCTCTACCCCGGGGCCAGCCCCGAGGTCATGAGCAACACCGTCACCGCGCCGCTGGAGCGCCAGTTCGGCCAGATGTCGGGCCTGGACCGCATGAGCTCGACCAGCGCGGCGGGCGTGTCGATCATCACGCTGCAGTTCTCGCTGGGCCAGACGCTGGACGTCGCCGAGCAGGAAGTGCAGGCCGCCATCAACGCCGGCGGCTCGCTGCTGCCGGCCGACCTGCCCGCGCCGCCGGTGTACGCCAAGGTCAACCCGGCCGACGCGCCGGTGCTCACGCTGGCCATCACCTCCGACACGCTGCCGCTCACCGAGGTGCAGAACCTCGTGAACACCCGGCTCGCGCAGAAGATCAGCCAGGTCTCGGGCGTGGGGCTCGTGTCGCTCAGCGGCGGGCAGCGCCCGGCCGTGCGCATCCAGGCCAACACGCAGGCGCTGGCGGCCAACGGCATCGGGCTGGATTCGCTGCGCACCGCGATCAGCGCGGCCAACTCCAACGGCGCCAAGGGCAGCTTCGACGGCCCCAAGCGCGCCTACACCATCAACTCGAACGACCAGCTGCTCACGGTCGACGACTACAAGAACCTCATCGTCAGCTACAAGAACGGCGCGCCGATCCGCATGGTCGACGTGGCGCGCGTGGTCAACAGCGCCGAGAACACGCAGCTGGGCGCCTGGGCCGGGCGCAAGGTCGACGGGCAGGTGCAGCTCACGCCGGCCATCATCCTGAACGTGCAGCGCCAGCCCGGCGCCAACGTGATCGCCACCGTCAACGCCATCAAGAAGCAGCTGCCCGAGCTGCAGGCCGGCATGCCCGCGGGCCTGCAGGTCGAGGTGCTGAGCGACCGCACCGCCGGCATCCGCTCGTCGGTGCAGCACGTCGAGATGGAGCTGGTGCTGGCCGTGGTGCTCGTGGTGCTGGTGATCTTCGCCTTCCTGGGCAGCCTGCGCGCCACCGTCATCGCCAGCATCGCCGTGCCGATCTCTCTCATCGGCAGCTTCGGCCTGATGTACCTGCTGGGCTACAGCCTGAACAACCTGAGCCTGATGGCGCTGACCATCGCCACCGGCTTCGTGGTGGACGACGCGATCGTCATGATCGAGAACATCGCGCGCTACATCGAGGAGGGCGAGAAGCCATTGCAGGCTGCGTTCAAGGGCGCCGCGCAGATCGGCTTCACCATCATCTCGCTGACCGTGTCGCTCATCGCCGTGCTGATCCCGCTGCTGTTCATGGGCGACGTGGTGGGCCGCCTGTTCCGCGAGTTCGCGGTGACGCTGGCGATCACCATCCTGATCTCGGGCGTGGTGTCGCTCACGCTGGTGCCGATGATGTCGGCGCGCTGGCTCAAGCACGAGCCGAAGAAGGACGCATCGGGCACCGGCTTCGGCGCGCGCGCCCAGCGTTTCTTCGACGGCGTGATGGTGCGCTACGACCGCTCGCTGCACTGGGTGATCGCGCACCAGCCGCTCACGCTGCTGGTGGCGTTGCTCACCCTGGTGCTGACCGTGGTGCTGTACCTCACGATCCCCAAGGGCCTTTTTCCCACGCAGGACACCGGCCAGCTGCAGGCCCGTGTGCAGGCCGCGCAAGATGTGTCCTTCGAGCGCATGGCGCAGCTGCAGCAGCAGGCCGCGCGCGCCATTCTTGAAGACCATGACGTCGAGAACCTCAGTTCCTTCGTCGGCGTGGACGCGGCCAACAACACGATGCTGCACACCGGCAGCATGCTCATCAACCTGACCCGCAGCCACGACAACCAGCAGGAGGTGATGGAGCGCCTGCGCGAGCGCGTGCGGCAGGTGGCCGGCCTCACGCTGTACCTGCAGCCCACGCAGGACCTGACCATTGACGCCGAGACCGGGCCGACCGAGTACCGCGTGTCGCTCGAAGGCGTGAACAGTGCGCTGGTCACCGAGTGGATGCAGAAGCTGGTGGCGAAGCTGCAGGAATCGGACAAGGTGCGCAACGTGAGCAGCGATGCCGGGGCGCAAGGGTTGGCGGCGTATGTGAACGTGAACCGCGACACGGCGTCGCGGCTGTCGATCACCGCGAGTTCGGTGGATGACGCGCTGTACAGCGCCTTCGGGCAGCGCATCGTGTCGACCATCTTCACCGAGACGAATCAGTACCGCGTGATCCTCGAGGCGCAGCCCGGCATGGTGAACACGCCGCAGACGCTGGGGCAGTTGAACCTCATTGCGGGGTCGGGCACGGCGACGCCGCTGTCGGCGTTTGCGGAGATCAGCGAGCGGCAGGCGCCGCTGCAGATCACGCACGTGGCGCAGTATCCGGCGAGTACGTTGAACTTCGATACGGCGCCGGGGGTTTCGCTCGGTGGATCGGTTGCCGCGATTCGCGCGGCTGCTAAAGAGATCGGGCTGCCGAGCAGTGTGACGATGACTTTTCTGGGGGCTTCTGGGGCTTATGAGAAGTCGTTGTCGAATCAGCTGTGGTTGATTTTGGCGGCGGTGGTTTGTGTGTATATCGTTCTTGGGGTGCTGTACGAGAGCTATGTGCATCCGCTGACGATCTTGTCTACGTTGCCTTCTGCCGGGGTTGGGGCTTTGCTGGCCCTGATGCTGACCGGCAATGACCTAGGGGTGATCGGGATCATCGGGATCATCTTGCTGATCGGCATCGTGAAGAAGAACGCGATCATGATGATCGACTTTGCTATCGATGCTGAGCGGACGCAGGGGAAGTCTGCTCGTGAAGCGATTCATCAAGCTGCTCTGTTGCGGTTTCGGCCGATCTTGATGACTACTTTGGCTGCGCTTTTTGCTGCTGTGCCGCTGATGTTCAGTTTTGGGGACGGGGCTGAGTTGCGACGTCCTCTCGGGCTTGCGATCTTTGGGGGGTTGATCGTTAGTCAGATGCTGACTTTGTTTACTACGCCGGTTATTTATTTGGCGTTTGATCGGTTGGGTGGGGGGAGTGCTCGGGCTTCTTCTTCTGAGCTTGAGGAGGAGGCGGCTTGATCTGGTTCACCTCCTGCCGCTGGTTTGCTTTCCGAGGCCGGGAGTTCCGCCCGGCGGCGGACTTACTTTCTTTTGCTTCGCCAAAAGAAAGTAAGCAAAGAAAAGGCGACCCCACTGTCTGCGACCCCTGCGCTTCGCTACGGGGCAACCTGCGGTGCTCACGTTTCGCGGGGTCTCGCAGAACTCGCTTCGCTCAAACAGCTGCGAGCCCTGATCCGCGAAACGCTCCGCTCCTCGGCGCAGCCAGAGGGGAGGGGAGCTTCGGGCCGTCGCTTCGCTCGGCCCGGGAGTACCAACAGCCGAATTCAATGCCCCTGCGCGCGGCTTCGCCGGCGCGCGGCTCCTTGCCAACAGCAAGGGCAGCGCAAACGGAAACGCCAACGCGAGCGCCAGCGCCAGCGCACCAACCAATCCCAGCCGCAGCAGGCGCAAAGCGCCTGCTGCGGCCCACTGGCCGAGCGAAGCGATGGCCCGCTGGTATCCAAAGCCCTTCTGTATGCGCCGAGGAGCGCAGCGTTTCGCGGATCAGGGCTCGCCCTTGTTTGAGCGAAGCGAGTTTGGGCGAGACCCCGCGAAACGCGAGCACCGCAGGTTGCCCGAAGCGAAGCGTAGGGACGCAGACAGTAGGGTCGCCTTTCTTTTGCCTACGTTTCTTTGGCGAAGCAAAGAAAAGTAGGTCGGCCGCCGGGCCGAGACCCGGCCTCGGGAAGCAAAACGAGGCACTGCGATGAACCTGTCGCGCCCCTTCGTCCGCCGCCCCATAGGCACAGTCCTCCTGACCATAGGCATCGCCCTGGCAGGAATCGCAGCTTTCTTCGTCCTACCAGTCTCCCCGCTCCCCCAAGTCGACTATCCAGTCATCTCGGTAAGAGCCTCCATCCCAGGAGCAAGCCCAGAGACGATGGCAACAAGCGTCGCGACCCCGCTGGAAAGACACCTGGGCACCATCGCAGGCGTCAACGAAATGACGTCCACCAGCTCCGTAGGCTCCTCCCGAGTCACCCTGCAATTCGACCTCAGCCGCAACATCGACGGCGCCGCAAGAGAAGTCCAAGCCGCCATCAACGCCAGCCGCGTAGACCTGCCTGCGACATTAAGAAGCAACCCCACCTACCGCAAAGCCAACCCGGCTGCGTCGCCAGTCATCATCCTGGCCCTCACGTCCAAAACAAAGACCCCAGGCCAGATCTACGACGCCGTCTCCAACATCGTCAGCCAGCGCCTGTCGCAGGTAGACGGCGTAGGCGACGTAGAGATCGGCGGCGGCTCGCTCCCCGCGGTACGCATCGAACTGCTTCCCTTCGCACTGAATCGCTACGGCATCAGCACCGAAGACGTGCGCGCCGCCATCCAGGCGTCGAATGCGAACCGCCCCAAGGGCATGGTCCAGGGCGAAGGCCGCAAGCTGCAGATCTACACCCAGACCCCGGCGCTGCGCGCGAGCGACTACGCCTCGATGGTCGTGGCCTGGCGCAACGGCGCGGCGGTGCGGCTGCGCGAGGTCGCCGACGTGATCGACGGCGTGGAAGACACGCGCACGCTGGGCCTGTTCAACGGCGAGCCGGCGATCATCGTGCTGATCACGCGCCAGCCCTCGGCCAACATCATCGAGACCGTCGACAACGTGCGCGCGCTGCTGCCCGAGCTGCAGGCGCAGCTGCCGCCGGACGTGACGCTGCAGGTCGCCTCGGACAGCACCAACTCCATCCGCAGCTCGCTGCGCGAGGTGGAGATGACGCTGGTCATCGCGGTGCTGCTGGTGGTGCTGGTGGTCAGCCTCTTCCTGCGCAGCGTGCGCGCGACGGTGGTGCCGGCGGTGGCCACGGTGGTGGCGCTGCTGGGCACGTTCGGGGTGATGCACCTGCTGGGCTTCAGCCTCAACAACCTGAGCCTGATGGCGCTCACCGTGGCCACGGGCTTCGTGGTGGACGACGCCATCGTGGTGCTGGAGAACACCAGCCGCCACATCGAATCGGGCATGTCGCGCATGAAGGCGGCGCTGCTCGGCGCGCAGGAAGTCGGCTTCACGGTGCTGTCGATCAGCGTGTCGCTGGTGGCGGTGTTCATTCCGCTGCTGTTCATGGGCGGGCAGGTGGGGCGGCTGTTCCGCGAGTTCGCGGTCACGCTGTCGGCGGCGGTGCTGATCTCGCTGGTCATCTCGCTCACCACCACGCCGATGATGTGCGCGTGGATGCTCAAGCCCGGCGGCGAGCACGACAAGAACAAGCCGCAAGGCCGCTTCGGCCGCGCGGCGGCGCGCAGCTACGACTGGATGCTCAAGCGCTACGAGAGCGCGCTCGACTGGGCGCTGGACAGCAAGGCGATCGTCATGGTCGTGCTGCTGGCGGTGGTGGGGCTCAATGTCTACCTGTTCAGCGCGGCGCCCAAGGGCTTCTTCCCGCAGCAGGACAGCGGCCAGCTCAACGGCGGCCTGCGCGCCGACCAGAGCATTTCGTCGCAGGCCATGGGCGCCAAGCTGCGCGAGGTGGTCGACATCATCCGCAAGGACGAGGCGGTCGACACCGTGGTGGGCTTCACGGGCGGCGGGCGCGCGGGCGGCGGCTTCATGTTCGTCAACCTGAAGCCGGCCAGCCAGCGCAAGGACAGCGGCCTGGCGGTGATCGCGCGGCTGCGCCCGCAGCTGGCGCAGGTGACGGGGCTGCGCGTGTTCCTCGGCCCGGTGCAGGACGTGCGCTCGGGCGGGCGCTCCAGCAACTCCACCTACCAGTACACGCTCAAGAGCGACAGCCTGTCCGACCTGCGCACCTGGGCCGTGAAGCTGGCCGACGAGATGAAGCAGCAGCCCACGCTGACCGACATCGACACCGACCAGGACCAGAACGGCGTGGAGACGGTGGCCAAGGTCGACCGCGACAGCGCACGGCGGCTGGGGCTCACCTCCACCGCCATCGACAACGCGCTGTACAACGCCTTCGGGCAGCGGCAGGTGGCCACCATCTACACCGAGCTCAACCAGTACCACGTGGTGATGGAATGGGCGCCGGGCTACACGCGCAGCCCGAACGCGCTGCGCGACGTGTACGTGCCGGCCACCAAGACCTCGGTGGTGGCGGGGCAGGCGGTGACCACGCAGGTGGCGGCCACGACGTCCACGGGCGGCACGACGGCTTCTGCCGGTGCCGCCGCCGCGACGGTGCCGGTGTCGGCCAACGCCGGCTCGCGCAACGCCTCGACCGGCAACGTGCTGAGCAACACGGCCACCGCGCTGGTGCCGCTGTCGGCGGTGGCGAAGTTCGAGGAGCAGTCGGTGGCCACGTCGGTGAGCCATGAGGACGGCGAGCTCGCCACCACCATCTCGTTCAACCTGGCCGAGGGCGCCAACCTCGGCGACGCGCGCGAGGCCATCGCCAAGGCCGAGGCCAACATCGCCATGCCGACGAATGTGCGCGGCGCCTTTGCCGGCACCGCGCTGAGCGCGCAGCAGTCGCAGGGGCAGCAGGCGATGCTGATCGTGGCGGCGCTGGTGGTGATCTACATCGTGCTGGGCATCCTGTACGAGAGCCTGGTGCATCCGGTGACGGTGCTCTCGACGCTGCCTTCGGCCGGCGTGGGCGCGGTGCTGGCGCTCTTGATGTTCCGCATGGAGTTTTCCATCATCGCGCTGATCGGCGTGTTCCTGCTGATCGGCATCGTGAAGAAGAACGCCATTTTGATCATCGACTTCGCGCTGGAGGCCGAGCGCTCGCGCGGCCTGAGCCCGCTCGAGGCGGTGCGCGAGGCCTGCCTGTTGCGCTTCCGCCCGATCCTGATGACCACGCTGGCCGCCGCGCTCGGCGCGCTGCCGCTGGCCATCGGCTTCGGCGAGGGCGCCGAGCTGCGCCGGCCGCTGGGCGTGGCGATCATCGGCGGGCTCATCGCGAGCCAGCTGCTGACGCTGCTCACCACGCCGGTGGTGTACCTGCTGCTGGACAAGCTGCGCCGCCGCGGCAAGAACGAACACGCGCTGAGCCGCGCCCCGGCCGCCTGAGACCCATGACCATGACTGCCTCCATTTCTTCCTTTGGTTCTTCACGCCGTTTCTTCGCGCTGAGCACGCTCGCGCTGGCCGCCGTGCTCGCCGGCTGTGCCGTGGGCCCGGCCTACAAGGTGCCCGAGTCGGCGGCATCGGCCGGCTGGAAGGAACAGCCCGCCGCCGACGGCTGGCTGCCCGCCGCGCCGGCCGACGCGCTCGACCGCGGCGAGTGGTGGAAGCTCTTCGGCGACGCCACGCTCGACGAGCTCGCGGCGCGCGTGCAGGTGTCGAACCAGAACATCGCCGCCGCCGTCGCCAGTTACACGCAGGCCCAGGCGCTGGTGCGCGAGCAGCGCGCGGGGCTGTTCCCGTCGGTGTCCTTCGACGGCAGCGGCAAGCGCTCGGGCACGGTGGGCGGCAACGCCTCGGCCAGCCCGTCGAACACCTTCGGCGCCACGCTGGGCGCGAGCTGGACGCCCGACGTGTGGGGCCGCCTGCGCGAGGCCGTGAACAGCGCGCAGGCCAACGCGCAGGCCAGCGAGGCCGACCTGGCGTCGGCGCGGCTGTCGGCCGTCGGAGCCCTGGCCACCAATTACTTCTCGCTGCGCGAGGCCGACGCCGAGATCGTGCTGCTCGACGAAACCATCCTCGGCTACCAGCGCGCGTTCGAGATCACGAGCAACCGCTACGCCGCCGGCATTGCCGCGCAGACCGACGTGCTGCAGGCGCAGACGCAACTGGTGAACGCCAAGGCCGACCGCGTGGGCCTGCAGCGCACGCGCGCCACGCTGGAGCACGCCATCGCGATGCTGGTGGGCGTGGCGCCGGCCGACTTCAGCCTGCCGCCCGCGCGCTGGACGCCCACGGTGCCCGGCGTGCCGACCGGTGTGCCCTCGACGCTGCTGCAGCGCCGTCCCGACATCGCGGCGGCGGAGCGCGCGGTGGCCGCGGCCAATGCGCAGATCGGCGTGGCGCGCTCGGCTTATTACCCGAACATCTCGCTCACGGCCTCGGTCGGCAGCAACGCCAGCCGCGTGAGAGACCTCTTCGGCGCGGCCAACACGCTGTGGGGGCTGGGCCTGTCGGTGGCGCAGGTGGTGTTCGACGCGGGCGCCATCAGCGCCAGCGTCGATGCCGCCAAGGCCGGCCACGAGGCCAGCGTGGCGCGCTACCGCCAGACCGTGCTGGCCGCGTTCCAGGCCGTGGAAGACCAGCTGACCAGCGGCGCCACGCTGGCGCAGCAGGAAGGCCTGCGACGCGAGGCCACGGCAGCCGCCGACAAGACCGAGCAGCAATTGCTCAACCGGTATCGCGCAGGGCAGGTGAGCTACACCGACGTGGTGCAGGCGCAGGCCGCCGCACTGAGCGCGCGGCGCGCGCTCGTGCAGCTTCAGGTCAATCGCCAGGCCGCGGCAATCGCGCTGATCCAGGCCATGGGCGGCGGCTGGCAGGCCGACTGGATGGGGGCGACCCGTCCGGCCGGCAACAGCACTTCAAACAACAGCGCCGCTTCCCGCACACCGTAAGGGGCGGGTGTTGCGGGCGGGCATGGGAACCTGCCTGGCCCGTCGGCCCGACCGGCGCGAACACCGGACCGGGCGTCGTCGCTTCGCGGCGGTGGTCACCGCTCGGCGCTCACAGGATCGCTCTCTCCCCATCAGTGCGCTGGTCGGTCGAGGGCCTCGCCCAGGTAGTCCTTGTCTGTCACCAGGACCCAGAGGGCGAGCACCATGATCACCGCAGCCACGAGGACTGCATTGACCAGCGCCGGCTCGACCATGCGGAAGTCGAGCAACCAGGGCGACACCGCCAGCCAGGCTGCCAGCGCCACTTCGGTCCACTCTTCCCACTGGTGCGGCACGAAGGTCGCGCCCAAGGCCACGGCGCCCAGCACGATGCCGGTCGCCACCATGGTCCACATGGCGAGCGAATTGCCCTGAAAGCCCAGTACCCATGGCGAGACGATCAGCCACACGCCGGCGACGGCGTTGACGGGGTCCTGCCAATGCTTCACATGCTTCATGGTCGTACCTCCTGTCGCAGCACGACGCCACGACTCTGGTTGGACTGCCGCGCCGCGCCGTGGTTCCGCCATGCGGCATGGCGCGGGGCTTGCGGATCGGCGCGGCGTTCCTATACTTGAGTGAACACTCAATTAAACGAACGACGGAGACCGCCCGCGCATGGCCCGCCCCCGCAGTGTCGACAAGCACAACGCCATCCTCGAGGCCGCGCTGGTCGAGTTCGGCCGGCGCGGCGTGTGGGCCACGCCGACCTCGGCGATCTCGCGCACCGCGGGCGTTGCCGAGGGCACGCTGTTCACTTACTTCGCGAGCAAGGCGCTGCTGACCGACGCGCTGTACCGCGCACTCAAGACCGAGCTGGCCGGCGTGATGCTGGCCGACTGGCCCGAGGCCGCCGATCCGCGCACCCAGTTCCGCCACATCTGGGACCGCTACGTGCGCTGGGGCGTGGCGCACCCCGGCAAGCTGCGCGTGCTGGCGCAGCTCAAGGTGTCCGATGAACTGAGCGACGAGAGCCGCGCCGCCGGCATGGCGCCTTTCGCGCGCCTGGAAGCGGTGGCGCAGGAGTGCATGCGGCGCGGGCTCGTCGTCGAGCGGCCGATCGAATTCCTGGGCGCGATGCTCACGGCCATGGCCGAGACCACCGTCGGCTACATCGCGCAGGCCGGCGACGCCGAACCGGCCTTCGACTACGCCGAAGCCGGCTTCGAGATCTTCTGGCAAGGCATCGCCGTGCCGCCCTGACGACGACCCCACCTCCCGCACGAACGACAAGACCCCCACCGAAGAAAGACCCCGCCATGCCCACACTCAAACGCCGCCACTTCGTGCTCGGCACCCTCGGCGCCGCCGGCGCCCTGGTCGTCGGCTGGGCCGCCACGCCGGCGGCTTCACGCCTCGTGCCCGGCGCGCCGCTGCCGGCGGGCAACGGGCAGGTCGCGCTCAACGGCTGGGTCAAGGTGGGCAGCGACGACACCGTCACGCTGGTGATGACGCAGTCGGAAATGGGGCAGGGCACGCACACCGGCCTGGCGATGCTGCTGGCCGAAGAAATGGACGCCGCGGTGTCGCAGGTGCGGCTCGAGCAGGCCGGCTTCGACGCCATCTACAACAACCAGGCCATGATCCTCGACGCGCTGCCCTTCAGGCCCGGCGACGAGGGCTTCGGCAAGCGCGCGGCGCACCAGGTCGTGGGCAAGCTGCTGCGCACGATCCCGGGGCTCTCGGGCACGGGCGGTTCGTCGAGCGTCACCGACCAGTGGGGCCCGGTGCGCGAGGCCGGCGCGTCGGCGCGGCTCATGCTGGTGGGCGCGGCCGCCGCACAGTGGCAGGTGCCTGCCAGCGAATGCCGCACCGAGGCGGGCCGCGTGCTGCACCCGGCCTCCAACCGCAGCGCGCGCTTCGGTGAGCTGGCCGCAAAGGCCGCGCAGCAGCCGCTGCCCACGGCGGTGAAGCTCAAGGCGCAAGCCGACTTCCGCGTCATCGGCCAGCCGCAGCGGCGCATCGACAACGCCGGCAAGCTCAATGGCACGGCCACCTACGGCATCGACGTGCTGCCGCCGGGCCTGCTGTACGCCAGCATCGCCATGTGCCCGACGCTGGCCGGCCGCGTCGCGCGCTTCGACGCCAAGGCGGCCGAGGCGCTGCCCGGCGTGCGCAAGGTGATGGCGCTGGAACCGGTGGCCGCGAGCCTTGTCGGCACCGGCAGCACGGCGGGCGGCGTGGCGGTGATCGCCGACACGCCGTACCACGCGATGCGCGCACTGAAGCAGGTCGACATCGAATGGGACCACGGCCCGGCCGCGAGCCTGTCGAGCGCCGAGATGATCGACCGCCTTGCGCGCACGCTCGACGCCGACGCAGGCAACGCCCGCCTCGATACCGGCGGCGTGGCGGCGGCACTGAAGTCCGCCGCGCGCACGATCGAGGTCGAGTACCGCGTGCCCTTCCTGGCGCACGCCACCATGGAGCCGATGAACTGCACCGTGCAGTTCAAGGACGGCGCCGCCACCGTCTGGGCGCCCACGCAGGCGCCGGGCTTCGCGCGCGCCGCGGTCGCCAAGGCGCTGGGCATCGATGCCGAGAAGGTCACGCTGCACGTGACCTACCTGGGCGGCGGCTTCGGGCGGCGCTACTTCATCGACTTCCTGGTGCAGGCCGCGCAGCTCGCGCGCGAGGCCGGCGGCGCACCGGTGCAACTGATCTGGTCGCGCGAGGAAGACATGACGCACGACTTCTACCGCCCCGCCTACGTGGCGCTGTGCAAGGCCGGCTTCGACGCGGCGGGCGCGCTGGTCGCGTGGCAGACCACCAGCGCCGGCTCCAGTCTCGGGGCGCCGTCGTTCATGGACAACTCGACCGACGGCGCCTGGAACACCGCCTACGACTTCCCGCAGGCCCGCGTGGCGCACGTGCCGGTCGAATCGGCCGTCACCACCGGCATCTGGCGCTCGGTGGCGCATTCGCAGAACGGCTTCTTCGTCGAGAGCTTCATCGACGAATGCGCCGTCGCGGCAGGCAAGGACCCGGTCGCCTTTCGCGCCGGCCTGCTCGCGAAAGATGCGCGCCACCTGGCGGTGCTGAAGCGCGTGGCCGAACTCTCGAAGTGGGGCGAGCCGCTGGCCGACGGGCCCGACGGCACCAAGCGCGCGCGCGGCGTGGCCATTCACCGCGCCTTCGGCAGCATCGTGGCGCAGGTGGCCGAGGTGTCGGTGACGCCCGAGCGGCAGATCCGTGTGCACCGCGTGGTGTGCGTGATCGACTGCGGCCTGCCGGTCAACCCCAACCTGATCCGCCAGCAGATGGAAGGCGGCATCGTGTTCGGCCTGTCGGCCGCGCTGCGCGGCGAGATCACCGTGGCGCGCGGCCAGGTGCAGCAGAGCAACTTCCACGACTACACGCCGCTGCGCATCGACGAGTGCCCGGCCATCGAGGTCGACATCCTCGCCGGCACCGGCGCCGAGGTGCCGCCCGGCGGCGTGGGCGAGCCGGGCACGCCGCCCATCGCGCCCGCCGTGGCCAACGCCGTGTTCGCGCTGACCGGCCAGCGCCTGCGCAGCCTGCCTTTGCGGCTGGCCTGACCCCCGAGAACAGCAAGAAAGACACCCCATGACCACCACCACGCTGAAGATCAACGGCCAGACCGCCACCGTGAGCGCCGAGCCCGACACCCCGCTGCTGTGGGTGCTGCGCGGCGAAATGAAGCTCGTCGGCACCAAGTTCGGCTGCGGCAAGGCGCTGTGCGGCGCCTGCACCGTGCACCTGGACGGCCAGGCCGTGCGCTCCTGCGTCACCCCGCTGGAGGCCGTGGGCGGGCGCGAAGTCACCACCATCGAGGGCCTGAAGGGCCGGGAGGCCGACGCCCTGCGCGCGGCCTGGACCGAGGTCGACGTGGTGCAGTGCGGCTACTGCCAGAGCGGCCAGCTCATGTCGGCCTGCGCGCTGCTCAAAGCCACGCCCAAACCCAGCGACGACCAGGTCTCGGACGCCATGCGCGGCAACATCTGCCGCTGCGGCACCTACCCCCGGATTCGCGCCGCGATCCACCTGGCGGCAGAAACAGCGGGGCGGTAACGCAGAAACCGGGGTGGTTGTTTACAGAAGTTAATAATTTTTCCGTAATTCTCGAAAAAGTCGCCAGAACGGTATTTTTACGGAAATTGGGGATATGAAGCTTCGATACGCCGCCGTACCATCCGCGCGGCCCGCTTCCGGCCGTCCCCTGTTTCCGACTTTCGATGACCCCCCCAGATCCCTCGCGGACGCGCGTTCTGTCCGTGGCCGACACGCTGCGCACCCGCATCTTCGATGGTGCGATTGCCCCCGGCGCCCACCTGATGGAGATTTCGCTCGCCAATGAGCTTGGCGTGTCGCGCACCCCTGTGCGCGGCGCCATGGCGCGGCTGGCCGACGAGGGGTTGCTGGTCTACCACCCGCAGCGGGGTTTCCAGGTGCGCCGTTTCGACGCCAAGGACGTGTTCGACGCCTTCAGCGTGCGCGCCACGCTCGAAGGCATGGGCTGCCGCCTGCTCAGCGAGCGCGGCCTGGACGACGAGGCGCTGGCCGAACTGACGGCCATGGTCGACGAGCAGCACGCGCTGCTGCACGACAGCGGCGAATGGACCGACGAGCGGGCCGACCAGTGGCAGGACCTGAACCAGGCCTTCCACCACAAGCTGCTGTCGCTGGCCGACAACCGCTGGCTCAGCGAGGCCGTGCAGCGCGCCTGCCAGCTGCCGGTGATCTTCGACAGCCGCTCGCGCCCGCACAGGCACGACGCCGCGATGCTGCTGTACCGCCACAGCCAGGCCCTGCAGGCGCTCGAAGAGCACCGCTGCATCGTCGAGGCGCTCGGCCGTCAGGAGGCCTCGGGCGCCGAAGCCGCGATGCGCGAGCACATCAACGCCAACCGCGACCTGCTGGTGCTCTACCTGCGCCAGAGCGCCGGCCGCACCCGCGCGCTCGCCTGATCAGCCGCCCCGCGCCACCGGCGCCATGAGGTAGGCCCCCGACTCGAACAGCTGCGCCTCGGCCTGGTCGATGCGCCGGATCACCGGCTTGCCCGCGCGGCTCGCCAGCAACTCGACCAGCGCTTCCGTCACGGCCACGCCGGCCGCCACCGACGGGAAGAACGAGGGGCTGTGGATGGTGAAGAGCAGCGTCTCGTCCGCCAGCAGCGACAGCGGCGAGGTCACACTGTCGGTGATCGCCACGATGCGGCAACCGGCCGCCTTCGCCGCCTCGGCCACCTGCAAAGCCTCGCGCGAGTAGGGCGCAAAGCTCGCCACCACCAGCGCGTCGCCCTTGGCGAAGGCGCGCTGCTGCATCTCGAGCGAGCCGCCCTGGCCGTCCACCAGGTGCACGCTGGTGCGAAAGAGCCGGTACACGTACACGAACGAGAAGGCGATCGGAAAGCAGGCGCGAAAGCCCGCCGCGTGCACGGCCGGCGCCTTCTCCAGCAGCGCGCAGGCCTTGAGCAGCGCCGGCCCGCTCTGCTGGTGCGTGAGCTCCAGGTTGCGCCGCTGCACCTCGAACATCTCGCCCGCCAGGCCCTGGTCGGCGACGCGGCCCACCAGCTGCTTGGCGCGCCCGCCGTAGGTCTCGGTGCCCAGGCCCATGTCGGCAGCGAAGGCCTCCTTCAGCTGCGGCCAGCCTTCGAAGCCCAGGTGCTGGGCGAAACGCACCAGCGTGGCCGGCGTGCTCTGCGCGCGCGTGCCGACGTTGCGCATCGAGCCCGTGACCACTTCGTTCGGGTGGTCGAGCACGTAGCGCGCCACCTGCTGCAGGGCAGGGCTCAGGTCGTTGAAGCGTTGGCGGATCAGTTCTTTGGCGTTCATCGAAATACCTTCGTGCTTCGCACTGCGGTGCGAGCTTGCTTGGGGCGGCCCGGCGCAGCGCTCATGGCGGTGTCTCTTTTCGTGCGGTGTCTGGAACGAATGTACCGGAGCAGGGAAATCCCGGGAGTTGACGGAACAAATGTTCCAAACAATAATTCAGCCGAAACGTTAGTTCCAAACACACGCCCCAGCTTTCCTCCCGCCATGACGCACGTCTTCCACCGCCACCTTCGCCAGACCCCGCCCGTTGCCGCCAGCGCGCAGGGCATGTTCATCCGCGACGCCGACGGGCGCGAATACCTCGATGCCTCGGGCGGCGCGGCCGTGTCCTCGCTCGGCCACGGCCATCCCGAGGTGATGGCGGCCATGCACGCGCAGATCGACACACTGGCCTACGCCCACACCAGCTTCTTCACGAGCGAGGTGGCCGAGCAGCTGGCCGACGAACTCATCGGTTCTGCCCCCGAAGGCATGAGCCACGTGTACCTCGTGAGCGGCGGTTCCGAGGCGGTGGAGTCGGCGCTGAAGATGGCGCGCCAGTACTTCGTGGAAATCGGCCAGCCGCAGCGCACGCACTTCATCGCGCGCCGCCAGAGCTACCACGGCAACACGCTGGGCGCGCTCGCGGTGGGCGGCAACGCCTGGCGGCGCGAGCCCTTCGCGCCGATCCTCGTGCCGGCCACGCACGTCGCGCCGTGCTACCCCTACCGCGAGCAGCGCGCCGATGAAAGCGCGGAGCAGTACGGCCTGCGCTTGGCGGCCGAGCTCGAAGCGGCCATCGTAGCGCAGGGTGCCGACCGCGTGATCGCCTTCGTGGCCGAGACCGTGGGCGGCGCCACCGCCGGCGTGCTCACGCCGGTGCCGGGCTATTTCAAGGCCGTGCGCGCCGTGTGCGACAGGTACGGCGTGCTGCTGATCCTCGACGAGGTGATGTGCGGCATGGGCCGCACCGGCTCGCTGCACGCCTGCGAGCAGGAGGGCGTGGTGCCCGACCTGATGACCGTCGCCAAGGGCCTGGGCGGCGGCTACCAGCCGATCGGCGCGGTGCTGGCGCAGCGCCGCATCGTCGAGGCCATGTCCAAGGGCAGCGGCTTCTTCCAGCACGGCCATACGTACCTGGGCCATCCGATGGCCTGCGCAGCGGCGCTCGCGGTGCAGCAGGTGATCCGCCGCGACGGCCTGGTTGCCAAGGTGCGCGACGACGGCGTTGCCTTCGGCGCGATGCTGGCCGAGGCGCTGGGCGACCACCCGCACGTGGGCGACATCCGCGGGCGCGGCTTCTTCTGGGGCGTCGAGCTGGTGGCCGACCGCGCGAGCAAGCAGCCCTTCGATCCATCGCTGAAGGTCCATGCGCTCCTCAAGAAAGACGCGATGGCGCGCGGACTGCTGTGCTACCCCTTCGGCGGCACGGTGGACGGGCGCCAGGGCGACCACGTGCTGCTGGCGCCGCCGTACATCGCGACGCGCGATCACCTGCAGGAGATCGTCGCGCGGCTCGCCGCCTCGGTCGACGCGGTCACGCGCAGCGCCACGCGCTGAGCCACCGCCCCTTTTTCTTCAACCGCCGTTCCGAGGAGCGTTCCATGCCCCAGCTTCGCCCGTCGCTTTCCATCGCCGCCGCCTTCGCGCTGGCCCTTGCCGCCCTGGCTCCGACCGCTCCCGCGCAGGCGCAGCCCGCCAACGACACGCTCGCCAAGATCAAGGCCAGCGGCGCCATCACCTTCGGCTACCGCGAGGCCTCGTTCGGCTTCTCGTACCTGGACGCCAACCTCAAGCCCGTGGGCTACAGCATCGAGATCTGCAACCGCATCGTCGACGCGGTGAAGACCGAGCTGAAGCTGCCGGCCCTCGACATCAAGTACCAGGCCGTGACCTCGGCCAACCGCATCCCGCTGGTGCAGAACGGCACGGTGGACATCGAGTGCGGCTCCACCACCAACCTGGTCGAGCGCCAGTCGCAGGTGGCCTTCTCGCCGGACATCTTCCGCTACAACGTGCGCACGCTGGTGAAGGCCGATTCGGGCATCAAGAGCATCGCCGACCTGCAGGGCAAGACGGTGGTCACCACCGCCGGCACCACCTCGTTCCGCCTGCTGCGCGCGGCCGACAAGGGCCGAAGCCTCGAGGTGAACCAGCTCTCGGGCAAGGACCACACCGACTCGTTCCTGCTGGTCGAGAGCGGCCGCGCGCAGGCCTTCGTGCTGGACGACATCCTGCTCGCGGGCCAGATCGCCAACGCGCGCAACCCGAAGGACTTCGTCATCACCGGCGAGAGCCTGCGCACCGAGAACCAGTCGCTGATGTTCCGCAAGGACGACCCGGCCTTCAAGGCGCTGGTGGACCGCGTGGTGTCGGGCATGATGAAGTCCGGCGAGATGGAAAAGCTCTACAGCAAGTGGTTCATGTCGCCGATTCCGCCCAAGGGCATCAACATCAACTACCCGCTCAATGCCGAGACGAAGGAGGCCTTTGCCAACCCGTCGTCCAAGGGCATCTGATCTCACCTGACTTCATGACACGCATCGCCCTCATCCACGCGCTCTCGCATTCCGTCGCCCCCATCAACGAAGCCTTCGCGCGCGACTGGCCCGAGGCCGTGCGCATGAACCTGCTGGACGACAGCCTTTCGGCCGACCTCGCGCGCGACGGCAAGGGGCTCGACGCGGCGATGCACGAGCGCTTCCAGCGCCTGGCGCAGTACGCGGTGGACACGGGCGCGCGCGGCATCCTCTTCACCTGCTCGGCCTTCGGGCCGTGCATCGAGGCGGTGGCGCAGCGGCACGCGGGCATTCCGGTGCTCAAGCCCAACGAGGCCATGATCGAGGAGGCCGTGCAGGGCGAAGGCCGGCTGGGCCTGATCGCGACTTTTGCGCGCACGCTGGAATCGATGCCGCCGGAGTTTCCTTCGGGCATGGCGCTCGAACTCGCGCTGGCCGAGGGCGCGCTGGCCGCGCTCGATGCGGGCGACACGCAGCGCCACGATGCGCTCATCGCCGAACAGGCCGCCGCGCTGCGTGTGCGCGGCTGCACGCGCATTGCCCTGGCTCAGTTCAGCATGGCGCGGGCGCGTGGCGCCTGCGAGGCGGCCAGCGGCCTGCCGGTGCTGACGACGGTCGACAGCGCGGTGCGCGCGCTGCGCCGGCGTGCTTCAGCTTCAGTGTGAGCCGCCGTTGCCGACGACCGTGACCAGCGTGGTCATTGCCACCTGCGCGGCCTCGCCGCGCGCGAGCGGGCGGCCGGGGCCGGCGTTGCCGCTGTCGGTTTCCAGGCCCTGCGCCAGGCGGCGGTAGATGTCCGACGAGGGCATGGTCGCCGCCGTGCCGAGCGCGTCGCAGTAGGTGTCGGTGAGCACGGCGGCCAGCCGTTCGCGCTCGGCGTCGCACAGCACGGGCGCCTCGGCGGCGAAGACCGACGCCACGCAGTGCATCAGGTAGGCCTGGGTCTCGAGCGAGAAGGCCTGCTGGCGCACGTAGTCTTCCACCGCGTGCCAGAAGAGGGTGTCGGAGGTGCGGCGCCAGCTTTCGAGCACCTTGCGCGACTTGGCGACCAGGTCGGCGTGCGCGTCGTGCGGCTCGCTCGGGCGCAGCGCCAGGCCCTGCAGCGTGAGCGCGGCCACCGGGCCGGCCGCGCCGAGCAGGAAGCTCCAGAACTTCCAGCGCGCAAACCATTTCTTGTCGTGGGCCGGGCCCAGCGGCTCCAGCAGCCGGAAGTCGATGCACAGGGCGGCGTTGGCCTGCAGGCCGGAGGCCATGCGGTCGGCCTCCACATGGCCCTGCGCGACGATGCAGGCGCTGGCGCCGCAGCGGTCGATGTCGGCCAGGCGCTGCGTCAGCTGGCGCAGCTCGTGGGCCGAGGCGCCGGTGGCTTCGGCCACGCGCAGCATGCCGTGGCACTGCTCCCGCTCCAGTTGGCAGGGGCTCTTGAGACGGTCTTCGACATGGTCGTCGAGCGTCGAGGGGCGTTCTTCTGCGACGCAGTCCTCGAGTTCACTCCCGGTGGTGAACGTTGACATGGATGCTCCTTCGGGCGCAGATGAATAACTGTTATCAATATGTATTAACGCGCCGAGGTCGAACATCACCTGAACTAGGTATTTCCGTGGGCGGGCTGCCTTGTGTTCCACCGGCGGAACGGCGCCTGAACAGGGCCTGACCGATGGCCTCGCCATAATTGCCGGTCTTTCAAGGAGTACGCGTGGATATCGTTTTGCTGGTCAAGGCCGCTGTCATGGGCATCGTGGAGGGTCTGACCGAATTCCTGCCGATCTCGTCGACCGGCCACCTCATTCTTGCGGGCTCGCTGCTGGGCTTCGACGACGCCAAGGCCAAGGTGTTCGACATCGCCATCCAGACCGGCGCGATCTTCGCGGTGATCCTGGTCTACTGGCAGAAGATCCATTCGACCGTGGTGGCGCTGCCGCGCCAGCCCAAGGCGCGCCGGCTGGCGCTGAACATCGTCATCGGCTTCCTGCCCGCGGTGGTGCTGGGCCTCTTGTTCGGCAAGATGATCAAGGCGCACCTGTTCATCCCGACCGTGGTGGCGAGCACCTTCATCATCGGCGGCTTCATCATCCTGTGGGCCGAGAAGCGCCCGCCCGGTTCGGTGCGCGTCGAGCACGTGGACGACATGACGCCCTGGGACGCGCTCAAGGTCGGCCTGGTGCAGTGCTTCGCGATGATCCCCGGCACCAGCCGCAGCGGCTCGACCATCATCGGCGGCATGCTGCTGGGCCTGTCGCGCCAGGCGGCGACCGATTTCTCGTTCTTCCTGGCGATTCCGACGCTGATCGGTGCGGGCGCCTACAGCCTCTACAAGGAGCGCGCGCTGCTGTCGGTGGCCGACATTCCGATGTTCACGGTGGGCCTGGCCTTCTCGTTCATCAGCGCATGGCTGTGCGTGCGCTGGCTGCTGAAGTACATCAGCACGCACAACTTCATTCCGTTCGCGTGGTATCGCATCGCCTTCGGCATCGTGGTGCTGGCCACGGCGTGGACCGGCGCCGTGGTCTGGGCGGAATAAGCCAGCAGCCTCAGGCCGCCGCGCCCAGCAGCGCGCCGGCGGCCTTCGCCTCCCGCCGCACGGCGATGGCGATCGGCCCGTCGATCGACGGATCGAACCCGCCCGTGGCGCCCAGCGCGGTGATCACGGCGCACACCCTTCCCGCGTAGTCGTACACCGGCGCCGCCACGGCGCTGATGCCGCGCAGGTAGGTGTCCCGCACGATGGCGCAGTGCGCCTGCTGCACCTCGCGGCGCAGCGCGCCGATGGGGTCGTCGGCATCGAGCAGCGCGCGCATGTCCTCGGTGGCGTCGGCCAGTTCCTGCTCGGCCAGCGCCACCACGCGCGATTCGTCGAGCAGGCCCAGGAAGGCGCGCCCGGTGGCCGACCACAGGATCGACATCACCGAGCCGGCGCGCACGTTCACCGTCACCGGCAGGCCCGGCTCCTCGAAGCGCACGATGGTCGGGCCCTTGTTGCCCATCACCGCGACGAAGCAGGTCACCTCCAGCGATTCGCGCAGGCGGATCAGGCAGGGCTCGGCCGCGCGGATCGGGTCGGCCTGGCGCATGGCGGCCAGGCCGATCTGGATCGCCTCGGGCCCCAGGTAGTAGTGCTGCGAGGCGGTGTCCTGGCGCACCAGGCTTTCTTCCATCAGGCTCGCGAGGTAGCGGTGCACCTTCGCCGGGCTCTCGCCCACGTGGGTGGCCAGCGCCGTGAGGCTGCTGCGCCCGCCCAGGTGCGCCAGGCCCTTGAGCACGGCCATGCCGGTCTCGGCGGACTGCACGCGCTGGCGGCGCTCGCGGGGAGGGGAAGAGGGTGCTTCGGCGGGGGAGGTCATGTCGTCGGCATCTTAGGTGGCGGCCTCGGTGGCCGGGTAAACCCGTGGATTGGTGATTACGCAATGCGTATGATAATTACGCAATACACAATTTCCACCCCGGAGACACCCCGATGAAGATGCACTTCGCCCGCGGCCTTGCGGTCCTGTCCCTGGCTGCCCTGGCCACCGCCGCCAGCGCCCAGACCACCTTCCCCGCCAAGCCGATCCGCTGGCTCGTGCCCTACGCCGCGGGCGGCGGTTCCGACTTCCTCGCGCGCACCGTCGCCCAGACGCTGTCGACCCAGGTCGGCCAGCCGGTGCTGGTGGACAACAAGCCGGGCGGCAACACCGCGCTGGCCGCCGCCGAAACCGCGCGTGCCCCGGCCGACGGCTACACCGTGCTCTCGGCCGACAACGGCACGCTGGTGTTCAACCCGGCGCTGTACAAGTCGCTGAGCTACAGCCCCACCAAGGACCTGACGCCCGTCACGCTGATGGGCAAGTTCCCGATGATCCTGGTGGTCGGCGCCAATTCGGGCTTTGCCACCGCCAAGGACTTCATCGCCCAGGCCAAGGCCAAGCCGGGCGGCATCAACTACGCCTCGGCCGGCGCGGGCAGCCCGCACCACCTGGCGATGGAACTGCTGAAAGTGGAAGCCAAGCTCTTCATGGTCCACGTGCCGTACCGCGGCGCGGCGCCCGCGCTGGCCGACGTGGTCGGCGGGCAGCTGCCGGCCATGATGGTCGACATGGCCGCCGGCGCCGGCTTCATCAAGGGCGGCAAGGTGCGCGCGCTGGCCGTGGCCAACCCCACGCGCCTGCCGCAGCTGCCCGATGTGCCCACCTTCGCCGAGCTCGGCTACAAGAATGTCGAAGCCGCCGCGCTGGTCGGCGTGGTGGTGCCCGCGGCCACGCCGGCCGACGTGGTGAACACGCTCAACCGCCAGCTGGTGGCCGCCATCCACGAGCCCTCGGTGAACAAGCGCATGGTCGACTTCGGCGTCGAGCCCGTGGGCAACACGCCCGCGCAGTACACCGAGCTGCTCAAGGCCGAGACCGCGCGCTGGCACAAGCTGATCCGCGACCTGAAGATCACGCTCGACTGAGTCTGCTGCCATGTCCGACACCGCCATGCCATCGCGCATCTCCTCAGTTTCTGGCTGCCCCGTCGCGCACGGGGCGCTCTCGTCGCACAGCACGCCCACCGGCTGCCCCGTGAGCCAGCGCGCCGCCGAGTTCGATCCCTTCGAGGACGGCTACCAGCAGGACCCGCCCGAGTACGTGCGCTGGGCCCGCGAGCAGGAGCCGATCTTCTACAGCCCCAAGCTGGGCTACTGGGTGATCACGCGCTACGACGACATCAAGGCGGTGTTCCGCGACAACCTCACCTTCAGCCCGTCGAACGCGCTGGAGAAGATCACGCCCACGGGCGAAGAAGCCAATGCCGTGCTCGCAAGCTACGGCTTTGCGCTCAACCGCACGCTGGTGAACGAGGACGAACCGGCCCACATGCCGCGCCGCCGCGCGCTCATGGACCCGTTCACGCCCGAGGCGCTGAAGCACCACGAGCCGCTGGTGCGCGAACTCGCGCGCAGCTACGTCGACCGCTTCATCGACGACGGCCGCGCCGACCTCGTCGACCAGATGCTGTGGGAGATTCCGCTCACCGTGGCGCTGCACTTTCTCGGCGTGCCCGAGGAAGACATGGACACGCTGCGCAAATACTCCATTGCACACACCGTCAACACCTGGGGCCGCCCCAAGCCCGAGGAGCAGGTGGCCGTGGCGCACGCGGTCGGCAACTTCTGGCAGTACGCCGGCAAGGTGCTCGACAAGATGCGCCAGGACCCCGACGCACCCGGCTGGATGCAGTACGGCATCCGCAAGCAGATGCAGCACCCCGAGGTCGTCACCGACTCGTACCTGCACTCGATGATGATGGCCGGCATCGTGGCCGCGCACGAGACCACCGCCAACGCCACCGCCAACGCCGTGAAGCTGCTGCTGCAGCACCCGCAGGTGTGGCAGGAGCTGTGCGACGACCCGGGCCTCATTCCCAACGCGGTGGAAGAGTGCCTGCGCCACAACGGCTCGGTGGCCGCCTGGCGCCGGCTCGTCACCAAAGACACGCAGGTCGGCGGCGTCGACCTGCCGGCAGGCTCGCGCCTCTTGATCGTCACCTCGTCGGCCAACCACGACGAAGGCCACTTCGCCGATGCCGACCTGTTCGACATTCGCCGCGACAACGCCAGCGACCACCTGACCTTCGGCTACGGTTCGCACCAGTGCATGGGCAAGAACCTGGCGCGCATGGAGATGCAGATCTTCCTGGAGGAGTTCACGCGCCGCCTGCCGCACATGCGCCTGTCGGAGCAACGCTTCAGCTACGTGCCCAACACCTCGTTCCGTGGCCCCGAGCACCTGTGGGTCGAGTGGGACCCGCGCGCCAACCCGGAGCGCGCCAACGCGGGCCTGCGCGACGTGCAGGTGCCGGTGCGCATCGGCGAGCCGTCGGCGCACGCCATCGCGCGGCCCGTGGTGGTCGAGCGCGTGACGCCGGTGGCCGACGGCATCGTGCGCCTGCGCCTGGTGTCGCCCGACGGCAAGCCGCTGCCGCGCTGGACGCCGGGCTCGCACATCGACGTGGAATGCGGCTCGCCCGAGCTGTCGCGCCAGTACTCGCTGTGCGGCGACCCCGACGAAGCCCACGCGCTGGAGATCGCCGTGCTGCACGAGCCCGAAGGCCGTGGCGGTTCGGCCTGGGTGCATGCGAACGTGAAGGTGGGCGACCGCCTGCGCATCCGCGGCCCGCGCAACCACTTCCGGCTCGACGAGTCGCTGCCGAAGGCGATCTTCATCGCCGGCGGCATCGGCATCACGCCCGTGAGCGCGATGGCGCGGCGCGCCAAGGCGCTGGGCATGAACTACGAACTGCACTACAGCGGCCGCAGCCGTGCGAGCATGGCCTTCGTCGACGAACTGGCCGCGCTGCACGGCGAGCGCCTGCACGTGCATCCCGCCGACGAAGGCCGGCGCAACGACCTGCGCGCGCTGCTGGCCACGCCCGTGCCCGGCGCGCAGGTGTATGCCTGCGGCCCGCTGCGCATGCTCGAAGCACTCGAAGATTGCTGCGCCGCGTGGCCCGAGGGCGCGCTGCGCGTGGAGCATTTCGAATCGACGCTGGCCACGCTCGACCCGTCGAAGGAACATGCCTTCGAGGTGGAGCTGAAAGACTCCGGCCTCGTCATCACCGTGCCGCCCGACCAGACCTTGCTGACGGCCCTGCGCGCGGCCAACGTCGATGTGCAGAGCGACTGCGAGGAAGGCCTGTGCGGTTCGTGCGAAGTGCGCGTGCTGGCCGGCAAGGTCGATCACCGCGACGTGGTGCTCACGCGCAGCGAGCGCGATGCGAACACCAAGATGATGGCCTGCTGCTCTCGCGCCTGCGAGGGGCGGTTGGTGCTCGAACTCTGAGACCTTTCTCCGCGCGCATTGATTCATCGCAAGTGTTTCGCGGCACGCCCACCGCACAGTGGGGCGTGCCGAATCGGCACCTCACCGAAGGAACCATGTGATGAAGACGAGAACCACCGCGGCCCTGCTTTTCACGGCGCTGCTCGCCGGCCCCGTGCTGGCCGCCACCTGCGACATCGAGATCGAAGGCAACGACGCGATGCAGTTCAACAAGACCGCCATCGCCGTGCCGGCCAGCTGCAAGCAGTTCACCGTGAAGCTCAAGCACGTCGGCAAGCTGCCCAAGGCCGCGATGGGCCACAACTGGGTGCTGAGCAAGGCGGCCGACGCGCAGGGCGTGGCGGCGGACGGCATCGGCGCGGGGCTGGACAAGGCCTATGTGAAGCCGGGCGATGCCCGCGTCATCGCGCATTCGAAGGTCATCGGCGGCGGCGAGACCGATGCCGTGAGCTTCGATGTGAGCAAGCTCAAGGCGGGAGACAGCTATGCGTGGTTCTGCTCGTTCCCGGGCCACGCGTCGCTCATGAAGGGCACGCTGGCGCTGGTCAAGTAGGCGCCGCGCCGCCCAGGGGCATCCGCAGCACCACCTGCGTCTCGCCGGGGCGCGACTGCAGCTGAAGCTGCGCGCCCAGGCGGCGTGCCCGTGCCCGCAGGTTGCGCAGCCCCGCGCCGCCGCTCACGCCGTCCACCGCGAAGCCGCGGCCGTCGTCGCGCACGCTGAGCTGCAGTTCGGCGCCCGCGCGCGCCACCGTCACGTCCACGCGCCGGCCCGCGCTGTGCTTGAGCACGTTGGTCAGCGCCTCCTGCAGGAAGCGCATCAGGTCCAGGCTCTGCGAGGGCGCGAGTTCGAGCGTGTCGATGCCCGAGACCTTCCAGCGGCAGTCGATGCCGTTGGCATCCAGCAGCTGCGCGCTGCGGTAGCGCAGCGGCGCCAGCAGTTCGCCAAGCGCGCGCGCGCCGTCGTCGCGGCCGGTGGCGTCGATGATCAGCCGCAGGTCGTCGCGCAGGCTCTTGAGCATCGCCAGCAACTGCGGTGCGCTGAGGTGCTCGGGCGTGCGCTCCAGCGTCGCGATGCTGCCCACCAGCATGCCGCCCAGGCCGTCGTGCAGGTCGCTTACCAGGGCCACGCGCTCGCCGATGCGCGCGTGCGCGAGTTCCAGTGCATGCTGCTGCGCGAGCGTGGACGCGAGCTCCGCCTTGGCGGCGTTCACTTCCTCGATCAGCTCGGTGTTGAAGTTCTCGATGCGCCGCAGGCTCTGCACGAAGCGCCCGGCCTGCGTCAGCGCCATGCCCAAGAGCAGCACGTACGAGGACATGGTCGTGTAGTAGATGTTGCTGTCGATCACCTGCGTGAACACCAGCAGGTCGTGCGCGCCCGTGAGCGCCGACACCGCCATGAACGGCGCGAGCGAACGCATCGGGCTGCCCCGGTGGCGCAGCGCGTGGAAGATGCCGCTGCTGTTCACCACGATGATCGTGAGGCCGCCCACCAGCGTCCAGATCGCGCGGTGCGTGGGCAGGTTGGCGGTGCCCGCGAACCACAGGTCGAGCACGCCGACGGCCGCCACCGCGAACGCCGCGATCTCCAGGCGCGGCAGGCGCCGCCCGGCAAAGCGCAGCACGAACACGCCGTACGACACGCTGAAGAACAGCAGCAGCGAGGTGTTCAGCGCCTGCCAGCTGTGGTTGCTGGCAAAGGGCCAGGGGCTGGTGGCGATCTGGTTGTAGCCGAACAGCAGCCACAGCACCGACATCGCCGCGAACCAGCCGTAGGCCGTCTCGCGCCGGCGCAGCAGCCACCACGCCGCGAAGAAGGCCGACACCGCCGCGCTGGTCGCCAGGCCGAACACCTGCAGGTCGCGCCGCATGAGCTGCTCGCGGCCGAACTCGGCCTGCAGGAGCGCGGGCGTGCCCAGGCTCACCGGCCCCAGCCCGGCCTGGTAGGCCGACAGCCCCGACACGCGCACCAGCAGCGTGTTGGTGCCGGCGCGCAGTTGCGGCGCGTCCAGCAGCCAGTAGCGCGGCGAGTTCCATGCGCGCGTGAGCGGTTCGACCAGGCTGCGGTCGCGCCAGATCGTCGTGCCGTTGAGCGAGACCTCGCCGGCCATGTTCAGGTAGTGCAGCAGCAGCCCGGTTTCGGTCACGGGTGCGGGCTGCTCCCAGGTCAACCGGTACCAGACCACGCCGTCGAAGCCGGGCCAGCGCGTGGCCCAGCTGTCGGGCAGGGCGACGGGCGTCCAGCCGTCGGCGGGCGGCGTCGTGTCGTGCCAGCCGGTGCCGCGTGCGGCTTCGGCGCGAAGCTCAGGAACCACCGGTGTTTGTGCGTGTGCGCCGCCCGTCGAGAGCAGCAGCCACAGGGCCCACATCACGAGGCCCGCGAAGACCGTCAGCGCAGCAAGCCCTGCCTTCGGCCCTGGTAGACCGCCTCGGTGCGCGAGTTGACGGCCAGCTTGCGGTAGATGTTCTTGGTGTGGCATTCCACGGTCAGTCTGGAGATCGACAGCGCCTCCGCCATGTCGCGGTTGCTCATCCCTTGCGACACGAGCTCGAGGATTTTGCGCTCGCGCGGCGTCAGCATGACGGGCGTGGTGGCCGGCGTCAGCGACGGGTCGTCGGGCGGCGAGGGCAGGCCGGGCAGCTGGGTCGCGACCCAGCCGAGGATGCGGCGGGCGATGGCCGGGTCGATCGGTGCGCCGCCTTGCTCGATGCTGCGCAGCGCGATGCTGAGCTCGAGGTCGTCGCGTTCCTTCAGCAGGTAGCCGATGGCGCCGGCGCGCAACGCCGCGAAGATCACGGCCTCGGTGCGCCAGGCCGAGATCACCACGGCGGGCACCAGCCGGTGGTGCACGTGCATCCACTCGATCAGGTCGACGCCGCTGCCGTCGGGCAGGCCGATGTCGACCAGCGCCACGCCGAAATGCTGCTGCTCCAGCAGCGAGCGGGCCGAGGTCAGGCTGTCGGCCCAGGCGATCTGGGGCTCGTCGCATCCGAGCGTCGACAGCACGTACGCCAGGCGCTCGCGCATCGCCGGATCGTCTTCGACCACCAGCGCGGGGCTCAGCGAGACCACTTCAACGTCTTCCAGGAGAGGGGCAGACATAGGACGACATTTTTGAGCCGTGGTGTACGTGGTGCAACGTTTTTTCTTAAATGAAACGACTGTTTCTAAAGTTCCTATTTGTATCTTGATGTTAATTCAAAGCGACCACAACCCTAATCGAGGATGACCCCTCCACTCAGGTTGACTATTGCGCCCGTCATGGCCCCAGCCAGCGGCGAGGCCAGAAACACCGCGGTGCCCGCGAGCTGGTCCAGCGAGGGCAGGCGCGCCACCAGCAGGCCCTCGGGCCGCTCGGCCAGCATCTGTTCGACCGTGAGGCCCATGCGCTCGGCCGCCGGGCGAAACACCTCGCCGCTGTGCGAGCCCGCGGCCACCGCCTCGGGAATCGCGTGCGAGCGGATGCAGGCGGTGCGGATGCGAAAGGCCGCCAGCTCGCCCGCCATGTGGCGCATGAGCCCTTCCACGCCGGCGCAGGCCACGGCATGTCCGAGGTACCCGGGGCCGGGTAGGCGCGAGGCGGGCGTCGACACCGACAGGATCATGCCGCCGCCGCGCGCCGCCATGTGCGGTGCCACGGCCTTGGCGGTGAGGAAGTTGCTGCGCGTGTAGGCGTGGATGGGGAGGAAGAAGTCCTCCAGCGACAGCTCGGCCAGCGGCCGGCCCTGCACGTGGAAGACGCCGACCGCGTTGAACGCGAGGTCGATGCCGCCGGCCTGCTCGGCGACCTCGGCCGCGTGGCGCAGCATCCCGGCCTCGTCCAGCGCATCGACCACCGCGGCCTGCGCATGGCCGCCGGCTTGGGTGATGTCTCGCACCACCGCATCGAGCTTGTCGCGGTTGCAGCCGGTGACGAACACGCGGGCGCCTTCGCGTGCAAAGGCGCGGGCGACGGCGCCGCCGAGGGCACCGCTGCCACCGTGGATCACGGCGCAGCGGTCTTGCAAAGACAGGGCATTCGAGGGCATGAGAGCTTCTCCTTGGCGTGAATGGCGACCCGCGACATGCGGGCGCTCGTTCCAAGGACGGCGCAGGCCCAGATGATCCGACAGCGCAGTGGAGTTTTTTTCAGACCTGCGGGATGCGCGGCGCGATCACGCCCGGGTCGTACCAGGTCACCGGGCGGATCTCGAACACGCCGCCCTCGAAGTCCAGCCGCCGCGCCGCATGCCGCGCGTCTTCGAGCGACTCGCACTCGACGATGTAGATGCCCATCAGCTGCTCCTTCGTCTCGGCGAACGGCCCGTCGGTCACCAGCGGATGCGCGGCGCCGGCGTGCCGCACGGTGGTGGCGGTGTCGGGCATCAGGCGCAGCACGGTGCCGAGGCGGCCGGCGGCCTGTAGCTCGTCGCGCAGGTCGGTGTGGCGCTCGAGCATCTCGTCTTCGACCTCGGGCGCCCAGCCGGCCGCCGCAGCTTCGGAACCGTAGATCAGGATGGAATAGAGCATCGTGCGTCCTTTGCTTGAAGGGAGTCGGAAGAGGCGCCCGCGCCGAGGCGGTCGAGCAGCAGGCGGATGTGCGCGGCCTCGGCGGCGGTGCGGGCCAACGCGAGCGCGTCGGCAAAGGCGCGGCGCGCTTCGTCGGCGCGGCCCAGCTGCGTCAGCAGCCCGCCGCGCAGGCCGTGGAAGTGGAAGTACGCCGACAGCGGCTCTGCCAGCCCGTCGACCATCGCCAGCGCCGTCTTGGGCCCGCGCACCTTGGCCACGGCCACCGCGCGGTTGAGCGTGACCACCGGAGAAGGCTGCAGCTTTTCGAGCCCGGCGTAGAGCCGGTCGATCTCGGCCCAGTCGGTGTCGGTCGCGCGCGTCGCCCGTGCGTGCGTGGCCGCGATGGCCGCCTGCAGCTGGTACGGCCCGATGCGGCGCTGGCGCAGCGCGGTGTCGAGCAGGGCCAGGCCTTCGTCGATTGCCGCGCGGTGCCAGCGCGTGCGGTCCTGGTCTTCGAGCAGCACGACCATGCCGCCCGCGTCCAGCCGCGCATCGGCGCGTGCGTGCTGCAACAGCAGCAGGGCGCACAGGCCGGCGGTCTCGGGCTCGTCGGGGAACAGGTCGCACAGCAGGCGCGCAAGGCGGATCGCCTCTTCGCACAGCGCCACGCGCACATGGGCCGTGCCGCCGCTGGCCGCATAGCCTTCGTTGAACAACAGGTAGACCACCGCGCCCACGGCCGCCAGCCGCTCGCCGCGCTCGCGCGCGCCGGGCGCATCGAAGGGCAGGCCGGCCGCGGCCACGCGCTGCTTGGCGCGCGTGATGCGCTGTTCCATCGCGCGCTCGCCGACGAGGAAGGCGCGCGCGATCTCCGCCACCGACAGGCCCGAGACGATGCGCAGCGCGAGCGCGATCTGCTGCGCGAGCGGCAGCGCGGGGTGGCAGCAGACGAACAGCAGGCGCAGCACGTCGTCGCGGTAGTGCGACTGGTCGAGCTGTTCGGCGAGGTCGGGGTCGAGGGTCATGTCCACGTCGCCGTCATCGGCTTCGGGCAGCGGATCGTGCCGGTCGCGCCGCCGCAGCTCGTCGAGCGCCGCGTTGCGCCCCACGAGGATCAGCCAGGCCAGCGGATCGTCGGGCGGGCCCTGCTCGGGCCAGTGCCGCAGCGCGCGCAGGCTGGCTTCCTGAAAACCTTCCTCGGCCGTGTCCAGGTCGCGGAAGTAGCGCAGCAACGCGGCCACCGCGCGCGGGCGTGCGGCGGTCAGCGTGGTGGCGATCCAGCTCAGCTCGGTGGTGGTCATCGTCGGCGCGGTGCGTGTCGCTTCGAAGAAGGTCGGTTCAACCCCAAGGACGCGCCAGTATGCGGCGGGCCGACAGCGGCGCGCAAAAAAAGTCCGCGTGGACAATGCGGCGTATGTCCGATCTCCACGCCCTGACCCGGCAGTTCCCGCACCCCGGCCGGCTCGACGCCATCCTGCTGCGCCCCGCGCGGCGCACGCCTGTCGAGTCGGTGCAGGAGGTGCTGGCGATCGAAGCGCTGGGCCTGGCCGGCGACCGCAGCAGCGCCGGGCGCGGCGGTGGCAAGCGGCAGGTCACGCTGATCCAGGCGGAGCACCTGCCGGTTGTCGCGGCGCTCGTGCAGCGTGTGGCGGGTGTGGATGCGGGGCTGCTGCGCCGCAACCTCGTCGTGTCGGGCCTCAACCTGCTGGCGGCGCGCTCGCTGTTTCGTGACCAGCCGCTGGTGCTGGCGCTCGGACCCGAGGTGCTGCTCGAGATCACCGGGCCCTGCGAGCCTTGCTCGCGCATGGAAGAACTGCTCGGCCCCGGTGGCTACAACGCCATGCGCGGGCATGGCGGCGTGACGGCGCGGGTGCTGCGTGGCGGTGTGCTGCGCGTCGGCGACGCGGTCGCCTGCCGCACCGCCTGAACACCACCTACATCAGGTTGCGCAGCGAGGCCTCGATGGCCGCCGCCGTGGCCAGCGGCTTTTCCATCGGGAACAGGTGGCTGCCGTCGAGCATCGTGATGCGGCCCTTGGTGACCTGCTCGGTCATCGCCATGCCCACTTGCTTCATCTCGACCGACTGGCGCCCGCCGATGAAGGCCGCCTTGCACTTGAGCGGATGGCGGCGCAGCAGCGCGCCCAGCGTGTGGGGCAGCGTGTTGTAGATGGCGGTTTCCACGTCGCGGTCGAAGCTCAGCGAGCGCGTGTCTTCGCTGTCGAAGGTACCGTGGTCGATGTAGTCATGCAGCACCTGCTCGTCCCACTTCGCGAACGCCTTCTTGCTGCGGAAGTGCTCGAACACCGCCTCGCGGTGCTCCCAGCTGTTCTTGCGCTTGCGGCTCACGGCGCCGGGCGAAATGCTCTTCATGAGCGGCGTGCGCTTGACCACGTTGAGCGTGTTCGCGCGCCAGCCGCCGAGGATCGGCGAATCGATCAGCAGCACGCCGCGCGCCAGCTCGGGGTGGCGCGCCGCGCACATCAGGCTCAGGAATCCGCCCAGCGAATGGCCGATGAGAAACACCGGGCCGCCCGCGCGGTCGGCGCGCAGCTTGGCGAAATCGGCCAGCTGCTGCACCAGGTGCGGCCAGTTGTCGGTGACGGGGTACTTCGGGTCGTGCCCGAATTTCTCGATGGCGTCGACCTCGAAGCCCCGGTTGCGAAGGCTGTCGAGAACGACGCGGTAGGTGCTCGCCGGAAAGCTGTTGCCGTGCGAAAAGATGACAGGAGGCACGGACAGATTCAGATGAGCTTTTCGTCGGGGGTCGAGATCTTGCGCAGCGGGCTGTGGCGCGTGGCCGGCATCCGCAGCGGGTGTTCGGTGGCGCTGTCGTCCCACACCGGGTCTTCGATGCTGTCGAACACCTCGCGCAGCTTCTGGCCCCAGCTGTTGTGCATCATGCGGTAGTAGGGGTTGTCGGCGTCGATGCAGATCACGCGGTCGGTCTCGAGCTTGTTGGCCTCGTACACCACCAGATCGAGCGGCAGGCCGACCGACAGGTTCGACTTCATGGTCGAGTCCATCGACACCAGCGCGCACTTGGCGGCTTCGTCCAGCGGCGTCTCGGGCGTGAGCACGCGGTCGAGCACGGGCTTGCCGTACTTCGACTCGCCCACCTGGAAGTAGGGCGTCTCGGTGGTCGCTTCGATGAAGTTGCCCGCGGCGTATACCAGGAACAGGCGCATGCCTTCGCCCTTGACCTGCCCGCCGAAGATGAACGACACGTTGAAATCGAGGCCCGCGTGCTTGAGCGCCTCGGCATCGCGGTCGTACACATGGCGCACGGCCGAGCCCAGCACGCGCGCGGCGTCGAACATGCTCTTGGCGTTCCAGATGGTGATGGGTTCACCCTGCGTGCCGTCTTCGCGCGTTTCGCGCAGCTCTTCGATCTGCAAAATTTCGCGCACCGACTGCGAAATGCTCAGGTTGCCCGACGACAGCAGCACCATCACGCGGTCGCCCGGCTGTTCGTAGACGATCATCTTGCGGAAGGTGCTGATGTGGTCCACCCCCGCATTCGTGCGCGAGTCGGAGAGAAACACCAGGCCGGCGTTGAGTTTGATGCCTACGCAATAAGTCATGGGTTCGCCTTGCAGGAACTGGGCCCGCTCATGCGGTACTGCGTTCACGTGCGTTCAGTTTCTGGAGGGCATAGAGCGCGTCGAGGGCTTCGCGCGGGCTCATGGCGTCCGGGTCGAGGGCAGCCAGCGCGGATTCTACGGCGCTGGCCATGGGGGTTTCGGTGGCCGGCGGCGGCGCAAACAGGTCGACCTGCGCACGCGTTTGCGCATGCTGCGATTCGAGCGCGTCGAGCGCCTGCCGCGCGTGGTTGACCACCGCCGCGGGCATGCCCGCGAGGCGCGCCACCTGGATGCCGTAGCTCTTGCTGGCCGGGCCCGGCTGCATTTCGTGCAGGAACACGATGTCGCGGCCCGACTCGGTCGCGCTCACGTGCATGTTCACCGCGCCGTGGTGCGTGGCCGGGAACTCGGTGAGCTCGAAGTAGTGGGTGGCGAACAGCGTGAAGGCCTTGCTGCGGTCGTGCAGTTGCGCCGCGATGCCGGCCGCCAGCGCCAGGCCGTCGAAGGTGCTGGTGCCGCGGCCGATTTCGTCCATCAGCACCAGCGACTGCGCCGTGGCGCTGTGCAGGATCTGCGCGGCCTCGGTCATCTCGAGCATGAAGGTCGACTGCGCGTTGGCCAGGTCGTCGGCCGCGCCGATGCGTGTGTGAATCGCGTCGATCGGCCCGAGCCGGCAGGCCGTGGCCGGCACGTGCGAGCCGATGGAGGCCAGCAGCACCACGATGGCCACCTGCCGCATGTAGGTCGACTTACCGCCCATGTTCGGGCCGGTGATGATCTGCATGCGCTGCTGCGGCCCCATCTGCGTGTCGTTGGCGATGAAGCCGCCCGACGACTTCTCGGCCAGCCGCGCCTCCACCACCGGGTGGCGGCCCTGCTGGATCTCGATGCACGGGTGCGACACGAAGGTCGGCGCGCGCCAGTTCAGCGTGTGCGAGCGCTCGGCCAGCGCGCACAGCGCGTCGAGCGCAGCGATGCCGCCGGCCAGCTGCGTGAGCGCGGGCACCGAGGGCTGCAGCGCGTCGAGCAGCTGCTCGTACAGCCACTTCTCGCGCGCCAGCGCGCGGTCTTGCGCGCTCAGTGCCTTGTCTTCGAAAGCCTTGAGTTCGGGCGTGATGAAGCGCTCGGCGTTCTTCAGCGTCTGGCGGCGGCGGTAGTTGTCGGGCACCTTCGAGAGCGCGCTTTGCGTCACCTCGATGTAGAAGCCGTGCACGCGGTTGAATTGCACGCGCAGGTTGCTGATGCCGGTGCGCTCGCGCTCGCTGATCTCGAGCTTGAGCAAAAAGTCGTCGCAGTTCTCGCTGATCTCGCGCAGCTCGTCGAGCTCGGCGTCGTGGCCCGTGGCGATCACGCCGCCGTCGCGCACCAGCGCCGACGGATCGGGCTTGATCGCGCGCACCAGCAGATCGGCGCAGCCCGGCGGCGGCGCCAGGCGTTCGGTGATCTGCGCCAGCAGCGCCGCGGCGCCCGGCAGCAGCGGCGCGAGTTGCTCAGCCTTTGCCAGCGCGAGCTGCAGCGCCACCAGTTCGCGCGGGCGCACCTGGCGCAGCGCAATGCGCGCCGCGATGCGTTCCACGTCGCTGGTGTTCTTCAGTTGCTCGCGCAGCGTGCGCCAAGGCGCGGCGGTGGCGCCGGGCCCGGGGGACTGCAGCGCACCGATGGCGTCGAGCCGGCCTTGCGCTTCGCTGCGGTCGCGGCGCGGCGAGAGCAGCCAGCGCTTGAGCAGGCGGCTGCCCATGCCCGTCATGCAGGTGTCGAGCAGCGAGAACATCGTGGGCGCGTCTTCGCCGCGCAGCGTCTGCACCAGCTCCAGGTTGCGGCGCGTGGTGGGCGGCAGCTCGATCAGGTCGCCGTCGCGCTCCACCGACAGCCGCTGCACGTGCGACAGCGCGCGGCCCTGCGTGTGCTCGGCATAGCCCAGCAGCGCGGCGGCGGCGGCATGCGCGTTGCCCAGCGATTCGGCGTTCCATGCCGCAAGGCTGTGGCTGCCCATCTGCTCGCTGAGCTTGCGCTCGCCCAGGCCGGGATCGAACTGCCAGGCGGGACGCAGCGACAGCGTGAACGGCACGGCCGCGCGCGCGGCCTTCAGGCGCTGCTCGAAGGCGGGCGTGACCTCGGCGCTGTACAGCAGCTCGCTCGGCGCGATGCGCGCGATCCAGGCTTCGAGCGCATCGGCCGGGCACTCGGCCAGCCGCAGCTCGGCGCCCGTCACGCTGAGCCAGGCCAGGCCGCAGAAATTGCGCGTGCCCGCATGCACCGCGAGCAGCAGCGAATCGCTCTTGTCGTTGAGCAGTTCCGAGTCGGTCAGCGTGCCGGGCGTGACCACCCGCACCACCTTGCGCTCGACCGGCCCCTTGCTGGCGCCGACCTCGCCCACCTGCTCGCAGATGGCGACCGATTCGCCCAGCTTGATGAGCCGCGCGAGGTAGGTGTCGACCGAGTGGAAGGGCACGCCGCACATCAGCACCGGCTGCCCGGCCGACTGGCCGCGCTGGGTGAGCGTGATGTCGAGCAGGCGCGAGGCCTTCTCGGCGTCGGCCCAGAACAGTTCGTAGAAATCGCCCATCCGGTAGAACAGCAGGGTGTCCGGATGGTCGGCTTTGAGGCCCAGGTACTGCGCCATCATGGGCGTGTGCCCGGAGAAGTCGCTGGAGGAGGGGGCGGGGTGGGCAGTCGTCGTTTTCACTCGGGCGATTATCGGGGACGGGCGGACAGGGATCAGCCGACGGTCAGCGTGACCGGCTTGCCGATGCGGCTTAGCATTTCGACCAGCGTGTCGATGGTGAACTTGGTCGTTTTCTTGTTCACCACGTCCGACACCCGGGGGCGCGAGACCATCAGGATCTCAGCCGCTTCGGCCTGCTTCAGCTGGTGCTCGGCGATCCAGCCGGCCAGCGCTTCCATGAGCTGCTGCTTCAGCAGCCGCGTGTCGTTGATCTGCTTGTGCGAGGCGGCCTGCAGGCGGCGGGCTTCGGCCGGCGCAAAGCCCAGCTCGAGGAAGAGGTTGGCGCCCGGCGGGGTGACGTGGCGGATGGCGGTGTCGGTCTTCATGGTCTGTCCTTCCTGGCGTGGATCACGGCGCGGTAGCGCGCTTGGGCGATGGCTTTGTCCTGTGGGCTGGTGGCCTGTGTCTTCTTTTGAAAGCAGTGCAGGACATAGACCGCTTCCTCGAACTTCGCCACGTACATCACGCGGTAGATGCCACTGGCGTCCCGCAGCCGGATTTCCCGTGTGCCGGCCCCCACGTCGTTGAAGGGCTTCCAGTCCGTCGGGTCCAGCCCGGCCTGCACCTTGCCCAGTTCGAAACCCGCCGCGCGGCGCGGTTCCACGGGAAAGGCCAGCAGGTCTGCATAGGACGAGCCCACCCAGCGGATTTCCTTCTCGTCCATTGACGCACTCGCATGTATAAGATTTTATACGTGAAGCCTGGTGCGTTCCATGCGCCATGACTCCTCCCTGGGGCGGCATTGTCGAGAAGCGTCGGAGGGCTTCGCCTCGCGTGGCACCATGCCGGTCCCGATGACCGTGAACTTTGTGGGGATCCAGCGCAGATCCACCACGTGGCCGGTTCCAGGCGCAGCGCCCCGCCGCACGCGCTTCTTGGCCGTTCCTGAATCCAGACGCTTCCCCCGTGCGTAGTCATGCGCATGCGCATGACTACGCGGGCGCACGCGACCTTCATCGATGGAGACCCCAGTGAGCTACGAGGACATCCGGAAACGATTTCATGTGCCTGCCCGCAAGGGCGCCAGGGTGCTGGTGCACGGGCAGCCCGGCACCGTGACCACCGTGCGGGGGCTCACGCTGCGCGTGCGGCTGGACGGGATGCGCTGGTCGCGGCCGTACCTGCCGGACGAGCTGCAATGGCTGCCGGCCCCGGCGCCCGAGCCGCAGGGGCAGGGCGGCCCCGAGCACTGACGCGGCCGGGCGCGGGCGGCGGCCCGCATCGCCCCTCCTAAAATCCCTCGGCGCAAACCCCGCGTGAAGAACAAAGGCGCCCATGGCCCCGTCGGATGAAATCAAAGGCCCTGCAGCGGACGCGCTCCCGGACACCGCCACCCTGCCCGCTGACCTTGCGGCGCTGTACCTGTGCATGTCGCCGGCCCAGCTGGCGGACCTGCGCAAGTCGAAACGGCCCGAAGGGCGACCGGGCACGGGCAACAGCGGCCCGTCCGTCATCCGGCCGGTCGAAGGCACGGGCGGCGCCAAGGACCCGGCGCTCTACCAGCTCGGCACGCTGCGCGAGTTTGCCAAGGCGAACGCCGCGCCCTCGGCCTTCGACACCGCGCTGAACACCGGCCTGCCGGGCTGGTTCGGCGCCAAGCTGCCTTTCTTCGCCGAGCGTGAGCCCCGCATCAAGCGCGGCAAGCGCGTGCTCATCGGCGGCGCCTGGGACCGGGCCGATCCGCTGCGCGAGCAGCGCTTCGTCGCGCTGGCCAAGGGCCGCATCCGCTTCACGTCGCTGACGTGTGCCGAAGCTGCGGCGAGCCTGTGGGCCGACGTGGCCAGTCACCGCGCGTTCGCCGACCAGGGGCTGGCCCTGCTCGCGCGCGAGACGCAGGCCATCGAGGCCTCGCTGGCCGACACGGCCCGCCTGGCCGCGACCGCACCGACCGATGCGGCGGCCTGACCTCCCTTCAAGTTCGACGATGGAAGTGCTCCGATGCTGATCAACTGCGTGGCCTATGAAAACGGCGCCAAGCTCGCCGACATTCCCGTCGAGGACATCAGCGACTACATCTCCCGCGCCGGCTGTTTCGTCTGGGTGGCGCTGAGCGACGCCACGCCCGAAGAACTGGCCCAGATGCAGGACGAGTTCGACCTGCACCCGCTGGCCGTCGAAGACGCCCAGCACGGCCACCAGCGTCCCAAGGTGGAGGAGTACGGCGACTCGCTGTTCGTCGTGATGCACCTGGTCGAGCCTTCGACCGAAGCCGAAGGCGAGCACAGCGTGAACGTGGGCGAGGTCAACGTGTTCGTCGGCCGCAACTACGTGCTGTCGGTGCGCAACCGCAGTCAGCAGGGCTTCCTTGGTGTGCGCGAGCGCTGCGAGCGCGAGCCCGACCTGCTGCGCAACGGCGCGGGCTTCGTGCTCTATGCGCTGATGGACGCGGTGGTCGACCGCTACTTTCCGGTGATCGACGCGCTCGAAGTGGAACTCGAATCCATCGAGCAGCAGATCTTTGCGCAGGGCGGCGCGGCGCGCGACAAGATCAAGCAGCTGTACGACCTGAAGCGCCGCAGCCTCATCCTCAAGCGCGCGGTGGCGCCGCTGGTGGAGGCGGCGGGCAAGCTGCACGGCGGGCGCGTGCCGCAGATCTGCGTGGGCACGCAGGAGTATTTCCGCGACGTGGGCGACCACCTGGTGCGCATCAACGGCTCGATCGATGCGGTGCGCGACACCATCGCCACGGCGGTGCAGGTGAACCTCTCGATGGTCACCATCGAAGAGAGCGAAGTGACCAAGCGGCTCGCCGCCTGGGCCAGCATCTTTGCGGTGTGCACCGCGTTTGCGGGCATCTGGGGCATGAACTTCGAGCACATGCCGGAGCTGAAATTCCGCTATGGCTATGCGATGGCGCTGGGGCTGATCGTCAGCACCTGCGGCTACCTCTACTACCGGTTCAAGCGCGTCGGCTGGCTCTAGCGCGAAGCCCGGCCCCGGGCTTCGTGTCGCTTGCTGCGGTGCCTCGCGACTGAGTCGCGCCTTCTTTATTCGTCGTGCGTGTCGTGCGTCGCCACTGCACCGCGACGCCAGTAACCCGACGCCCGAACCCACTTCGGGTTCGCGCCGCGCTCGCCCACGAGGTGCGCGCGCAGCGCCTTCGCAATCGCCGATTCGCATCCCACCCAGGCGTGGAAGTCGCCGGCCGGCAGCGTCATCGCTTTCAGCGTGTCGACCAGCACCGGGCTCAGGCCCGGCGCGGCGCCCTGGCGGTGCACCCAGCGCAGCGTGAGCTCGGCCTGCGTCTCGAAGGGAATCTCGTCGGCCTTGCTGTCGACTTCCGCCAGCACCACCACGCGCGCGCCGGCCGGCAGCTCGGCCAGGCGGCGCGAGATGGCGGGCAGGGCGGTGTCGTCGCCGATCAGCAGGTGCCAGTCGAATTCGGTCGGCACGATGAACGAGCCACGCGGGCCGCCCACGCCGACGATGTCGCCGGGCTTGGCCTGCTCGGCCCACTGCGTGGCGGGGCCGGCGTCGTGCAGCGCGAAGTCGATCTCCAGCGTGTTGGCCTGTGCGTCGTGGCGACGCGGCGTGTAGTCGCGCATGGCGGGGCGTCCGCCTTCGGGCCACACGGGGCCGTCGGGGCCGGCGGTCGGCAGCGTGAGCTGGCCGGTGGCGGCATCGGGAAAGAACAGTTTCGCGTGGTCGTCGAAGCCGGGGCTGGTGAAGCCTTCGAGCGCGTCGCCGGTCAGCGTGATGCGGATCAGGTGCGGCGTCACGCGCTGGACGGTCTTCACCGTGAGCTGGCGAAAGCGCAGTTCGTGGCGCACGCGGCGGGGCGTGCGGTCGGGCGTGTTGGAAGAAGCAGTGGTGGTGAAGTCGGTCATTTGCAGAGATGGGTTCAGATGCGTTCGAGCTGTTGTGCGGCGCTGTCGAGCACCGCGGCGAATTCGTGGGCTTGTTGTTCGGTGAGGGGGGCGCCGCCAAGGCGCAGGCGCATCGCGAGCTTGAGGTTCTCGATGGCGCGGGTGACTTGCGGGGGCCGTCCGGCGCGCGGGCCGGCGCCGTCCACGCCGCCCGCCATGCGGGCCATCATGGCGTCGGCCGTCTCGCGGTTGGCGGCCAAAAACTCCTGGCCGCTCGGCGTGATGCTGTAGCGCTTGCGACCGCCGACGTCCGCGGTTTCCACGCTCAAATAACCCAGCTCTTCCAGCAGCGTGAGCGTGGGGTAGACCACGCCGGGGCTCGGCGCGTAGGTGCCGCCCAGGCGGTCTTCGATGGCCTTGATGAGCTCGTAGCCGTGCGAAGGCTTGTCGGCAATGAGCTGCAGCAGCACGAAGCGCAGCCCGCCGTGGCCGAACACCCGGCCCGCGCCGCCGCCGCGGCCGCCGCGCATCCCGCGGCCGCCGCCGGCCAGGCCGTCTTCGTGTTCGCCGCGCGGGGCGTGGCGGTGGTGATGGTGGTGCGGAGCGTGGTGAAGGTGGCGCATGGGGATGGCTTTTTTGAGTGGGTCGAGACTATTCTAGATATATCGAAATAGAAGGCGAAAGCCCACCCATCGGGCGACCCTGCCGGTCGCATGGGTTCTGGCGGCGCGGCTCCTTCGGGCGAGCGCGAGTGAGAGCGGGCTACAGCGGACGCAAAGGCGCCGCGCGCGCAATCAACCGGATCTGCTCGAAATCCAGCCGGTCCAGCGCCTGGCGAAGCGTCAGCACCATCGGCTGGCTGTGCGCCTCCGTGGCCAGCCGGTTCACCCACTCGTGCAGGTCGCTCCAGCGCCCGTCGCGGGCGAGCACTTCGAGCTCGTCCTTCTGCGCCGGCGACAGCGGCGTCAGCACCGGCAGCAGCCGGCCGCGCGCCCGGGGCCTGGCACGCGGGCGCGGCGCGGCGATGGGTTCCGATGGCGGCGGTGCAGGTGTGTCCGACGAAGGCGCCGGCTCGGTCGACAGCGAGAACACCACCCGCGTCCCCGCGCCCATGCCGCTGTGAATGGCGAGCCGCCCGCCCATGCGCTGCACGATGCGCTGCGCAATCACCAGCCCGAGGCCGCCGCCCGCCATGCTGGGCGCGTTGTCGGCCAGCAGGCGCGTCATGCGCTCGAGCGTGTCGGCGTCGATGCCCGTGCCGCTGTCGGTCACTTCGAAATGCAGCTGCCACGCGCCGTCGCTCGGCTGCGCCTGCAAGCGCAGCCCGATGGCGCCGTTGCGCGTGAACCTGGCCGCGTTCGACAGCAGGTTCAGAACCACCTGCTGCAGCCGCTTGCCGTCCAGGCGGACCAGGGCCGGCAGTTCGCCGTCGATCGTCAGTTCGAAGCTGTTGTGCTGGCGCTGCGCGAGCGCGTGCGCGTACTGCGCGACGTTGTCGACCAGCGTGCGCAGCTGCACCGGCTGCGCCTCGACGGCCAGCGGCGCCAGCTCGCCCTTGGCGTAGTCGACCAGGTCATCGATCAGCTCCAGCTGGTAGGCCGCGCTGCGCTCGATGGTGGCCAGCCGCGCGGGCGCCGGCGTGTCGCTGCCGTCCTGCATCAGCTTCAGGTTGCCCAGGATGGTGGCCACCGGCGCGCGCAGGTCGTGGCTGATGTAGGCCAGCAGTTCCTTCTGTTCGCGTGTGCGCTGCTCGGCCTGGCCCAGCGCCTCGCTCAGGGCGCGGGTCTTGCGCACCACTTCTTCTTCGAGCCGCTGCTGTTCCTGGGCCTGCCACTGCAGCAGCGTCTGCTGCGCGGCGTTGCGCTGGCGCGTTTCCTGGAACGACCAGGCCGTGATCGCGAACGCGCCCACCAGCATCCCCGGGAACGCCAGCGCATAGTGGTCGAAGTCGGACATCGAGCGCTCCGCGAACATCAGCGCCGACATACGCATCAGCGCGCCCACGCAGATCACCAGCATCACCAGCAGCGACAGCCGCCCGCCCGGGCCGGCGCGCCGCTGGTAGATGAAAGTGCAGACCGTCAGCGCGAGCACGATCAGCGGCGCGTTCACGATGCCGATGGCCGCGAAGGTCGCGTAGGGGCCGAGCAAGGTGCCCAGCAGCACGACGATCTCGACGCCGGCCAGAACGAACAGCAGCGGGCGCCCGGGCACGCGCACCGGGCTCTGGCGGCCGCGCTCGTGAAAGTACAGCAGCAGGCACAGCGCCGTGGCCGCCACCATCACGCTGTGGCCGCGGTAGCTCCAGACGGTGCTGTCGGGCCACAGCGCGATGCGCGCATAGCCCCGGTAGGTGGCCTCGTACAGCGCCAGCAGCGCAAAGCTCCCCGCCTGGAACGCGAGCATCGGCGCGCGCGAAATCCACCACAGCGCGGCCGAGTACACCGCGAAGGCCAGCAGCCCGCCGATCAGCAGGCCGCTGAGCAGCGCGTGGTTGCGTTCGATGTGATGCCACGCCTCGTCGGTGTGCAGCTCCAGCACCAGCTTGATCTGGCCCGTGCTCATCACGCGCACCAGCACCTGCACCGACTCGCCCGGCTGCAGGTCGATCTGCAGCTGGGGGATGCGGTCGTGGCGGTGCGTGCTGTCCATCGGGTCGGACACGCCGGCCTGCGCGTGCGTCCATGCGGGTTGGCCATTGCGCGTGCGCAGCAGATGAAAGTCCACATGCCGCAGCCACGTCACGTTGAGCCCGAACCGCGCCGTGCGCACTTCCTGCGCATCGTTGACCAGCGACAGGCGCAGCCAGACCGCCGAGCTCGAGAACCCGCGCATCAGCTGGTCGGGCGTGGCGGGCACGAACCCGTTCGCGCCACCGCTGGGCAGGGCGAGCACCTCGCGTGCCGACAGGCGGGCCGTGGGGTCTTCCAGCACCTCGACGGTCTGTTCGACGGAGACATTGCCCCGGTTCAGCGCGCTGAACCTGACGGCTTCCGCCGCGCTGGCCGCGAAGCCCCACAACCACAAGGCCAGGCCGAGCAGCAAGCCGCTTGCCCACCAGGGGCGTGTGCGCACCGGATGCATCGCGCGTCAGGTGCCGGAACGTTCGACACCGGCCTGGCGGCAGGCCGAGGGCGTGCAGTCGAAGTACTCGCGAAACGCCGTCGCGAAATTCGCGGCGCTCGAGAACCCCACCGCCGCGGCGATCTCTTCGATGCGCATGGCCGATTCGAGCAGCAGGCGCTGCGCCTCGTGCAGCCGCGCTTCGCGCACGAACTCGAACACCGTGCGGTTCGCGAGCTCCTTGAACACGCGCGACAGGCGCTTCTCGTGCGTGCCCACGCGCGCCGCCAGCTCGCGCAGCGGCAGCACGCGGCTCAGGTCGGCCAGTATCAGTCGCTCCGCCGCCTGCATGAGCGCGCGGTCCATGCCCGAGCCCGGCGCGCCGCCGTCGTTCGCGGCGGGGCTGTCGGGCGGGGGCGCCGCCTGCGTGGCAGGGGCGATGCGCGCCCTGCGGGATTCCGCCAGCGCCAGGTGAATCTCGACGCGGGCCATCACCTCGGCCGGGTCGAAGGGCTTCACGATGTAGTCGACCGCGCCGGCGCGCAGGCCCGTCAGGCGCTCTTCCAGGCTGGCCGACGAGGTCACGAAGATCACCGGAATGTCCGCCGTGGCCGGGTCGGCCTTCAGCAGGCGGCAGGCGGCAAACCCGTCGGTGCCGCCCAGGCGCACGTCCAGCAGCACCAGGTCCATCTGCAGCGTCGTCGCCCGCCGGTAACCCTCCATCGCGTCGAAGGCAAGCGTGATGCGGTAGCCGGTGCCCCGCAGCGTTTCCAGCAAAAGCTTGAGTTCGTCAACGTTGTCGTCGACAACCAGAAGATGAGCTCTCCGGGGCTCCGGAGGTGACCAATAGGACATGGAAAGAGGGGGCGCCGGCACCGCGTTGGAACGCCCTGTGGCCGAAACAATGTAACCAAGAAATTAATTTGGTAATCATTGTCACAAGAAATGCAAATTCATCCAATGACCGGTCTTCATTCCTGATCGATTCACCCGCCATTGACGCCCGAGGCCTTAAAAAAGGTGCCGCGGCGAGGGGGTCTGTCAGAGGGAAAACGGGGTGCTGGACAGGGCCCGTCCGGTATTGCAGGAAATAGCCGGGCCGATTCCGTCCATCAAAAGAATTGGACGCTCCGGCAAAAGCCCGTAAGCCAAAAGACCGCCAGCGCTCGCTTTCCCAACTTGCGAATTGCTGATTTTCTTTCGCCAATCGTGTGAAGTATTCGACATTCACACACGTTTGTGAACAGTTGTACGCCACGGCAAACGCCACGGCCTCTCCGGCAAAAGTCCGGACACCCCCCCGAACCAAGAATCCCGCCCCATGCAAGCGCAAGCCTGCGTGATCCGCACACCGGGTCGCGCCGGCGAGTCCTCGAGAGCCACCCGCGGCCTTCGAGATTTCCCAACGTGCGACCCGGGCTGTTCGCTGAAAGCGAGGGCTCGCCCGAGGTCCGGAGTCAAGGAGAAAGACCAATCATGGAAGCTGTTTACAAGTCTGGTGGCGCGTCATCCCGCAAAGCGACGGCGGAAGCCCCTCTGGTTCTGGATCGCCCGTCGATCGTCACGCTGAAGATCGCGCCCGAGAGCGTGCTCAAGTTCGAGCGCCGCGGCGACGACCTCGTGCTCGTGCTGCGCGACGGCCAGGAAGTCGCCGTGCGCGGCTTCTTCGCCGAGTACCCCGACGCCGGCCGCAACGACCTCGTGCTCGAAGACGGCGCCGGCGTGCAGTGGTGGGGCCAGTACACCGCGCCCTGGAAAGACTTCCACTTCACCGAGATCGAATGGAACGACGCCGGCGGCGCCTTGCTGCCCGACGGCGTGCCGGGCTGGCTGCTGGGCGCGCTCGGCGTGCTGGGCGTCGGTGCCGCCGCGAGCGGTGGTGGTGGCGGCGGCGGCGGTGGCCCGGCCTTCATCCCGCCGTTGCTGCCCGCGCAGAACCGTAGCCCCGAAGGCAAGGCCGACCCTGTCGTCACCGATCAGGACAAGCCTGTTAGCGGACAAGTGCAGGCGACCGACCCGGACCGTGACACGCTGACCTACACCGTCGCCAAGGGCCCCGAGCACGGCACCGTCACCGTCGATCCGACCACGGGCCAGTTCGTCTACACGCCCAAGCCCGGCTACGAAGGCCCCGACAGCTTCGAGGTGACCGTCAGCGACGGCAAGGGCGGCACCACCACCGTCACGGTGCCGGTGACCGTCTCGCCCGTGAACGACGCGCCCACCGCGCCCGACTACACCGAGACCACGACCGAAGACACGCCCGTGAGCGGCCGCGTGACCGGCAGCGACATCGACAGCGGCGACACGCTGACCTACACGAAGGGCAGCGACCCGGCGCACGGCACGGTCACGGTCAACCCGGACGGCACGTACACGTACACGCCGAACCCGAACTTCAACGGCACCGATACGTTCACTGTCACGGTGAGCGATGGCCATGGCGGTACGACGACGAGCACGGTGACGGTGACGGTCTCGCCCGTCAACGACGCGCCCGAGGCACCCGACTACAACGAGACGACGAACGAAGACACGCCGATCAACGGAAGCGTGGTCGGCACCGACGTCGATGGCGATGCGCTGACGTACGTGAAGGGCAGTGATCCGGCGCACGGCACGGTGACGGTGAATCCGGATGGCACGTATGTCTACACGCCGAATCCGAACTTCAATGGCACCGATACGTTCACTGTCACGGTGAGCGATGGCCATGGCGGTACGACGACGAGCACGGTGACGGTCACGGTCGATCCAGTGAATGACGCACCGACGGTGCCCAACTACAACCAGACCACGGCCGAAGACACGCCCATCAACGGCCAAGTCGTTGGCAGCGACGTCGATGGCGATGCACTGACGTACGCGAAGGGCAGCGATCCGGCACACGGCACGGTCACGGTCAACGCCGATGGCACGTACACCTACGTCCCCGGCGCCAACTTCAACGGCACCGACAGCTTCACCGTCACGGTGAGCGATGGCCACGGCGGCACCACCACCAGCACGGTGAATGTGACCATCAACCCGGTCAACGACGCACCGACGGCGCCCAACTACATCGAGACCACGAATGAAGACACGCCGGTCAGCGGCAAGGTCGTTGGCAGTGACGTGGACGGTGACACGCTCACGTACGTGAAGGGCAGCGACCCGGTGCACGGCACCGTCACGGTCAATGCCGATGGCACCTACACCTACACCCCGGGCGCCAACTTCCACGGCACGGACAGCTTCACCGTCACGGTGAGCGACGGCCACGGTGGCACGACGACCAGCACCATCACCGTCACTGTCGATCCGGTGAACGACGCACCCACGGTGCCCAACTACACCGAGACCACGAACGAAGACACGCCGGTCAGCGGCCAGGTCGTTGGCAGCGACGTCGATGGCGACGCGCTGACCTATACCAAGGGCAGCGACCCGGCACACGGCACGGTCACGGTCAACGCCGATGGCACGTACACCTACGTCCCCGGCGCCAACTTCAACGGCACGGACAGCTTCACCGTGACGGTGAGCGACGGCCACGGTGGCACGACCACCAGCACGGTGAACGTGACCATCAATCCGGTCAACGACGCACCGACGGCGCCCAACTACATCGAGACCACGAATGAAGACACCCCCGTCAGCGGGCAAGTGGTCGGCAGCGACGTCGACGGCGACACGCTCACGTACGTGAAGGGCAGCGATCCAGCGCACGGCACCGTCACGGTCAATCCCGATGGCACGTACACCTACGTCCCCGGCGCCAACTTCAACGGAACCGACAGCTTCACCGTGACAGTGAGCGACGGTCATGGCGGCACCACCACCAGCACCGTGAACGTGACCATCAACCCGGTCAACGACGCTCCTACGGCGCCCAACTACACCCAGACCACGAACGAAGACACGCCGGTCAGCGGCAAGGTGACGGGCGCTGACGTGGACGGCGATGCGCTGACCTACACGAAGGGCAGCAATCCCTCGAATGGCTCGGTGGTCGTCAACCCCGACGGCACCTACACGTACACGCCGAACCCGAACTTCAACGGCACCGACACGTTCACCGTCACGGTCAGTGACGGCCACGGCGGCACGACGACGAGCACCATCACGGTCACCGTCGATCCGGTCAACGATGCCCCCACGGCGCCCAACTACAACCAGACCACGAACGAGGACACGCCCGTCAACGGCAAGGTCATCGGCAGCGACGTCGACGGTGACGCGTTGACCTACACCAAGGGCAGCAATCCTTCGAACGGTGCTGTCACGGTCAATCCCGATGGCACGTACGTCTACACGCCGAACCCGAATTTCCACGGCACTGACACGTTCACCGTCACGGTGAGCGACGGCCATGGCGGCACGACGACGAGCACCATCACGGTCACCGTCGATCCGGTGAACGATGTACCCACGGTGCCCGACTACACCAAGACCACGAACGAAGACACACCCGTCAGCGGGCAAGTGGTCGGCAGCGACGTCGATGGCGACACGTTGACCTACACGAAGGGCAGCGACCCAGCGCACGGCACGGTGACGGTCAATGCCGATGGCACGTACACCTACACCCCGGGTGCTAACTTCAATGGCACCGACAGCTTCACCGTCACGGTGAATGACGGCCACGGTGGTACGACCACCAGCACAGTGAACGTGACCATCAACCCGGTCAACGACGCACCGACAGTCCCCAACTACACCGAGACGACGAACGAAGACACGCCCGTCAGCGGACAAGTGACCGGCAGCGACGTGGATGGCGACACGCTGACTTATGTGAAGGGCAGCGACCCCGCGAACGGCACGGTCACGGTCAACGCGGACGGCACCTATACCTACACCCCGAATGCCAACTTCAACGGCACCGACACGTTCACCGTCACGGTGAGCGACGGCCACGGCGGTACGACGACCAGCACCATCACCGTCACTGTCGATCCGGTCAATGACGCACCGACAGTCCCCAACTACACCGAGACGACGAACGAAGACACGCCCGTCAGCGGCCAGGTCGTCGGCAGCGACGTCGATGGCGACACGCTGACGTACACCAAGGGCAGCGATCCAGCGCACGGCACGGTGACGGTCAACGCGAATGGCACCTACACCTACGTCCCCGGCGCGAACTTCAACGGCACCGACAGCTTCACGGTGACGGTCAACGACGGTCACGGCGGCACCACCACCAGCACGGTGAACGTGACCGTCAACCCGGTCAACGACGCACCGACGGCCCCCAACTACACCGAGACCACGAACGAAGACACGCCTGTCAGCGGCCAGGTCGTCGGCAGCGATGTCGATGGCGACACGTTGACCTACACCAAGGGCAGTGATCCCACGCACGGCACGGTGACCGTTAACGCCGATGGCTCGTACACCTACGTCCCTGGCGCCAACTTCAACGGCACCGACACGTTCACCGTCACGGTGAGCGACGGTCACGGCGGCACGACGACCAGCACCATCACGGTCACCGTCGATCCGGCGAACGACGCCCCCACGGTGCCCAACTACGCCCAGACCACGGACGAAGACACACCCGTCAGCGGCCAAGTGATCGGCAGCGACGTGGACGGCGACGCGCTGACGTATGCGCTGGGCAATGGCCCTGCGCATGGCAGCGTCACGGTCAACGCTGACGGCACCTACACCTACGTCCCCAGCGCGAACTTCAACGGCACCGACACGTTCACCGTCACCGTGAGCGACGGCCACGGCGGAACGACCACCAGCACTGTGACGGTCACGATCGACCCGGTGAACGACGCGCCGACGGTGCCCAACTACGCCCAAACGACGGACGAAGACACACCCGTCAGCGGCCAGGTCGTCGGCAGCGACATCGACGGCGACACGCTCACCTACACGAAGGGCAGCGATCCAGCCCACGGCACGGTGACTGTCAACGCTGACGGCACGTACACCTACGTCCCCAGCGCCAACTTCAACGGCACCGACACGTTCACCGTCACGGTGAGCGACGGCCACGGCGGAACGACCACCAGCACCGTCACCGTGACGATCGACCCCGTCAACGACGCCCCCGTGTTCGTCGACGGCGGCGGCACGCCGGTCGACACGGCCACCGGCTACGTCTTCGGCTACGACGAGAACCGCCCCGCAGGCACCGTGCTCGGCAAAGTCCGGGCCACCGACATCGACAGCGCAACCGTCACCTACAGCATCCTCTCGGGCAACGACGACGGCTACTTCGCCATCGATCCGGTCACCGGCGAGATCAGCCTCACGCCGACAGGCGCTGCGGCTTTCGTCAACGACTACGAAGCAGGCGCCAACGCGCACTCGCTGGTGATTGGCGCGACCGATGGCACGGCCACGACCACCATCCCCGTCACGCTCAACGAGCAGAACATCAACGACGCACCGACGGTGCCCGACTACGCCAAGACCACGGACGAAGACACACCCGTCAGTGGCAGCGTGGTCGGCAGCGACGTCGATGGCGACGCGCTGACCTACACCAAGGGCAGCAACCCATCGCACGGCACGGTCACCGTCAACGCCGACGGCACCTACACCTACGTTCCCAACGCCGACTTCAACGGCGCCGACAGCTTCACCGTCACGGTCAGCGACGGCCATGGCGGCACCACCACCAGCACGGTGAACGTGACCATCAACCCCGTCAACGACGCCCCGGTGTTCGTCGACGGCGGCGGCACGCCGGTGGACAGCGCCACCGGCTACGTCTTCGGCTACGACGAGAACCGCACTGCGGGCACCGTGCTCGGCACGGTTCGCGCCACCGACATCGACAGCGCAACCGTCACCTACAGCATCCTCTCGGGCAACGACAACGGCTACTTCGCCATCGACCCGGCCACGGGCGAGATCAGCCTCACGGCGGCAGGCGCTGCAGCCTTCGTCAACGACTACGAAGCAGGCGCCAACGCGCACGCCCTGGTGGTCGGTGCGAGCGACGGCACCGTCACGACGAACATTCCCGTCACGCTCAACGAGCAGAACGTCAACGAGGCACCAGAGGCGCCCGACGACACCAAGACCACGGACGAAGACACGCCGGTCAGCGGCCAGATCGTCGGCAGCGACGTCGACGGCGACACGCTCACCTACACCAAGGGCAGCAACCCGTCGAACGGCACGGTGACGGTGAACCCCAACGGCACCTACACCTACGTTCCCAACGCCAACTTCAACGGCACCGACAGCTTCACCGTCACGGTGAGCGACGGCCACGGCGGCACGACCACCAGCACGGTGACCGTGACCGTCAACCCGGTGAACGACCCGCCGACGGCCACGGCGACCGACGCCGGCATCGTCTCCGAAGGCAGCCTGCCCGGCGGCATCCCGGCGGCGGGCGAGCCGACGGTGCAATCGACCGGCAAGATCTCCATCGCGGACCCCGACAGCCTGGCGGGCGACCTGTCGGTGTCGCTCAGCGGCCCGACCGGTGTCACCTCCGGCGGCCAGCCGGTGTCGTGGACCTGGGACGCGGGCACGCACACGCTCACGGGCAGCGTCACCATCGGCGGCCTCACCACCCAGGTGATGACCGTGGCGGTGGGCAACGTCACCGCCATGGGCGCGGGGCAGTTCGAGGCGGGCTACACCGTCACGCTGAAGGCGCCGATCGACCACCCGACGGGCAACGGCGAGGGCGTGTCGAACCTGCACTTCGAGGCCGTGGTGAGCGATGGCCAGCTCAGCGGCGCGCCGGTGGGCTTCAACGTGCCCGTCAAGGACGATGCGCCGGTGCTCGTGAACGGCGAGCAGTCCGTCGACGTGGCGCCGATCAACACGAACCTGATGGTGATCCTGGACCTTTCCGGGAGCATGAACGAGGAAACGCCGACGCGGCTCTCCCGTGCGAAGGCGGCCGTCCAGAACCTGATCGACGGCTACGACCTGTACGGCGAAGTCCGGGTGCAGCTTGTCACCTTCAGCACGACCGGGCAGGCGCAGCAGGCCTGGATGACGGCGGCCGAGGCCAAGGCGTTGGTGCAGACCCTGCAGCACGGGGGCAGCACCAACTACGACGCGGCCCTGGCTACGGCGATGAGCGGTTTCTCGGCCGGAGGCAAGCTGCAGGGGGCCCAGAATGTGTCTTACTTCCTCACGGACGGCGAGCCGACGCGGGGCGATGGCGACACAGGGCAGTTGTCGAACAGCAGCAGCAGCGGTTCGGCCGACTACGGTATCCAGGCGGCGGAAGAAGCGCTCTGGAAGACCTTCCTCACCAACAACAAGATCAACTCGTTCGCACTGGGTCTCGGGTCCGACCTCTTGCCCGCGGCGCAGGGCATCATCGACCCCATCGCCTACAACGGCAACACCGGCACGAACACCAACGGCAAGATCGTCACCGACACGAGCCAGCTGAACGACATGCTGCAAGGCACGATCAGCGTGCCGCCCACCGTCAGCAACCTGCTGACCGGCGGCCTCGGCGGTTCGTCGGGCTTCGGTGCCGACGGTGGCCATGTGTCCACGCTGACCATCGACGGCACCACCTACACCTTCGACAGCGTCACGGGCGATATGGTGAAGACCGGCCCCGCCACCAGCAGCGACTACAGCTACAACCAGGCGACGCACCAGGTCACCATTGCCACCGACAAGGGCGGCAAGCTGGTGGTGGACTTCGACACGGGCGAGTTCAGCTACCAGGTGGCACCGCGCACCACCACCTCGCACAACTACGACGAGACGCTCAGCTACCAGGTGGTCGACCGCGACGGCGATGCGAGCAACGTGGCCACGCAGACGCTGCACGTCAATTACACGCCTGCAGCGGGGGCGGCAGCGCTCTTCACCTCGGCCGACTCGCTGGGCCTGGCCGGCGTCGACGAAGTGACGGTGTCGATCGAGCAGCAACAGCAACCGCACGATGCGCCGCATTTCCCCTTCGGCGACGGCACGGCGTGGGGCGGGCTGCAGCTGTCCGACATGCTGCAGGGCTTCGGCGCTGCCGAGTCGCTGCATGCACTGTTGCAGGCCGCGTTCCCGCCGGCCTTCGGTGGCACGCAGGCGTCTCCTACGGTGCTGTCGCTGGCGTCGTCCGCCGATTCGCTCGCGGCCTACGCACCGCCCGTGGCGCCTTCGCTCGACGACGAGCTCCACATGGGCCTCGCGCTTCACCACTGACCGACCGGTGTGCCGGCGCCGCTTGCGGCGTCGGCATCTGGTGGTCTGCACGTCTTCACGCATGCTTGCTTCCCGTCATCTTTCGTCTGCTGCCGCGGGCCTTTTCTTCCTGCTCGCCGGATCGGCGGCGCTTGCGCAAGCGAGCACCGCCACCCCGCTGGGCATGGCCGAGGCCGTGCGCCTGGCCGCCACCTCGCACCCGACCGTGCGCAACGCCGTCGGCCAGGCACTGCAGGCGGGCGAGGGCATTGCGGCCGCGCGTTCGGGCTACTACCCGCAGGTCAGCGCTGGCGTCAGCGCGCGCACGGGCAATCGCCAGCTGCAGGCCGACGGTCGCCGCCAGGTGCACCAGGCCTCGCTGTCGGTGACGCAGCTGCTGTACGACTTCGGCAAGGTGTCGAGCGCCGTGAGCGAGGCCGAAGCCTCGGCCACGGCCGCGCGCGCCAAGCTGCTCGTGGCGGTCGACGACGTGGTGCGCGACACCGCGCAGGCATGGATCGAAGTGCATCGCCAGCAGGCGCTCGGCGAGATCGCGCAGGCCCAGGTGAAGGGCGTGCAGTCGCTGGCCGGCCTCGTGGGCGAGCGCCAGGCCAAGGGCGCCACCAGCCAGTCCGACGTGGCACAGGCGCAGTCGCGCCTGGAAGCCGCGCGCGCCCAGCAACTCAACACCGCGTCGCAGGCCGAGCGCTGGCGCCTCAACCTCATGCACCTGACCCAGGGCCGCGCGCCGGCCGGCATCGCCGGCGAAGCGCCTGCGCCACTCGCGAGCGCCTGCGCCGCGCTGCCGCAGACGGCTTTGCCCGCGCCGACCGTGCAGATGGCGCAGGCCGAGCGCGACATGGCGCAGGCCGCGCTGCGCGGTGCCGATGCGCAGCTGCTGCCCACGCTGTCGCTCAACGCCGCCGTCAACCGGGGGCTCGAATCGGGCGCGCGGCCCGCCGGCCAGTCCGCCAACGAAAGCACGTTCACCGTCAACTTCAGCGCGCCGCTGTACGAAGGCGGGCGCAGCCAGGCCCGCCAGCGCGCCGCCGCGCACGCCGTCGAGGCGGCCGAGGCCGCGCTGGGCTACGCCGAACTCAGCGTGCGCCAGCGGCTCGAAGACGCGCGCGTGCAGTCGCAAGGCCACGCGCAGCGCCTGCCCGTGCTTGCCGCGCGCGTGCACAGCACGCAGCGCACGCGCGACCTGTACCGCGAGCAGTACCTGCAGCTGGGCACGCGCTCGCTGCTCGACCTGCTCAATGCCGAGCAGGAGTTTCACGGCGCGCGCTTCGAGCAGGCCGAGAGCGCGCACGAGGTGCAGCGGCTCGCGGTCGAGTGTCTGTACCAGTCGGGCCGCCTGCGCGAGGCCTTCGGGCTGGTCGATGCGGGCGAGCTCGTCGCCGGAGGCCAGCCATGACCGCCACCACCGTGCCCGAACTGTCCGCCGCGCGCGGCCCCGAGCTGCTCGCCGGCTGGGTCGACGCCGTGCTGGCCGTGGCCGCCCACTACCACCTCGACACCTCGCGCGAGCGCATCCGCGGCGCCGCCGCATGGAGCGACCACGAAGACATCGGCGAGCGCGTGCGCCAGATGGCTCGCCAGGCCGGGCTCACCGTGCGCCAGGTCGCGCCGCGCCTGGACGCCCTGAGCCCCTGGCGCCTGCCCGTGGTGCTGCAGCTGCGCGACGGGCAGGTGGCCGTGGTCACCGCCATCTCGGCGCAGGGCCTGCGCGTGATGCTGGGTGGCGACCAGGGCGCGGAAACCGTCTGCACCGTGGACGAGCTGCAACCCGCGCTCGAAGCCATGGCCGTGCTGCGGCCCGCGCAATCGGCGCCCGACTCGCGCGTGGACGCCTACATCCGCCCGGTGGAGCCGCACTGGCTGCGCCAGATCGTGCTGGCCGACTGGCGGCCCTACGCCCACATCCTCGTCGCGTCGCTGGCCTACAACCTCATGGCGCTGGCCGGCACGCTGTTCTCCATGCAGGTGTACGACCGCGTCGTGCCCGCGCAGTCGCTGCCCACGCTGCATGTGCTGTTCGGCGGCGTGTTGCTGTCGATCGCGTTCAGCTGGGTCATGCGCGGCGCGCGCATGCGCATCACCGACGTGGTGGGCAAGCGCGCCGACCTGCGCATTTCGGACCGCGTGTTCGGTCACGCGCTGCGCGTGCGCGGCTCGGCGCGCCCGCGCGCCACCGGCACCTTCATCTCGCAGCTGCGCGAGCTGGAGCCCGTGCGCGAAATGCTCACGTCGACCACCGTGGCGGCCGTGGCCGACCTGCCGTTCTTCTTCGTGTTCTGCGTGCTGTTCTGGTTCATTGCCGGCTGGCTCGTGCTGGTGCCGCTGGCCGCGTGCGTGTTGCTGATCGTGCCCAGCCTGCTGGCGCAGCCGCGCCTGCGCGCGCTGGCCCAGACGGGCATGCGCGAGTCGTCGCTGCGCAACGCCATGCTGGTCGAGGCCGTGCAGGGCATCGACGACATCAAGGGGCTGCAGGCCGAGCCGCGCTTCCAGAACCAGTGGAACCACTACAACGCCGTCAACGCCGACTCGGGCCTGCAACTGCGCGCGCTGCTCAACACCCTGAGCAACTGGACGCAGACCGTGCAGGGCGCCGCCTTCGCCTTCGTCGTGTTCTTCGGCGCGCCGCTGGTGATGGACGGCCACATGAGCACCGGCGTGCTCGTGGCCGCATCGATCCTGTCGACCCGCATGCTCGCGCCGCTGGCCGGCGTGACGCAGGTGCTCAACCGCTGGCAGCAGGCCAAGGTGGCCGGCGAGGCGCTCGACCAGCTCATGAAGCTGCCGGTCGACCACCCGCCCCACGAGACCCGCGTGCACCGGCCCGCCGTGCAGGGCGACTACACGCTGCGCGACGCCGTCTTCAGCCACGACGGCCAGACCACCGCGCTGCACGTGAAGGCGCTGCACATCGGCGCCGGCGAACGCATTGCCGTGCTCGGGCGCAACGGCGCGGGCAAGTCGACGCTGCTGCAGGCGCTGTCGGGCCTCCTTGAGCCGCGTGCGGGCAGCGTGCTGCTCGACGGCGTATCGATGGCCCACATCGACCCCGCCGACGTGCGCCGCGACGTCGGCTTGCTCGCGCAGGACGCGCGCCTGTTCCACGGCACCCTGCGCGAGAACCTGCAGATGGGCACGCCCCACGCCACCGACGCCGAACTGGTGGCGGCCCTGCAGGCCACCGGCGCCTGGGCCTTCGTGCGCCGCCTGCCCACCGGGCTGGACCATCCGCTGCTCGAAGGCGGGCGCGGCCTCTCGGGAGGACAGCGCCAGAGCCTGCTGCTCGCGCGGCTCCTGCTGCGCCGCCCCGGCGTGCTGCTGCTCGACGAGCCCACCGCCTCGCTCGACGAAGTGGCCGAGCGTGAAGTGATCGAACACCTGCGGGCGCTGCCCGCCGGCCGCACGCTGGTGCTGGCCACGCACCGCCCCGCCGTGCTCGAAGCGGTCGACCGCATCCTCGTGGTGGACGGCGGCGCCGTCGTGCTCGACGGCTCGCGCGACCAGGTGATGGCGCGGTTGCGCCAGGGCGCGGTCGCCTCGCGCGAGGCGATGGCCTCCGCAGGCCGCAGCAAGGAGGGGCAGGCATGAACGCCGTGACATTGACCAAGGCGCAGGTGCAGGCCGCCGCGCAGGCACCCACCGTATCCACCGCCACCGTGTGGGGCCCCGGCGGCGCCGACGACTTCGACGAAGCCCGCGCCAGCGGCTCCGCGCGCGTCGTGTGGTTCATCGCGCTCTTTCTGCTCGCCTTCTTCGTGTGGGCCTGGGTCTTCGAGATCGACGAGGTGTCCAGCGGCATGGGCAAGGTGATTCCCAGCTCGCGTGAGCAGCGCATCCAGTCGCTCGAAGGCGGCATCCTGGCCGAGCTGCGCGTGCACGAAGGCCAGATCGTCGAGAAGGGCCAGGTGCTCGCGCAGCTCGACCCCACGCGCGGCGAATCGAACGTGGAAGAAACCGCCGCGCGCTACCGCGCCGCACTGGCCAGCAGCGTGCGCTTGCGCGCCGAGGTGCAAGGGCAGGGCAGCCTGCAGTTCCCCGCCGAGCTGAAGGCCTACGCGCAGCTGGTCGACTCTGAAAGCGCGCTCTTCCGCTCGCGCCAGGGCAGCCTGCGCGACACCGTCTCCGGCCTGGGCCAGGCGCTCGCGCTCGTGCGCAAGGAGCTCGACATCACCCGTTCGCTGCAGGTGAGCGGCGCGGCCAGCAACGTCGAGCTCATCCGCCTGCAACGCCAGGCCGCCGACCTGGAGCTGAAGATTGCCGAGGCGCGCGCCAACTACATGGTGCGCAGCCGCGAAGAACTCGCCAAGGCCGATGCCGAGGTGAAGTCGTTGTCGTCCGTGGTGCGCGGGCGTGCCGATTCGCTCGAGCGGCTCACCTTGAATTCGCCCGTGCGCGGCATCGTCAAGAGCTTGCAGGTCACCACCATCGGCGGCGTCGTGCCGCCCAACGGGTCGCTGCTGACCTTGGTGCCACTGGACGACCAGCTGCTGGTCGAGGCGCGCATCTCGCCGCGCGACATTGCCTTCATGCGGCCCGGGCAGGAGGCGCAGATCAAGATCACCGCCTACGACTACGCCGTGTACGGCGGCCTCAAGGGCCGCGTGGTGACCATCGCGCCCGACACCCAGCGCGACGAGGTCAAGCCCGAGATCGTGTACTACCCCGTGCTCGTGCGCACCGACTCCGACGCACTCACCGACAAGGCCGGCCGCCGCATGCCCATCGTGCCCGGCATGGTGACCACCGCCGACATCCGCACCGGCCGCAAGACCGTGTGGGACTACCTGACCAAGCCGCTGAACAAGGCGCGCGAAGCCATGCGCGAGCGCTGACCCGCGCGCCGATCTCTCCCAGCAAACCCATCCGTCACCCATCCGACCCAAGAGGACGCTAGCCATGAAAACCACCCCGCACGCATCCCCCGCCGCTGCCGCCTTCGTGCTCGCCGCCGCGCTGCTCGGCGCCGCCGCTCCTGCGGTGGCCCGCGACAACCCCGTGGACCCCGTGAGCAACCCCGACAAGCTGGACTACCGCGACGTCGAGGCGCGCCGCCCCGACTTCAAGGAGCCCTTTCTGCGCGACGGCGTCGTGTCGCGGCCCGAGCGCTTTCGCGAGATCAAGCCCGGCCTCAACCAGGCCCAGGTGCTCGCCGTGCTCGGGCAGGCACTGAAGCAGCAGCGCGGCGCGCTCGGCACCGAGTGGGACTACCACTTCAAGTTCCAGATGCCCCAGTCGGCCAACTACCTCGTGTGCCAGTACAAGGTCGTGTTCGACGACAGCCAGGCCGTGCGCAGCGCCGTGTGGCGCCGCCGCCAGTGCCTGGACCTGCTGCCGCGCTGAGCCGCAACGCCGGCCCACAGCCCATGCCTCGCGATTCCAAGCGCGCGCCCCGTCCCTACGAGGCCTTCGTGTACGGCAACTCCGCCGACGAGCCCACGCGGCTGGCCGAGCGTTGCCTGGAGGTGATCGAGGGCACGCTGAAAAGCGTCGACCGCGTCGTGGCCTGCCTGCGCGCGGCCGAACTGGAACACGGCATCGGCATCGCGGCCATGACGCGCGCACAGATCGCCGACGCCGCCGAATGGCACCGCGCCAAGCTGCAGGGCCTGCTGGCCGTGAAGCTGCAGCTCACCAACCGCGGCGGCGACCTCCATCTGGTGGACGACCTGCACCTGGTCGTGCGGCTCAAGTCGCGCCTCACCGCGCCCGGCGGCTTTCTGCCGGAGCTGTACCACCTCATGCCCCATGGCTGACGTGGGCGACGCGGCCCTTGCGGTGGATGCGGTCCACCGCATGGGGCTTGGTCTTCTTCTGGCGTTGAACGACAACGCCCGCACGGCCGCCCTGGGAGGCACGCCGTGATCCGCCGCACCAAGCGCTTTCGCAAGAACCTCTACCGGTTGAGCGACGTGGCGCTGTGGCTGCTCCTTGCGCTCTTCCTTGCGCTGGCGGCCGACGCGCTGCCGGCGCGAGGTGTCAGCCAGGACCACCACGACAGCGAAGCCGAGCGCGCTACGCACGCGCACTAGCTGGCGGCCGGCCCCGAGCCGAACCTTGCTTCGCCTCGTCTCGCCTCCGGCGAAGCAGAAAAACCGGGGCACCTCAGATATCTCGTCGATTCGAGAAATCGTCGACGAATTCTTTTCTCTTGCGCGGCTTCGCTTCTCTACAGTGAATGCCCCCGCGACAAGACGGCCCGCTGTAGCGGCCGACGAACCCCGTGAAAGGAACGCCTTCTTCCCAGACATTCATTGATTGATCGATCGATTGATTCGTGCGAGCGAATGAACCGCCTTGCCTCACGGCGGGTGTCGATGCCTCTTTGTGAAGCGGCGACACGAATGTGAGGCACAAAAGGCGACGGCCAGGGTGCGTGAACACCCTGACCGTCTGACCACATGACGTGCACAACTTTTCAGGAAAGCACACCAAATGGCTGATCGAATTATGGCCGGGCGTTCCACGCCCCAATCTCCCCGCCGCACACGCGGCGCGACCCCTTCGTCCACCCCCACGGGCGAAGACGCCCGAGACCTCCTCGAAATCAAACTGGCCCAACTGAACTCCCTGCTGTGGTGCTGCTACGGCGACGGCAACGGGTGGTTCGAGGAAGCGGGGGAGAAACACCGGGATCACATGCTGTGGATTGCAGCGGATCTGGCTAGGGAGGCGGAGAGGTTGTTGGGGGAGAGTGGGAGGGGGTAGGGAGCCTGCAACTCGGTCCCCGCGCCGTTGTGACTACTGATGCTTCATCCGCGCATGTCCTTAACTGCGACAGGAGACGCGTGTCGACCCGGTCTGCGTGGGGCCTCGAGCCAGACTTCGAGCTTCAACTTAGTGCTGGTACCAGTTCTTGCATCGCACCAATTTATCCAAGGCATAGGCTGGCTTAGGAGCAAGAATGGCCGTTGAAAGGCAGGTGATGATGGGAAAAAAATCGGTAGCGCACAACTTACACTTCCCTTCGTTGCCTACAATTCGGGCAAAACGTCGATTTTAATTAAAAATGTCATCTGCTCTGCTATCCCCTGACAGCTTCTATCTGCCCTTCGTGGCACTAGTAAAGAATTCGGTTCAGGCCACCACAATTGATCAAGAAGTTCGACGACTACTTGACGGGGCTGCTGCAGATGAGGTGTACACAAAAATTCCAAAGTCGATCCGAGCAAAGGACGGGATTTTTTTTAGCGGCCATGCATTGGCCCAAGAAACTGCTGAGTTGGCATTGGACTTAATAAATGGTGGGGCAAAAATATTTGACCCCGCTTGTGGGGCTGGTGACCTGTTAATTGCTGCGGCAAAGCTTCTGCCCTTGCAAGAAAATCTTCAGGAAACGCTAGATGCCTGGGGGGAGAGGCTGGGTGGAACAGATTTGCATCAGGCATTCGTTGACGCCACTAAATGGCGACTGGCCTTGCTTGCGAAAAATAGACACGGAGTTTTGTCAGAATCTTTTGATGTAAAGATCAAAAATCTATTTAAGAATATTTTCCAGCTCGATTACTTGAGCAATCCGGCGGTAAGCAATGGCTTTGACTGTATCCTAGTGAATCCACCATTCGGCCACAAAGATGCTGATCCAAACTGTGCTTGGAGTGCTGGAAAAACGCAGCTCGCCGCTATTTTCTTAGAAAAAGTTATTCTTCATCGTCGAGATGGTCAGGTGGTGGTCGCGATTCTTCCAGATGTGTTGCGAGGTGGCACTAGGTACAAGCGATGGCGGGAGATGATTTCTGCGCGTGCAAGTCTTTCGACTATGAAAGTATATGGTCGTTTTGAAAAAAGGACGGACGTAGACGTTTTTATTGCTCGATATGATTTCAATGGAGTTTTGCGAGAAAGTAATGAGTCACTCGAAATCATTGCCCGTCACGCCACGGTAAGTGACTTTTTTTCCATCAAAGTTGGCTCCGTTGTTCCACATAGGCACAAAGGAAACAAGGGGGGGTGGAAGCCCTATTTGCAGGTCGGCAATGCTCCTGCCAATGGCGAAACAGTAGTCACGGCGAAAAGGCGATTTGATGGGAGTTGTTTTAAAACTCCCTTTGTTGCCATAAGGCGCACCTCAAATCCAGCCGATAAGAGAAGAGTAATTTGCACCGTGGTTACTGGGCCTGAGTTAATTGCAGTGGAAAATCATTTGATTGTTGCTTCGCCAAAAAGCGAGTCCGTCGAGGATTGTCTAAAGCTGGTAAAGGTGTTGGATAGTCAGGAGATGACAAACCACATTAATGATCAGCTTCGCTGCAGACATCTCACTACTGAAGCTTTGAAGTCCGCTCCGTTGAGTAACTGGGAAGATATAGCCAATGCAAGCTGCCAAACTAAAGTTCTCCCCTAGAATTCTCGCTAGACTCGGGGAAGAGCTTAATCAGACATTTGATCAGAGCATTTTGGAGTTGGTGAAAAATGCTTACGATGCCGATGCGAAAACATGCAAAATTGAATTGTTCGACACTAGTGCAGTGGGCGGCACAATTCGAGTATCTGACAACGGCAATGGGATGGATCAAAATTCCATCAGGGATTCGTGGTTGGTCTTGGGGAAGTCAGAGAAAAATTCGGATGTAACGACGGATTTAGGGCGAACTCCTGCCGGTAGCAAAGGTTTGGGGAGACTCGCAGCACTCCGACTAGGTAAAGAAGTTTTTCTTTCATCTGTAAAGAAAGGCTCTCCTAGAAGCATTCATTCGCTGCATATTGATTGGAGCAAATTTGAACAGGCCTCTGCTGTTGAAGATGTCAGTTTATCAATAAATACAGAAAAAAAGACAAGCAGCGGGCACGGAACTGTTATTGAGCTTCGTTCGCTAAGGGCAGCAGTTAGGGCTGAGGAGGTAAGAAAGCTCGCCAGATCACTCATTCTTCTCACGGATCCCTTTGGCGACAGTACAGCAGGATTTCAGGTTGAGCTCGAGAGCGCAGATTTCGCCGACATCGAGAGGCTCGTACGAAAGAAGTATTTTGATGAGGCTGATTTTCATCTCTCTGCAACTATAGATTCGCATGGGCAGGCGAAAGTGAGTCTTCTAGATTGGCGCGGGGAAGAATTGGCTTCGGCTAGCCATCTGGAGATAAAGAGAGGAGACCCAAAGGAGCCCTATCGTGCCCCGTCTTGCCAATTTGATTTGTGGACATTTCTTCTGAAATCCGGAAATTTCATGCAAGGGAGAAAGTCCCGTGTCAGTGAAATCCGCCAATGGCTCAACCATTTTGGTGGCGTCCATATATATCAAGACAGTGTCCGAGTCGCTCCCTATGGGGACCCAGGAAATGATTGGCTGCAAATAAATCTCTCCCGAGCGCGAAGCCCTGAGGAAAGACCGAGCACAAACAATTCAATCGGACGCGTAGTTCTGAAGAGCCGCGGCGAATACAAGCTAATACAAAAAACAGATCGATCTGGATTTATCGAGGACGACACCTTCGTCGAGTTAACAAGTTTTGCCTTGGATGCATTGGAATGGTTAGCAAAGTGGCGGCTAACACAAGCAGAGCAACGAAGAGCAGTTGAGAGAAAACAAGCTGAGGAAGCCGCAAAATCGGAGAAGGATGCGTTTACCGCAGCGCTGCTGAAGGTTCCTAACGACTCTCGTGCAACGGTTGAAATCGCGTTCAAAAAATATGCCTCTTCTCGGGATCGAGAAGCCGATGCGCTGCGCAAGGAAATACAACTCTATCGCACTTTGAGTACGGCAGGAATCACCGCGGCGACGTTTGCGCACGAAAGCCAAGGGAATCCGCTGAAAGTCATCACGCTAAACTTGAAGACGTTACAGCGTAGAGTAAATGAAATTCTTAAAATTGAAGAGCGGCCGAGACTACTGAATCCGATCGAGAAAATATCAATTTCTGTTGGTGCGCTAAGTACTCTTGGAGCAGCAACTCTGGGGTTGATTAAGTCGGAAAAGAGAAAAATCGGTAAAGTTGATTTGCATGAAACGATTAAATCTCTTGTTGATTTAATGGGGCCATTTTGGCGCGGCAGAGATACTCAGGTGGATCTGAATTTATCCCAAGAAAATCCATATATATATGCTAGCGAAGCCGCATTTGAGTCGGTTCTTGCTAATCTAATTAATAACTCTGTTGATGCATTTCGACGAGCGGCAACGGATCATCGATTAATAAGAATTCAAACGGTAGTCAGCGGATCAAGGTGTTACATAACTGTGGCAGACACCGGTCCTGGCATTCAGGATTTAAAAGTTAATGAGATTTGGTTGCCTGGTATCACGTCTTCCAGTGAAGGCACTGGGCTTGGGCTGACCATCGTTCGAGATACAGTTCGAGATCTTGGAGGAGATGTGACTGCTTCAGCAAATGGCTCACTTGGCGGAGCAGAGTTTTTAATAGATATACCAATCTTAGGGAGGTGACATGTCCGTGATGGTTCTGGATAAAAGAATTAAACGAATCCATGTGATAGATGACGATCCGTTGGTGAGGGATGCCTACTCGGAAACTGTCAGAGATATGGGGTTGGAGGCAATTGACGTGTCTGCTCCAATCAAAGATATCGATAGCCTTTTTAGCTCTATTGATTCGTATACGGATGGGATAATTTTCGATTATCAATTGAATAGTACGAAATACTCTCCGCATAACGGTGACGTCTATGGTGAAGCAGCATATCAGAGGCAAATCCCATTTATTATTTCCAGCCATTACACTCCGTTGTCTTTGGATGGGCAAAGACGATTTATACCCAAAACCGTATCTTCTGAGTCGCTTGAGCCGAGTTCGGTGGTGGAAGCCTTTCTTCTTTGCGTTGGAGAATACAAAGGCGAGTTTGTGACGAGAAGAAAACCAATCAGAACTTTGGTTCGAATTGAAGGTTTTGAAGGGAGTGGTGACTCATACAACTTGAATGTTGTGGTTCCAAACTGGGATCCACATATCGGGGTGAAAATTAGAGTTAAAGCAAAACGATTTTTGCACGTGAAGGAAATTCAAAAAGAACTCAAAGAAAAAGGCGAATCCAGAGTTACGGCTGAAGTAAATACGGGTGCTGAAGACGTGACGGAGTTGTATTTTTCGAATTGGAAGGCGTTATGAGTTCGCAACTCGCGGTGCTTGATGTTGGGCATGGAAATTGCACCATTCTTTTGGATGATGGTGTTGTAGGTGTTGTTGATGCTGGAAAAGGCCCGTATGCATCAATTTACCTCGCGACTGCCGGAATTTCAGAAGTCGATTTGATCCTAATCTCCCATACAGATGATGATCATCTGGCAGGGGTCATTGGCCTCTTAACGTCCGAAAAAATTAAGGTCAAGCTTGTTGCGTTGAATGCTGATGCGGAAAAAGATACCAAGATCTGGCGAGACGTGCGAGCCGTATTGCAATCTCAATATAATCAAGGGAAAATTAGCCTTCGAGTCGGTGTTTTTCGTGGATCCATAGATTTATGGGTGGGGAAAAATCTCACCTTAGATGCATTATCTCCGAACGCATTTAATACATTGGGCGGTGTTGGAGCAAAAGACGAGGGTGGAAAAAAAATATCCGCAAACTCTCATAGCGTAGTTGTGCGCGTTTCACATAAAAATGGGCACAAGGCATTACTCGCCGCCGATATGGAGGAGCAAACTCTGGAAGAGATGATTTCCAGCAGTCAAGAGATGGAGGCGTCTACGCTTGTTTTTCCTCATCACGGGGGGCGACCTGGCACAGACGCTACCGCCGAGTTTGCGCATCGATTGATGGATACGGTCAAACCTGCAACAGTAATATTTTCAAATGGAAGGGAGAAGCATGGAAATCCTCGCCCTGAGATAGTTGCCAGCGTTTGTTCGAAAAACCAAGCCTATGTTGCGTGCACTCAGATTTCAAAGAACTGTCACTCGAAAACGGTCAAGCAGGCTCCAGGCAGCCTGCCGTTTTCTGCTGGCTTAGACGACGGTCGGTCCTGCGCTGGCACGGTCGTGATTGATTTAGAAACTGGGACCCCACATTTGGAGCGCGCGTCCAAGCACACCATTTTTGTCAAGGGGTTGGAAAAACCGATGTGTAGAGGTTGATGTTTTTTTGTTTGATTTGTCGCAGGTTGACTACGACAAGTCGAATAAGTCAAAACTCCTCACCTCTGCGGCATATCCTTAACCGAATACCCAAGGCTCACAGTCGCATCCTCCGGAATCCCCGGCATGGTTGCATTCCACGCCTGCCACTGCGCCCGCATCGCCTCCAGCCGCTGCGGCTCCTTCTTCCCCAGGTTCGCGCGTTCGCGCTCATCGGCCGGAATGTTGAACAGGTACTCGTTGCCGTCGACCTTCAGGTACTTCCAGTCGCCGTCGCGCATGGCTTCCTGGCCGCGGTGGTTCATGCGCCAGTGCAGGGGGCGGCGGAAGGTGTGGGTGGCGTCTTTCAGCACGGGCATCAGCGACACGCCGTCGAGCGGGTACGCCGCGTCGGCCTTCACGCCGGCGGCGTCGAGCATGGTGGCTGACCAGTCCATGGTCATGCACAGCTGGGTGCTCTCGCCGCCCTTGGCGATCACCTTCGGCCAGTGCGCAATCCATGGCACGCGGATGCCGCCTTCGGTCAGGTCCATCTTGCCGCCGACGAGCGGCCAGTTGTCCGAGAAGCGCTCGCCGCCGTTGTCGCTGGTGAACACGACGAGGGTGTTGTCGGCCATGCCGTGCTTTTCGAGCGCGGCCATGATCCAGCCGATGCCCTCGTCCATGTGATGGATCATGCGGCGGTACACATGGATGTTGCCGCCCGACAGGTCGAACAGGTTGTCCTTCACGAGCGGCGCCTTGTCGGCGTCGTCGCGGGTTTCCCACGGCCAGTGGGGGGCGGTGTAGTGCAGGCTCAGGAAGAAGGGCGCCTCTTGCGTGGCCATGCGTTCGACGTAGTCGACGGCGCGCTTGGACAGCACGTCGGTCAGGTAGCCCTCGTCGTCCTTGTGCTCTTCTTCGCCGTACCAGAGGTCGTGGCGGCCGGCCGAGTCGCAGTGGGTGAAGTAGTCGACACCGCCCGACATGGGGCCGAAGAATTCTTCATACCCCGAGCGCAGCGGGCCGAAGCTGGGCGGGTAGCCCAGGTGCCACTTGCCGATGAGCGCGGTCTTGTAGCCGCTGTCTTTCAGCAGCGACGGCAGGGTGGGGTGCTCGGTGGGCAGGCCCAGCGTGGTGCTGCCGCGGCTTCGGCTGTTGATGGGCTCTTCGGCCGCGCCGCGCAGGCGGTACTGATACCGCGCGGTGATCATCGCGAAGCGCGTGGGCGAGCACACGGGCGAGTTCGAGTAGCCCTGCGTGAGCTTCAAACCGTTGGCGGCCAGGCCGTCGAGCACGGGCGACACGCGGCCAAAAGGCGCCTCGCGGCCACCGTAGCAGCCGAGGTCGGCATAGCCGAGGTCGTCGGCCACGATGAAGATGATGTTGGGGCGGGTGCTGCTGCGTGTCGTCATAAGTCGCTGAGAGGTTTTTCGATCAGGGCTGGTAGCCGGATTTCTGCACCACGGGCGCCCATTGCGCCTTGTAGGCCTTGAGCATCGCGGCGGTCTGCGCCTGGGTGCTCACCACCGGCGTCATGCCGGCGTCCTTGAACTTGCGTTGGGTGTCGGGGTCTTGCATCACGGCGTGGATGGTGGTGGCCAGGCGTTCGACTTTCTCCTTGGGCATGCTGGCCGGCGCGAAGAAGGTGTTCCAGCCGGTGGCGGCGAGGTCGAGGCCGGCTTCCTTGAAGGTGGGAATATTCGGCGCGAAGGGCGAGCGCTTTTCGCCCGACAGCGCCAGGATGCGCAGCTTGCCGGCGGTGTGCTGCGGCAGCACGACGTCTTCGGTGTCGACGGCAATGGGCACCTGGCCACCGATCAGGTCATTCAGCAGCGGGGCGGAGCCGCGGTAGCCGATCACCTGGGTCTGCACCTTGGCCTTCTCGCCCACCATGAGGCCGAAGAAGTGCGGCAGGCTGCCGGTGGCGGGCACGCCCACGTTGGCCTGCTGCGGGTTGGCGCGCATCCATGCGAGCAAATGGTTCAGCTCGCGCACGGGCAGGGTGGGCGACACGGCCAGCGCAAAGTCGTAGGCGTTGACGTGCGACACGGGCACGAAGTCGCGCTCGGCGTCGTAGCCGTTGTCCTTGAAGACGAGGGGCGCCACCACCATCACGGCGGGGTTGGCGAGCATCAGCACGTTCTGGTTGGCGGGCGTGGCCTTGGCCTGCTGCGCGGCCAGGCGGCCGCCCGCGCCGGGCTTGTTGTCGACGATCACGGGCACGCCGAGCTGGGCCGTGAGCTTGTCGCCCACGATGCGCGCCACGCGGTCGGTGGCGCCGCCGGGCGCGTAGCCGACGACGATGCGCAGCGGGCTGTCGAGTGCGGCTTGGGCGGCCTGCGCGCGTGCGAGCGTGGGGGCGGCGATGGCCGCCACGAGGCCGGCCATGGCCAGCACGGTGGCGAGGCGGCGGCGTGCCGGGTTGAAGGAAGAAGCGAAAGCGGGGAGGGCGCGCGGGATCATGAAGGGTGTGTCCTTGTTGTCGATCGGTCGGTCAGTCGTTGGCCTGGAAGTTCACGGCCTTCATGATGCCGGCCCAGCGGGCCATGTCTTCGCGCATGGTCTTCACGAGCGCCTCGGGGCCGTCGGCCACGGGGTACATGCCGTTCTGCAGCAGCAGCTGGCGCACGTCGCGGCTGTTCACGGCGCGGATGATTTCGGTGCGCAGTTTCTCGGCGGTGGCGGGCGGCGTCTTCAGCGGCGCGTAGTAGGCGAACCATGCGGTGGCCACCACGTCCTTGTAGCCGCTCTCCACGAAGCTGGGCAGCTGCGGCATGAGCGGCGAGCGCTTGTCGCCGCTGGTGGCCAGCACTTTCACGCGGCCGGTGGGCAGCATCTGCTGCGCGCCGCCGATGGTGTCGAAGTACACGGGCACGGTGCCGCCCATCACGTCCTGGCGCGCGGGCGTGGAGCCGCGGTAGGGCACGTGCACCATCTTCAGGCCGGCCGCGCGGTTGAGCATTTCGCCCAGGAAGTGCGAAGGCGTGCCGGCGCCGTACGAGCCGAAGCTCACCTTGTCGCCCTGCGCCTTGGCCCAGGTGATGAACTCGGCCAGGGTGTTGGCGGGCACGTCCTTGTGCACGGTGAGCGCCAGTTCGAAGCGCGCGGCGTTCACCAGCGGCACGAAGTCCTTGATCGGGTCGTACGACAGGTTGCGGTAGGCGCTGGGGAACATGGTCATCATGCTCGCGGTGCCCAGCAGCAGGGTGTGGCCGTCGGGCGCCGCGGTCTTCACGGCCTCCACGGCAATGCGGCCGGCCGCGCCCGAGCGGTTGTCGATGATGAGCGGGCCGAGCGAATCGCGCACCTGGTGGGCAATGGCGCGGGTCAGCACGTCCTGTGTGCCGCCGGCGGGCACGCCGATGAGCACCTTGATCGGCTGGCCGGGGGTGAAGGCGGCGGGTTGCTGCTGCGCGAACGCAAGCGGTGCGAAGGATGCAAGGGGGGCAAGGGCCAGCCCGCCAAGGGTGGTCAGGGTGCGGCGGCGGGTCGGGTCGGGAAGCTGGGGCATCGTCAATCTCTCCGGGGTCTCGTTCGGCGTTCGGCAGGGTCTGTGCGTGGCCGGGCGGGTGGCCGCGGCTGCGGACGATTCTGGAGACGCTACATTCGATTGATCAAATCAACCATCGCCCGGATTTACCCGGCCTTTCGAGACCCCGCCCATGACTGCCGAAGACGCCGCCACCCCGCCGCGCCGCCCGCTGGACGACCTGCTGCTGTACCGGCTGTCGCGCCTGCTCGCGGTGGCGGGCAGCATGGTGATCCGGCTGTGCGAAGGCCGCTTCGGCATCACGCGGCGCGAGTGGCGGCTGATCGCGGTGCTGGCCAGCCGGGGCGAGCTGGGCTCGTCGCAACTGGCCGAGCATGCGCAGCTGGACCGGGCGCGCACCTCGAAGGCGGTGGGCTCGCTGGTGGCCAAGCGGCTGGTGTCGCGCACGGCGCTGGCGGGCGACCGGCGGCAGGTGCGGCTGGGCCTCACGGCGTCGGGGCAGGCGCTGTACGACGAGCTGTTTCCGCTGGTGACGCGCATCAACGCCGAGCTGATGGGCACGCTCGACGCAGACGATGCCGCGCGCTTCGACGACGCGCTGCACCGGCTGCAGGCGCACGCCGAAACCATGGTGGCGCAGGCGGTGCTGCCCAAGGCCGACCGGGGGCGCCACGCGGCGGCGGCTGCAGGCCAGGGCAAGAAGAGCAACACGGCGCGCAGCGGCAAGGCCGTCAGTCCACCTTCATCCCGGTCGCCTTGACGATGCGGCCGTAGCGCGCCTGCGCCGTGGCCAGGCGCGTGGCGGCGGCGGCATCGGTTTCGGCCAGCGGCACCATGTCGAGCGAGGCCAGGCGGGCCTTGAGTTCGGGCAGGGCCAGCGCCTTGTGCAGCGCCTGGCGCAGGGTCTGCATCACGGGCTCGGGCGTGGCGGCCGGCACCATGGCGAGGTAGAGCACTTCGAACTCCAGGTCTTTCAGGCCCAACTCGCCGACGGTGGGCACCTCGGGCAGCAGCGGCGCGCGCTGGCGGCCGGTGACGGCCAGGGCGCGCAGCTTGCCGCCCTGGATCTGCGGCAGCACGCCGGGCGTGGCGACGATGCCGGCCTGCACCTCGTTGCCGAGCATGGCCATCACGGCCGGGGCGTTGCCCTTGTAGGGCACGTGCACGATCTTCGCGCCCGTGGCGCTCGCGAAGATCTCGGCGGCAATGTGGCCCGGGCTGCCGTTGCCGGCCGAACTGAAGGTGGCGGGCTCGGCCTTGGCCTGCGCGATGAAGTCGGGCAGCGTCTTGGCCTTCACCGAGGCGGCGGTGGTGAAGCTCAGGCCCGACGAACTGAAGATCATCAGCGGCTTGAGGTCTTTGGCCGCGAAGGGCATCGATGCGTACAGGTGCGGGTTGACGGTGAAGGTGCTGTCGATGCCCAGCAGCACGGTGTAGCCGTCGGCCGGGCTCTTGGCCACGGCGTCGGCGCCGATGTTGCCGCCCGCGCCGGGGCGGTTGTCGACCACGAAGGGCTGCTTCAGGTCTTTCTGCAGCGCGTCGGCCAGCGCGCGCCCGAGGATGTCGATGGGGCCGCCGGCGGGGAAGTTGACGAGGAACTTCACGGGCTTGGCGGGGTAGCTCGCCTGGGCTTGCGCGGCCGGGGCGGCGAGGCCGAGGGCCACTGCGGCGCAGGCGGCGGCGAGCGTGAGGCGGCGGCGCGCGCCAAAGGAAGAGGAAGGTTTCGAGGAAGAAATCGTGGTCATGGCTGCTGTGTCTGTCTCCGTATCCACGGCACTCTAGAAGGCTGCGCGGCGCGGCACAACTGAAGTCTCTTCCGCCAGCTATTCCCTCTGGTTATATTTGAAAGCACGTCGCCCCACCGGCTTCGAGGAGAACCGCATGTCAGCCATGAACTTTGAGCGCCTGAAGATGCGCCATCTGCAATGCCTCGTCATGGTGGCGCAGGAGCGCAACCTGGTGCGCGCGGCCGAGGCGCTGTCGCTCACGCAGCCGGCGGTGTCGAAGACGGTGGCCGAGCTCGAAGAGATCGTGGGCCGCCAGTTGCTGCTGCGCCGCCGCCGCGGCGTGGAGCTCACGCCGGCCGCCGAGGTGCTGGTGCGCCATGCGGTGTCGGCGCTGCGCGGCCTGCGCGAAGGCCTGGGCCTGGCGATGGACCAGCCCGAGGCCGACCAGCTGCGCGTGGCGGTCGGCGCCTTGCCGAACATGGCGGCGCACCTGCTGCCCGAGGCGGTCGCGCGGCTGCATGCGGCGCACCCGGCGATGCGCGTGCGTGTGGTGAGCGGCACCAACGCGCAGCTCATGACGCAGCTGCGCCAGGGCGAAATCGACCTCGTGCTCGGCCGGCTGGCGCAGGCCTCGGCCATGGCCGACCTGGCCTTCGAGCAGCTGTACAGCGAGGTGCTGCTGCTGGTGGTGCGGCCCGGCCATCCGCTGGCGTCACGGCGCAAGCCCACGCTCGACGCGCTGGCCGCCTACCCGCTGGTGCTGCCGGTGTCGGGCACGCTGATCCGGCACACGGCCGACGCCTTCCTCATCGCGCAGGGGCTGGCGCTGCCGGCCCGGTTGGTGGAGGCGACCGACACCAGCTTTGCGGTGGGCCTGCTGCAGCGCTCCGACGCCGTGTGGTTTGCGCCGCAGGGCGCGGTGGAAGGCTTCGTGGCGCGCGGCGAACTCCAGCGCGTGGCCATCGACACGGCGAGCACCGAAGGCCCGGTGGGCGTGACCGTGCGGCGCGGCAGCGAGACGGGCGAGGGCGCGCGGCTGCTGCTGGACACCATCCGGGGCATTGCGGCCACGCGCGCTGCCTGAAGGGTTTCTTCAGGCTTCCTTCAGAATAGATCGAGCGCTCGGTCTAATAATTCGGGAATGACCGAATTCCGCGAGAACCACCGTGCGCAAAGTTGACCCCGAACGCCAGCAGGCCAAGCGCCGCCAGATCCTGGAGGCCGCGGGCGACTGCTTTGCGCGGCGCGGCTTTCATGCCACCACCACCGCCGAGATCTGCACCGCCGCGGGCATGAGCCCGGGCAATCTCTTTCATTACTTTCCCAGCAAGAACGCGATCATCGAGGCCCTGGCCGAGGAGGAGTGGCGCGACACGGCCGCGTACTTCGCCGCGATCGACGACGACCCGGCCGACCCGCTGGAGGTGGTGCTGTCTTTCCTCGACGTGGTGATGGTCTTCGCCTCCGACCGCAGCTACTCGCGGCTGGCGCTGGAGGTGGCGGCCGAGACCCTGCGCAACCCGGTGGTCTGCGCCAGCGTGGCCGCGGGCGACACCGAAATGCGCGACGGCCTCGCGGCCCTGCTGCGCAAGGCCGCGGCGCGCGGGCAGATCGACCCCGAGCTCGACCCCGTGCAATCGGCCAACTGGATCGCCGCGCTCATCGACGGCGTGTTCTCGCGCCTGGCGCTCGACACGGGCTTCGACCCCGCGCGCGAGGCGCCGATGCTGCGGCGCGTGGTGGGCCGCTTTCTCGCAAAGCCGGGGCGGGGCGCATGAACCCCACTCCAGTAGCCGGCGAGCGCCAGTCGCTCGTCGATGCGTTGCGCGGCTTTGCGCTCTTGGGCATCCTGGTCGTGAACATCGCGGCCTTTGCCTCGCCGTACTACGGCCAGCCGCTGCCCGACCCGATGATGCGTTCGGGGCTGGACCGCGTGGCGGCCTTTGCCGTCGCGTTCCTGTTCGAGACCAAGTTCTACCTGCTGTTCTCGTTCCTGTTCGGCTACAGCTTCACGCTGCAGATGCAGTCGGCGCAGCGCAGCGGCAAGCCCTTCGTGCCGCGCCTGGCGCGCCGGCTGGTGGCGCTGTGGTGCATCGGCGCGCTGCATGCGGTGCTGCTGTTCCATGGCGACATCCTCACGACCTACGCGGTGCTCGGCGCCGTGCTGCTGGCGCTGCGCCACCAGAGCGACGCGGTGCTGGCGCGCTGGGCGCTGCGGCTGGTGCTGGCGACCGCGATGGTGTGGGGTGCCATCGGCATGCTCGCGATGCTGGGCGGCCCGGCGACCGAAGACGTTCTTCGCACCGCGAGGGCCGACGCGGCTTCGGCACTCGCGGCCTACCGCGGCACGGCGGCGACGGTCATCCGCCAGCACCTGCGCGAGCTGTCGCAGGTGTGGATCGTGCTCGGGCTGGTGCAGGCGCCGATGGCGCTGGCGATGTTCTTCGCGGGCGTCATCGAGGGCCGCCGCAACCTGTTCGCGCGGGCCGACCGCTACCGCCCGCTGTTCAAGCGCCTGCTGGTGCCCGGCCTGGTGCTGGGGCTGCCGGGCGCGGCCGTGTATGCGTGGACCGCGTCCGTCGTGCCGGGCTCGCGCTGGGACGTGCTCGGCCTGGCGGTCGGCGTCTTCACCTCGCCGCTGCTCACGGCGACGTATGTGGGCGCGATGATGCTGCTGTTCCAGTCGCGCTGGGGCGGCTGGCTGGCGCAGGCGCTCGCACCGGCGGGGCGCATGGCGCTGTCGAACTACCTGCTGCAGTCGGCGGTGTGCGCGTGGCTCTTCCTGGCGTATGGGCTGCGGCTCATCGGCGAGCTCGGGCCGTTCATGAGCCTCATGGTCGCCTTCGGCATCTTCGGCGCGCAGATGCTGGTCAGCCGCTGGTGGCTGGCACGCTTTGCGTACGGCCCGGTGGAGTGGGTGCTGCGCGCCTTCACCAACCTCGAATGGCCCGCCTTGCGGCGTATGCAACGGTCACGTTGAGCGACGAGAATGCCCTCGTTCCAACGAGGAGGATGCGCCGATGAGTTCCATGGAAGACGTGTGGGCCTACCGCGAGGAGACGCTCTACCCGCGCCTGTTCGGCCCCGAGCGCACCGGCATCTACGTGCTGGACTTCGATGACTTCAAGGCGCTGGGCGCCGAAGACGTCGATCCGCGCTGGCTGCACCTGGGCGTGTTCGAGTTCGCGCCCACGCCCGTGCGCAACACCTGGCTGTACGTGACCTCGGGCGGCTCCACGCCCTGGGAAACGGAGCCGGCCGACTACGACCCCGAGGACTATTCGTGGATCGGGTCCGAGCTGGTCATCGAAGTGCCGTCGCAGCCGCAGGACCAGTGGGCCATCAAGCTCCTGCGTCGCCTGCTCGCCTACAACGTGCTGCTCGCGCACTCGCACTTCGGCGAAGACAAACAGCCCTTCGACTACGGCGACCGCATTCCCGTCGGCGAAGCGATCCGCGAGAAGGGCACCGTGGTCCTGCGCCATGTGGTGCTGATGGAGCCGAAGCACTACCCCGCGACGGCGCAGCTCGATTCGGGCCGCTTTGACTTCCTGCACCTCGTCGGCATCAACGATTCCGAACGCGACTGGGCCAAGGCCCACAGCTCCGAGGCGCTGCTGCGCCTGCTCGAAGTGCACGGTGGCGCGCCGGTGACCGACGCGCGGCGCAAGGCGGTGGCTTGAGCCGCGCGAAAGGGGCGGCCGCCGCCGGCGGTGCCGAGCGTTCGCACGGGCGAGCGCTCGAGCTGGCCGAGTCGCTCGGCGCGATGGGCCCCATCGAGGTCAAGCGCTTCTTCGGCGGCTTCGGCCTCGTGCAGGCCGGCGTGCAGTTCGCTTTCGTGATGAAGGGCACGCTGTACCTGCGCGTGGACGACGCCACCCGGCCGGACTTCGAGCGCCTGGGCGCGGTGCCGTTCTCGTACGCGACCAGCGCCTCGACCGTGAAGGTCGCGAGCTACTACGAAGCGCCGGTCGACGCGCTCGAAGACCCGCACGCCTTGCGCGACTGGGCGACGAAGGCGCTGGCGAGCGCGCTGGGTGCGCGGAAGCCTGCGCGCCGTAAGTCGGTCAGTTGATTCGTCAGCGCGACAGCAGCGTCGACAGCTGAAACACCGCAAAGCCCAGCAGCAGCGCGCCCGACAGCTTGTTGATGCCCTGCAGCACGCGCGCGCCGAGCTTGTGCCGCACCATCGACACGATGCTCGACAGCCCCAGCCACCACAGCGCCGAGCCGAGGAAAACGCCCAGCACCATCGTGAGCGCCGCACCGCTGCCGCTGCCCACGTGGCCGCTGCCGAGCGAAGCGAACACCGCGACGAACGACAGGATCGTCATCGGGTTGGCCAGCGTGAGCACGAACACCGACAGCAACGCCTTCACCGGCGTGGACGCGTCTTCCGCGGCGCGGGCCTGCGTGGCCGCCGGCGCGCGCAGCAGCTGCACGCCCATCCACGCGAGAAAGGCCGCGCCGCCGAGCGCCAGCGGCACGCGCGCCGCGACCATCGTCGACACCACGGCCGACACGCCGAAGGCGCCGATGGCGCCGTAGCAGGCATCGGCCAGCGCGGCGCCCAGGCCGCTGAGGAAGCCGATGGTGCGGCCGTGCGCGAGCGTGCGCTGGATGCACAACAGGCCGATGGGGCCCACCGGCGCGGCGATCGAGAGCCCGATGACGAGGGCCTTGAGAAAGAGAGGGAAGTCCATGCCGTCGATTGTTCGGCGAGGCCTGCATGACGAGAATGGCGAAATTCAGGCGCGCGGCATGCCTTGCCTGAAATCGGAAGCGAAATTCTCAATCGGGCCTGAAATCCATGGAAATCGACGCCAAGAACTGGCAGATCCTCGACGCGCTGCAGCAGGACGCGCGCACCTCGCTCACGGCGCTGGCGCGGCAGGTGGCGCTGTCGGTGCCGTCCACCTCCGAGCGCGTGAAGCGCCTCGAAGAGGCCGGCGTCATCGAGGGCTACCGCGCGGTGGTGCCGCCGCGCAAGGCGGGCTATACCGTGACGGCGCTCGTCGGCATCACCACCGCACAACCCGATAAGGCCCGGCTGCTGAAGCTGCTCGGCAGCCGGCGCGAAGTGCTCGAGTGTTTTCACGTCACGGGGCAGGACTCGTACGTGCTGAAGGTGGTCGCGCGCGACATCGAGCACCTCGAAGCCTTCGTGAGCAGCATCAACCACCTGGGCGAGACGCGCACCTCGATCGTGATGTCGGTGCCGATCGCGGCGCGCGCGGTGGCGGCGCCGGCGGGCACTGTGCCTGACTGAGGCGCGCTTCTCTCGCCCCAAAAAAATGGTCCGCACAAAGGCGGACCGAATGGACCCGCCTGACGGGCTCCTGGAGAAACGGAACATCCGCGGGCGCAGGGCCGCCCGCGGTCATTCACCCACTTGCTTGCTTCTTTGCGCGTGACAGTCTTCCCTGATCAGAACGAGTGGCGCAGCCCGACGTCGTAGCCCGTCGAGGTCTTGGGCACGAACACCCCGGTGTTCACGAAGGCAGGGCCGCCGACCGTGAGCGCCGCGCCGTTCTTGTTGCTGATGCGCGCGACAGTGGCGTACAGGGCGGTGCGCTTGGACAGGTTGTGGATGTAGCCGATGGCCAGCTTGTTGGCCTTGGGGTCGGCGACCGACGGCGTGAACGGCAGGTCGACGGTGTTGAGGTCGTACTTGACCTGCGAGTACGAGGCGCGGATCAGGCCCGGGCCGACCGGCGCGGTCACGCCGATCAGGTAGCCCGTGAGGTCGACGTCCGGCACGCCGCCGACCAGCGGCGTGACCGCGTAATCGCGCGTTTTCTTGATTCGTGACAATTCGCCGAACAGCTTGACCACGCCGAAATCGTAGGAGCTGCCGAGATTGAAGGTCTTGACGTTGTCGGTGGTGCCCGCATAGAAATTGTCGGCCGCCGTGCTGCTGCCATACGACACGGCCACGTCGAACGGGCCATTGGCATAACCGACACGTCCGCCCAGGTAGCGGCCTGCGCGCGATGCAGCCGAATTGCCCGAATTGAGTACGCCCGCCGCATTGACGCCGGGCGGCGTCGCCGTGCCGGGGTCGTATTTGGTGTTTTCATGCAGCGCGTACATGAATTGGCCATAAAAGCCGCCGAGATTCTTCGGCAGGAAATAGCCGATCGAATTGCTGGCGCGGTTGTAATTGAGGTCGCCCCCGAACCCGCCCGAGCCGCCGCCGGCGTTCGTGTTGGCGGCGGTGAAGATCAGGCTGCGGCCCACGCCGACGATGCCGAAGGGGTCGAACACGATGTCGTTCCAGGCCGTCGGCACGTAGTCGCGGCCCAGGCGCAGTTCACCGAAACCGCCCGACAGGCTGACCGTGGAACGGCGCTGGAAGGTGGTGATGCCGGTCTTGCCGTCGTCGGGACTGATCGGCGCCTCGAGCCAGAAGCTGGCCGCGAGCCCGCCGCCCAGGTCCTCGGTGCCGCGAAAACCCAGCCGGCTCGTCGAATAGCCGCCCGAGCTCAGCGCAGTCTGGCTCGCGGTGCGCGTGCCCTGGTTCACGTAGAACGGGTTGAACAGCGTGGTGCCGTTCATGTCCTGCGATTTGGAGGAGTAATTGCTGATGCCCGTGTCCACCACGCCGAACAGCGTGACGGAAGACTGTGCATTGGCGAACCCGACCCCGAACAGTGCGGCGGCCGTGAGGAATTCTCTTTTCATTGTTGCCCTTGAATTGAATATGAAATTCATCGCTCCCACGCACCGCGTTGGAGCTCCGGTTCGGCATGCGGAAATACCTTCAATTGATTTCTTCTGCCTTCCGCATGGTTCATGCGTCTGGGCAAATCATATCGATCGATTGCGACAGGAAAAGACCAAAACCGCCTTTTTCAATTACGTTTTCCGTGCAGCCGGGTTACGAATTGGAAAGCTCCGCTTGCCCCTTGCAGAGAATGGATGAATTGGTCTTCATCCTGTCGTTTTTGTAATTGAACCGTTCGCGCGGCGACGGTCCGAATTCCTAGCGTGTCGGCATGGCGAAGCAAAACCGCCATCGCCGAAGCGGGTGGTCCTCTTCGGCGTTCAACGAAGGAGATGACACATGACGAACAGGAAGATGGCCTTTGCGCTGGCGGCGATGGCCGCCGCAGCGCTCCCGCTGGTGGCCGGCGCACAAACCAGCCAGCAGCACGTCGAAGGGCCGGCGCATTTCGCGGCGACCGAAGCCGGCATCAAGGAGCACCCCGAAAACGCCGGCCCGGGCAAGACCGACGCCCAGGTGGTGGCCGAACTGCGCGCCGCGCAGCAAAGCCCCGAATGGGCCGGCGTGCTGCGCTGGGGCGCCCCGATCCCCGTGAAGGCCACGCAACCGCGCACGCGCGCGGAGGTGGTGGCCGAGCTGGAGCGCGCGCAGTCGCAACCGGGCTGGGAGCGCGCCTCGCGGCTGGGCGCGCCGATGGTGTTGCCGGCGGCGTCGCCTGCGCGGTAGGGGAGAAGAAAGAAGGCGGCGGCGGGAGCTTCAGCCCGCCGTCGCGCCCTGCATCACCGCCGGCTGCCCCATCGCCGGATCGTTGCCCTCGAAGCGCATCTTCGGCAGGAACTGCGGGTACTCGCGCTGCATGAAGTCGATGACGCCTTCGCGCACGTGGCAGCGCAGATCGAAGGCGAGGCCGGAGGTCGCTGCGGTGCAGAGCACGCGGACCTGCATGGTGCGCTCGGTGGCGTCGGTCACGCGCAGGTTGAAGAAGCGGCCGTCCCACTCGGGCGCGGCCTTCACGAGGCGCTCGACCTCGGCGCGCAGCGGTGCCAGCGGTGTGCCGTAGTCCAGGTAGAAGAAAACCGAGCCGAGCAGTTCGGCCGAGTGGCGGGTCCAGTTCTGGAACGGCTTCTCGATGAAGTAGGTGAGCGGCAGGATCAGGCGCCGGTCGTCCCAGATGCGCACGACCACGAAGGTGCCGGTGATTTCCTCGACCCGGCCCCATTCCCCCTCGACCACGAGCACGTCGTCGATGCGGATCGGTTGCGACAGCGCGATCTGCAGGCCGGCGATGAGGTTGCTGAAGACGGGCTTGGCCGCCAGGCCCGCCACGATGCCGATCACGCCGGCCGAGGCCAGCAGGCTGGCGCCGACCTGGCGCGCGCCCGGGAAGGTCATGAGCATCATGGCGCCGCCGGCCACGACGACGACCGACATGGCGGTGCGCGCGAGCACACGGGTCTGCGTGAGCACGCGGCGTGCCTGCAGGTTGTCGGAGATGTCCGAAGGGTGCTGCGCGAGCACGCCGTCGGCAAAACCGCTGATGGCCTTGAGCACGAACCAGGTGCTGGCCGCGATGAGCAGCAGCCCCGTGAGATGCCGCACGCTGCCGATGAAGCGCAGGTCGTCCGGCGCCGCCTGCCACACCATCATGAGCGCCGCCAGCGGCAGCACCAGCCGCGCGGGGGCGGTGCAGTTGAGCACCATCGCATGCACGGCGGGCGCCGGGCGGGTGATCCGCCTGAGGACCATGCCCCCGATGCGGTGGGCGAGAAGGGCGAGGGGCGCGGCGATCAGGGCGGCAATCCAGGTGCCGAACCAGGGGTGTGCGAGGAGCTCTTGGGTCATCAGGCGGGAGTGGTCTTTGCTTCTGGGGTGTTGTCGTTCAGTGGTTGAAGAATGCGCGCTGCGTCGTCGCGCAGCTGCGTGGCGAGCGCCGTGGCCAGGTCGAGCCGGCGCACCAGCCAGGGGCTGATGTCGTTGTCGAACGGGTCAGGCAGTGGAATGGGGCCGCCGACGGTGGTGGCCCCCGTGCTCTCGGGGTGAGAGGGCCCTGCGATCGGAATGGTTCCCAGGGCGGCCTCGATGCGTTGCGCTGTGCGCACGAGCGGGCCTTCGATGTCGCCCGGCGTGAGGCGGTCGCGCCGCAGCACGAGCATCGACTTCACGGCGCTGAGCTGTGCGAGCAGCTGGTAGCTGTGGGCCTGCAGATGTTCGAGCGGTTCGAGCGGCGGCTGCACGGCGCGCGGTTCGGAGAGCGAACGCTGCGTGGCCTGCACGAGCGCCGAGAGGCTGTCGTAGGCCTCGCGGCGCGCGAGCCGCCATTCGAGCTCGGGGCTGCTCTGGATGGCCTGCAACTGGCCCAGGCCGAGCGCGAGCCGCGCATGGCGTGCCTGCGCGGTGAGCACGCGCGCCACCAGCGCGGGAATCTGCGTGCGCTCCCACGAGGGCAGCACGTAGCAGAAGCCCCAGGCCAGCGCGGCGCCGATGAGCGTGTCGGCGATGCGCTCGAACAGCGCAAAGATGGGCGCGGTGCCGGTGTTCAGCATGTGGGCCTGCAGCAGGCCCAGCACGGTGGCGGCCACGGCGGTGACGAGGTAGCGCCGCACCGCGAAGCTGTGGGCAATGGCCTGCGCGATGGTCACGGTCACCAGCAGCATCAGCGGCGACGGGTGCGCCGACAGCAGGCCCACCGCGAGCACGCAGCCCAGCAGCGTGCCGGCAACGCGGCTGTTGCGCCGCTCCAGCGTCTGCGAGAGGCTGCCGCGCAGCACCACCACGATGGTCAGCAAGATCCAGTAGTCGTGCGATCCCCAGGGCATCGACACCGCGATGCCGTAGCCGGCCGCGATGGCCAGCGCGGCGCGAATGGCGTGGCGCAGCGGCGGCGCGTCCCAGCGCCACAACGCGAGGAAGGGGCGCAGCGACCAGTCGGTCGGGCTCACGAAGAGCTGCCAGTTGGCGCGCACCACGGCCAGGTTGGGCTCGGCGTCGCCGCGCGCCATGGCCGCCAGGCGCAGCACCTCGTCGTTGATGTGGCCGATGCGGCTGGCCAGCCCGCGCGCGAGCATGGCGGCCGAGGGGCCCATCTGACCGTGCGTGTCTTCGTCGTCCGCCGTCACGTGGATCGCGGCCAGGCGCGGCCGGCGGTCGGCCACGGCGGCGGGGTGGCGGCGCATGAGCAGCGCATCGGCCAGGCCGGTCGTTTCGTCGGCCAGCTCTTCGAGGATGCGGCGCATCTCGACCAGCGCCTGCGCGTGCGACGGATGGGCGCGCAGGGCGTCGAGGTCGAGCTCGCTGGCAAGCAGCTGGTCGCGCATCTCGAGCACGATGACGAGCATGCCGGCCAGGCGCTGGCGGCGCGGCGTGCGCGGCGATTCGAGCACGATGTCGCGCGTGGCCTGCAGCTGGTCGGCCAGCGCGGCCTGCTCACGCAGCAGTTGGCCGAGCAACGAGGCGGGGGTGTCGCGGATGTCGCGGGTTTCGTCCTGCGGCGTGAACTGGCTGGCCTCGGTGCGCATGAGCGCGGCCAGCGAAAACAGCACGTCGGCGATCGACTGGGTGCGAAAGCGCCCGTTGAGCAGCAGGTTGGCCAGCGTGGCCCACACCACGTACAGGCCGGCGCCCAGACCGAACTCGGTGGTGCGCGCGATGGCGTCCGACAGCCCGGCGGGCGCGGGCGTGGCCATGGAGAAGACCATCGAGAACATCACCGCGATCGCGATGGGAATGCCGCGCTTGCCCCAGGCCATGGCCACGAAGGCCATGAAGGTGGCGGGCACCAGCAGCAGCCCGAGGCGGATCGGTGCGCCGTGCAGCATCTGCACCGCGAAGAACAGCGGCAGGCCGATGAGCGGCGCCGGCAGCATCTGCAAAAACTTGCCGCGGCGCGGGCCGGGCAGGTCGGGCGGCGCCGTCACGATCACGCCGGTGGCGGCGGCCGAGGCGGCCAGGGTGCCCAGCCACAGGTGCACCCCGCCCGAAATCACGAGCAGGCCGAGCGCGACGGTGAGCCCGCTCGCGACGTAGTGGCTCAACGCAATGCGCAACGCCGCGCGAACCCGCGAGGCGGCGCCCGGCCCCGTCATCACTTGGCGGAGGCGTCGCCCTCGGCGGGCGCCTCGCGCTTGATGCGGGTGAGCTTGCGCGGGGCGGTCGGCGCGGCGGGGGCTGCGGCGGCCGGGGTCTCGGCGCTGCCGTCGAGCGGGGCGGCCGTGGCTTCGGTCACGGTGCTGCGGGCGTACAGGTCGACCGAGGCGTCGGCGGGGCTCGACTTGGTCGAGGCCGACACGGCGCGCACGCGGTCGCTGGCGCGCAGCTTGTCGTCCACGTTGGCGAACTTGGAGTACTTGGCGAGCAGCGGCACCAGCTGGCCGTACACGCGCGGGGCGCCGGCCAGGCATTCGCGCTGGTCGAGGAACTCGGGCTCACCCGTGAAGTTGCCGATGAGGCCGCCGGCCTCGGTCACCAGCAGCGAGCCGGCGGCCACGTCCCAGGGGTTCAGGCCGGTTTCGAAGAAGCCGTCGGTGAAGCCGGCGGCCACGTAGGCCAGGTCGAGCGCGGCGGCGCCAGGGCGGCGCAGGCCAGCCATGCGGGGCATCATGTCGGCCATGATGGCCAGGTACTGCTTGAAGTTGTCGCCGGTGCGGAACGGGAAGCCGGTGGAAATGAGGCACTCGCTGAGCTTCACGCGCTTGGACACGCGGATGCGGCGCTCGTTCATGTAGGCGCCGCGGCCCTTGGTGGCCGTGAACAGGTCGTTGCGCGACGGGTCGAAGACGACCGCCTGCTCGATCTTGCCACGCACCGACAGCGCGATCGACACGCAGTAGACCGGGAAGCCATGGATGAAGTTGGTGGTGCCGTCGAGCGGATCGATGATCCAGACGAATTCGGAGTCTTTGGCACCGTATTCGGTGCCCGATTCTTCGGCCAGGATGCCGTGCCCCGGGTACGCGCCCAGCAAGGTCTCGATGATGACCTTCTCGCTGGCGTGATCGACTTCGGTGACGAAGTCGTTGACCTGCTTCTGGGAGATGCGCACGGCCTCGACGTCGAGGGCGGCGCGATTGATGATGGCGCCGGCGGCGCGTGCGGCCTTGACGGCCACATTGAGCATGGGATGCAGGTTGGGGGACGACATTCTGGATTGTGAGAAGAACGGGTGGGAGAGGTCCCCAAGAATGCAATCTGGGCGACCCTGCGGTCCGGCGATGCGGGCGGCGAGAATCGGGCATTTTACCGGCTCAGCCCGTTTGTGTCTTCCCCACCCGTCATGCGCACCCGTTTCATCCTCATCCAGACCAGCCACGCCGGCAATGTGGGCGCCGCCGCCCGCGCCATGAAGACCATGGGTTTCGACGACCTGGTGCTGGTTGCGCCGCGCTGGGCCAACGTGCTGCGGCGCGAGGAAACCATCCAGCGCGCCAGCGGCGCCCTGGACGTGCTGAACAACGCCCGCATCGTCGAAACGCTTGATGAAGCCCTCGACGGCGTGACCCACCTGTGCGCGACGGCCATGATCCCGCGCGACTTCGGCCCGCCCACGCGCACGCCGCGCGAGCACCTGGAACCGCTGGCCACGCAGGGCGACCAGCACGTGGCCTTCCTGTTCGGCTCCGAGCGCTTCGGCATGCGCAACGAGGACGTCTACCGCTGCAACGTGGCCCTGAGCATCCCGACCGACCCGAAGTTCGGCTCGCTCAACCTGGGCGCGGCGATCCAGGTGGTGGCCTACGAATGGCGCCTGGCGCTGGGCGGCTACGGCGTGCGCGAGGCCATCGCCCCGGTGCAGGCAGCCGACGCGCAGGCCGTGGCCGGCATGCTCGACCACTGGGAGCGCTCGCTGGTGGAGATCGGCTTTCTCGACCCGGCGGCGCCCAAGAAGCTCATGCCGCGGCTGCAGCAGCTGTTCAACCGCGCGCAGCCCACGCCGGAAGAGATCCACATCCTGCGCGGCATTGCCAAGGCCATGAGCGACGCGACCCGGCCGCCGCGCGGCAGCTGAATCGTCACAAAACCCCATCGCGCGTAAGCGAAGACGCCCGGCTTTAGACTGCCCGGCCCCTATCGATATAACGACAACAAAGGCAGCGATGTTCTCTCGACTGCGCGCCGACATCCGGTGCATCCTCGAACGCGACCCGGCCGCCCGCAGCGCCTGGGAAGTGATCACGGTCTACCCCGGCTTCCATGCCGTGGTGCTGCACCGCTGGGCGCACGCCTGTTGGACCCACGGTTTCAAGTGGCCGGCCCGCTTCATCGCGCACTGCGCGCGCGCGTTCACGGGCATCGAGATCCACCCGGCCGCCAAGATCGGCGAGCGCGTGTTCTTCGATCACGCCATGGGCGTGGTGGTGGGCGAAACCGCCGAGATCGGCGACGGCTGCACCATCTACCAGGGCGTGACGCTGGGCGGCACCTCGCTCTACAAGGGCACCAAGCGCCACCCGACGCTGGGAAAGAACGTGGTGGTGAGCGCGGGCGCCAAGGTGCTGGGCGGCTTCGTCGTGGGCGACGGCGCCAAGATCGGCTCCAACGCGGTGGTCATCAAGCCGGTGCCGGCCGGTGCGACCGCGGTGGGCATTCCGGCGCGCATCATCCCGTCGAAAGAAGGCGAGAGCGCCGACGTGGCCGCGCCGCAGAAGTTCTCGGCCTACGGCATCACGCAGGACGACGACCCGCTGAGCCAGGCCATGCGCGGCCTGATCGACAACGCCTCGAGCCAGGAGCACCAGATCGCGCTGTTGTGGCAGGCCATCGAGAAGCTGTCGGCGCAGCCGGGCACCAAGGACTGCGTGCCGGGCGACGCGGCGCGTGGCGAGTCGTTCGAGGCCGACAAGCTGACGCAGCTGATCGGCAAGTAAGAGGCGATCGACCGGCGCCTCAGCCGGCCCGCTTGCCCGGCGCGTGCAGCGTGCCGTGCACGTGCCCCGCGTGCTGGCCGAAGGTCTCGGGGGCGAGAGCGGCCGTGTCCAGCTCCTGCAGGATGCCGCAGGCGCTCGCCGATTCGGGGCCGCCGCACTGCAGGCGCAAGGCCTTCAGCTGCTTTTCGAGCGTCTTCAGCTCGGCGATGCGCGAGGCCACGTGGCCGATGTGGTCGTCCAGCAGCTGGTTCACCTCGCCGCAGTCGTCCTGCGGCGCATCGCGGAATTTCAGCAGGCTGCGGATCTCGTCGAGCGTCATGTCCAGCGAGCGGCAGCGGCGGATGAAGCCCAGGCGCTGGGTGTGCTCGTCGTCGTAGATGCGGTAGTTGCCGTCGGTGCGCGCGGGCGCGGGCAGCAGCTGTTCGCGTTCGTAGTACCGGATGGTTTCGACCGGCGTGTTCGTGGCCTTGGCCAAGTCACCGATTTTCATGATGCGGCATCTCAAGGAAGTGGCAATCAACGGTTGACTCTACACCTGCTTCAGGGTTTCCAATGAAGGCATGACGAATCAGAACACCCTGAATCAGCCGGTGCCGCGTGCAGCGCCGCATGACCACGACCATGACCACGGGCACAGCCACGGACATGACCACGCGCATGACCATGCACACGATCACGCCCCCGCCGCGCCGGCAACGGCCTGCTGTGGCAGCCCCGTGTGCGGCAGTGCGCCGGCGTCGGCCGAGCCGGGCGACCTGCCGAAGGGCGCCGTGCTGTTTCGCATTCCCACCATGGACTGCGCGGTCGAAGAGTCCGAGGTCCGCCGCGCCCTCGAGCCCGTTGCGGGCGTGAAGGCCCTGCGCTTTCGCCTGAGCGAACGCACGCTGGCCCTCACCACCGAAGACGGTGCGCTGCCCGCCGCGCTCGACGCCATCCGCCAGGCCGGCTTCAAGCCCGAGCCGGTGGCGTCGTCGACGGGGCAGAAGGCCGAGCCCGCGCGCTTCGCCGGCATGTCGACCGGCCTGGCGCGCCTCGTGGCCGCGCTGGTGCTGGCCATCGCGGCCGAGACCGTGTCCTTCCTGGCGCTCGACGGCGTGGGCTTCATGGCCGCCGAGATGGGGCTCGCGCTCGCGGCCATCGCGCTGGCCGGCCTGGACACCTACAAGAAGGGCTTTGCCGCGCTGGTGCGCGGGCGCCTCAACATCAATGCGCTGATGGCCGTCGCCGTCACGGGCGCCTTCATCATCGGCCAGTGGCCCGAGGCCGCGATGGTGATGGCGCTGTACGCCATCGCCGAGCTCATCGAAGCCCGCGCCGTCGACCGCGCGCGCAACGCCATCCAGAGCCTGCTCGCGCTCGCGCCCGAACAGGCCGAGGTGCGGCAGCCCGACGGCAGCTGGCAGACCGTGCGCGCCGACGCGGTGGCGCTCGGTGCCGTGGCCCGCATCCGCCCCGGCGAGCGCGTGCCGCTGGACGGCGTGGTGCTCGAAGGCACCAGCGCCATCGACCAGGCGCCGGTCACGGGCGAGAGCATCCCGGTCGACAAGGCCGTGGGCGATGCGGTGTTTGCCGGCACCATCAACCAGACCGGCGCGCTGGTGTTCCGCGTGACGGCCGTGGCGGCCAACACCACGCTCGCGCGCATCATCCACGCGGTGGAAGAAGCGCAGGGTTCGCGCGCGCCCACGCAGCGTTTCGTCGACCGGTTCGCCGCCATCTACACGCCCACCGTCTTCGTGCTGGCGCTGGCCATCGCGGTGCTCACGCCGTGGCTGCTGGGCTGGACCTGGGTGCAGGCGGTCTACAAGGCGCTGGTGCTGCTGGTCATCGCCTGCCCGTGCGCGCTGGTCATCTCCACGCCCGTGACGGTCGTGAGCGCGCTGGCCTCGGCCGCGCGGCGCGGCATCCTCATCAAGGGCGGCACCTACCTCGAAGAGGCGCGCAAGCTCAAGGCCGTGGCGCTCGACAAGACCGGCACCATCACCGAAGGCAAGCCCAAGCTGGTCGAGTCGGTGCTGATCGACAAGGCGGGCAGGGATGAAGGCGCGGTGTACGCATTGGCCGCCAACATCGCCGGCCGTTCCGACCACCCGGTGTCGAAGGCCATCGCCCAGGGCCTGGGTGGGTCGGTCGAAGAAGTCGGCGACTTCACCGCGCTGCCCGGACGCGGCGTGCAGGCCACGCACGCGGGCCAGACCTACGTGCTGGGCAACCACCGGTTGATCGAGGAGCGCGGCCTGTGCTCGCCGGAACTCGAAGCCGAACTCAAGCGGCACGAGGAGGCCGGTCGCACGGTGACGCTGCTGGCATCTGAAAAGTCGGTGCTGGCGCTGTTCGCAGTGGCCGACACCATCAAGCCTTCGTCGCAGGCCGCCGTGGCCGAACTGCGCGCGCTGGGCGTGACGCCCGTCATGCTCACCGGCGACAACACCGCCACCGCGAAGACCATCGGCGCGCACGCCGGCATCGAGGACGTGCGCGGCAACCTGCTGCCCGAAGAAAAGCTGGGCGCCATCCAGGCCCTGCAGCAACGCTACGGCGCCGTCGCGATGACCGGCGACGGCATCAACGACGCCCCGGCACTGGCCAGGGCCGACATCGGCTTCGCCATGGGCGGCGCCGGCACCGACACCGCGATGGAAGCGGCCGACGTGGTCATCATGAACGACGACCTGCGCCGCATCCCCGAGACCATCCGCCTGTCGCGCCGCTCGCATGCCGTGCTGTGGCAGAACATCACCCTCGCGCTCGGCATCAAGGGCGTGTTCTTCGTGCTCGCGGTGTTCGGCAGCGCGACCATGTGGATGGCGGTGTTCGCCGACATGGGGGCGAGCCTGTTGGTGGTGGCGAACGGGTTGCGGTTGATGCGGACCGAAAAGTGAGCGCGCTACGTCCCGTTTCTTGAGGACGTGTCGGGCGGGGCCTGGCGGGCCTCGAGCGCGGCGGCGATGCGTTCGAGGTTGGCGTTCATGCGCCGCGTTTCGACGATGTGATCCGACAGATAGTGGCGCACTTCTTCGATGTACTGGCCTTGTTTCAGGCCGCCGCTGCGGCGCATGAAGAAAATCCAGACGCCGATGAGCAGCAGCATGGGGCCCCAGCTGATGATGAGTTCTACAAAGGTTTGCATGTTTCTCCCGGAAGCGTGAGATGTGATGAAAGGGGCAATCGGCACGGGCCGCGGCGCAGGTTAGCGCAAGGTGGCCGGTTGCCGGCATCCCCAGCGCGTGGAACTCACTAACATCGAGCGAGTTCTTTCGCTCTCACGGTTTTCCGCCCATGTCCGTCACCACCCTCCTGCTGCAACTCGTCGTCATCCTCACCACCGCACGCCTGTGCGGCTGGGTGCTGCGCCATGTGGGGCAGCCGAGCGTGGTGGGGGAGATGGCGGCGGGGCTGATGCTCGGGCCGGCGGTCATGGGCCTGCTGTTCCCGTCGCTGCACGCGCAGCTGTTCGCCAAGGAGTCGCTGCAGGGGCTGTCGTCGCTGGCGACGGTGGGGCTGGTGCTGTTCATGTTCGTGGTGGGCCTGGAGCTGCGGGCCACGCGCAACATGCGCGCGCAGCTGCAGGCGGCCGGCGCGGTGGGCGTGCTCAGCGTGCTGGTGCCGCTGGTGCTGGGCCTGGCGATCTCGCCGGCGCTGCACCCCACGCTCGCGCCGGCCGGCGTGGGCTTCTGGCCCTTCGCGCTGTTCATGGCGGCGGCGCTGTCGATCACGGCCTTCCCGGTGATGGCGCGCATCCTGAAAGACCGCGGCATGACGCGCACGCCCTTCGGCCAGCTCTCGCTGAGCGCGGCGGCGGTGGTCGACGTGTTCGCGTGGATCCTGCTGGCCTTCGTGGTCGCGCTGGTGGGCACCAGCGACGGCTATGCGGGCCTGATCAAGATCACGGTCGGCGTGGTGGTGATGCTCACGGTGCTGTTCCTCGGGCTGAAGCCGGCCTTTGCGTGGCTGCTGCGCGTGAAGGCGCCCGACGGCGAGCCGTCGACCACGCTGATGGCCGCGCTCATGATCGGCCTGCTGGTCACGGCGCTGCTGACCGAGTGGCTGCACCTGCACGCGGTGTTCGGCGCCTTCCTGTTCGGCGCCTGCCTGCCGCGCGACGACCGCCTGCTGCGCTCGCTGAGCGAGCGCATCGAGCCGATCTCCATCGTGGTGCTGATGCCGCTGTTCTTCGCGCTCGCGGGGCTGGGCACCACGGCCAACGCGTTCTCGGGCGCGAGCCTGGGCGCGATGCTGGTGATCGTGGGCGTGGCCACCGTGGGCAAGATCGCCGGCGGTGCAGCCGGCGCGCGCATCGCCGGCTACAGCTGGCGCGACAGCCTGGCCACCGGCTCGCTCATGAACGCGCGCGGGCTGATGGAGCTCATCGTCATCAAGATCGGCCTGGACGTCGGCCTGATCGGCCCCGAGCTCTTCACGATGCTGCTGGTGATGGCGCTGGCCACCACCGCGATGACCGGGCCGCTGATGACGCTGTGCGTCGGCCGCAAGCCTAAGCCCGCCGAGACGGCGGCGCACGCCGAGCCCTGAAGCCCTTCAGCCGCTGCGGCGCACGCTGAACCCGATGCGCGTCTCGCCGCCCTGGCTCGACGCGAACACCTGCCCGCCGTGCATGCGCGCGATCGCCTCGACGATCGACAGGCCCAGCCCGTGGTGGCGCGTGGAGCCGTCGCGCGCCTGGGCCGCGCGGTAGAAGCGCTCGAACAGGCGCGGCAATGCCTCGGGGTCGATGGCCGCGCCGCGGTTGATCACGGCGATGGTGTGGTGTTCTCCGCCAGGGGCGGCCGCGATCTCGATGCGCAGCGTCGAGGCCGGTTCGGCAAAGCGGATCGCATTGCCCAGCAGGTTGAAGAGGGCGCGCCGGATCAGCCCCGCGTCCACCTCGGCCACGGCCTCGCCGTGCACCTCGGCGCGCAGGCCGGCCTCGTCGAGCATGGCGTCGTAGAAGTCGATCACGTCGCGCGCCTGCTCCGCTAGGCTCACCGGGGCCATCGAGCGCGCCGAGGTGCCGCGGTCGGCCTTCGAAAGAAACAGCATGTCGGTCACGATGCCCGACAGCCGCCCCATCTCCTCGAGGTTGGAGGCCAGCACGGCCTGCAGCTCCTCGTTGCTGCGCGGGCGCGTGAGCGCCACCTCGGTCGAGCCCAGCAGGTTGGCCAGCGGCGTGCGCAGCTCGTGCGCCACGTCGGCGTTGAACGACTCCAGCTGCACGTAGGCGCGCTGCACCCGCGCCAGCAGCGCGTTGAACTGCGTGATCCAGGGCCGCAGCTCCTGCGCGAAGGCGCCGGGGTCGATCGACTGGTGGACGTGGTCGGGCGTGATGGCCGCGGTGCGCTCGGCCAGTGCCTTCAGCGGCCGCAGCCCGCGCCGCACCAGCCACATGCCGGTGAGCGACACCAGCGCCGTGCCCAGCACCACCGCGCCCAGCAGCGTCCAGGCCAGGCGTTCGAGCAGCCGCGAGTCCTGCGCGATGTTCACGCCGACCTGCACCGACAGGTCGGTGTGGAAGTCGCCGTTCTGCCAGGGCACGACGATGGCGCGCCGCAGCCAGCGGCCCTGCGGCGGCGGCGTGGACTGGAACAGCGGCTTGCCGGCGTTGGCGATCGACAAGGTCACGTCGTCCTGCATCGAGAAGAAGTCGTCGAGCTTGTGGCGCAGAAAGACGAGGTCGCCGCCTTTCTCGGCCTCCTTGAGCAGGTGCTCGACGAGCACCGTCTTCTGGTCGAGCGCGTCGCGCTGCTTGGCGCCGAAGCTCCAGGCGGTCACGAGGTAGATGGCCAGGCAGATGATGCTCAGGCCGGACAGCGTCTGCGCGGCGAACCAGAACGAGAGCCGGCTCTGGATCGAATGCGGCTTCGGGCTCATGCCCAGGAGCGGTCTTCCAGGACGTAGCCCATGCCGCGAACGGTGTGCAGCAGCTTCACGTCGAAGGGGTCGTCGATCTTGCTGCGCAGGCGGCGAATCGCCACCTCGACCACGTTGGTGTCGCTGTCGAAGTTCATGTCCCACACCTGCTCGGCGAGCGTGGAGCGCGACAGGATCTGGCCGCGCCGGCGCAGCAGCACCACCAGCAGCGTGAACTCCTTGGCCGTGAGGTCCAGCCGCGTGCGGTTGCGCATGCACTTGCGGCTCACCAGGTCCAGCTCCAGGTCGGCCAGGCGCAGCACCGTGGGTTCCTGCGTCTTGCCGCGTCGCAGCAGCGCCTGCACGCGCGCCAGCAGCTCCGAGAAGGAGAAGGGCTTCACCAGGTAGTCGTCGGCGCCTTGCTGCAGCCCCTGCACGCGGTCTTCGACCTTGTCGCGCGCGGTGAGCACCAGCACGGGCACGTTCTTCGTGCGGCGAATGGCCTGCAGCACGGCAAAGCCGTCGATGCCCGGCAGCATCACGTCCAGCAGCACGAGCGCGTAGTCGCCCTCGGTGGCGAGGTAGCGGCCTTCGATGCCATCGCGGGCGATGTCGACCACGTAGCCGTTCTCTTCCAGCCCCTTTTTCAGGTAATCGCCCAGTTTGGGTTCGTCTTCGATGACAAGAATTCGCATGGTACGGATCGTACCCAAGGCCTTTCGAGACGCTGGTTACGATTTAGTAATCCTATTGAAGGACAAAGCGCCGACACGCTGTCGTACAGTGGGCCGGGCCCTCGGTTCGCAGGGCTTTTCATGGTCGGCGCGCCACGCCCCGTCGATATACTTTTGTCAACAATGCGCCGCTGGCTCCTGATTTTCCTGCTGTTTCTCTTGCCTTTCCAGTACAGCTGGGCGGTGTCGGCCGCCTATTGCCTGCACGAAGGCGACAAGAGCAGCGGCCACTGGGGCCACCACGAGGACGAGCCGCGCGGCACCGACCGCACCCACGCGGGCGACGGCGCCAAGAAAGACAGCACCCGCCAGCCCAATGCGGCGGTCGGCCATTGCATCGTTGCCCACTTCGGGCAGGCCCAGCATGCGGACACCGCCGCCGCGCTGCCGGCCCAGGCGCCCGTGGCTTCGCAGCCGCTGCGCGCCGCTTCCACCGAACGCTTCGCCTCGCACATCGCCGAAGTGCCGGTGCGCCCCGACTGGTTGCTCTGCGCCTGATTCGGCGAGAGCACAGCCCCTTTTCTTCTTTCTGATCTCACTCATCAGCTGAGCGCTCCTCGCCGAATTCGTCCGTCCGTTGTTTCGCAACCCAGGAGAATTCGATGCGCACGCTTTTCGTGCCGCTGGCCGTGTTGGCCTTGGCGGTACCCCCGGCCTTTTCACAGCAGACCGCGCAGGCGGCCGGTCCCTCGTCGTCCCTGTCGGCACCCGCCCGCACGCTGGAGCCCGAAGGCCCGCTGACCCTGCGCGCCGCCGTGGCGCTGGCGCTGCAGGCCAATCCGGGCCTGTCGGCCGCGCGCCATGAACAGGCCGCCGCCGACGGCGCCGTGGTGCAGGCCGGCGCCTGGCCCAATCCCACGCTCGACACGCAGCTGGAAGACCTGCGCCGCAACAACCGCACGACCACGCTGCAGCTGAGCCAGCCCCTCGAGCTGGGCGGCAAGCGCGCCGCGCGCGTCACGGCGGCCGAGCGTGCGCGCGACCAGGCGACGTCGGCGCTGTCGGCGCGGCGCGCCGAACTGCGCGCCGCGGCCGTCACTGCCTTCTTCGACGTGCTGACCGCGCAGGAGCGCCTGCGGTTGGCGCAAGACTCGGTGGGGCTCGCGCAGATCGCCACCCGCGCCGCGGCCAACCGCGTGGCGGCCGGCAAGGTGTCGCCGCTCGAGGAAACCAAGGCGCGCGTGGCCGAGGCCGGCATCCGTGTCGAACTGCTGCAGGCCGAAGGCACGCTGCGCGCGTCGCGCCAGCTGCTGGCCGCGCTGTGGGGCAACCCGTCGCCGCGCTTCACGCAGGTGGACGGCGCGGTCGACCAGCTGCCGGCCCAGGCCGCCGCGCCCGAGGTGGCGCGCCGCCTGCCCGATGCGCCCGTGCTGCGCCAGGCCCGCCTCGAGGTCGAGCGCCGCCGCGCGCTGAGCGACCTGGAGCAGGCCAAGCGCATTCCCGACGTGACCGTGTCGCTCGGCGTCAAGCGCGTGCCCGCGTCCGAAGGCGAGGGCGGCGAGGCCGTGAGCAGCAGCCGGCGCAACCAGGTGGTGGTGGGCCTGTCGGTGCCGCTGCCGATCTTCGACACCAACCGCGGCAACATCGCCGAGGCACTGAGCCGCGAAGACAAGGCGCGCGACGAGCTCGCCGCCGCCGAGCTGCAACTGGGCGCCGACGTGGCCCAGGCCAGCGAGCGCCTGCGTTCCGCGCGCGCCACCGCCGAGACGCTGCAGCGCGACGCACTGCCCGGCGCCGAGACCGCCTACCGCGCCGCCACCAAGGGCTTCGAGCTGGGCAAGTTCAGCTTTCTCGAAGCGCTCGACGCGCAGCGCACGCTGTTCCAGGTGCGCAACCAGTACCTCGTCGCGCTGGCCGAAGCACACCGCGCGGCCGGCGAGCTCGACCGCCTGCTGGGCACGGAGGGCGACGACATCGCCTCGAACGCGACGCCGAACGTGCGCTGAAGAAGAACACCGAACCGATTCCGACCATGACCACACCACACAACCGCACCACGTCCGCCGGCCGCAAGCAGTGGATCGCCATTGCCGCCGTCCTGCTCGCCGGCCTCGTTGCCGGCGCGCTCATCCTGCGCACCGCGCCGTCCAAGCCCGAGGCGGGCGGCCATTCGGAGTCCGCCGGCCACGCCGACGGCGAGCACCACGAGGAAGACAAGAGCCACGCCAAGGGCAAGGAAGACGACCACGGCCATTCGCATGACGAAGGCCATGGCGACAAGGAACACCACGCGGAAGAAGGCAAGGACGCCGGCAAGGATGCGGGCAAGGCGCCCGGCAAGGACACGCCTGCATCGGCAGAGCCGCAGAAAGCCGCCGCCAACGCCCACAAGGAAGACGAAGAAAAGATCCCCTTCACCGACGAGCAGGTCAAGGCCGCCGGCATCGCGATCGACAGCGTCGGCCCGGCGCGCATCAAGACGTCGCTGCAGCTGCCCGGCGAGATCAAGTTCAACGAAGACCGCACGGCCCACGTGGTGCCGCGCGTGGCGGGCGTGGTCGACAGCGTGTCGGCCAACCTGGGCCAGGAGGTCAAGCGCGGCCAGGTGCTGGCCGTGATCTCCAGCCCCGCGCTCTCGGAGCAGCGCAGCGAGCTGCAGACCGCGCAGCGCCGGCTGGCACTGGCGCGCACCACGCACGACCGCGAGAAGAAGCTGTGGGAAGAAAAGATCTCGCCGCAGCAAGACTTCCTGCAGGCCGAGCAGGCCATGCAGGAGGCGCAGATCGCCGTGGCCAACGCCAACCAGAAGCTGCTGGCGCTGGGCGCCACGCCCGGCTCGTCGGCACTGGGCCGCTACGAGCTGCGCGCACCCTTCGACGGCATGGTGGTCGAAAAGCACATCTCGCTGGGCGAATCGGTGGGCGAGGCGGTCAACGTGTTCACCATTTCCGACCTGTCGACCGTGTGGGCCGAGATCAGCGTGCCCGCCAGCAACCTGAACCTGGTGCGCATCGGCGAGGCCGTGACCATCCGCGCCGGTTCCTTTGACCAGGCCGCGCGCGGCACGGTGTCGTACGTGGGCTCGCTCATCGGCGCGCAGACGCGCACCGCCACCGCGCGCGTCACGCTCACCAACCCGCAGCGCACCTGGCGCCCGGGCCTGTTCGTGAACGTGGAGCTGGTGGCATCGGAGGCCGATGCGCCCGTCACCGTGTCGGCCGAAGCCGTGCAGACCGTGGACGACCAGCCCACCGTGTTCCTGCGCGTGCCCGGCGGCTTTGTGCCGCAGCACGTGAAGACCGGCCGCAGCGACGGCCAGCGCATCGAGATCGTGGGCGGCCTGAAGCCCGGCGCGGCCTATGCGGCCAGCGGCAGCTTCGTCGTGAAGTCGCAGCAGGGCAAGAGCTCGGCCACGCACACCCACTGAGGACGACCGCATGTTCGAACGCATCATCCGCTTCTCCATCGAGCAGCGCTGGCTGATCCTGCTGGCCGTGCTCGGCATGGCGGCGCTCGGCGTCTTCAGCTACCAGAAGCTGCCCATCGACGCCGTGCCCGACATCACCAACGTGCAGGTGCAGATCAACACGTCCGCGCCCGGCTACTCGCCGCTCGAAGCCGAGCAGCGCGTGACCTACCCCATCGAGACCGTCATGGCCGGCCTGCCGGGCCTGCAGCAGACGCGCTCGCTGTCGCGCTACGGCCTGTCGCAGGTCACGGTGATCTTCAAGGACGGCACCGACATCTACTTTGCGCGCCAGCTCGTGAACGAGCGCATTCAGTCGGCGCGCGAGAGCATGCCGCCCGGCGTGTCGCCGGTGATCGGGCCCATCTCGACCGGCCTGGGCGAGATCTACCTGTGGACCGTCGAGACCGAGGAGGGCGCGAAGAAGGCCGACGGCAAGCCCTACACGCCGACCGACCTGCGAGAAATTCAAGACTGGATCATCAAGCCGCAGCTGCGCAACGTGCCGGGCGTGACCGAGATCAACTCCATCGGCGGCTACGCCAAGGAGTTCCAGATCGCACCCGACCCCGCGAAGCTCTTGGCGCACGGCCTCACGATGACCGACCTGGTCACCGCGCTGGAGCGCAACAACGCCAACGTGGGCGCGGGCTACATCGAGAAGCGTGGCGAGCAGTACCTCATTCGCGCGCCCGGGCAGGTGAAGTCGGTGGAAGACATCGGCAACGTGATCCTGGGCAACGCCGGCGGCATTCCGCTGCGCGTGTCCGACGTGGCCGAGGTCGGCATCGGCCAGGAGCTGCGCACCGGCGCCGCCACCGACAACGGCCGCGAGGTGGTGCTGGGCACCGTGTTCATGCTCATCGGCGAGAACAGCCGCACCGTTTCGCAGGCGGTCGACAAGAAGATGCAGGAGATCAACCGCACGCTGCCCGCGGGCGTGAAGGCCGTGACGGTGTACGACCGCACGGTGCTGGTCGACAAGGCCATCGCCACCGTGAAGAAGAACCTCTTCGAGGGCGCGGTGCTGGTGGTGGCGATCCTGTTCCTGTTTTTGGGCAACATCCGCGCGGCCATCATCACCGCGACGGTGATCCCGCTGTCGATGCTCTTCACCTTCACCGGCATGGTGAACCAGAAGGTCAGCGCCAACCTCATGAGCCTGGGCGCGCTCGACTTCGGCATCATCATCGACGGCGCCGTGGTGATCGTGGAGAACTGCGTGCGGCGCCTGGCGCATGCGCAGGAGAAACACGGCAGGGCGCTCACGCGCAGCGAGCGTTTCCATGAAGTGTTCGCGGCCTCGCAGGAGGCGCGCCGGCCGCTGCTGTTCGGCCAGCTCATCATCATGATCGTGTACCTGCCGATCTTTGCGCTCACCGGCGTCGAGGGCAAGCTGTTCCACCCGATGGCCTTCACCGTGGTGATTGCGCTCTTGGGCGCAATGATTTTGTCGATCACCTTCATCCCGGCCGCCGTGGCGCTGTTCATCGGCAACAAGGTCGCCGAGAAGGAAAACCGCTTGATGCTGTGGGCCAAGCGCGGCTACGCGCCGCTGCTGTCGCGCGCGATGAATGCCAAGCCGCTGGTCATCACCACGGCGGTGGTGGCGGTGGTGCTTTCGGGCCTGCTGGCCACGCGCCTGGGCACCGAGTTCGTGCCCAGCCTGAGCGAGGGCGACTTCGCCATCCAGGCGCTGCGCATCCCGGGCACCAGCCTCACGCAATCGGTCGAGATGCAAAAGCAGCTCGAGCGCACGCTGAAAGACAAGTTCCCCGAGATCGAGCGCGTGTTCGCGCGCACCGGCACGGCCGAGATCGCGTCCGACCCGATGCCGCCGAACATCTCCGACGGCTACATCATGCTCAAGCCCGAGAGCGAGTGGCCCAAGCCGAAGCGCACGCGGCCCGAGCTGCTGGCCGCCGTGCAGGAAGAGGTCGAGAAGCTGCCGGGCAACAACTACGAGTTCTCGCAGCCCATCCAGCTGCGCTTCAACGAGCTGATCTCGGGCGTGCGCAGCGACGTGGCCGTGAAGATCTTCGGCGACGACATGGACGTGCTCAACCAGACCGCCGCGCAGGTGTCGAACGCGCTGGGCAAGGTGCCCGGCGCCGCCGAGGTGAAGGTCGAGCAGACCACCGGCCTGCCGATGCTCACTGTGAACATCGACCGCCAGAAGACCGCGCGCTACGGCCTGAACGTGGGCGATGTGCAGGACGCCATTTCGACCGCCGTGGGCGGTCGCGAGGCCGGCACGCTGTTCGACGGCGACCGCCGCTTCGACATCCTCGTGCGCCTGCCCGAGACGTTGCGCACCGACCTGGAGGCCATCCGCCGGCTGCCGATCGCGCTGCCCAAGGGGGCGGGCGGCGAAGGCCTGCGCACCAGCTTCATCCCTCTGGGCGAAGTGGCCACGCTCGACCTCGCGCCCGGCCCCAACCAGGTCAGCCGCGAGGACGGCAAGCGCCGCATCGTGGTGAGCGCCAACGTGCGCGGGCGCGACCTCGGCTCCTTCGTGGCCGAGGCCGAGGAGGCCATGCGCGCCGTGCGCATTCCGCCGGGCTATTGGACCGTGTGGGGCGGCCAGTACGAGAACCTGGCCTCGGCCACGCAGCGCCTGCAGGTGGTGGTGCCCGTGTCGCTGCTGCTGGTGTTCACGCTGCTGTTCGCGATGTTCGGCAACCTGAAGGACGGGCTGCTGGTGTTCACCGGCATTCCGTTCGCGCTCACGGGCGGCATCGTCGCGCTGTGGCTGCGCGGCATTCCGCTGTCGATCTCGGCGGCGGTGGGCTTCATTGCGCTGTCGGGCGTGGCCGTGCTCAACGGGCTGGTGATGATCTCGTTCATCCGCAACCTGCGCGAGGGCGGCCTGCCGCTGGACGAAGCCATTCGCGAAGGCGCGCTCACGCGGCTGCGCCCCGTGCTCATGACCGCGCTGGTCGCCTCGCTGGGCTTCGTGCCCATGGCCATCGCCACCGGCACGGGCGCCGAAGTGCAGCGCCCGCTGGCCACCGTGGTCATCGGCGGTATCCTGTCGTCGACCGCGCTGACGCTGCTGGTGTTGCCGCTGCTGTACCGCATCGCCCACCGGCGCGATGAAGACGAGGTGCAGGAAGCCAACGCCGAGCAGCAACACGGCGCACCCCTCGATCCCGCACTGCAAGGTTCCCATGGCCCATGAGCATTCACATGCTGTAGGTGGCAACGAGAAGGCGCTGCGCTGGGCGCTGGCGCTCACCTCGACCTACCTCGTCGCCGAGGTGATCGGCGGGCTGGTGTCGGGCAGCCTGGCGCTGCTGTCCGACGCGGCCCACATGGCCACCGACACCGTGGCGCTGGCCATCTCGCTGGCCGCCATCTGGCTGGGCAAACGGCCGGCGGACAAGCGGCGCACCTTCGGCTATTTCCGCTTCGAGATCCTGGCGGCCGTGGTCAATGCGGTGCTGCTGTTCTTCGTGGCGATCTACGTGCTCTACGAGGCGTACCGGCGCATCTCGCAGCCGGCCGAGATCCAGTCGACCATGATGCTGCTCGTGGCCATCGGCGGCCTGGTGGTCAACCTCATCGGCATGCGCCTGCTGGCCAGCGGCAAGGACGAGAGCCTCAACGTGAAGGGCGCGTACCTCGAAGTGTGGGCCGACATGCTCGGCTCCGTCGGCGTGATCGCGGGCGCGCTGGTCATCCGTTTCACGGGCTGGGCCTGGGTCGACTCGGTGATTGCCGTCGCCATCGGCCTGTGGGTGCTGCCGCGCACCTGGCGCCTCTTGCGCGAGAGCCTCAACGTGCTGCTCGAAGGCGTGCCCGACGAGATCGACCTGCCCGAGGTCGAGCGCGCGCTGCAGGCGCAGCCGGGCGTGGCGGGCCTGCACGACCTGCATGTGTGGGCGCTGTCCAGCGGCAAGGTGAGCCTGAGCGTGCACGTGGTGTGCACGCCCGACGTGGTCGACCTGGCACCGCTGATGCTGCGGCTGCGCGGCCTGCTGGCCGAGAAGTTCGACATCCACCACTCGACCGTGCAGGTGGAGCGGGTGCCTTGCGAGCAGGCGGGGGAGACCCATGGGTTCGGGCCTGCGGTGACGGCGGGCTGACGCAAGGGCAGGCACAACAAAAAACGCGACAGTCGCACGGGGCGGCTGTCGCGTCGGGGCGGCGCCGATGGGGCGCCGCATGGCCTGTCTGCAGGCTTAGAGGATGGTCACGTGGACCTTGTCTTCGACCAGCAGTTCTGCGGTGCCGGCGAGGTTGGTGTAGACGCTGTAGGTCACGCCGCCGACGGTGGCTGCATTGCCCAGGGTCCAGCCGTCGTCGCCGCCGAGCAGGTTCACATCGCCATTGGCGCCGTTGACCAGCATCTGCACCTTGCCGTCGGCCGTGACCATGTCGCGCATGCCGCCGGCGAGCACGTCGCTGGCGTGCAGCGCCAGCGTGTTGCCGCCGGCACCCAGGTCGAACTTCTCGATGCCCTGGATCTTCAGGCCGAAGGCCGTCAGGTCGATGTGCATGGCCTTGCCGTCCATGACCAGGGTGTCGATGCCCAGGCCGCCTTCAACGCGCTCGAAGTCGCCGCTGTTGATGCGGATCGTGTCGTCGCCTGCACCGCCATGGACCGCGTCGCGGGTGCCGACGTTGGTGAAGGTGTCGTTGCCGGCGCCGCCGCTGAGGCGGTCCGCGAAGCCGAGCTTGGCGATGATCGCGTCGTCGCCATGGGTGTAGCCTTGGGTCGAGTGGCTCAGCACCTCGTCATCGGGGAGGGCGTCCGGCATGGCATCCGACGGTGCTTCGAAGGTGCCGACCGCACCGACCAGCGTCGAGTTGGTGACCTTGACGGTCACGCCCTGCTGTACCAGCAGCTCGGCGGCGAGCGACGAGTGCTGGTAGCTGTCGTACGCCACGCCCTGCACCGTGACGCTGCTCTTCTTGATCCAGTCACCCTGGTCAATGCCACCGGCGAGCAGGTCACTCAGGTTCACGGTGTCGCCGGCATTGCCCTTGATCATCATTTGCACGCGGCTCTTGTCGCCCTGGTGGAACAGGTCGACGCCGCCGTTGTTCAGCACCTCGGCCAGCGACAGGGTCAGCGTGTTGTAGCTGGTGCCCGTGATGTCGATGACCTCCATCGAGCTCAGCTTGTTGCCGACCTTGGTCAGGTCGAGCACGTGCGCGTAGCCCTCAAGCTTGAGCGTGTCGATGCCGCTGCCGCCGTGGATACCCGCCGTGGCCTGGTTGAAGTAGGTCGTCGCGCTGACCGACAGCGACACCACGTCATCTCCAGTGCCGCCGTAGAAGGTCTCGGGTGCGTACTCGATCAGGTTGGGGTCGCGCGTTTCCGCCACGTGGTTCACCACCTTCTGGCTGAACGCGTCCAGCGTCACGCTCGGGCTCAGCGAGATGACCTTGAACGAGCCGATGTCCACCAGTTCCGCCGAGGTGTAGGTGAACACCTTGGTGTGGCGCGCATCCGTGCCGCCGATGAAGTTCTCGGTGTGGATGAGGTTGCCCTTGACGTCGAACACCTGGATCTGCGCGCCCATGGCGTTGTCGATGCCGGTCAGGCGCAGCGAGAAGTAGTTGGCCGGCTTGTCCAGGGTGAACAGCGCGTTGGCCTGCGTGGCGTCGTTCAGCGTGAGGCCGGCCAGTGCCGTCGTGGTCGCGACCGTCTTGGCCAGCGTGCCCGTGGTCGTGACCTTGAAGCCGGTGCCGGTGTACACGTCGCCCACCGGCGCCTTCTGCAGGGTGTCGCTCACCGCCGTCAGCGCAGCCGTACCGACCACCTCGTAGGGTTTGGACACCGCGCCGATCGCACCATCCTTGCCGATGATCTGCGCGGTGACCGCGAAGTCCTTCGCCGCGCCCTGGTATGAGTAGGTCACGGTCGATGGGACGCTGATGGTCGCGATGCCGGTGTTGATGTCCAGCTGCGTCAGCACCTGGTCGTACGTGCTCATGCCCCACTGGATGTGCACCGTGTCGCCCGCCTTGGCGCCCGTACCGGCGAGCGACAGCAGCACCTGCGAGCCGTCTTGCGCCTTCGTGGAGGTGTAGATGCCTTCGGCATCTGGAATGCGCACAATGGCCGGTGCCCCTGGCACATCAACCAGAGTGACTTCCTGGGACAACACATCGGCCCCATGCTTGACCCCGTCGCTGACGCGCACCTGGTAAGCCCAGTCGCTGGTGTGTGCCGAAAGGTCCACGAAGGCCCAGTTCTTTCCGTTGACCACGGCGTCTTGCCAGGTCTTGCCGCCATCGACGGACACCTGGACCTTGAGGCCCGAAGCCAGAGGCATCGACAGCGTGCCGGTGATCGCACGCCCGGCGCTGCCGTCGGCCGTGACCGAGTCGCCCGCCACGCCCGTGTCCTTGCCCAGGCTCGAGATCTTCAACAGCTCGCTCGCAGAAGGCTGCTGGATGCTGATGTGCAGCTTGGACGTTTGCGAGGCCTCCTTGCTGTCGACCACGGTGTAGCCGTAGACCTCCTTCACCGAGCTTTCCAGGTTGTAGAGGGTGGCGAGCTTGGCTGCGTACGAGTAGTCCCCGGCCTTGTGACCGGTGGAGTTCTGCATGTAGACCTTCAGCCAGCCGTTGGTGGTGGCGACGGTCAGCAGGCCGCTGCTGGCGTCGTAGGCCGCGGAAATGACCTTGCCACTGGCGTTTTCCACGACCAGCTTGTTGTCGCTGGTGATACGGAACACACCGCCTTCGAACGTGATCTGGCTCAGGCGCTCCTTGCCATCCACTGTGATCTTCACGTCGTTGCCCAGCAGGTTTCCTGAGATGCTGTCTGCAACTGCGGAGCCCAGCAAGATTTCGGGCAGCATCTCGGGCGTCGGCATGCCGATCGCCTTGTCGCTGGCCAGCCACTCGAACGAATAGACGTAGTAGCCGCCCAGTGGGACGAAGGATATCGGTGTCGACACGATGGGCGTCGTCAACGGGTTGCCGTCACCATCGGGGTCTTTCAGCATGGCTTGCCACTTGTCAGCTGTCTCACGCGAAAGAGAGTTCGCTGTATCGCCAAGAATGAAAACTTGGCTCGGCCCCTTTCCTGCCAGATAGTCGGCCTTGATGCTGTTCATGGCTGCCAGTACGGTTGTCTCGTAAGCAATCATGCCGCTGGATCCCAGCGCGTTCACTGCAGTGATGTACTTCAAATAATCTGCATCGGCTGCGTTGGCAAAGGTGTACTTCACTGGCTTGTTCGAACTCATGCTCAGAAGCGTCAAAGTCACGGATTCCCCGACTTCGAGGTAGGCCGTTGCCAGATCCTTCAGGGTCTGCTGGACCGATGCGAGCGGTGCGCCACCCATGCTGCCTGACGTATCAATCAGCAGGGTGGCGTTGAAGCCTCTCTTGCCTTCAAGCAACTCGCGCGGATGGTCGTCGCCCGTGCTCAGGTCCTTGTCCAGCACGAAGTTGAATTCGTTGGACGGCACGCTGATGTTGCCCGCTGCATCGACGGCCTTCGCGGTCAGCTTGTAGGCGCCATTTTCCAATGGCGGGTTGGGCTCGAAGGTCCACCGGCCTGCGCCGTCGACCGGGGCACGGCCCAGTTCCACGCCATTGCCATAGACGATGACCGTGCTGTTCGGTTCGGCCTTGCCGTTGATCGCAGGCGTGGCATCGTCGGTGACGCTGCCAGAAACCACGGTGCCGTGGTCCGGGCCCTCGTTGTCGAAGACGCTTTCGATGGAGGGCGCGAGCGGCGCCTTGGCGTCCACCGTGAGATGGAACGCGTCTGAAGGCGCGCCGGCAATGCCATCCTTGCCCACGGCGGTGGCGGTCAGGCTGTGAGCACCGTCCGCCAGAAGCATCGGTGACTTGAACGTCCAGTGGCCCGATGCGTCAGCCTCTGTCTGGCCGATGACCACGCCGTGGTCCTTGATGAGGACGGTGCTGTTGGCCTCTGACGTGCCGCTGATGTCGGGCTGGTTGTCGTCCGTCACGGCGCCCGGAAGCAGGTCGCCCGTGATGCTGCCCTGGTCGTCGTACACCTTGTCGATGGTCGTGCCGGCGGTCGGCGTGCGTGCCGGCGAGACGTTGCCTGCGGGATCGATGATCACCGCTTTCGATGGCTGCCCTGCGTCGGCCAGGGAAACCTTGCCGGCGGCGATGTCGGCTCCGGTCAGCACGTGATCGACCTGCCTGTCGCCGAAGAACACGCGCACCGTGTCACCGGCCTTCGCGTCGGTGGCGTCGAAGTACACATCCACATGGGCACCGTCGGCGAGAAGCTTGATCGGCATCTTGGGGGCAACGGTGTCCACCACGAAATTCCAGGTGTTGCTCGCGCCGCTGGTCTGGCCCTTGGGGCTGGTGGACGTGGCGGTGATGCCGTGCGTGCCATCGGTCAGGCCGACCGTGGGCGTGAAGCTCCAGTTGCCCGAAGCGTCGGCCACGGCCTCGCCCAGATACGTAGAACCGTCGTAGAACTTGACGGTGTGGTTGGCCTGCGCCGTGCCCGCAAGCGTCGGCCTGGCGTCATTGGTGGCCTCGCCTTGCTGCAGCATGTGCGGCTCGCCCACGTCGTCGAACACGCTGTCGATCACAGGCGCGTTCGGCTTGTCGGTGCTGACGGTCACCTTGTAGCGCCCGGTCGGCATGGTCTCGTTGCCGGCGGCGTCGCGCTCCACGAGCATGAAGGTGTTCAGGCCTGCGTTCAACGGGGTGTCGACCTGGAAGGTCCACTGCCCGTTCTCGCCGATGGTGGCCAGGCCGAGCTCATGGGTGCCGGTGGCGTCTTTCACCATCACGGTGACGGTGTGGCCGGGCACGCCGGTGCTGATGCCGCTGAGCAGCGGGCGCGTTTCATCGGTGGTGCCGCCCGAGATCACGTTGCCGGTGACCCCGCCCACGTTGTCCGTGAAGCCGCTGACGTTCAGCCGGCTGGCGTCGGGCGGAGTCACGTCGATCTCGAAGTTGAACGCGGGGGAGGGCGTGCCCTCGTTGCCGCTGTCGTCGCGCGTGACGATGGTGATGGCGTGCTGGCCTTCGAGCAGGTCGGTTGAGGGCGTGAAGGTCCAGCTGCCGTTGGCGTCGACCTCGGTGGTGCCGATCTCGGTGCCGTTGTTGCGGATGACGATGGTGTCGCCCGGCGTGCCCCGGCCGCCAAATTCGGGCTGGCGGTCGTCGGTGACGCCGCCGTGGGCGATGCTGCCCAGGATGTCGCCGGCGTCGTCGGCGGCGCTGCCCACATGAAGAGGCGGGGGCGCAAAGGTCGATGCGAGGTCGGTGTTCTGGGAAAGGGCGACGCTGTTCGTCTGCTCGGAGGCCATGGAATTCCTGTGCTCTGAAATGAAGAAACCAGACCGCATCGGCATGCGAGCGAACGCAGTCCGATCGTGGGGTCTGGTGGGGTAGGGCACTCTAGAAAGAAGCCCTGTGCAAGGCCATCGGACGAATCTGAAAGCGGCACGCGAAGAAGTCAGTCGGCGCTGAAAGCGCGAACAAAGTCGTGCAGGACGGCACAAGACGATGTGTCGCTGGGCAGAAATAAAAAAACGCGACAGCTGCACGGGGCGGCTGTCGCGTTGTCGGCTGCACGCGGCGCGGGGTGCGCCGGCGAGTGGGGGCCTACAGGATCGTCACGTGGACCTTGTCCTCGACCAGCAGCGCGGTGCCGGCGAGGTTGGAGTAGACGTGGTCGGCGGTGCCGCTCACCGTGGCATCGCTGCCGTGGACCCCGCCGCCGTCGAGCGGGTCGACCTCGCCGTGGGGGCCGGTGGCCTGCATCTGCACCGTGCCGTCGGGGGACACCGGGTTCTGCGCGCCCTGCGCCGTCTTCAGGTCGAGGGCCGACAGGTCGATGTGCATGGCCTTGCCGTCCATCACGAGGGTGCCGACGCCCAGGCCGCCAGGGACACGCGCGAAGTCGCCGTCGCCATGGAGGCGGGCGGTGTCGTCACCCGCGCCGTCCTCCAACCGGTCTGCATAACCGAACCGGGCGATGTGTGTTTCATCGCTGTCGGCGAGCGTTGGTGTTGCCCCGGGTCCGGCATCGTTGAAGGTGTCGGAGGTGTTCTGCAAGCTGACAGTCACGCCCTGCTGCACCAGCAGTGCGGCGTCGAAGCCCGAGTGCGCGTACTCCTCGTAGACCACGCCGTCGATGGTCACGTTGGCGCCCTTCACCCAGTCGCCGGGGTCGGTGCCGTTGGGCAGGGCGTCCGACAGCGTCACCGCGTCCCCGGCGTCGCCCTTGACCAGCATCTGCACGCGGCCGTTGGCAACGAACTGATCGACGGCGCCGTTCTCCAACACGTCGGCCAGCGACAGCTTCAAGGTGTTGTCGCCCGTGCCGGTGAGGTCGATGATTTCGACGCCGCTGAGCTTGCCCGTGACCGAGCTCAGGTCGAGTGTCTGGTCCGCGCCGGTCAGGGTGAGGGTGTCCAGTCCCTCGTTGCCGATGACCTTCGCATGGCTGCCTTCGAAGTACGACACGTCGGGGAGCAGGAACACGTCGTCTCCCGCCCCGCCGTAGTGGACGTCCGAGCCCGCCTGGATTTCCTGCAGGGTGGGGATGTCCACCAGTTCAGGGTGCGGGTACAGCACGGCGAGGGACACGTTGTCGACCTCGATCCAGTCGGTTTCCATGCCGTCGACGAGCCCGGTCCGGATGTCGAAGGAGGCAAAGGAAAGCCCGTCGGGCATGATGAACTTCGCGTGTCCATCGGCCGGAAGGCTGTGGCTTTCTCCGAAGCTGCCTTCGAAGATGACCTTGCCCGATGCGTCGTAGAAGGTGACCGACTGCGTGGCTTGGGAGTGCCGCCAGTCGAACTCGATGGCGTTGTAGGTGTTGCCCTTCAGTGATGCGTTGGTCGTGCCGCTGATGTGCCATGCCTGCCCGTGGTCGGGTGAGGCGCTGTCGAAAACGCCGTTGTTCGAAGAAGCGTCGGCCGCCGCGTCTTGTCTTGTCAGGAGCAGCATGCCGGCGTCGGCTGTTTGTCCTGGCGCAAGTTCGACGGTTTCACTGGCATCGAAGTCTTCCTGTTCGGCGTTCGATCGGATCACCAGGTAGGGCGAATGATTTCCCGTTGCGCTGACCACCGCCGCGGCCAGGTTCAGCGAAACGTCGGTTACCGCAACGGTGGCCTGGCCCGCAGCAATGTCTGCCGCCGTCAGCACGTAGTCCACGTTCTGCTTGCCGTTGAGCAGGTGAATCCGGTCGCCCGGCGACACCGCGGCCTTGTCGAAACTCACGGTCACTTGCGCATTGCCCAGCACGACGGCCGTCGGCGCGTGGGGCGTGGCGGTGTCCAGGGTCACCGCCTGCGAGTTCACCGGCCCCACGTTGCCGGCCGGGTCCACCACGCGCATCTGCACCGTCCAGTCGCCCGCATGGCTGTGGTCGTCCTGGGCACTCCATTGCGTGCCATTCACGAAGGCGGTCTTCCAGGTCTGGCCGCCGTCGGTGGACACCTGCAGGGTCTCGCCGGCCGCGAGCGATGCGCTCAGGCGGCCCGTCATCAGGCGCCCCGCGCTGCCGTCGTTGGTGGCGTGGTCGTCGGCGTTCATGCCGCTGTCCTTGCCGATGCCCGAGACGGTGGGGGTCTGCGTGGGCGCCAGGGTGTCGACCTCGAAGTGCCAGCCGCTGCTCGCGTCGCCGGTCTGGCCCACCGGGCCGGTGGCCGTGGCGGTGATGTGGTGCGCACCCTCGCTCAGGTTGTCTTTGGGCGTGAACGCCCAGGTGCCGTCGGCGCCGGTCTGGGTGCTGCCCAGAACGGTGGTGCCGTCGTGGAACGTCACGGTATGGCCGGGCTGGGCCGTGCCGTGCAGGGTCGGCCGGGCGTCGTTGGTGACCTCGCCGGGGGCCAGCATGTGGGGCACGCCCACGTCGTCGTAGACGTGCTCGATCACCGGGGGCGTTGGCTTGCTGGTGTCGATGGTCACCTGGTAGCGCCCCGTCGGCGCCGTCTCGTTGCCCGCCGCGTCCTTCTCCACGAGCGTGAAGGTATTCAGGCCCGCGGCCAGTGGCGCCATGACCTGCAGCGACCACTGGCCGTTGTCGCCGACGACGGCTTCACCCAGCGCATGGGTGCCGGTGCTGTCCCGGACCATCACCGTGACGGTGTGGCCGGGCTGACCGGTGCTCGTGCCGGTGAGCAGCGGGCGGGTGTCGTCGGTGGTCTTGCCGGCGGCCACGTTGCCGGTGATGCCGCCTGCTGTATCGAGGACGCCAGTGATGGCCAGTTTGCTCGCGTTGGGTGGCGTGACGTCGATCTCGAAATTGAACGGGCCCGAAGGCTCGCTCTCGTTGCCGGCGGTGTCGCGCGCCACGATGGTGATGGCGTGATGGCCTTCGCTCATGTCGGTCGACGGCGTGAAGGCCCATTGGCCATCGTCGTCCACGACGGTCTGGCCGATCTCGACGCCGTGGTTCCTGATGAGGATGGTGTCGCCCGGCGTGCCCTGGCCCTGGAACTCGGGTTGGCGATCGTCCGTGACGCCGCCGGAGGCGAGGGTGCCCATGATGTCGCCTGCGTCGTCGATGACGCTGTCCATGGTGGGAGGCTGTGGTGCGAAGACCTGTGCGCGTGCTGTCTGATCGATGCTCGGGTTGTCGACGAAGACGTTTGCCTTTTTGGATGCCATGCAGTTCCTATGCTCTGAAAAGGGAAAGAAAGATCGGATCGGGCAGCGAATTCACGCTGTTCGATCCGGCGGCCCGGGCGTCAGGAACTCTAGGAAGAACAGGGGAGCGGAACCATCGGACGGGTCCGATAAAAGCCAAGGCGAGCGATGCGGGCGCGAGCGCGCCCCTCGCGCATCGGCGAAGCAGAAAGTCTTCGGTGGTGAAAGCCGCCGCGCGAGAACCGGCGGCGGGGAGGCTAGGGCCTGTTCACCCTATTTCTAGCGTCGCGTTGGCTGGCAAAGGGGCTGGCTGCAAGGCGCCCGTGCGCAGCAAGGCTGAAGCCTTGCAAGCGCGGGCAACGCCGCAGACGGCCCCTTTGCCAGCCAACCCGAAGGGAAGGTCTGCCACGGCGGGCCACTCGGCGTTGCGCTCCTTGCGTGTGCGCATGCACACGCGGCGTCACGCGCCTTGATTGGCCCGCCGTGGCAGACCTTCGCGACGCCAGAAATAGGGTGAACAGGCCCTAGCGCGCGGCGCGGATCGCCGACTTGGGCCGGAAGGCCTTGCAGACCGTGTCGTCGGTCTCGAGGTACGGCCCGCCGATCAGGTCGATGCAGTAGGGCACGGCGGCGAAGATGCCGGGCACGAGCTGCGTGCCGTCGGCGTCCTTCAGCCCTTCGAGCGTCTCGGCGATCGACTTGGGCTGGCCCGGCAGGTTGATGATGAGGCTCTGGTCGCGGATGACGGCGACCTGCCGCGAGAGGATGGCGGTCGGCACGAAGCGCAGGCTGATCTGGCGCATCTGTTCGCCGAAACCGGGCATTTCCTTGTGGGCCACGGCCAGCGTGGCCTCGGGCGTGACGTCGCGCAGCGCGGGGCCGGTGCCGCCGGTGGTGAGCACGAGCGAGCAGCCGGCATCGACCAGCTCGATGAGCGTGGCGCTGATGCGGTCGGCCTCGTCGGGGATCAGGCGGGCTTCGAATTCGAGGGGGTTTTTCAGCGCGCGGCCCAGCCAGTCCTTGAGCGCGGGCAGGCCCTTGTCTTCGTAGGTGCCGCTGGAAGCGCGGTCGCTGATGGAGACGATGCCGATGCGCACCGAATCGAAGCCTTCGCTCATGCGTCTTCTTCCCGGTCTTGCGCCGCAGCCGCTTCGGCGTGGTCGTCGCCGCCATGCACCGCGAGTTGCGCGCGCACGAGCTGGAAGATCTCGCGGTAGGCCTTGCCCTGGCGCGGTGCTTCGCCGGCGGGGCCGGACTTCAGGTCCTTGCGGGCCTGGCGCACGAGGGCGCGCAGCTGCTGGGAGTCGGTGGCGGGGTGGGTCTCGATCCAGCCGCCGAGGGCGTCGTCGTCGGCGATCAGGCGTTCGCGCCAGCGTTCGGCCTCGTGCAGCGCGGCGGCTTCGGCGGCCGGCACGGTGTTCTGCTCGGTCAGCGCCTGCTTCACGGCCTCGAGCACCTCGGGGTCGAGGGCGCGCATGAGCTTGCCGATGAACTGCATCTGGCGGCGCTTGCCCTCGAAATTGGTGATGCGTTTCGCCTCGGCGATGGCGTCGACCAGTTTCTCGCTCAGCGGGAGGGCGTCGAACAGGCCGGCGCGCAGGGTGAGCAGTTCTTCGCCCAGTTTCTGCAGTTCGGCGCTCTCGCGCTTGAGTTCGGTGCGGCTGGCTTCGTCGGTGCCGCCCTTGAGCTCGCGCTTGAGCTCCAGGTCGAGTTCGCTGCCTTCGGCAACGAAGTGGCCACGGACGAAATAGCCTTTTTTGGGTTTGCGGGACATGGGGTGGATTCTGGGCCGCGCCGTGCGGCGCTGCAACGCGCACAGGGGGCGCGGAAGGGAAAACGTGAAACAGGGGGCGCAAGTATCATAGCCACCACATGACGACATCCTCCTCGCGCGCCGATTCCGGCTTCGCCTACAGCCGCTCCTTCTTCGAAAACCTGGTCGATTCGGCCCTGGCCCACGCCAAAAAGCTCGGGGCCACCGACGCCGGCGCCGAGGCCTCCGAGGGCTGCGGCCTGAGCGTCTCGGTGCGCAAGGGCGAGCTCGAGAACGTCGAGCGCAACCGCGACAAGTCGCTGGGCATCACGGTCTACGTGGGCCACCGCCGCGGCAACGCCAGCACCTCCGACTTTTCCGAGGCGGCCATCGCCCGCACGGTGCAGGCGGCCTACGACATTGCCCGCTTCACGGCCGAAGACCCGGTGAGCGGCCTGCCCGACGAGGAAGACATCGCCAAGGTGCAGCCCGAGCTCGACCTGTTCCATCCCTGGGACGTGACGAGCGAGCAGGCCGCCAAGCTGGCCCTCGAATGCGAGGCGGCAGCCCTTTCCACCGACAAGCGCATCACCAACAGCGAAGGCGCCGGCGTCTCGGCGCAGCAGAGCCACTTCTTCAGCGCCCACACGCACGGCTTTCGCGGCGGCTACGCCAGCTCGCGGCACTCGATTTCGGTGGCCCCCATCGCCGGCAAGGGCGACGACATGCAGCGCGACGCCTGGTACAGCTCGATGCGCTCGGCCGACGAACTGGCCAGCCCGCAGGCCGTGGGCCGCTACGCCGCCGAGCGCGCGCTCAGCCGCCTGAAGTCGCGCAAGATCAAGACCACCGAATGCCCGGTGCTGTTCGAGTCGCCGCTGGCCGTGGGCCTCCTGGGCGGGCTGGTGCAGGCCGTGAGCGGCGGGGCGCTGTACCGCAAGAGCACCTTCCTGCTCGACTCGCTGGGCAAGCCGGTGCTGCCCAAGCACGTCGACGTGGCCGAAGACCCGCACGTGCTGCGCGGCAAGGGCAGCTCGCCCTTCGACGACGAAGGCGTGATCACCCGCGCCCGCAAGGTGGTCGATGCCGGCCGCCTCGAAGGCTACTTTCTCTCGACCTACTCGGCGCGCAAGCTGGGCATGAAGACCACCGGCAACGCCGGCGGCTCGCACAACCTGACGCTGAGCTCGCGCCTCACGAAGCACGGCGACGACCTGGACGCCATGCTCGCCAAGCTCGGCACCGGCCTGTTCGTGATCGAGCTGATGGGGCAGGGCGTGAACTACGTGACCGGCGACTATTCGCGCGGCGCCAGCGGTTTCTGGGTGGAAAACGGCCGCATCGCCTATCCGGTGCAGGAAATCACGATTGCCGGCAATTTGCGTCAGATGCTGATGGGAATTGAAGCGATTGGCGCAGATGCTTACACTTTCGGCGCAAAAACCACGGGGTCGATCCTGGTCAACCGCATGAAGGTGGCGGGCGCCTGACAGGCCCTGCCGCTCGCAACGGCGCTGGCTCGACGACCCCTCCATTCAAGGACAGGGGGACAGGACATGAGCAAACACAGCGCCGTACGCAAGCCGGCCCTCGAACACGAACTCTTGCGTGACCCGCGCCTGGGCTTCGAGCCGGCGGGCAGCAGTTCGGTGCGCTGCCTGCAGCACGGCGTGCCCTGGCCCTTCGACTGCTGGCACTACCACGACGAGTACGAGCTGCAGTGCATCAACCGCACCAGCGGCGATGCCTTCGTCGGCAACCACATCGGCCGCTTCGAGCCCGGCTATGTCGCCCTGGTGGGCGCGCGGCTGCCCCACACCTGGATCTCGCACGACGTGCCGCCCGAGGGCGTGGCCGACCGCAGCATGGTGATCCATTTCCGCGACGCCCCCCTGCGCCAGGGCGTCGACCTGTTCCCCGAGCTGGAGACGGTGCTGCCGATGCTCGACCGCGCCAAGCTGGGCATCGAGTTCTTCGGCATCGGCGACCTCGTGCGCGAGCGCTTCGTGCGCGTGCAGAAGCAAAAGGGCATGGCCCGGCTGTCGGAGTTCATCGGCCTGCTGCACGAGCTCGCGAGCTGGAGCGACTGGCGCCAGATCTCGAGCAACGCCGACCCGAGCGACGAGGACCCCACGGCCAACACCCGCATGCGCCGCGTGCTCGACTACCTGCATGCCCACCTGGCCGAAGAGCTCTCGCTGCCCACCGTGTGCGGCGTCGCCAACATGGCCGAGAGCAGCTTCTCGCGCTACTTCCACAAGCACATGGGCAGCACCTTCACCGACTTCGTCACGCGGCTGCGCATCACCAAGGCCTGCGAGATGCTGCAGGTGTCTGACCGGCTGGTGAGCGACATCTGCTACGAGGTCGGCTTCTCGAACCTCGCGAACTTCAACCGTCGCTTCCTGCAGCTCAAGGGCATGACGCCCTCGGCCTACCGGCAGCAGGCGCAGGAGCGTTTCGGCCTGCGCAGCGCGCAGCACACGCCACTCGCTGCCTGATTGCCGACTGATACGCACTTGCCTCTCGGGCTAAACCCCGAGACGGCTTGGCAGCAAAGTATCAGGCGCCCGGTGGGCATGTAGGAGGCCCTTCGGATCGGCCTCCTAACCTTCGTCTCGTTGCATTTGCCGGCATTTCGCCGGCAATTTGCACGAACAACGAAGGAGACAAGCATGCCGATTCCGCATCCCCACCGTCTGGCCGGCCTCGCGCTCGCGCTGGCCACGCTGGCGCCCGCCGCGCTGGCGCAGGTCTGCAAGGAGGACGTGCGCGTCCTGTCGCAGCCGCGCGAAGGCCTGACGTTGCTCGAGAAATCCAAGGACGAGTTCAAGCGCCTGAGCGGGGCCTCGTTCAGCATCGACAACCTCAACGAGAACGACCGCCGCGCCAAGTCGCGCGCCGATGCGTCCACGGTCGGCAAGTACCACGTGTACTACGTCGACGAGGCCAACGTGGCGCAGTTCGTCCAGTCGAAGTGGATCGTGCCGCTCACGCCGTACTACCCCGCCAGCTACGACTACGCCGACTTCGACGCCGGCCGCCAGAAAGTCGCGACCTTCGCCGGCCAGGCCTGGTTCGCGCCCCTCACCGGTGGCGGCGACCTCATGGTTTACCGCAAGGACCTGCTCGAGAAGGCGGGGATCAAGCCGCCGGCCACGCTCGACGAGTTCGTGGCGGCCGTGAAGAAGCTCAACGACCCGGCCAACGGCGTCTACGGCGTGGCGCTGCGCGGCCAGCGCGGCTCGGGCGCCAACGTGTGGCGCTGGATGCCGTTCTTCCGCGGCTACGGCGGCCAGTGGTTCGACGGCGACAAGCCGGTCTTCAACTCGCCCGCCGCCGTGAAGGCGACCCAGACCTACCTGGATCTCTTCAAGTACTCCGCGCCCGGCACCAAGACGGGCGGATGGGACGAATCCACCGGCGCCTTCCTGGCCGGCAAGGTCGCGATCCTGGTCGAGTCGACGCCGCTGGCGGGCAACGCGCTCGACCCGAAGATGTCGACCGTGGTCGGCAAGATCGCCTACGCCGTGCCGCCCACGCCGCTCACCGGCGGCGGCTACGGCCACGGCCTGGCCATCGGCGCGCGCGCCAACAAGACCGAAGAGGCCAAGAAGTGCGCGGGCCTGTTCATCGCCTGGGCCACGTCCAAGGAGAACGAGCAGCGCCGCCTGGCGCAGGGCCAGTTCGGCGAGCTCAACCGCACCAGCGTGCTCGGCAGCCCCGAGTTCGCCAAGCGCTACGGCGCCGACCTGGGCAAGGCGCTGGCCGACACCGGCAAGGTCACGGCCGTGAACTTCTGGCAAGACCCGGCCTGGCCCGACCTGGGCGACCGCTGGGGGATCATTCTGGAAGAGCTGATCACCGGCTCGCGCACCGACATCCAGGGCGGGCTCGACGAACTCGACGCCTACGCCAAGCAGCTGATCGCGCGTCGCAAGAAGTGAGCATGCGTTCCCACAAAACACGGCTGCCGGCCGTGTTCATCGGGCCGGGGCTGCTCGTGCTGGCCGTCCTGGCGCTGGTGCCGACGGTGTTCGCCATCGCCATCTCGCTGCAGGACCGCGAGCTGGGCCAGGCCGACACCGGCTGGGTCTGGTTCAGCAACTACGTGCAGCTGTTCTCCGACCGGCGCTTCCTGAACTCGGTGCGCGTGTCGCTGGTGTGGGAGGTGCTGACCGTCAGCGCCACCATGGCCCTGGCCGTGCTCATGGGCACGCTGATGCACCGCTGCGCCACGCCGCGCTGGCGCCAGGTGCTGTCGATGCTGTTCATCGTGCCGGTGCTGCTGCCGCGCGTGTCGGCCGCCTTCGTCTGGAAGTTCGCCTTCCATCCGCTGTTCGGCCTCATCACGTGGCCTTACAAGGCGATCACCGGCGAGCCGCTCGACCTGTTCGCCGACCCGGTGCTGGCACTGCTCACGGTGGCCTTCGTCGACGTGTGGCAGTGGGGGCTGTTCTTCGGCGTCATCGTGCTGAAGCTGCTCGAAACCCTGCCGCCGCAGCCCTTCGAGGCCGCGCGTCTCGATCACGCGAAGACGTGGGAGGTGTATGCCTACGTGGCATTGCCGATGCTGAAGGCGCCGCTCATCAGCCTGGCCTTCGTGAAGATGGTGGAGTCGCTGCGCGCCTTCGACCTCATCTACGTGATGACGCGCGGCGGTCCCGGCATCTCGACCGAGACGCTCGACATGTACGCCTTCTCGCAAGGCTTCATCGAGTCGGGCCGCATCTCGTACGCGTCGAGCATGGCGGTGCTGATGATGGTCGCCTCGACGGTCGCGTTCACCTACATCTGGAAATGGACTAGGCCATCATGAAGAAGCTTGCCATCGGAACGCTGCTGGCGCGGCTGGCGCTCATCGCGGCCGGGCTCTCGGCGCTCGTGCCCGTGCTGTGGACCTTTCTCAACTCGTTCAAGAACCGGGTCGACATCGTCTCGGCCGTGCCGAAGTTCTTCTTCACGCCCACGCTCGACAACTACCTGTACGTGCTGAACCGCGAGGCCGTGGCCGCGGGGCTGGTCAACTCGATCGTGGTGGCGGGCGCGGCGGTGATCATCGGCGCGGTGCTGGGCCTGCCGGCCGCCTATGCGCTGGCGCGCTACCCGCTGCGCTGGGGCAACGACATCCAGTTCTTCGTGCTGTCGATGCGCTTCCTGCCGCCGGTGGCGGTGGCCATTCCGCTCATGGTGATCTGGCTGCAGCTGGAGCTGTACGACTCGCGCGTGGCGCTCATCGCCACCTACACGCTGCTCACGCTCTCGACCGTGATCTGGCTCGCCATTCCGGCCTTCAAGGCGGTGCCGAAGGAAGTGGAAGAGGCCGGCCGCGTCGACGGCTACGGGCCCTACGCGATCTTCTTTCGCATCGCGCTGCCGATTGCCGCGCGCTCGCTGGTAGGGGCCATCGCCTTCGGCTTCGTGCTGGTGTGGAACGAGTTTCTCATCGCGCTGATGCTCACCACCTCCGAGGCCAAGACGCTGCCCATCGTGGCCTCGGAGCTCAGCCAGCTCGGGCGCGACGTGCCCTGGGGCATCTTGAATGCCTCGGTCATCCTGCTGTCGCTGCCGCCGCTGCTCATGGTGGGCGTGCTCAGCGGTTTTCTCAATGCCGCGTTCAAGCGCAAGCGGGAGGCCGCATGAGCGCCATCACCTCTCTTTCTCCAGAACAAAAAATGTCTGCCATCCGCTGTCACCACCTCATCAAGCGCTACGGGGAAACGCAGGTCGTCCACGCCTTCGATCTCGACGTGGCCGACAACGAGTTCGTCGTGTTCCTCGGCCCCTCGGGCTGCGGCAAGTCGACCATCCTGCGCATGCTCGCGGGCCTGGAAGACATCAGCGGCGGCGACCTGCACATCGGCGGTCAGCGCGTGAACGACCTGCCGCCGCAGGAGCGCGGCATCGCGATGGTGTTCCAGAACTACGCGCTGTACCCGCACATGACGGTGCGCGACAACATCGCGTTCGGGCTCAAGCGCCTGAAGGTGCCCAAGGCTGAGATCGACAGCCGCATCAAGGAGGTGTCGGACACGCTGGGCCTGGAGCGCTACCTGCAGCGCAAGCCCACCGAGCTGTCGGGCGGCCAGCAGCAGCGTGTGGCGATTGCGCGGGCCATGATCAAGACGCCGAAGGTGTTCCTGTTCGACGAACCGCTGTCGAACCTCGACGCCAAGCTGCGCAACCACATGCGCATCGAGATCGCGAAGCTGCACCAGACGCTGAAGACCACCACCGTGTACGTCACGCACGATCAGCACGAGGCCATGACGCTGGCCGACCGCATCGTGCTGCTGCGCGACGGGCGCATCGAGCAGGTCGGCACGCCGCAGGAAATCTTCGAGCGCCCGCGCTCGGCCTTCGTGGCCGGCTTCATCGGCACGCCGCCGATGAACCTGATGGAGATGGCGGTGCACGGCCTGGACAACGGGCAGTGCGAGCTGCGTGGCGGCGGCGGCTCGGTGCGCGTGGATGCGCGCCGCTTCGCGCTCGAAGGCCGCGCGCGCGTGACGCTGGGCGTGCGCCCGGCGCACCTGCACCTCGACACCACCAGGGCAAACGGTGAAGGCTTTGCAGGCGAGGTCCAGCTCATCGAATACCTCGGCAACGAAGTGCTGGTGAGCGTGGGGCAGGGCGGCGAAGAGATCGCCGTGCTCCTGCCGTCCGCCGCGGGCCCCCGGCTCGGCGAGCCGCTGCGCTTGGTGGCCGATGCGCAGCAGGTGCACCTGTTCGATGTCGCGACGGGCGCCTCGCTGCTGCGTCCGGACGCCGCGCTGCACTGACGCCGAGTGTGTGGCCCCATTTCAACCCTCTGAGAAAGATGCAATGAAAGCACTGGTTCTGGAAAAGGCGCACGAGATCACGCTGCGCGATGTCGAGCTGCCGCTGCACGTCGGCCCGCGCGACGTGAAGATCCGCATGCACACCGTGGGCGTGTGCGGCAGCGATGTTCATTACTACCAGCACGGCGGCATCGGCCCGTACGTCGTCGACGCGCCCATGATCCTCGGCCACGAGGCTTCGGGCGTGGTGGCCGAGGTGGGCGCCGAAGTCACCCACCTGAAGCCCGGCGACCGCGTCTGCATGGAGCCCGGCATTCCCGACATGGACTCGCGCGCCGTGCGCGAAGGCTTCTACAACCTCGACCCTGCCGTGCGCTTCTGGGCCACGCCGCCGATCCACGGCTGCCTTACGCCCTACGTGGTGCATCCGGCGGCCTTCACCTTCCGCCTGCCCGACAACGTGAGCTTCGGCGAAGGCGCCATCGTCGAGCCGCTGGCCATCGGCCTGCAGGCCGCGAAGAAGGCGGCGCTGAAGCCGGGCGACGTGGCGGTGGTCATCGGCGCCGGCACCATCGGCGCGATGACGGCGCTGGCCGCGCTCGCGGGCGGCGCGGCGCGCGTGATCCTGGCCGACCTCGTGCCCGAGAAGCTGGCGCTGTTCGCCCACAACCCGGCGGTGACGACGGTCGACGTGCGCAGCACCAGCCTCGCCGACACCGTGCAGGCCCTCACCGACGGCTGGGGCGCGAACGTGGTTTTCGAAGCCAGTGGCAGCGCGCGCGCCTTCGACAACGTGTTCGACCTGCTGTGCCCCGGTGGCTGCCTCGTGCTGGTGGGCATTCCCGCCGACAAGGTGGCTTTCGACATCGTCGCGATCCAGGCGAAGGAGGCGCGCATCGAGTCGGTGTTCCGCTACGCCAACATCTTCCCGCGCGCGCTGGCGCTCATCGCGTCGGGGCAGGTCGATGTGAAGCCCTTCATCTCGCGCACCTTCGCGTTCGAGGACGGCATCGCCGCGTTCGAGGAGGCTGCGGCCGGGCGCGTCACGGATGTGAAGATCCAGATCGAATTTCCTGCCGCCGAAGCCGCCTGAACGCCCCGCAAGGGCGCGGGACAAGGGGAAACGCTGGGGAGTGCGCTGGCAGGGCGCGGCTACAGTGGCTGCGTTTTGCCACTCGCAGCCTCGCGCGCTTCCTTGCCCATGCTCTTGCCGTTTCGCAATGTCGTTCTCACCGGTGCCTGCGGCGGCCTGGGGCAGGCGCTGGCGCGTGCGCTGATCGATGGCGGTGCGCGCGTGGCACTGGTGGGGCTCGACACCGAACGCCTCGCCGCGCTCGCGGCCCAAGGTGAAGGACGCTGCAAGGCCTACACGCCCGACGTGTCCGACAGCTCCGCCATGCAGGCGATGGCGGCCGACTGGATGCAGCGCTTCGGCCCGCCCGACCTCGTGATCGCCAACGCGGGCGTGGCCGGCGGCTACGACACCGCCGAGGCCGACGACCTCGCCGTGTTCCGCCGCATGCTCGAGATCAACCTGCTCGGCGCGGCCACCACCTTCCAGCCCTTCGTGCAGCCGATGCGTGCGCAGGGCCGCGGCGCGCTCGTGGGCGTGGCCAGCATCGCGGGCTGGCACGGCATGCCGGGCAACGGCGCCTATTGCGCGAGCAAGGGCGGCCTGATCCGCTATCTCGAAAGCCTGCGCGCCGAGCTGCGCGGCACGGGGCTCACGGTGCACACGGTGAGCCCGGGCTACATCCGCACCGCGCTCACGGCCGGCAACCGCTTCGCGATGCCGGGGCTGCTCGAGGCCGACGCAGCGGCGCGCCAGCTGCTGGCGGGCCTTGCCGCACGGCGCGAAAAGATCGTGCTGCCGCGGCGCATCGGCTGGCTGTCGAAAGCACTCGGCCTGTTGCCCGTACCGCTGCACGACCGCCTGCTGCGCGGCCAGCCGCGCAAGCCGCGCGTGGGCGAGGCGGGCGCCACCGCCATCCCCGGCCTGAATTCCCAGAAAGAACCTCCCCGCCGATGACGCCTTCCGCCGCTGCCGTTCCGACACACGAACAGATCGCCCTCATCGGCGCCGGGCCCTCGGGCCTCGCGGGCGCCCGCAATCTGCAGAAGCTCGGCGTTCCGTTCCAGGGCTTCGAAGCACACAGCGACGTGGGCGGCCTCTGGGACATCGACAACCCGCGCTCCACGGTCTACCACTCGGCCCACCTGATCTCGAGCAAGCGCACGACCGAGTTCGCCGAGTTCCCGATGGCCGACACCGTGGCCGACTACCCGAGCCACCGCGAGCTGCGCCGCTACTTCAGCGACTTTGCCGACCGCTTTGGCCTGCGCGCGCACTTCCGCTTCGGCACGCGCGTGCTGCGTGTGGAGCCGGTGAGCGACGCGCCCGACACGCGCTGGCGCGTGAGCGTCGAGGCGCCCGACGGCACCGTGGAAACCGACGAATACAAGGGCGTGGTGATCGCCAACGGCACGCTCTCCGAGCCCAAGCATCCGCAGTTCGAAGGCCACTTCGACGGCGAGCTGCTGCACACCAGCCGCTACAAGCACGCGGAACTGTTCAAGGACAAGCGCGTGCTGATCGTCGGCGCGGGCAACTCGGGCTGCGACATCGCGGTCGATGCGGTGCACTACGCGCAGAGCGTCGACATCTCGGTGCGGCGCGGCTACTACTTCGTGCCCAAGTACGTGTTCGGCAAGCCGGCCGACACGCTGGGCGGCAAGCGCCCGCTGCCGCCGTGGCTCAAGCAGAAGGTCGACGCCACCGTGCTGCAGTGGTTCACCGGCGACCCGGTGCGCTTCGGTTTTCCGAAGCCCGACTACAAGATGTACGAGTCGCACCCGGTGGTGAACTCGCTGGTGCTGCACCACGTGGGCCATGGCGACATCGGCGTGCGCGCCGACATCGCGCGGCTCGCCGGACGCACCGTGCATTTCAAGGACGGCAGCGCGCGCGACTACGACCTGATCCTCACGGCCACGGGCTACGCGCTGCACTACCCGTTCATCGACCGCGAGCTGCTCAACTGGCAGGGCATGGCGCCGCGCCTGTACCTGAACATCTTCTCGCCGCGCTTCGAGACGCTGGGCGTGCTCGGCATGATCGAGGCCAGCGGCATCGGCTGGCAGGGGCGCTACGAGCAGGCCGAGCTGCTGGCGCGCTACTTCCGCGCGCAGGCTGCGGGCTCGCCCAAGGCAACGGCGCTGCGCACGGCAGTGCAGGGGCCGCCGCCCGACCTGTCGGGCGGCTTCAAGTACCTGCAGCTGGAGCGCATGGCCTACTACGTGCACAAGGACACCTACCGCGCGGCCGTGCGCCAGGCCGCTGCCGCACTGGCTGACTGACCGACCGATCCCTTCTTCACGAGGTTCCGCGCATGCTGCCTGTCGACGAGATCCGCCTGCACTTCAACCCGGCCTCGCTGGTGCTGCTCAACGTGGTGCTGGGCTTCCTGATGTTCGGCATTGCGCTGGACACGCGCATCGACGACTTCAGGCGCGTGGCGCGCATGCCCGGTGCGATGGCGGTGGGCATCGGTGCGCAGTTCGTGGTGCTGCCGGCCGTGACCTTCGTGCTCACGCTGATCCTGCAGCCGGGCCCGAGCATCGCGCTGGGCATGATCCTCGTGGCCTGCTGCCCGCCGGGCAACATCTCGCAGATCCTCACGCACCGCGCGGGCGGCAACGTGGCGCTGTCAGTGTCGATGACAGCCATTTCGAACGCGCTGTCGATCGTGGTGATGCCGCTGAACTTCGCGTTCTGGGGCGGCCTGCATCCCACGGCCTCGGTGCTGCTCAAGACCATCGCGCTCGACCCCTTCGACATGCTGGGCCACATCGTGATGATCATCGGCATTCCCTTCGTGCTGGGCGTGGCCTGCGCGCACAAGCTGCCGGGGCTCACGGCGCGCATCAAGAAGCCGGCGCGCATCCTGAGCTTCCTGGCGCTGATCGCCTTCATCGTCGGCGCCATCGCGGGCAACTGGCGCTACTTCCTCGACTACGTGGGACTGGTGCTGATGGCCGTGGTGATCCACGACGCGCTGGCCTTCGGCACCGGCTACCTGTGCGCGCGGCTCTCGGGGCTGGGCGACTACGACCGGCGCGCGGTGGCCATCGAGGTGGGCATCCGCAACGCGGGGCTCGGGCTGGTGCTGATCTTCAGCTTCTTCGGCGGGCTCGGCGGCATGGCCGTGGTGGCCGGCGTGTGGGGCTTCTGGGACATCATCGCGGGCCTGGCGCTGGCGAGCTGGTGGGGGCGCAAGCCTGCGACGCCATGAGCGCCGCGCCGGGCCGCCCCAAGCAAGCTCGCACCGCAGTGCGAAGCACGAAGGTATACCAATGAGCGAGGTCTGGAAGGCGTCCGCGCGACGCGTGCTGGTGACGGGCGGTGATGGTTTTCTCGGGCGCAGCGTGCTCGCCGCATTGGCCGCGCAAGGCACCTTCGAAACCCTGGTGGCACTCGACGTGCGCGAGGTGCCCGCCGCGCGCCGGCTGCCCGGCGTGGCCTACCTGCAGCAGGACGTGCGCGACGACGGCATCGCTGACGTGCTCGCCGAACACGCGATCGACACGGTGGTGCACCTCGCATCCATCGTCACGCCCGGCAAGGACTCGAACCGCGCCTTCGAGCATTCGGTGGACGTGGGCGGCACGCGCAACGTGCTCGACGCCTGCGTGGCGCGCGGCGTGGGGCACATCGTGGTGTCGTCCAGCGGCGCGGCCTACGGCTACCACGCGGACAACCCGGCCTGGATCACCGAGTCGCAGCCGCTGCGCGGCAATCCGGTGTTCGCCTATGCCGACCACAAGCGGCAGGTGGAAGAGATGCTGGCCGACTGCCGTGCGCGGCATCCCGCGCTGGCGCAGACCGTGCTGCGCATCGGCACCATCCTCGGCGAGCGCGTCGACAACCAGATCACGGCGCTGTTCGAGAAGAAGCGGCTGATCGCCATCCGCGGCAGCGACAGCCCCTTCGTGTTCGTGTGGGACGAGGACGTGACCGGCGCCATCGCCCACGCGCTCGGCGGCGCGCCGCCCGGTTGCTACAACCTCGCGGGCGACGGCGCGCTCACGATCCACGAGATTGCCGCGCGCCTGGGCAAGCGCGCCATCGCTTGGCCGGCCGGCGTGCTGCAGGCGGCGTTGGCCGCGGGTTCGGCACTGGGCGTGAGCCGCTACGGGCCCGAGCAGCTCGACTTCCTGCGCTACCGGCCGGTGCTGCTGAACACCGCGCTGAAGACCCAGTTCGGCTACGTGCCGCGCAAGACCAGCCGCGAGGCCTTCGAGGCCTTCATCGCGGCGCGGGCGCAGCAGGGGCGGCCGGTCACTTGCGCGTAGCGTCCGCCGCCGGCGGCGGTGCGATCAGGTAGTCGAGCATGCGCCGCGCATTGAGCGGCAGATCCTGCGACGAGCGCACGCAGGCCATCAGCGTGCGCTCGGCCCACGGGTCGGCCAGCGAGGCGCGCGCGATCTTCATCGAACGGGCGCAGCGCTCGGCCGCGGTCTGCGGCACGATGCCCACGCCGATGCCGTACTCGACCATGCGGCACACGGCCTCGAAGTTGCGCACGCGCACGCGGTAGGCCAGGTGCCTGGCGAGCGCGCGCACGTGCCCGGTGATCAGCTGCTGGAGCGCGCTGTCGGCGGGCAGGCCGACGAACTCGCTGTCGACCACCTCGGCCAGGTGCACGCGCCGCCGGCCGGCCAGCGCGTGGCCGCGCGGCATCACGAGCACGAGGTCGTCGCGGCGGAAGGGGTGGCATTCGAGGCCGTCGCTGTCGATGGCGTCGGAGACGATGCCGATGTCGCACAGGCCGCTGCGCAGGGCCTCCACGGTGTCGGGACTGGCGCGCTCCTCGAGGTCGACCGAGATGCGCGGATGCTCGGCCAGGAAGCGGCTCAGCACCTCGGGCAGGTGCTCGGTGAGCGCCGAGGTGCCGCACATGAAGCGCACGTGGCCCTTGAGGCCCTGGCCGTACTCGCCGAGTTCGCCGCGCAGCCGCTCCATCTGCTGCAGCACGACGCGCGCATGGTGCAGCAGCGTGCGCCCGGCCTCGGTGGGGCGCACGCCCTGCGCGTGGCGGGTGAGCAGGGGCGTGCCGAGCGCGTCTTCCATGCCGCGCACACGCTGGCTGGCCGAAGCCAGCGTCATGTGCGAGCGGCCGGCGCCGGCCGTGAGGCTGCCGGCTTCGACGACGTGGAGAAAGAGCCGCAGGTCGGTCAGATCGAATCGCATGATGGGCCGCAAGGTAGCACGCCAGCCTCAGCCTGTGCCTGAGGCTGGCTGCGCGAAAGCCGCATTTCCAGTGAAGGCGCCGGTCGGCAGACTCCGCGGCGATGACGATCTCCAATGAAGCGATGGGTCTGTGGGCGGCGGCCGCCGCGGTCTTCCTGCTGGCCGGCCTGATCAAGGGCGTGATCGGCCTCGGCCTGCCGACCGTGGCGATGGCGCTGCTCGCGCTGTGGATGTCGCCCGCGCAGGCGGCGGCGCTGCTGATCGTGCCGTCGCTGGTCACCAACCTCTGGCAGACCGGACCGCGCGCCAGCTTCGGCGCCGTGTTCCGCCGCATCGGTCGCATGCAGGCCGGCGTCGTGGTGGGCACGCTCGCCGGGGCGTGGTGGCTGGGCGTGCCGGCCGGGGCCTGGGCCTCGCTGGCGCTCGGCGTGGCGCTGGTGATCTATGCGCTGTGGGGGCTGACGGGGCGGCAGCTGCACGTGAGCGACGCGCAGGCGCGCTGGCTGGGGCCCGTGGTGGGCGCCGCGACGGGGCTGGTGACGTCCGTGACCGGCGTGTTCGCGGTGCCGGCCGTGCCGTACCTGCAGGCCTTGGGTTTCCAGCGCGATGGGCTGATCCAGGCCATGGGCATCTCGTTCACCACCTCGACCGTGGTGCTGGCCCTGGGGCTGGCGGCCAACGGAAGCTACCCGGCGGCGGTGCTGGGCGGGTCGTTGGCGATGCTGGTGCCGGCGGTCGGCGGCATGGTGCTGGGCACCTGGTTGCGGCAGCGGCTGCCGGTGGCCGTGTTCCGGCGCTGCTTCCTGATCGGACTGGCGCTGCTGGGGGCGTACATGGCGCTGCGCGCCGTCATGTCCGCCTGATCCCGTGACCGGTCAGCTGGCGGCCAGCAGGGCCGCGCGCACGCGCTCGATGGTCTGGCGGTAGGGCAGGGCGAAGTCCTCGATGGCCGCATCGGCGTCGAGCCAGTAGAACGAGAACACCAGGCCTTCTTCTTCCGGGCTGCCCGTGGCCATGTGCTCGAAGGTCTCGGGCAGGGCGCGGTGGTCGCGCATCAGGAAGATGTGCCAGCGCTGCGGGTGGCGATGCGTGTTGCCTTCGACGCCGGCTTCGCATTCGCGCTCCAGCGTGCCCAGCGATTCGAGCCGGCCGGCGAACACCAGGCCCGACTCTTCGAGCAGCTCGCGCCGCACGGCCGCCTCGGGCGACTCGCCGGGCTCGATGGTGCCCTTGGGCAGCTGCATGTTGCCGTCCTCGGGATGACGGAACACCAGCAGCCGGCCCTGCGCATCGACCAGGCAGGCGCAGGCCTTCGGGATCGTCGCGACGGGGGCGGCGCCGAGCGGGCTGCTGCTGCCGTTCTTCATGGCGGTGGCCGCCTCAGGCGCCCGTGAGGGCGGCCTTGACCGCGGCGCTGACCTGGCCCATGTCGGCCTTGCCGGCCAGGCGCGTCTTGACCACGCCCATCACCTTGCCCATGTCGCCGGGGCCCGAGGCGCCCAGTTCGGCCACGATGGCCTTCACCGCGGCGGCCGTTTCGTCGGCGCTCATGCGCTGGGGCAGGTAGACCTCGAGCACCTTGATCTCGGCGGCTTCCTTGTCGGCCAGGTCGGCGCGGCCACCCGTGGTGAACGCGGCGATCGAGTCTTTGCGCTGCTTGACCATCTTGTCGACGATGGCCACGACCATGGCGTCGTCGAGCTCCACGCGCTCGTCGACTTCCTTCTGCTTCATGGCGGCGAGCAGCAGGCGGATGGTGGCCAGGCGCTCCGAGTCCTTGGCGCGCATCGCCGTCTTCATGTCTTCGGTGATTTGTTCTTTGAGAGTCATTCTTCGCAACCTTTCGGAAAAAACAAAAGCCGCGGCAGGTTTCCCTGGCGCGGCTGGTGCAACGGGGCGCTGGCGGGGACTTTCGTCGGGGCCAGCCACCCTGGGCGTTGCTTAGTACAGCTTCTTGGGGAGCTGCATGCTGCGCACGCGCTTGTAGTGGCGCTTGACCGCAGCTGCCTTCTTGCGCTTGCGCTCGGCCGTCGGCTTCTCGTAGAACTCGCGGGCGCGCAGGTCGGTCAGCAGGCCGAGCTTTTCGATGGTGCGCTTGAAGCGGCGCAGGGCGACGTCGAAGGGCTCGTTTTCTTTAACGCGGATGGTGGTCATTGATGAATCGTTGAAATGGATTTGGCCGGGGGAGATCGAGGCCCCAAGCCGGGGTTCCTCAACTGAAAACTTTTTGCGGCCGTTGAGGGAAGGCCAGAGTTAGCCCGCGATTATAGCGCGGTTGCGCACGCATGTGCGCTCGCCCACGCCCACTGGAAGTTGTATCCGCCCAACCAACCCGTCACGTCGACCACTTCCCCGATGAAATACAGGCCCGGCTGCTTCGATTCCATGGTTTGCGACGACAGATCGCGGGTGTCGACGCCGCCCGCCGTCACTTCGGCCTTCTTGTAGCCCTCGGTGCCGCTGGGGGTGATCTGCCAGCGGGCGATGCGCTCGGACAGCGTCGCCAGCGCCTTGTCGGTGGCCTCGTTGACCGGGCGCTGCAGGGCCGGGTCTTCGCCGACCCAGGCGTCGGCCAGGCGCGAGGGCACCAGCGCGGCCAGTTCGTTGGCGATGCGCTTCTTCGAGCGCCGCTTGGCGTCGGACAGCGACTCGGCCACGTCCGTGCCGGGCGCAAAGTCCAGCGTCAGCGGGGCGCCGGGCTTCCAGTAGCTCGAAATCTGCAGCACTGCCGGGCCCGACAGGCCGCGGTGGGTGAACAGCAGGTCTTCCAGGAAGGCCATCTTGTCCTTCTTGCCGCCGGTCTCGATGCGCACCGGCAGCGCCAGCCCGGCCAGGCCGGCGTAGGGCGCCCAGGCGTCGCCGCCGAAGGTCAGCGGCACCAGCGCCGGGCGCGGCGTGACCAGGCGCAGGCCGAACTGCTCGGCGAGCCGGTAGCCGAAGTCGCTGGCACCAATCTGGGGAATCGACAGGCCGCCGGTGGCCACCACGAGCTTGGGCGTGTCGATCGGGCCGCGCGTGCTACTGATTTGGTAGCGCCCGTCGACAAAGGCGATGTCGCCGAGCTTGCACGGCTGCCAGCGTTCGACGTTGCCGGCGGCGCACTCGGCCAGCAGCATGTCGACGATCTGCTGCGAGGAGCCGTCGCAGAACAGCTGGCCCTTGTGCTTCTCGTGGTACGCGATGCCGTGGCGCTGCACCATGTCGATGAACTGCTGCGGCGCGTAGCGCGAGAGCGCCGAGCGGCAGAAATTCGGGTTGTCGCCGACGAAATGGCGCTGCGGGGCGCGCACGTCGAGGTCGCGGTTGGTGAAGTTGGCGCGGCCGCCACCCGAGATGCGGATCTTTTCGCCGACCTTCTCGCTGTGGTCGACCAGCAGCACGCGCAGGCCGCGCTGGCCCGCCAGTGCGGCGCAAAAAAGACCGGCGGCGCCGGCACCGACGACAACGACGTCAAAGGAAGAGGAGGGGGAAGAGCTCAAGCGGGTCCGTCCGCCGCCAGCACCGGCGGCGGGTTGTATTTGAGGTGGCCCACGTAGCGCAGCGGCTGCGTGGCGGCGATCGAGGGCACGTCGCCCTCGCGCATGTGGAGCAGGTCGGCGGGGCTCACCCAGCGCGGGTCGGCGTCGGTGATCGGCACGCCGGCCTGGCGGTAGGCCTCCAGCACGAACTGGGAGCAGAAGAACTGGTCGTTGCGGCTGGCGCCCAGCTGCACCGTGGCCAGGCCGCTGATGCAGTACGCGCTCACGGCCGAGGGAATCAGCGGCAGCTCGCACAGCCGGCGGTTCAGCACGAAGGGGGCGTTCAGCAGCACGCCGGCGGTGTTGTAGCGGGTGCCGACCTGCGAATGCGCCCACTCGCGCATCTTCTCGACGTCGGCCTCGACGAGGCCCGGCACGCGGAAGGCCACGACCATCTGCTCTTCGTCGACCACCTCGGCCAGCGGCCGTGCGCGCACGCCGGTGCCCACGGCCTCGGCGATCTGCCCGTCGCCCAGGTAGAGCACGGCATGGCTCACGGGCGAGAAGGTGCCCAGGCGGATGCCGAACGAGTTCACCGTGGCGATCGAGGTCAGCAGGATGTCGCCGGGCGCCAGCACCTCGGCGCCGATCAGCTCGCCGCCGTTGCCGGGGGCGATCACCGAGCTCTGCACGCGCAGGCGCAGGCCGGAGGTTTCGGAAGGCATCTCGATGCGCGTGGCGCAGGCCGAGAGCAAGAGCGGCAGCGCCGCGGCGAGCGCCACGGCGCGAAGAAGGGAGGCCATGGTCATCCCTTCCAGACGAACGGGAACTTCAGCTGCTTGAAGAAGCCGTTGGGCACGTAGTCGCCCAGCACGCCGTATTTTTCGGGCCAGAGCTTGGTGCTCTTCACCGCGGTGCCGAACAAATAGTCGAGGAAGGCGTAGTGCGCCGCGTAGTTCTTGTCGAGCGCCTCGATGTCCTGGCTGTGGTGCCAGTGGTGGAAGTTGGGCGTCACGATCAGGTAGCGCAGCGGGCCCAGCCGCACGCTCACGTTGCAATGGTTGAACACCGCCTGGAAGCCGACCACCACGATGTAGGCGTCGATCACGTCCTTGCTGAAGCCCAGCACGTAGATGGGTGCGAGCACCAGCGTGCGCGTGATCAGCAGCTCCAGGATGTGCTGGCGCGAGCCCGCCATCCAGTCCATGCTCTTCACGCTGTGGTGCACGGCGTGCAGGCGCCACAGCACCGGCACCTCGTGGTACGCGCGGTGCGTCCAGTACTGCACGAGGTCGGCCACCAGGATGATCAGCAGGATGCCGGCCCAGAACGGCAGATTGCTCACCCAGCCGCGGATGCCGTCGTTGGCGGCCCAGCCGAAGAGCTTGTGCACCATGAGGTTGGTGGCCAGCAGTACGAAACCCACGATCATGTGGTTCACCACGAAGTGATGAAAGTCGGTCTGCCACTCTTCGCGGAACACGGGCTGGTCCTTGCGCAGCGCAAAGAGCTTCTCGATGAAGATGAAGATCAGCGACGAGCCCAAGAGGTCGAGGATGAACCAATCGAGGCCGATGTACGGCGTGTGGTCAGCGAAGTCATGCACCGGAACCTTGTGCCCGCCCAGCAGCGCCGACACCGCCACCAGCAGGAACGCGGCCGACGAGAGCCAGCGCGAGCGGTTGAAGATGATGTTGACCAGCGAGAGCCCGCCCGCAATGACCAGCGCCGTCAGCAGGATGACGCGCATCACGTCGACGTTGTAGCTCTTGCGCAGCTCGGGCGTCGTCAGGTACTGCGGGAAGTGGAAGGCCAGCACGCCCAGAAAGCACAGGGCGGCGAGGCTGAAGGCGATGGTGCCCGTGACCAGCCCGCGCCCGCGGCGCAGCTCGCCGTGGCTTTCGGTGAATTCGTTGAGTTTGTCGAGCATCCCTGCCTCTTCCTTCTTGTTCGTTGGGCCGGGCGGGATTTTAGGCGGCGCCCGGACGGCGGCGCTACACTGCGGCTCCTCATGGCCCGCCGCTCTCTTCGTCGCTGCACGACCGCGATTTTCGTGGTCCTGTCGCTGCTGTTCTCGCAGCTGGCGCTGGCAGGCTATGTCTGCCCCGGCGCGTCGGACAGCCCGGGTTCGATGGCCGACATGATGGCGTCGGGCGAGCCCTGCGAAGGCATGGACATGGCCCAGCCGGTGTTGTGCTTCCAGCACGCCGCCGACCTGTCGCTGTCCTTCGAGCCGGTGAAGCTGACCACGCCTTCGCTGCCGGCCATCGTGCAGCTCGTGGTGATGCCCCTGGTGCTGGTGTCGGAAGGCCATGTCCTTCCGCCGCAGGCCGTGCCGGAGCGGCAGCATCCACCGCCCGATCCCGTTTTTCTCGCCACGCGCAGACTGCGCGTCTGACATCTCCGTCGACTGACCGGTGCTGGTGCGGCGCGTCCGCCTGCCAGCGATTCGCTCGTTCGTTTGCGGAGTTTTCATGTTCATTTCCTTTTCGCGCGCGGCCGCATGGGCTGCCGCGCTGCTGCCGTACCTGGCGACGGCGGCCCCCCTGTCCCTGGAGGACGCGCTTCAGCGGGCGACGCAGCGCTCCGAAGCCACCCGCGCCGCCCGTGCCGGCGTCGCCAGCGCCACGGCGGCGGCCTCCGCGGCCCCGCAGCTTCCCGACCCGACGCTGCGCATCGGCGTCGACAACCTGCCCGCAACGGGTGCGGACCGTTTCCACACCACGCGCGATTCGATGACGATGAAGCGCATCGGCATCAGCCAGGAATGGCTGTCCGCCGACAAGCGCGCCGCGCGGCAGGCCGCCGCCGAGGCGTCGGTCGGCCTGGAGGCGGTGCGGGTGCAGGCCGCCGTGGCCGACACCCGCCGGCAGGCCGCGCTCGCCTACGTGGACGCCTTCTACGTAGGCGAGAGCGTCAAGCTCGCGCGGCGCATGGAACACCACGCGCACGAAGAACTGGAGGCCTCGCGCGCACGCCTGTCGTCGGCCGCGGGGAGCAGCCAGGACGTGCTGGCCCTGGCCGGCGCCAGAGGCATCGCGGAAGACGAGACGGCCGACCTCCAGCAGCAGCAGGAAGCCGCCAGCGTCGCCTTCCGGCGTTGGGTCGGCGTGCCGCCCGACGAACTGCGTTCTCCGGGCGCCATCGCCGTGCCGTCCGAAGCGGCCTATGTGGCCGCGCACCCCACGGTCGCGGCCCTGCAGCGCGATGTCGACGTGGCCAGGCAGACGGCGGCCGTCACCGCGTCCAACCGCAAGCCGAACTGGACCTGGGAGCTCGCCTACGGCCAGCGCACCGGCTACGCCGACATGGTGTCGGTGGGCCTGAGCATTCCTTTGCCCATTGCACCCGGCGAACGGCAGGACCGGGACACCGCCGCCAAGCTGGCCTTGGTCGAGAAAGCCGAGGCCGACCTGGCCGAAGCCACCCGGGCCGCGACCGCCGAGTACCAGGCGCTGCGCAGCGATGCGCAAAGCCTGCAGCAACGCATCGACCGCTACCGCACGGGCGTGGTCGTTCCGGCCGGCCAGAGAACGGCGGCCGCGACAGCGGCCTACCGCTCCAACCAGGGCAGCCTCGTCACGCTGTTCGAGGCGCGGCATGCCGAAGTCGAAGCGCAGCGCAAGCTGCTGACGCTGCAGCGCGACCTGGCCAGAACCCACGTCCAACTGGCCTTCCGGCTGCTCACCACCGAGGGGGCCCCATGAACCGCACACGCACGATCGGCGCTTCGCTGCTGGCCGTCCTGTTGCTCACCGCAGGCGCCTTCTACCTGGGGCGCACGACCGCCCCGTCCACGGAGGCACCGACGACCGCGCCGTCCACCCCGGACGGCCGCAAGGTCCTCTACTGGCACGACCCCATGGTGCCGGGCCCGCGCTTCGACAAGCCCGGCAAGTCGCCCTTCATGGACATGCAGCTGGTGCCCATGTACGCTGACAGCACCACCGGCACGGGCAGTGCAGGCGGCGTGCAGGTGAGCCCCACGGTTCAGCAGAACCTCGGCATCCGGTATGCCGGCGTGCGGCACGCGGAAGTCTCCGCGTCTTTCGATGCCGTCGGCGCCGTGCAGTTCGACGAGCGGCTCAACGTCGTCGTGCAGACGCGCGTGGCGGGCTACGTCGAGCGCCTGTCGGTCCGCGCGCCGATGGAGCGCGTGCGCAAGGGGCAAGCGTTGGCGACGGTCTTCGCGCCTGAATGGCTGGGCCCGCAGAACGAGTGGCTGGCCCTCAAGCGATCGGGTGCTTCCGCCGACCTCGTCGCCGCGGCGCGTGATCGCATGCGGGCCCTGTCCATCCCCGCCGAGCTCATCCGCCGCAGCGAGGAGACCGGCACGGCGCAGGCGCGCTACGTGCTCACCGCACCGTCCGACGGCGTGGTGGCCGAGCTGGGCGTGCGCGAAGGCGTCGCCGTCACGCCTGGCATGACGCTGTTCCGCATCGCGGGCCTGGAGAAGGTCTGGGCGGTGGCCGAGATTCCGGAAGCACAGGCCGTGCGGCTCGCACGCGGCCAGAAGGTCAGGGCGGTCCTCCAGGCCGATGCCGCCCAGTCGTTCGACGGCACGCTCGACGAGATCCTGCCCGAGGTCAACGCAGCCACCCGCACCCTGAAGGCCCGCTTCGAGGTCGACAACAGGAACGGAAAGCTCACGCCCGGCATGCTGCTGCGCCTGCAGGTGACGGGGCCCGCCAGCACCCGGCTGGTCGTGCCGTCCGAAGCCGTCATCCGCACCGGCAAGCGCGCGGTCGTCATCGTGCGCAAGGCCGATGGCGCGTTCGAGCCGCGCGACGTGTCGCCGGGCGCGGACCTGGGCGACGACACCGAGATCGTCTCGGGCCTGAACGAAGGCGACCAGGTGGTGGCCAGCGGCCAGTTCCTCATCGACTCGGAGGCCCGGCTGCGTTCGGTGCTGGGCAGCATGGCATCGCCTGCGGCCACGGCCGCAGCGCCGGCTGCCGTGCTGCACCAGGCCGAAGGCAAGGTCGAAAGCGTGGCGCCCGACGGCCTCACGATCTCGCACGGCCCTGTCGCCACGCTCAAGTGGCCGCCGATGACGATGGGCTTTGCGAAGGCATCGCCCGAGGCGTTCCCGGACATCGAGCCCGGCGACCTGGTCCGCTTCGAGTTCAAGGAAGGCGGCCCCACCGGCTACGAGCTGGTCTCCGTGCAGCGCATGCCACAGGGCGCCAAGCGATGATCGCCGCAGTCATCCGCTGGTCGATCGGCAACCGCTTCCTGGTGCTGATCGCGACCTTGTTCCTGGTGGCCGCCGGGTGGTGGTCGGTGGTGCGCACGCCGCTCGATGCGCTACCCGACCTGTCGGACACGCAGGTCATCATCCGCACGCCTTTCCCCGGCAAGGCGCCCCAGGTGGTCGAAGACCTCGTCACCTACCCGCTGACCACCACCATGCTCAGCGTGCCCGGCGCGAAGACCGTGCGCGGCTACTCGTTCTTCGGCGACTCGTTCGTCTACGTGCTGTTCGACGACAAGACCGATCCCTACTGGGCGCGCTCGCGCGTCGTCGAGTACCTGAACCAGGTGCAGGGCAGGCTGCCCGCGGGCGCGAACGCCTCGCTGGGCCCCGATGCCACGGGCGTGGGCTGGGTCTACGAGTACGCGCTGGTCGACCGCACCGGCACGCGCGACATCGGGCAGCTGCGCGCACTGAACGACTGGTTCCTCAAGTTCGAGCTCAAGACCGTGCCCGACGTGGCCGAGGTCGCCAGCATCGGCGGCATGGTGCGTCAGTACCAGGTGGTGCTCGATCCCGACCGCATGCGCGCGCTGGGCATCACGCAGCAGGCGGTCGTGGCGGCGCTGCAGAAAGCCAACCAGGCCTCGGGCGGCTCGGTCGTCGAACTCGCCGAGGCCGAGTACATGGTGCGTTCGCGCGGCTACCTGCGTTCGCTGGACGACTTCCGCACCATCCCGCTGGCCGTGACGGGCGCCACGCCGGTACTGCTGCGCGATGTGGCCACGGTGCAGGTCGGCCCCGAGATGCGCCGCGGCATCGCCGAACTCGACGGCGAGGGCGAAGTGGCCGGCGGCGTGATCGTCATGCGCTCGGGCAAGAACGCGCGCTCGACCATCGAGGCCGTCAAGGCGAAGCTCGATGCGCTCCAACCCGGCCTCCCGCCGGGCGTCGAGATCGTGCCGACCTACGACCGCTCGCTGCTGATCGACCGCGCCGTCGACAACCTGCGCGGCAAGCTGATCGAGGAGTTCATCGTGGTCGCGCTGGTCTGCGCGGTCTTCCTGTTCCACCTGCGCTCGGCGCTCGTGGCGGTGGTGGCCTTGCCGATCGGCGTGCTCGCGGCCTTCATCGTGATGCACTGGCAGGGCGTCAACGCCAACATCATGTCGCTGGGCGGCATCGCGATCGCCATCGGGGCGATGGTGGACGGCGCCATCGTGATGGTCGAGAACGTGCACAAGCACATCGAGGCCTTCGAGACGGCGCAGGGTCGGCAGCCGACGGTGGTCGAGCGATGGCGGCTGGTGGCCGACGCGTCGGTGGAGGTCGGGCCGGCGCTGTTTTTCTCGCTGCTGGTGATCACGCTGTCCTTCGTGCCCGTGTTCTCGCTCGAGGCACAGGAGGGGCGGCTGTTCTCGCCGCTGGCCTTCACCAAGACCTACGCCATGGCCGCTGCCGCGGGCCTGTCGGTGACGCTGATTCCGGTGCTCATGGGCTACCTGGTGCGCGGGCGCATTCCGCACGAAGGCGCCAATCCCGTGAACCGCTTCCTGATGGCCGTGTACCGGCCTGCGCTGGAACTGGTGCTGCGCTTTCCGAAGGGGACGCTGGCCGTTGCCGCGGTGCTGCTGGCGCTCACCGTGGTGCCGCTGATGCGCCTGGGCGGCGAGTTCATGCCGCCGCTGGACGAAGGCGACCTGCTCTACATGCCCTCCGCGCTGCCGGGGCTGTCGGTGTCGAAGGCCGCCGAGCTGCTGCAGCAGACCGACCGCCTCATCAAGACCGTGCCCGAGGTCGCGCGCGTGTTCGGCAAGGCCGGCCGCGCGGACACCGCGACCGACCCGGCGCCGCTCGAGATGTTCGAGACCACGATCCAGTTCAAGCCGAAGCGCGAGTGGCGCGCCGGCATGACGCCCGACAGGCTGGTCGAGGAACTCGATCGCGCCGTCAAGGTGCCGGGCCTGACCAACGTGTGGGTGCCGCCCATCCGCAACCGCATCGACATGCTGGCCACGGGCATCAAGAGCCCGGTCGGCATCAAGGTGGCGGGGGCGGACCTGGCCACCATCGATGCGCTGACCACGCAGATCGAGGCGGCGGTGAAGGGCGTGCCCGGCGTGTCGTCGGCGCTGGCGGAGCGGCTCACCGGCGGGCGCTACATCGACGTCGATGTCGACCGTCTCGCCGCCGCGCGCTACGGCCTCTCGGTGGCCGATGTGCAGGCCGTGGTGTCCACGGCCATCGGCGGAGAGAACGTGGGCGAAGTGATCCAGGGGCGCGAGCGTTATCCGATCAATGTGCGCTACCCCCGCGAGATACGCGATTCGCTGGAGCGGCTGCGGCAGCTGCCCTTCGTGACGGAGAAGGGCGCACAGCTGCTGCTCGGCGATGTCGCGCGCATCACCATCGAAGACGGCCCGCCGATGCTGCGCAGCGAGAACGCGCGGCTGTCGGGTTGGGTCTACGTCGACGTGCGCGGGCGCGACCTGCGCTCCGCCGTCCACGACATGCAGGCGGCGGTCGACCAGGCCATGAAGATGCCTGCGGGCTATGCGGTGTCATGGTCCGGCCAGTTCGAGTACCTGGCGCGCGCGACCGAGCGGCTGAAGCTGGTCGTGCCGGCCACGCTGGCGGTGATCTTCGTGCTGCTGTACCTGCTGTTCCGCTCGTTCGCCGATGCGGCCCTGGTGATGGCGGCCGTGCCGTTCTCGCTCGTCGGCGGCTTCTGGCTCATCTGGGTGCTGGGCCATTTGATCTCGGTGGCGACGGCGGTCGGCTTCATCGCGCTGGCCGGCGTGGCGGCCGAGTTCGGCGTGGTGATGCTGGTCTATCTGAAGAACGCGCTGGCACGGCGCCTCGATGCCGGCGAGCCGATGAACGACGAGACGCTCCTGGCCGCGATCCGCGAAGGCGCCGTGCTGCGCGTGCGGCCCAAGGCGATGACCGTGGCGGTCGTGATGGCCGGCCTGCTGCCCATCCTGTGGGGCAGCGGCACTGGCTCGGAGGTGATGACCCGCATTGCCGCGCCGATGGTGGGCGGCATGGTCACCGCGCCGCTGCTGAGCATGCTGGTCGTGCCCGCGGCCTGGTATCTCTTGCGCCGACGCGCCCCTTTGTCGTCTCCCGTTTCCAACCCCTCATCTCATCAAGGAGCCACTTCATGAACTTTCTCCATCCCCTTGCCTTCGCACTGATCGCCGGCCTGGCCGGTGCCGCCCAGGCCCAGGCGCCGAAGAGCGAGCCACCGCCCGCGAAGGCGTCCGCGCCGGGCATGCTGACCGATGCCGTGGTCCAGAAGATCGACCCGGCCCGCGGCCTGATCGTGTTGAAGCACGGCGACATCCCGAATCTCGCGATGCCGCCGATGACGATGGGTTTCGATGTGGCCGAGAAGCAGATGCTCGAACAGGTCAAGCCCGGCGACAAGGTCCGGTTCCATGTCGAGGTGGTGAAGGGCAAGCCGACCGTCACGCACCTCGAAGCTGCGCGCTAGGTCCCGAACCGGCCGGCGTCGCCCGGCTGCAGCGCGGCCGCGGCCAGCCCCTGCAGCACGTCGCCGACCACGATCACCGCCGGGCTGGTCAGCCCGGCTTCGGCGATGCGCGTCTGCAGGCCCTGCAGCGTGGTCACGAGGTGGCGCTGGTGCGGCAGGCTCGCGTGCTGCACCACGGCCACGGGCGTGTCGCCCGGCAGGCCGTGCAGCAGTTCGCGCTCGATGTGGCCGGCGCCCGAGACGCCCATGTAGATCACGAGCGTGAGGCGGGCGTTGTGCGCCGTGGCGGCCAGCGCGCGCCAGTCGGTCGGGTCTTCGGCCGCGCCCGCGCCGGTCTTGGCGTGGCCGGTGACGAAGACCACGCCCTGCGCATGGTCGCGGTGGGTGAGCGGCACGCCCAGCGAGGTCACGGCGGCCAGACCGGCGGTGATGCCGTTGACCACCGCGCACTCGATGCCGGCCTCGCGCAGGTGTTCCACCTCTTCGCCGCCGCGCCCGAAGATGAACGGGTCGCCGCCCTTGAGGCGCACCACGGTTTCGCCTTCGCGCACGGCCGTGATCATGAGCCGCTCGATGAACGCCTGCGGCGTGCTCTTGCAGCCGCCGCGCTTGCCCACGTGCACGATGCGCGCGCCGGGGCGGGCGTAGGCCTGGAGTACGGCATCGTTCACGAGGTCGTCGACCAGCAGCACCGTGGCGGCCTGGATCGCCTTGACGGCCTTGACGGTCAGCAGCTCGGGGTCGCCGGGGCCGGCGCCTACCAGCGTGCAGCGGCCGGTGATGAGGGTGGAGGGGGTGTTCATGCGTGGGAGGCCAGTTCGGTGATGTGCCTGACTTGCGTCGCGATGGCTTCGGGCACGGGAAGCTCGCCGGCCAGCACGCGCCGCGTGTAGTCGGCCGTGGTGGCGACGTCGATTTCTTTCGGCAGGCCGGGCACGTCGGCGGCGGTGCCGGCGGCCTGGGCCTGGAGTTCGCTGCGCACGCCGCGCACGAAGCCGTCGATCTGCGCGGTGCGGCGCGGGTCGGACACCACTTCGCCTTCGAGGCCGCGCGAGAGCAGGGCGGTCATGCCCGTGAGCTCGAAGGTCTCGCCCATCGTGCGGGCGTATTCGGGGTGCGTGTAGCTGGCCACCACCACGCAGGGGCCGGTGGTCGGGCGCATGAGCTTGACCACGCTGTGGCCGGGGTTGCGCAGGCCGACCACGCGGCGCACGTCGAGCAGGCGCTTGAGCGCGGGGTTCAGCAGCTCGGTCGGGGCAAAGCCCACCTGGCCGGCGGCCAAGGGGGTGAGCGTGGTCATCGGGGGCATGTCCAGGGCTGAAAGCACGTTCGATGCCAGTACGCGCGAGGTTTCGCTCGCGCTGCCGTGCACCAGCACCGACAGGCCTTCGCGGGCCAGCAGCAGCGCCAGGAGCGGCGTGAGCACCGGCAGCTTGCGCGCGCCGTTGTAGCTGGGCAGCACGATCAGCGGGCCGCCGCGGGTCGTCACGGGGTTCAGGCGCGCGTGCGTGGCGTCGAGAAAGCCGGCCATCTCCTCGGGCGTTTCGCCCTTGATGCGCATCGCGAGGCAGAAGCCGCCGATCTCCAGGTCGGTGACCGTGCCGTCCAGCACCTGGCCGAACAGGTCGCAGGCCTGCTCGCGCGTGAGCGGACGGGCGCCCCGCGCGCCGCGGCCGATTTCCTTGATGTAGTGGCTGATTCCCATGGGTAGGCGGATTGTCCCGCAACGCTTATGCCGGAATGTGAGTCGGCTTATGCCCCCACGGCCAGTGCTTCGGCCGGGGTGGCCCGCACCATGCGCTTGAGCTCCGGCACGCACGAGCCGCAGTTGGTGCCGCACTTCAGCGCCCCCTGCAGCGCCGCCAGCCGCTCGTCGGCGCTGCCGGTGCAGCGCAGCAGCTCGGCCTCGATGGCGCGGTCGGTCACGTTGAAGCAGGCGCACACCGGCTTGCCGCGCGACTGCACGGCCACCGGCGCGCGGGCGCCCGGCGACAGCAGCAGGCGGCCGTAGCTCTGCGCGGGCAGTTCCTCGCGCAGCAGGGTGGCGATCCAGGCTTCGGCGCTGGTGTCGCCGCCCAGCAAAAAGGCTTCGAGCCCGGCGCTGCCGTCGGCGCGGCGAACCAGCCGCGCGGCGCGGCGCTGGCCGCGGCGGTGGTCGGCGTAGCGCAGGGTGTCGGCGGTCTGCAGGCCCAGCAGGGCTTCGATTTTTTCGACCAGCGCGGCGTCGGGCGCGTCGTGCGCGGCGGCGCGAAAGAGCACGCCGCTGCGTTCTTCTTCGCCGGGCGCATTGCCCGCGAACGGCACGCAGGTGGCGAAGGGGAACAGCGCCATCAGCGGCTGCAGTGCGCGCTGCGCCGTGAGCGCGTCGCCGGCGGGCAGCCAGGCCATGGCCAGCAGCGACCACGGCAGCTCGGCCTTGAGGATCTTCACGGGCGTGTGCTTGAGCTCGGGCTGCTTCGAGGTGGGGCAGTAGGCCGGCGTGGTGAGCGCGTTGATGCCCGCGAGCCGCACGCCGGTCGACGAGCAGCCGCTCAGGTACTCCTCGCCCCAGTGCATGGCGACGAAGGCCTGGCTCAGGCCGATCTCGGCGCTGGCGCGCGCCGGCAGCAGGATCGAGCCGCGCTTCGATGTGAGGTGCACCAGGTCGCCTTCGGCGATCTGGCGGCGCGCCATGTCCTGCGCATTCATCTGCACCACGGGCTCGGACACGTGGCCGAACAGCTTGCCGACCGTGCCGGTGCGGCTCATGCCGTGCCACTGGTCGCGCAGCCGGCCGGTGTTCAGCGAGAAGGGAAAGCGCGCCTCGCGCGCCTCGGCCACGGGCTTGTAGGGCGTGTCGACAAAGCGCGCGCGGCCGTCGGGCGTGGGGAACACGCCGTCTTCGTACAGGCGCACGCGGCCGGCGCGCTCGCCTTCCTTCAGCGGCCATTGCTGCGGGCCGGCGTTCTCGAGCATCGCGTAGCTCAGGCCGGTGATGTCGAGGTCGCGCCCGCGCGTGGATTCGCGGTGCTCGTTCCAGACCGACTCGGCGCTCTCGTACGGGAACAGCGTGAAGCTGCGGCCCAGCTGCGCCTCGAGCCGGCGCGCGAAGGCCACGCCGATCGACCAGTCGTTGCGCGCCTGGCCCGGTGCCGGCACGGCGGGGCGCACGCGCGAGATGCGGCGCTCGCTGTTGGTCACGGTGCCTTCCTTCTCGCCCCAGGTGGTGGCGGGCAGCAGCAGGTCGGCGAAGGCGCAGGTGGCGGTGGTGGCGAAGGCTTCCTGTACCACGACGAACTCGGCACGTTCGAGCGCGCGGCGCACCGTGGCCTGGTCGGGCATCGACTGCGCGGGGTTGGTGCAGGCGATCCACAGCGCGCGGATTTCGCCGTCGGCCGCGGCCTGGAACATCTCGACGGCCGTCTTGCCGGGCTTCTCGGGCACCGAGGGCACGCCCCACAGCGCGGCCACTTCGGCGCGGTGCTCGGGGTTGGCCAGGTCGCGGTGCGCGCTCAGCAGGTTGGCCAGGCCGCCCACCTCGCGCCCGCCCATCGCATTGGGCTGGCCCGTGAGCGAGAACGGGCCCGCGCCGGGCTTGCCGATCTGGCCCGTGGCCAGGTGCAGGTTGATGAGCGCGGCGTTCTTCGCCGTGCCGCTGGAAGACTGGTTGAGGCCCTGGCAGTACAGGCTCAGCGTGGCGGGCGAGGTGGCGAACATCCGCGCCGCCGCGAGCAGGTCGTCCTTCGGAATGCCGCACACCTGCGCCACGGTGTCGGGCGTGCAGTCGCGCACCGTGGCCTTCAGTGCGTCGAAACCGTTGGTGCGGGCCGCGATGTAGGCGGTGTCGGTCCAGCCCTCCCACAGCATCAGGTGCAGCATGCCGTGGAACAGCATCACGTCGGTGCCGGGCTGGATCGGCAGGAACAGGTCGGCGATCTCGACCGTGTCGGTGCGGCGCGGGTCGGCCACGACGATCTTCAGCGCCGGGTTCGCGGCCTTCGCGTCCTCGATGCGGCGAAACAGAATGGGGTGCGCCCACGCCGTGTTGCTGCCCACGATGAACAGGCACTCGGCGTGCTTCAGGTCGTCGTAGCAGGCCGGCGGCGCGTCGGCGCCCAACGTCTGCTTGTAGCCGGCCACCGCGCTGCTCATGCACAGGCGCGAGTTGGTGTCGATGTTGTTGGTGCCGACCAGGCCCTTGGCCAGCTTGTTGAAGACGTAGTAGTCCTCGGTGAGCAGCTGGCCCGACACGTAGAAGCCGACCGCGTCGGGGCCGTGGTCGCGCACCACCTGCGCGAACTTGCCGGCGGCGAGGTCGAGCGCGTGGTCCCACGTCACGGGCGCGGGCGCCTCCTTGCGCGCGAGGCGCTGCAGGGGCTGCAGCAGCCGCGTCTGGCGCGTGACGGTCGCGCTGGCTGTGAGGTGCAAGGTCGAGCCCTTGGTGCACAGGCGGCCGAAGTTGGCCGGGTGGTCGGGGTCGCCGCGCACGCCGGTGATCTGGTCGCCCTGCGATTCGATGATGACGCCGCAGCCGACGCCGCAGTACGGGCAGGTGGAGCGCGTCTCCTGGGTCATGCGGGCCTCAACCTTCTTCCGGGGACAGGACCGTCACGGCGGCGAGGCGCTGCGGCCCGGCGACCGGTCGCTCCAGGTCGAGCGCATGCGTGGCCAGCTCGCCGGCGTCCAGGTGCACCACGCCGTCTTCCAGCTTCACCGCGAACTTCGGCGTGCAGCCTTCGTCGGGCGAGCGGGCGCAGCCGTCGTCCAGGCCGATGGCCCAGTTGTGCAGCGGGCAGGCCACGCTGGTGCCGAACACGATGCCCTGGCTCAGCGGGCCGCCCTTGTGCGGGCAGCGGTCGAGCAGCGCAAAGACCTGGTCCTCGGCATTGCGGAACACGGCCACGTCCAGGCCGGCGGGTCGCATCACGCGGCGGGCGCCGAGCACGGGGATGTCGTCGAGGCGGCAGATGGCTTTCCAATCGCTCATGGTGGGGCTCTCTTGTCTTGTGTTCGGGCGCGGGTCAGGTCTTGATCTCGGCGTACAGGCCGGTCACGCGGTCCATGATCGCGAGCAGGTTCTCGCTGCTCACGAACACGTCGGACATCAGCGCGGGCGAGGCGCCCGCACCGTCCAGGCGCTGCAGGCCGCGGTTGAAGAACATCCATTGCGCGTCGGCCAGCACCAGCTCCTGGCGGATCTGCGCGGTGGCCTCGGGCGCGTTGCGCAGCAGCTCGAGCGCGGCCAGGAATTCGGTGCGTGCCTTGGCGATTTCGGCGGTGCTGCCGGCCGGGTCGATCTGCATCGCCGCGGCCAGGTAGCACTTGGCCATGCGCTGCGACAGCATGCGCTGGCGCCCCGCGATGTTGACCAGGCGCCCGACCGGCTTGCCCGAGGCGGCCTCGTACTGCGCCGTGCCCTGGTGGGCCAGCGCGAGCACGGCGGCGTCGAGCGCCACGACCCGCGCGGCGGCTTCACGGCCGGGCGCCGCATCGGCCAGCTCGGTGCGGAACGCACGCCAGGCGCCGTCCAGGCCATCGTAGGTGGCGCGCAGCGCCGGCGTCGGTGCGAAGGCCTTGAGCTCGCCGAGTTGGCGCTCGAACAGCGCCACGGAACGGTCAAGCACCTGCTGCGCGCTGCGCGGCTCCACCTTCTGCACCAGCGCCAGGTAGGCCTTGCTCGCGCGCTGCGACAGCATCCGCTGGCGGCCGGCCTTGTTGATGGCGTCGTTGAGGTCGGCCACCTGCGCGCGGGCGCCCACCGGGGCGAGTGCGGCGAGGGCGGAAGAGGCAATGAAAATTCGTCGTTTCAAGCGGTCGCTCCGATCACACGCTCAGCGGCGCAAACTGCCGCACGTCCACCGAGGCCTGCGCCGACTCGAACCACGGATCGGGCTCGCCGTCGAGCGCGAACTGCAGCCGCTCCCACAGCGCCTTGCGGCCCTCGGCGTCTTCGAGGATCTTCTTCTTCACGTAGTCCAGGCCCACGCGGCCGATGTAGTGCACCGTGCGCTCCAGGTACCAGCCTTCCTCGCGGTACAGCTGCAGGAAGGCGCCGGCGTGTTCCATCACTTCCTCGGCGGTCTTCACCTTCACGAGGAACTGCGCCACCTCGGTCTTGATGCCGCCGTTGCCGCCCACATAGAGCTCCCAGCCCGAGTCGACGCCGATCACGCCCACGTCCTTGATGCCGGCCTCGGCGCAGTTGCGCGGGCAACCCGACACGGCCAGCTTGACCTTGTGCGGCGAGTACATGGCCCACAGCGCGCGCTCCAGGTCCTTGCCCATCTGCGTGGAGTCCTGCGTGCCGAAGCGGCACCACTCGCTGCCCACGCAGGTCTTCACCGTGCGCAGCGACTTGGCATAGGCAAAGCCCGAGGGCATGCCGATGTCCTTCCACACGCCTTCCAGGTCTTCCTTCTTCACGCCCAAGAGGTCGATGCGCTGGCCGCCCGTGACCTTGACGGTCGGGATCTTGTACTTGTCGGCCGCGTCGGCAATGCGGCGCAGCTCGTCGGGCGTGGTGTGGCCGCCCCACATGCGCGGAATGACGGAGTAGGTGCCGTCCTTCTGGATGTTCGCGTGGCTGCGCTCGTTGATGAAGCGGCTCTGCGGATCGTCCTTCGCCTCTTTGGGCCAGGTGCTGATCAGGTAGTAGTTGACGGCCGGGCGGCAGGTGGCGCAGCCGTTGGGCGTGCGCCAGCCCATGCCGCGGTAGACCGCATCGTGCGTGAGCCAGTGCTCCTTGCGGATCGCGTCGCGCACGTCCTGGTGGCTCATGTCTGTGCAGCCGCAGATCGCCTTTTTCTTCGGCGTGGCCGAGTAGTCGCCGCCCGCGGTGAACATCAGGATCTGCTCGACCAGCCCGGTGCACGAGCCGCAGCTGGCGCTGGCCTTGGTGTGCTTCTTCACCTCGTCGAGCGTGAACAAGCCCTTCTCCTTGATGGCCTTGCAGATGGTGCCCTTGTTCACGCCGTTGCAGCCGCACACCTCGGCATCGTCGGGCATGCTCGCGGCCTTGCTGTGGCCTTCGTGGCCGGTGTCGCCGATGTTCGATTCGCCGAACATCAGCTTGTCGCGGATGTCGTGCACGCTGCGCCCGTCGCGCAGCAGCTTGAAGTACCAGCTGCCGTCCACCGTGTCGCCGTACAGGCAGGCGCCGATCAGTTTGTCGTCCTTGAGCACCAGCTTCTTGTAGACGCCGCCGAAGGGGTCGCTCATCACGATCTCCTCGGTGCCTTCGCCGCCCATGAACTCGCCGGCGCTGAACAGGTCGATGCCCGTCACCTTGAGCTTGGTGGACGTGAGCGAGCCGAGGTAGCGGCCGATGCCGAACAGCGCGAGGTGGTTGGCCGCCACCTTGGCCTGCTCGAACAGCGGTGCGACCAGGCCGTAGGCGATGCCGCGGTGCGCCGCGCATTCGCCCACCGAGTAGATGCGCGCATCGGTCACGGTCTGCATCGTGTCGGTCACGACGATGCCGCGGTTGCAGTGCAGGCGCATCTTCTCGGCCAGCTCGACATTGGGGCGGATGCCCACGGCCATGACCACGAGGTCGGCCGCGACTTCGGTGCCGTCCTTGAAGCGGATGGCCTTCACGCGGCCATCGTCACCGCCCACGAGGTCCTGCGTCTGCGCGCCCATGAGGAACTTCAGGCCGCGGTCTTCGAGCGACTTCTGCAGCAGCTTGCCCGCCACGTCGTCCAGCTGGCGCTCCATGAGCCAGGGCATCACGTGCACCACGGTCACGGTCATGCCGCGCAGCATCAGGCCGTTGGCCGCTTCCAGGCCGAGCAGGCCGCCGCCGATGACCACGGCGTTCTTGTGCGTGCGCGCGGTCTCGATCATGTAGTCGGTGTCGGCGATGTCGCGGTAGGCGATCACGCCCTTCAGGTCCTTGCCGGGCACGGGCAGCATGAAGGGGTTCGAGCCGGTGCACATCAGCAGGCGGTCGTAGGGCGCCTCGGTGCCATCTTCCGCGCGCACGATGCGGTTCACGCGGTCGACCTCGACCACCTTCTTGCCGGCGTGCAGCGTGATGTGGTTGTCGCTGTACCACTCCCAGCTGTTGAGCACGATCTCGTCCACCGTCTGCTCGCCCGCGAGCACGGGCGACAGCAGGATGCGGTTGTAGTTGGGGTGCGGCTCGGCGCCGAAGACGGTGATGTCGTACAGGTCGGGCGCGATCTTCAGCAGCTCTTCGAGCGTGCGCACGCCGGCCATGCCGTTGCCGACCATCACGAGTTTCATTTTCTTCATGGGGCGGGACCTTTCAGGGAAATCAACCGAACGACGGCCCGCGGCGCGCGGTCAGAATCGCGCCATGAGCTTTGAAGTGGACATCGGCTACAGCAGCCAGCGCGGGCCGCGCGACGCGAACGAAGATTTCGCCGGCGCGGTGCATGCGCCCGTGGGTGACGAAGCGCGTGGGCTCATCGCGGCCATTGCCGACGGGGTGTCCAGTGGCGGACGCGGCCGCGAAGCGGCGCAGACCACGGTGATGGGTTTGCTGGCCGACTACTTCGCCATGCCCGCGACCTGGGAGCCGACCGCCGCGCTCGACCGCCTGATCGGCGCGCAGAACGGCTGGCTGGCCGACCACAACCGCCGGCGCCAGGGCAAACAGGAGGGCGCCGGCACGGCGCTCACCACGCTCACCGCGCTGGTGCTGCACGGCCAGAGCTACACGCTGGCCCACGTGGGCGACACGCGCGCCTGGCGCGTGCGCGCCGACGGCGAGCCCGCGCAGCTGCTCACGCAAGACCACGCCTTCGACCACCCCGACATGCGCAGCCGGCTCACGCGCGCCATCGGCCTGGACGACCAGGTGCGCGTCGACTACCTGCAGGGCGACGTGCGCGTGGGCGACTGCTTCGTGCTCAGCACCGACGGCGTGCACGGCGTGCTCAAGCCGCAGCAGGTGGCCGCGCTCGCGCTGCAGGGCGACGCCGAGGCCGCGAGCGAGGCGCTGGTGCAGGCGGCGCTGGCCGCCGGCACGCGCGACAACGCGACCGCGCTGGTGATCCGCGTGGTGGGGCTGGACGCGCGCCAGCTCGACGACGAACTCGGCGACGGCCGCCGCCTGGCGCCGCCGCCGTGGCTCAAGGTGGGCGACGTGCTCGACGGCTACGTCGTCACCGGCCTGGTGGCCGACACCGGCGTGCACCTGCTGTACCAGGCGCGCCATCCGGTCACGCGCGAGCTGGTCGCGCTCAAGACCCTGCACCCGTCGCGCGCCGGCGACCCGCAGGAGCGCGCGATGCTGGCGCACGAGGCCTGGCTGGGGCAGCGCGTGGGGCAGGGCGGCGGCTTCGTGCGCGTGCACGAGCGCGCACCGGACGCCAGCGCGCTGTACATCGTGTTCGACTGGCACGGCGGGCGCACGCTCGAGCAGATGCGCAAGGACGGCACGCGCGGCAACGTGGCCGAGGTGGTCGCCGCGGCCATCGAGGTGAGCCGCGCGCTCGGGCGGCTGCACCGCCACGGCGTGGTCCACCGCGACATCAAGCCCGGCAACCTGCACCGGGGCGACGACGGGCGCTGGCGCATCCTCGACCTGGGCGTGGCGATCTCGGGCCGCGAGGGTGCGGCGCAGCGCGAGCTGCACGCGGGCACGCCGAGCTACATCAACCCCGAGCAGTGGGAAGAGGGCGGCGTGGCCGATGCGGGCAGCGACCTGTTCGCGCTCGGTGCCACGCTCTACCAATGGCTGGGCGGGCACCTGCCCTACGGCGAGATCGAGCCCTACCAGGTGGCGCGCTACCGGCGCGACCCGGTCGCGCTCTCGCGCCTGCGGCCCGACGTGCCCGTGTGGCTCGACCACCTCGTGCGCAAGGCCGTGGCCCGCGATCCGCGCGAACGCTTCGAGACCGCCGAGGAGATGCTGCTCGCGCTGGAGCGCGGCGCCTCGCGCCCCGTGAACGCGCCCGCCGCCACGCCGCTGATCCGCCGCGATCCGCTCGCGCTGTACCAGCTCGCGCTCGGCGTGTCGGTGCTGTTCAACGTGCTGCTCATCGTGTGGCTTCTCTTCCTGCCACGTTGAGCGGGGGCGGGCGAAGAGGCTCATGAACGGGCGGCCTTGCGAACGGGCGAGGGCTTGGCAGCCGCAGGGGCCGGCGTGACGCGCGCGCGTCCGCCTTTTTCGGCCCAGGTGCGCGTCCAGCGGATCTGCATCACGCGCATCACGCCCAGCATCGCCAGCGAGAGCGCACCGAAGAACACGAAGCCCCAGGCATAGCTGCCCAGGTACTGCTTCGACAGGCCCATGGCGTTGGGCACCAGGCCGCCGCCGAGGGCGCCGATCTCGCCGATCATCGAGCCGGCCACCGCCGTGCTCGTGGGCCAGCGCAGCGGCACCAGCTGGAACAGCGCGCCGTTGCCCGCGCCCAGGGCGGCGAAGCAGACGATGAGCAGCAGCGTAGTGAGCGCCAGCGAGCCCGAAGAGAAGCCCACCAGCACGAGGCCCACGGCCACCACCAGCAGCACCACCGTGAGCGTGTTCACGCCGCCCCAGCGGTCGGACAGCCAGCCGCCCACGATGCGCACCGCCGCGCCCATGAAGGCCGCGAGCATCGTCAGCTGGCCGGCCTGCACCTTGCTCACGCCGAACTGGTCGTAGTAGTACGAGGGCAGGAAGGTCGTGAGGCCGATGAAGCCGCCGAAGGTCACGCCGTAGATCAGGCTGAAGACCCAGCCGTCTTTCTCGAACAGGCAGGCGATGTGGGCGCGGAAGCTGCCGTGCGGGTCCACGTCCGGCGGCTCCTTGGCGAAGAACACCATCACGACCATCGGGATGAGGATCGCGACGGCGGCCACGCCGTACACCGCCTGCCAGCCCAGCCAGTTGGCCAGCGGCGGCGCCACCAGCACCGACACGGCCGTGCCCACGTTGCCCGCGCCCACCAGGCCCATGGCCAGGCCCTTGTGCTGCGGCGGGAACCAGCCCGAGCCCAGCGACAGCGCCACGCCGAAGCTTGCGCCGGCGATGCCCAGCAGCACGCCCATGGCGAGCAGGTCGTTGAAGCTCTTCACGAAGAAGAAGCCGAACAGCATCGCCACGGCGATGAGGCCCATCTCGACCAGCGTGGCCTTCTTGCGGCCGATGTACTGCGACAGCAGGCCCAGCGGAAAGCGCATGAGCGCGCCCGCGATGATCGGCACCGACAGCATCAGGCCCTTCTGCGCGGGCGAGAGGTTGAAGGTCTCGCCGATGAAGGGCGCCATGGCGCCGTTGAGCACCCAGATGCAGCAGGAGAACGAGAAGTACAGGAAGGCCGCGAACAGGGTCGGACTGTGGCCTGACTGCAAGAAATTCCTGAAACCGGACATGGTGTTCAAAGGTGCAAAAAGCCGCGGCGCGACCGGGCAGCGGTCGTGTCGACGGACAGGGGTGGAGTCGGGAGGCCGGCGGCGAACGCCGTCGGCATGGGGGTGAGCCCGGCCTGAGGATGGCCGGGTTGGATGCAGGAACCTGCAGCCTCACCAAAGCGGTGCTTCGTTACACCGTGCCCCCTTCGATGCAAGAGGCGTGCCTGCGAATGCAGGCTGGCGTGGCCTATGCTTCCCGGGCCTTGCCACACCTTGCCGCCATGTCCCTTCTCGTCGTCCTTTCCCCTGAACCCGCTGAAGGCGAGCCCTTGCCGGCGCCGCTGCAGCAGTCGATCGATGCCGCGGGCGTCGCGGTGCTCGGGCGCGCGGGCTGCCACACGCTGGTGCAGCGCACGCAGGCGCTTGCACCGTCGATGGTCCTGGTGCATCTGGATGAAACAGAGCCGCAGCTCGACGCGTTGCTCGAAGCGCTGGCGCCCTGGGGCGGCGCACCGCCGTGCGCCCTGGGCGTGATGAGCGCGCCGCTGGACGGCGCGCAGCATGCGGCGCTCGTGGCCGCGGGCGTGCACGGGTGGGTACCCATCGAGAGCGCCGATGCGTTCGCCGCACTGACCGCGCAGGCGCAGGCCCGCTGGACGCGCGAGGCCGCGCTGCGCATCGAACTCGACGCCCTGCGCACACGCATGGACGAGCGCAAGTGGGTCGACCGCGCCAAGGGCCTGCTGATGTCCGCGCGCGGCATCGGCGAGGACGAGGCCTTCGGCCTGCTGCGCGGCGCCGCGATGCACGCCAACCTGCGGCTGGGCGAGGTGTCGCGCTCGGTCATCGAGGCCGCGCAGTGGGCCGAGGCGATCAACCGCGCGGGCCAGCTGCGCATGCTCTCCCAGCGGCTGGTGCGCGTGGCGGCACAGCTCGCGGCCGGCATCGATGCGCAGCGTGCGCGCGTGCTGCGCACGCAGTCGACCGAGCGGGTGCAGCAGACGCTGGATCATCTGACGGCCCTCGAGCTGGGGCCGGCGGGCGTGCAGGCGCTCGGCGAGGTGCAGGCCGCGTGGCTCGCGCTGGCCGCGCTGCTGGTTGCCAAGCCCGCGTCGCAGGGGCTGGCTGCGATCGATGCGCGCGGCGAGGCCTTGCTGTCGGCGGCCGAGGCGCTGACGGACGCGCTGGAGGCCTCGGGTGCGCGGCGCGCGCTGCGCATCGTCAACATCTGCGGGCGGCAGCGCATGCGCGCGCAGCGGCTGGCCAAGGACGCCTTGCTGGCCTCGACGCTCGCGGCCGGCGCCTCGCGCGAGCGGCTGTTGCCGACCATGAACGAATTCGAAGCCGCGCTGCTGGAGCTGGAGCGCGCGCCGCTCAGCTCGCCCGAGATCCGTGCCGGACTGGCGAGCGCGCGCGACGAGTGGCTGCGCCTCGTCGGTGGCGTGCAGGCGCTCGACAGTGCCGAGGGGCGCGCCACGCTGGTGCGTTCCAGCGAGGCGCTCGTGGACACCTTCGAGCGCCTCACGGGGTGGTACGAGCACAGCCTGCAGGTCATCATGTCCTGAGTCACCTGGCAAACCCCCAGGCTTCGCGCACTTCGTGTCGCTTCTCCTACCCCCTTGCAGGGGGCGACACCAGCGGCCCGGCGAAGCCGGTTCCGCGGTGTCTCCCGAAGGATCGACACGATGTCACCACCCGGGGCGTGCTTCAGGCCGCGGCCTTCTCCACATGCGCCTGGCGCGTGTAGAGAAAATCGATCACCGCCTTGCGCGCATGCACATAGGCCGGGTCTTCGGCCAATGCGACACGGTTGCGCGGCCGCGCGATCTCCACCGCCAGCACGTCGCCGATGGTGGCGGCCGGGCCGTTGGTGAGCATCACGATGCGGTCGCTGAGCAGCACGGCCTCGTCGACGTCGTGCGTGACCATGACGACCGTGCTGCGCGTCTTCTGCACGATGGCGAGCAGCTCGTCCTGCAGCTTGGCGCGGGTGAGGGCGTCGAGCGCGCCGAAGGGCTCGTCCATCAGCAGCACCTTGGGTTCCATCGACAGCGCACGGGCGATGCCCACGCGCTGCTTCATGCCGCCCGAGATTTCGCCGGGGCGCTTCTGCGCGGCGGGCGTGAGGCCCACCAGCGCGAGCGCCGCGTCGGTGCGCTCGCGCAGCTGCGCCTTGTTCTCGGTGGCCGCGAACACGCGCTCGACCGCGAGGTACACGTTCTCGAAGCAGGTGAGCCAGGGCAGCAGCGAGTGGTTCTGGAACACCACGGCGCGCTCGGGGCCCGGGCCCTTGATCTCCTTGTTGGCGCACAGCAGCACGCCCTGCGTGGGCGTGGTCAGCCCGGCGATCAGGTTCAGCAGCGTCGACTTGCCGCAGCCCGAGTGCCCGATGAGCGTGACGAACTCGCCCTTGGCCACGTTCAGGTTCACGTCGCGCAGCGCGACGAAGCGGCCCTTGGGCGTCTTGAACGCCTGTTCGACGCCGTGGATCTCGATGTACTTGCTGTCGTCGTTCATGACTTCACCTCTTCGAACGTGAATGCGGTGGCGAGCTTGACGAGCGCGAACTCCAGCACCAGGCCGACGATGCCGATCACGAAGATCGCGATGATGATGTTGGCGACGTTGAGGTTGTTCCACTCGTCCCACACCCAGAAGCCGATGCCGACGCCGCCCGTGAGCATCTCGGCCGCGACGATCACCAGCCACGCGGTGCCCACCGCCAGCCGCACGCCCGTGAGCATGTAGGGCAGCACGGCGGGAAAGAGGATCTTGGTGAGGATCTTCCATTCGCTGAGGTTGAGCACCTTGGCCACGTTCATGTAGTCGCTGGGCACGCGCTGCACGCCCACGGCGGTGTTGATGACCATCGGCCAGATCGAGCAGATGAAGATGGTCCAGATCGCGGCCGGGTTGGCGCCCTTGAACACCAAGAGGCCGATGGGCAACCACGCGAGCGGCGACACCGGGCGCAACAAACTGATCAGCGGGTTGAACATGCGCGAGAGGAACTCGAAGCGCCCGATGGCGAAGCCGGCCGGAATGCCGACCGCCGCCGCCAGGCCGAAGCCCAGCGCCACGCGCTGCAGCGACGACAGCACGTTCCAGCCCACGCCCTGGTCGTTCGGCCCCTTGCTGTAGAACGGATCGCTGAACACCGTGAGCGCCTGCTGCCAGGTGGCCAGCGGCGAAGGGAAGCCGGTGGTGCTTTTCATGGCCACGATCTCCCACACCAGCACCAGCAGGCCGAAGCCCAGGAACGGCGGGAGCACGCGCATCCAGAAGGCGCGCAGATCGAGGGGCGCGCGGGTGCGGGGCACGGGTGCCGCCGCCGCAACGGCCACAGCGGGGGCGGGTGCCAGGGGCCTGGACACGACGGGCGCGGCGACCTGCGAGGCCACGGCGTCGAGCGGGGAATGGAAGACAGCGCTGACCATGGTGCGTTTCTCCTCAGACATGGAGCTTGAAAGACTCGGCGTACTTCTTCGGGTCCTTGCCGTCCCAGACCGTGCCGTCGAAGAGCTTGCTGGTGCGCAGCACGTCCTTGGGCACGGGCGTCTGCGTGGCGGCGGCGGCCTGCTTGTAGATGTCGATGCGGTTGATCTCGGTGGCCACCTTCAGGTAGTCGGGGTGTTCCTTCAGCAGGCCCCAGCGCTTGTGCTGCGTGAGGAACCACATGCCGTCCGACAGGTACGGGAAGTTCACGGCGCCGCCGTTGTAGAACTTCATGTGGTTGGGGTCGTCCCAGCTCTTGCCCAGGCCGTTGGTGTAGCGGCCCAGGATGCGCTGGTTGATGGCGTCCACGCTGGTGTTGACGTAGCTCTTGTCAGCAATGGTTTCGGCCATCTTGTTCTTGTTCTGCAGGCCGGTGTCGATCCACTTGCCGGCCTCGAGGATCGCGGCCGTGACGGCGCGCGCGGTGTTCGGGTACTTCTTCGTGAACTCCGCGGTGCAGCCCAGCACCTTCTCGGGGTGGTCCTTCCAGATGTCCTGCGTCGTGATGCCGGTGAAGCCGATACCGTCCATGATCGCGCGCTGGCCCCAGGGCTCGCCCACGCAGTAGCCGTCCATGTTGCCCACGCGCATGTTGGCCACCATCTGCGGGGGCGGCACGGTGATGTTCTTCACGTCCTTGAACGGGTCGATGCCGGCCGAGGCGAGCCAGTAGTAGAGCCACATGGCGTGCGTGCCGGTGGGGAAGGTGTGGGCGAAGGTGTATTCGCCCTTTTCCCTGGCGATGAGCTTGGCGAGCGAAGCCGCATCGACCGCGCCCTTGTCGGCCAGCTTCTTCGACAGCGTGATGGCCTGGCCGTTGTTGTTCAGGGTCATGAGCACGGCCATGTCCTTCTTCGGGCCGCTCACGCCCAGGTGCATGCCGTACACGAGGCCGTAGAGCACGTGCGCCATGTCGAGGTCGCCGTTCACGAGCTTGTCGCGCACGCCGGCCCAGCTGGCTTCCTTGCTCGGCACGATCTTCACGCCGTACTTCTTGTCGATGCCCAGCACCGAAGCCATCACCACGCTGGCGCAATCGGTCAGCGGGATGAAGCCGATCTTCACTTCTTCCTTCTCGGGCTTGTCCGAGCCCTGGGCCCAGACGGCGGCACGCAGCGCGGGGTCGATGCCCACGGCGCCGAGGGCGGCGGCCTGCAGCACGCGGCGCCGGCTCAGTTTGGTTTTCAGCAGCAGATCGGACATGGCGGGGCTCCAGAAGTGAAAGACAAAAACGAAAAGGCGTCCGCACCGCGCAGGGGCTGCTCGTGAACGAGCCCTTGCGGGATGGGGACGCCTTTGTCCGGTTCGGTGGGCCGCACCCGCCGTTGGGTGCAACCTGCCTTTGAGACCTTGCGGTCCCGTGCCAAGGACTATGCAAGCGACGTGCCAGTTCGAACCCACCGTTGGGAGCTATGGAAAAGATAGCTGGCAGGGCGCGCCGGTGCAGGAGAAAGTTCCTGCTGGCTCGCTAACCCGGGCGACGCACAGTTGTTGTGCGCTGCACCAATCCAAGCGGCCCGGGTCAGCGCCGCGGTGCAGGCTCGAGCGGCAGGTAGTCGGCCATGGCCAGCATCGACTCGGCCACGTCGACGAGGCGGCGCTTCTGGTTCATGGCGGTCTGGCGCAGCATCTTGTGCGCCTCGGCCTCGCTCAGGCGCCGGTGCGCCATCAGCAGGCCCTTGGCGCGCTCGACGATCTTGCGTTCGTTGAGCGAGGCGCGCACGGTGTCGAGTTCGTCGCTCATGGCCTGCAGGCGCTGCGACTGTTCCTGGACCATGTCGAGCACCGAGCGCTCGAGGTGGCGCCCGAGCTGCGCCGGCGTGGCGTCCTGCGCCTGCTGGGCATCGTCGAAGAAGAGCGCGCCGCCGGCCTGCGGGGCCAGCGTGCCGAGCAGCTGCCGGTAGGCCGCCAGCTCGCTGCGCGCCTGGGCGGTCTTGTGGTCGCACAGCGCGCGCAGGTCGGCCGAGAGGCGGTTCTCGACCGTCTGCATGGCGTCGATGCGCCGCGTGCAGCAGTCGAACCAGGCCTGGCTCAGCAGTGCGTCGGCCGGCACCGAGGTGGCGCCCTTGCGGCGCAGGCGCTCGAGCTCGGCCAGCACGGCGTCCGATTGGCTGTCGTGCCAGAGCGTGCGCACCGCGTCGCCCGAGAAGTCGATGAACACTTGGAAGCAGCGCTCCTGCGACTCGATGAGGTGGCGCCACTGCTGGCGCTGCGCGTCGTCGCCCCGGCCCAGCGCGAGCGCGGCGGCGCCGAAGGCACGCTCCTGGCCGGCGAACTCCTTGCCCTGCATGAAGTTGAACATCGCCACCAGCAGGCGCGAGATCTCGGGGTCGGTGGCGCCGTCGGCCGCCTCGAACACCACCGCCAGCAGGCCGGCCACCAGCTTGGCGAAGGCGGCCACGGCCTGCGCCGGCTGGAGTTCGAGCGCGTCGATGCGCCGGCGCAGCGCGGGCAGGGCGTCCAGGCCGGGCAGCACCCAGGCGATGCGGCTGAACAGGCGCGCGCCGTGGCCGGCGCCCACCGCGCGGTGGTGCTCGGCCTCGAGCCGGTCGAAGCCGGCGCGCACCTGCTGCTCGAGCGCCAGGCATTCGGCGATCTGCGGGCCGCGCTGGTCGGCAAAGCGCCCGCCGTGCGAGGCCAGGAACACGTTCGACATGCCGCGCTCGCGCTGCAGCGCATGCACGAGCCGGCCGATGGCGCCGACCAGCTCGCTGGTGCGCGCGAGCTGGTCCAGCGCGTCGATCTCGCATCGGCGCGCGGCGATCAGGAAGCTCAGGCCGGAAGTCATTCGTGGGGGCGCGGAAGGGGCGCCTTCCGCTCGTGCAACTTCCGTGCCTTGCTTGCCCCTTCGCGGGCGCCGCCGGCGGGCGGCCCCTACACTCGGCGCCATGCTCTTGTTGGGAATCGAATCATCCTGCGACGAGACCGGCGTGGCGCTGGTCGAGTCGCACGGCGACGCGCTGCCGCTGCTGCGTTCGCACGCGCTGCACAGCCAGATCGCCATGCACCAGGCCTACGGCGGCGTGGTGCCCGAGCTGGCCAGCCGCGACCACATCCGCCGCGTGCTGCCGCTCACCGAAGCCGTGATGGCCGAGGCCGGGCGTTCGCTGGCCGAGATCGACGTGGTGGCCTACACGCGCGGCCCGGGTCTGGCCGGCGCGCTGCTCGTGGGCGCGGGCGTGGCCTGCGCACTGGGTGTGGCGCTGGGCAAGCCGGTGCTGGGTGTGCATCACCTGGAAGGGCATCTGTTGTCGCCGTTCCTGAGCGCCGACCCGCCCGAATTCCCGTTCGTGGCGCTGCTGGTGTCGGGCGGCCACACGCAGCTGATGCGGGTCGACGGCGTGGGCCGCTACGAACTGCTCGGCGAGACCATCGACGACGCGGCTGGCGAGGCCTTCGACAAGAGCGCCAAGCTCATGGGCCTGCCGTACCCCGGCGGCCCCTGGCTCGCGAAGCTGGCCGAAGGCGGCGACGCCGCAGCCTTCAAGCTGCCGCGCCCGCTGCTGCACAGCGGCGACCTCGACTTTTCGTTCGCAGGCCTGAAGACGGCTGTGCTCACGCAGGCCAAGAAGCTCGGCGACCAGCTCGAGGCGCGCAAGGCCGACCTCGCCGCCTCCACGCAGGCGGCCATCGTCGAGGTGCTGTTGAAGAAGTCGCTCGCGGCGCTGGACCAGACCGGCCTGAAGCGGCTGGTGGTCGCCGGCGGCGTGGGGGCCAACAAGAACCTGCGCGAGCAGCTGAACGCGGCCTGCGCCAAGCGCAAGGTGCGCGTGCACTACCCCGAGCTGCACCTGTGCACGGACAACGGCGCCATGATCGCCATGGCCGCCGCGATGCGGCTGCAGTCAGGCCTGTCGCAGGCCAGCGAGCGCTACGCCTTCGACGTCAAGCCGCGATGGCCGATGGCATCGCTGATGACGCCCGAGACGCCGCTGCCGGAAACCGTGTAGCCGGCTGCTGCCGTGCACGCCCCAGCGAGGGCAGCGGCAGCACGTCGAGCACGTTGCGCCACAGCTGGCGCCACTCGGGCCAGTCATGGCCGCCTTCGGTCGTGAACACGCGCCCCGGGGGCAGGGCGTCGGCCAGCAGCTTGTGGTTGCTGGCGAAGCGGTCGGCCAGGCCGAAACCCAGGTACAGCGGCGGCAGGTCCTGGGAAGGCTTCGGCGCCAGGTACTGCTGGAAGAAGGGCCAGAGCTTGCGGTCGGGTTCCTCGTCGGGCTGCGGCCCGGTGGGCGCCTGCCAGGCGCGCAGGCCGCCGGCCTTCTTGATTTCCGCACCGAGCACGCGGCGCCCGAGGTAGGGCGCCAGCGCCACGATGCCGTCCACCGAGCCCGGGCGCGCCAGTTCGTGGATCAGCGCGCCGAATCCGCCGATGGAAATGCCGACCAGCCAGATCGAGGTGTAGCCCTTGGCGCGCTGGGGCTCGATGACGTCGGCGTGCAGCCGCTCGCTGAGGGTCTGGTCGTAGTAGTAGGAGACGTCCGCATCGACCAGCAGTGCGTCGGCTGCGAGGTGCCGCTCGCGCACGGCGCTGATGAAGCCCTCGCGCTCGAACTCTTCGGGCTTGAGGTAGGCCCCTGGCAGGAAGATCAGGAGCGTGTCGGACCGTTCGTTGTCATTGGCTGACTGCAGGTGCGTTTTCATGGTGCCTTGAGGCACACCCGCTGTCCGCACCGCCCGGGAACTCGATGCGTTTACGAGATGCCCACGAAGAAGAAAGTACTAATAAATCGTCACATCATGTGACGTTATCCGGCACTATTGTGAATACGGCGCTTGTTTAAAGTCAAAACAAGCTGTCACTAACATTTTCTTCGTGGGGGCATCGCCGGGACTAGTTGATCTGCAAGTGCGAAACCTGGCTTGCGGGCACCAGCTTGCCGAGCTTCAGGGTCAGCACGCCGTTCTCCAGCTTGGCTTCGCTGGTGGCCAGGTCGATGGCTTGCGGCAGCTCGTAGGCGAGCTTGATCTGGCGCTTGGCTTCGGCCTTGCTTTCGATGCGGACCACGGCGCCTTCGATGGCCACCGACAGGTCTTCACGCGACAGGCCGGGCACGTCCAGCGACAGGGTCCAGCTCTTGTCGTCCTGCTCGACCAGGGGCGAGCGGCGGGCGCCGGCAAAAGCCTCGTTCACGAAGCGCTCGAAAGCGCGGTCGTGGGCACGGGGAGCGAAATGCGCGCTGCGGTGGGTGGGGGTGAAGAACATGGCGAAAACTCCTGGGTGAATGAACACAATGGGGACATGGAATGTGTGTCCCTTACACTGCGCGGCCTTTCCATCGTGAGTGCCGCTTGACACCTCATCTAGGCGCATCGGCACGCGTTTCAAGACAATGAAAACCCCCTTTATTTGGCGCCGCCAGGCCTTGAAATTCGCAGCGGCGGCGCTATGCGCGACCCCGTTCGCCGGCCTGGCCCAGGCCCCGCAACCCGCCCCCATCCGGCTGGCACTCATCGAGAGCATGAGCGGCCCCTTCGCCAACACCGGCGAGGCCGTGTTCCGCAACCTGCAGTGGGCCGTGGAGCGCGTGAACGCGCGCGGCGGCGTGAAGCTGGCCGGCGGCGCGCGGCCGCTGCAACTGGACCGCTACGACAGCAAGGGCCAGAACGAAGAGGCGCTGTCGGCGCTGCGCGCGGCCATGGACGACGGCACCCGCATCGTGCTGCAGGGCAACTCGTCGGTGACGGCCGCGGCGCTGATCGACGCCATCGACAAGAACAACGAGCGCGATCCGTCGCGCCGCGCGATCTTCCTGAACTACTCGGCGGTCGATCCGGTGCTGACCAACGAGCGCTGCAGCTTCTGGCACTTCCGCTTCGACGCCCATGCCGACATGCGCGTGGCCGCGCTGATGGACGTGGTCAAGGACGACGCGGCGCTCAAGCGCGTCTACCTGATCGGCCAGGACTACAGCTTCGGCCAGGCCGTGCTGCGCGAGTCGCGCCGCCAGCTGGGCGTGCAGCGCCCCGACGTGGAGATCGTCGGCGACGAGCTGCACCCGATGGGCAAGGTGAAGGACTTCGCGCCCTACGCCACCAAGATCCTCGCCAGCGGCGCGCAGGCGGTGGTCACCGGCAACTGGGGCAACGACCTCACGCTGCTCGTGAAGGCCGCGCGCGAAGCCGGCTTCAACGGCAGCTTCTACACCTTCTACGGCAATGCGCTGGGCGCGCCGGCCGCCATCGGCGACGCGGGCATCGGCCGCGTGGTCGCCGTGGCCGACTGGCTGCCGAACGTGCAGACGCCGCAGTCCGAGGCCTTCTACCGCGCCTTCCGCACGCGCTTTCCGCGCCCGGCCGACGACTACGTACACATGCGCATGCAGCTCTTGGTCGAGTCGCTCGCGCAGGCGCTGGAACGCGCGGGCAGCACCGAGGCCGTGCCGCTGGCGCGCGCGCTGGAGCAGGCCGACGTGAGCCTGTATGGCCAGCGCGGGCGCATGCGCGCGGCCGACCACCAGTTCCAGCAGCAGCTCGTGGTGGGCGTGATGGACAAGCAGGGCAAGCCCGGCGTGCAGTTCGACGTCGAGGGCTCGGGCTACGGCTTTCGCGTGATCAAGACGATCGCGCCCGAACGCGCCGAGCAGCCCACCTCTTGCAAGATGAAGCGCCCCTGAGGCGCATGACCCCGACAGCACAGGAACTCCCAGACATGCGTGAAGCCATCCACCACCTCGAAGCCTCGAAGATCCGCGAAGTCGCCAATGCCGGCATGGGCCGCGACGACGTGCTCGCCTTCTGGTTCGGCGAGAGCGACGAGGTCACTCCCGAGGTGATCCGCCAGGCGGCCATCGAGTCGCTGCAGCGCGGCGAAACCTTCTACGCCCACAACCTCGGCCTGCCCGAACTGCGCGAAGCCATCGCGCGCTACACCAGCCGCCTGCACCCGACGGTCGACGCCTCGCGCATCGCCGTCACTTCGGGCGGCGTGAGTGCGCTGATGCTCGCGGTGCAGGCGCTGGTCGATGCGGGCGACGACGTGGTCGCGGTCACGCCCGTGTGGCCCAACCTCACGGCGCAGCCGGCGATCATGGGCGCGCAGGTTCGCACCGTGCCGCTGGTGCCAGTGAACGGGCAGTGGACGCTCGACCTGCCTGCGTTGCGCGCGGCGGTCACGCCGAAGACGAAGCTGCTGATCGTCAACGCGCCGAACAACCCCACGGGCTGGACGATGACGCGCGACGAGCAGCAGGCCGTGCTCGACCATTGCCGCGAGACCGGCACCTGGATCCTGGCCGACGAGGTGTACGAGCGCCTGTACTTCGAGCCCACGCCGAACGGTTGTGCGCCGAGCTTCCTCGACATTTCTACGCCCGACGATCGCCTGGTCGTGACGCACAGCTTCTCGAAGAGCTTCCTCATGACCGGCTGGCGCCTCGGCTGGCTGGTGCTGCCGCCGGCGATGGTCGACGGCATCGGCAAGCTGATCGAGTTCAACACCTCGTGCGCCAGCGTGTTCACGCAGCGTGCCGCCATCGCGGCGCTCGCGCACACGGCCGACATCACGCCGCGCGTCGTCGCACACCTGAAGCAGTGCCGCGACACGCTGGTGCCGTTGCTGGCGGCGGTGCCGGGCGTGCAGGTGGCACCGGCCAAGGGCGGCATGTATGCCTTCTTCCGGCTCGAAGGTTTTGGCGATTCGCTCGAACTCGCCAAGCGCCTGGTCGCCGAAGCCGGCCTGGGGCTCGCGCCGGGCAACGCCTTCGCGCCTGAGGCGCAGGGTTGGTTGCGCTGGTGCTTCGCGTCGAAGGACCCGCAGCGGCTGGTGCAGGGTGTCGAGCGGCTGCGCGACTGGCTGGCGAAGCAGGCGCGCTGAGGCTTTCCGGCATGGCATCGAGGTCCGCGCCTGTCGATGCCGTGCGCATCCGCGGCTCGGCGCTGCCGGGCCTGCAGGCGATCGCGGCTGAATCGAAGCGCAGCTTTCCGCGCCACATGCACGACGTGTTCGGCATCGGCGTGATGGACCGCGGTGGACAGCGCTCGGCCAGCGGGCGTGGCGCGGTCGAGGCGGTGCGCGGCGATGTCATCACGGTGAATCCGGGCGAGGTGCACGACGGCGTCGCGATGCGCGGTGAGGCGCGGGCCTGGCGCATGCTGCATCTGGCGCCTGCGCTGCTGTCGGACGGTGTGCCCCCGGGGTTCGAGCTGACGCGGCCGGTGCTGAGCGATCCGGCGCTGCGGCAGGGTTTCGATCGGCTGTTCGCGGCCGTCGTCGAAGGCGGCGACGCGCTGGCGCTGGAGCAGGGCGTGCTGCAACTGCTGCGCGATGCGCCCGGCACGCGAGCTCCCGAGTCGCCACAGCGCGTGGCGCCGGCAGCGATGGAACGAGCGCGTGCACGCATCGCCGACGACTGCATTCACGCGCCCACGCTCGCCGAACTGGCACGCGAGGCGGGCCTGAGCCGCTACCAGTTGCTGCGCGGCTTTGCTGCCGCCTTCGGGCTGCCGCCGCATGCCTGGCTGCAGCAGTGCCGGCTGTCGCGCGCCCGCCGGCTGATCGCGCAGGGCAGGGCGCTGGCCGAGGCCGCCGCCGGTGCAGGCTTCTCTGACCAGAGCCACATGACGCGGGCTTTCGTGCGCTTCCTGGGCTTCACGCCCGGGGCGTATGCGGCGGCGCGCTAGCTCGATTCCTGCAATTTCGTTCAAGACCGCCGTGCCCCTGGCGGGAGACGCTCGCGCTTTCTGCAAAACGGAAGGCGATCAGCATGTCGGAACGAAGCAAGGGAATGTGGCTGTGCGCGCTCGCGATGGTCACGGTCGGCAGCACGGTGGTCGCGAGCAAGCTCATCGCCAGCGGCCTGCCGCCGTTCACGGCCACCGCGCTGCGTTTTGCACTGGCGCTGCCCGTGTTCGTGGCGCTGATGGGGTTCCTGCGCGTGCGCTGGCCGCGCCCGGACCGCCACGACGCTGTGCTGCTGCTGTGCCAGGCGGCGGCGGGCAGCGTCGGCTACACGGTGCTGCTGATCCTGGGCGTGCGCTGGGCGCCGGCCGCCGATGCGGGCGTGGTGACCGGCACGCTGCCGGCGATGGCCGCGCTGGTGGCTGTGCTGGCGCTGCGCGAGCGGCCGGGGCGCTACCTTGTGGGCGGGATCGTGCTCGCGAGCCTGGGCGTGCTGGCGATCACGCTGCGCCCGGGCGACGGAGGTGGCGAGCGCACGTCGACCGCGCTGCTCGGCAACCTGCTGGTGCTGGGGGCGGTGGCGCTCGAGTCGCTGTTCATCCTGCTCAACAAGCGGCTGCGCGTGCCGCTGGCGCCGCTCGTGCAATCGACCGCGATGGTCGCGCTGGGGCTGCTGCTGTCCGTGGTTCCGGCGCTGCTGGAGCGCGCGTGGCTGCGGCCGATACCGGGCGAGGCGCTGGCCGGGGTGGCCTACTACGCGCTGGTGCCGACGGTGGCGGGTTTCCTGCTCTGGTACGCGGGCGCCGCCCGGCTGCGCGGCGCCGAGGCGGCGCTGTTCACGGCGCTGATGCCGGTGTCGGCGCTGGTCCTGGCTGCGTGGTGGCTGGGGGAGGCGGTGGGGTGGGCCCAGGTCGCCGGCGCCGCCTGCGTGCTGGGGGCCGTGGGGCTGGTTTCGCTTGACGGAAGGCGGCGGGAAGGAGCGGTCAAGCCGGCCGATGTATACTCCCAAAGCTTTGCATGCCGCAAGGCGCACGGTGAGGGCAGTTCCAGTGCTCACCGCAAGTCAAACATCCCGGAACAAGGAAATTCAACATGATCGCAGCCTCCATCAAGGCCGAAGTTGTCAAGGACAACGCCCGTGCAGCCAACGACACCGGCAGCCCCGAAGTGCAAGTCGCACTGCTGACCGCCCGTATCAACGAGCTGACCCCCCACTTCAAGACGCACGCCAAGGACCACCACGGTCGTCGCGGCCTGCTGCGCATGGTCAGCCGCCGTCGCAAGCTGCTCGACTACCTCAAGTCCAAGGACGCCGAGCGTTACACCGCGCTGATCGCCAAGCTGGGTCTGCGCAAGTAATTCGAATCGCATGAAAAAACGCCTGGGTTAGTCCGCTAGCTCAGGCGTTTTTTACTTCGCGATCCACTTTCGGAGTGCCCAACAGAGCGAAGCTGTGTCATTCCAATGAAGTTCGTCCCGAGCTTCGCTGGAATGGCATCGTGTTCTGAGCAGCCTCCGCCCCTTGCGAATCCTGTGTGATTCGCTATCAAAATAGGAGCAACAATGAGCCTCTTCAACAAAATCACCAAGTCCTTCCAATGGGGCGACAAGACCGTCGTCATGGAAACCGGTGAAATCGCCCGTCAGGCGACCGGCGCCGTGCTGGTCGACATCGACGGCACCGTGATCCTGGCGACCGTGGTCGCTTCCAAGACCGCCAAGCCTGGCCAGGACTTCTTCCCGCTGACCGTCGACTACATCGAGAAGACCTACGCTGCGGGCAAGATCCCTGGCAGCTTCTTCAAGCGCGAAGCCAAGCCCAGCGAACACGAAACGCTGACCAGCCGCCTGATCGACCGTCCGATCCGCCCGCTGTTCCCCGAAGGTTTCCTGAACGAAGTGCACGTGGTGATCCACACCGTGTCGCTGAACCCTGAAGTCGACGCCGACATCGCCGCCATGATCGGCGTGAGCGCCGCGCTGTCGATCTCCGGCATCCCGTTCAGCGGCCCGATCGGTGCCGCCCGTGTGGGCTACATCAACGGCCAGTACGTGCTGAATCCGGGCCCCACCGCCCGCAAGGATTCGCAGATGGACCTCGTCGTCGCCGGCACGCAAGCCGCCGTGCTGATGGTCGAATCCGAAGCCCAGCAACTCAGCGAAGAAATCATGCTGGGCGGCGTGGTGTTCGGTCACGAGCAAGCCAACATCGCGATCAACGCGATCCACGACCTCGTGCGTGACGCCGGCAAGCCGGAATGGCTCAAGGAAGGCACCTGGGTGCCTGAAGCCAAGGATGAAGACTTCATCGCCAAGATCAATGGCCTGGCCGAAGAAAAGCTGCGCGCTGTCTATCAAATCCGCAGCAAGCAAGCCCGGACGCAAGCCCTGCGTGAAGCCAATGCCAGCGTCTTCACGGCCCTGAAGGCCGAAGGCGCCGAGTTCGACGCCGGCAAGGTCAGCGACCTGCTGTTCGCGATCGAGTCGCGCATCGTGCGCGGCCAGATCCTGCAAGGCGAGCCGCGCATCGACGGCCGCGACACGCGCACCGTGCGCCCCATCGAAATCCGCAACTCCGTGCTGCCCCGCACCCACGGCTCGGCGCTGTTCACGCGCGGCGAGACGCAGGGCCTGGTCGTCACCACGCTCGGCACCGAGCGCGACGCACAGCGCATCGATGCGCTGGCCGGCGAGTACGAAGACCGCTTCCTGTTCCACTACAACATGCCTCCCTTCGCCACCGGTGAAGTGGGTCGCATGGGCTCCACCAAGCGCCGCGAAGTGGGCCACGGCCGCCTGGCCAAGCGCGCGCTCGTCGCCGTGCTGCCGACCAAGGAAGAATTCCCGTACACCATCCGCGTGGTGTCGGAAATCACCGAGTCGAACGGCTCCTCGTCGATGGCTTCGGTCTGCGGCGGCTGCCTCTCGATGATGGACGCCGGCGTGCCCATGAAGGCACACGTGGCCGGCATCGCCATGGGCCTGATCAAGGAAGACAACCGCTTCGCGGTGCTGACCGACATCCTGGGCGACGAAGATCACCTGGGCGACATGGACTTCAAGGTGGCCGGCACGACCAACGGCATCACCGCGCTGCAGATGGACATCAAGATCCAGGGCATCACCAAGGAAATCATGCAGGTTGCATTGGCGCAGGCCAAGGAAGCGCGCATGCACATCCTGGGCAAGATGCAAGAAGCGATGGGCGAGGCCAAGGCCGACGTGTCGCAGTTCGCACCGCGCCTGACCACGCTGAAGATCAACCCCGAGAAGATCCGCGACGTGATCGGCAAGGGCGGTGCGGTCATCCGTGGCCTGCAGGAAGAAACCGGCACGACGATCAACATCGACGAAGACGGCACCATCACCATCGCCTCGACCGATCCGGAAAAGGCCGAATTCGCCAAGAAGCGCATCGAGCAGATCACCGCTGAAGTCGAAATCGGCAAGGTCTACGAAGGCCCGATCACCAAGATCCTGGACTTCGGCGCGCTGGTCAACCTGCTGCCCGGCAAGGACGGCCTGCTGCACATCAGCCAGATCGCGCACGAGCGCGTCGAGAAGGTGACCGACTACCTGAGCGAAGGCCAGATCGTGAAGGTCAAGGTTCTGGAGACCGACGAAAAGGGCCGCGTCAAGCTGTCCATGAAGGCCCTGACCGAGCGTCCGGCCGGCATGGAGTACAGCGAGCGCCCGCCGCGCGAAGACCGTGGTGATCGCGGCGACCGTGGCGACCGCCGCGAGCGTTCGGACCGTGGCGACCGCGGTGACCGCGGTGACCGCGGCGGCGATCGTGGCGAGCGCGCACCGCGCTTCAACGACCAGCAGCAACAGCCCCGCGGCGAGCAGCAACAGCAGCCCGTCGGCGAGTCGCAGCAGCAAGCGCCGCGCGAACCGCAGGAGTAAGCAGTGAGGCGCGACGGCCTGTGCCGTCGCCTCTCGCGTGGACAGTGGTGATGCCCGCCCCGTGCGGGCATCCGAGCCTCGGAGACCCCCATGAAAGCCATTGAGATCACTTCGTACGGCGCCCCCGAGGTGCTGCGCGTCACTGCGCGTCCCGACCCGGTGGCGGGCGAGGGTGGGCTGCTGATCCGCGTGGCGGCCAGCGGCGTGAATCGCCCGGACGTGCTGCAGCGGATGGGGCACTACCCCGTGCCGCCCGGTGCCTCCGACCTGCCGGGCCTCGAAGTGGCCGGCGAGATCGTGTCGGGTGACGCCAAGGCGCTGGCAGATGCGGGCTTCCAGGTCGGCGACCGCGTGTGCGCGCTGGTGGCTGGTGGCGGCTATGCCGAGCTGTGCGTGGCGCCCGTGGCGCAATGCCTGCCGGTGCCCAAGGGCTGGAGCGATGTCGAGGCGGCTTCGCTGCCCGAGACCTTCTTCACCGTCTGGAGCAACGTGTTCGAGCGCGGCCGCTTGCAGAAGGGCGAGACCCTGCTGATCCAGGGTGGCTCCAGCGGCATCGGCGTCACGGCGATCCAGATCGCCAAGGCGCTCGGCGCGGCCGTGATCGTCACGGCCGGCAGCGACGACAAATGCGAAGCCTGCCTGAAGCTCGGTGCCGACCACGCCATCAACTACCGCACGAGCGATTTCGTCGAAGTGGCGAAGCAGCTCACGGGCGGCAAGGGTGTGGACGTGGTGCTCGACATGGTGGCGGGCGACTACGTGGCGCGCGAGGTCGAGTGCCTGGCCGAAGACGGCCGGCTGGTGATCATTGCGGTGCAGGGTGGTGTGAAGAGCGAGATCAACGCGGGCCTCGTGCTGCGTCGGCGGCTCACGATCACGGGCTCGACGCTGCGTCCGCGGCCGGTGGCGTTCAAGGGCGCCATCGCCAAGGCGCTGCGCGAGAAGGTCTGGCCGCTGCTCGAAAGCGGCGCGGTCAAGCCCGTGATCCACAGCACCTATGCGGCAGCAGGTGAGCCCAGCGGCGCGGCCCAGGCTCACACCCTGATGGAATCGAACCAGCACATCGGCAAGATCGTGCTGACTTGGTGAGACGAACAACGCGATGACAACCTTCAAGAAACTGATTGCCGGCAACTGGAAGATGAATGGCGGTCTGGCCGCCAACGAGGCGCTGGTGAGGGCCCTGCAGCAAGGGCTGGCCGCCAGCCCTGCAGCATGCGGTGTCGCGCTGTGCGCGCCTGCGCCGTACTTCGCCCAGCTGCAATCGCTGCTGGCGGACACGCCGTCGCTGGCCCTCGGTGCGCAGGACATTTCGGCGCACCCGCAAGGTGCGTTCACCGGCGAGCAATCGGCTGCGATGCTGAAGGATTTCGGCGTGCGCTATGCCATCGTCGGCCATTCGGAGCGTCGCCAGTACCACGGCGAAACCGACGATGCCGTGGCCGCGAAGACGGCGGCGGCGCTGGCGAACGGCATCACGCCGATCGTCTGTGTCGGCGAGACGCTGGCACAGCGCGAAGCAGGGCAGACCGAAGAGATCGTCAAGCGTCAGCTGGCTGCGGTGATCCATGTGAATGGCCACTGCATCAGCGAGATCGTCGTGGCCTACGAACCGGTCTGGGCCATCGGTACGGGCAAGACGGCTTCGCCCGAACAGGCGCAGGCGGTGCATGCCGTGCTGCGTGCGCAACTGCACCATGCCGCGAGCGAACATGCCGCGGGCATCAAGATTCTGTACGGCGGCAGCATGAACGCGGCGAATGCCGCCGAACTGCTGGCGCAGGCCGACATCGACGGCGGCCTCATCGGCGGTGCCTCGCTCAAGGCGCCCGACTTTCTGCAGATCATTTCTGCCGCTGCACGCTGATTGCGGCAACGGCAGCCATCACTTAGGAGTAAGAACGAATGAACGTGGTCCTCAATCTTCTGGTCGGCGTGCAAATGCTGGCGGCGCTGGCAATGATCGGCCTGATCCTGATCCAGCACGGCAAGGGCGCCGACATGGGCGCGGCCTTCGGCAGCGGCAGTGCGGGCAGCCTGTTCGGTGCCAGCGGCAGTGCCAACTTCCTCTCGCGCACCACGGCTGTGCTGGCCGCGGTGTTCTTCGCCTGCACGCTGCTGCTGGCCTACTTCAGCCACGCACGTCCTGCGGGCGGCGGCAGCCTGCTGGAGCGCGCAGCCGTGGGTGCGCCTGCTGCACCGGCCGCGCCTGCGACTGGCGCTGCGGGCGAAATCCCCGCTGCAGCAGCACCTGCGAAGGCTGCTTCGGCACCTGCTGCACCCGTTTCGGGCCCTGGCCAGATTCCGGCCAAGTAATCAGGTTGTTTTCATGCAGCCGTTCGTGAGAAACGGCTTCATTTCAGGGTAAACTCTAAATCTGTTCAGAAAGCCAAATGCCTCAACGGCACCTCATGCCATCTGGACAGTTAAAAACCGCGGTCGTGGTGAAATTGGTAGACACGCTATCTTGAGGGGGTAGTGGCGAAAGCTGTGCGAGTTCGAGTCTCGCCGACCGCACCAAATCTCACCGGCAGAAGATCTCTTTCCAGAGGCTCTTCTGTCGGTGGCAAGCGGTGAAAATTTCTCGATGAACCTCGATTCCTACCTTCCCGTCCTTTTGTTCATTTTGGTCGGGGTCGGCGTAGGCGTCGCCCCGCAAGTCATCGGATACATCCTCGGGCCCAATCGGCCCGACGCTGCGAAGAACGCGCCCTACGAGTGCGGCTTCGAAGCCTTCGAGGATGCGCGCATGAAATTCGACGTGCGCTATTACCTCGTCGCGATTCTCTTCATCCTCTTCGATCTCGAGATTGCCTTTCTCTTTCCGTGGGCCATTGCGCTCAAGGAAATCGGCGCTGTTGGCTTCTGGGCCATGATGATCTTTCTCGCCATCCTCGTCGTGGGCTTCGTCTACGAGTGGAAAAAAGGCGCGCTCGACTGGGAATGACAAGGAAGCTACACGATGGCCATTGAAGGCGTTCTCAAAGAAGGCTTCGTCACCACGACCTACGACTCGGTCGTGAACTGGGCGAAGACCGGATCTCTCTGGCCGATGACGTTCGGCCTCGCATGCTGTGCGGTCGAAATGATGCACGCGGGCGCTGCCCGCTACGACATCGACCGTTTCGGCATGCTGTTCCGCCCCAGCCCGCGCCAGTCCGATCTGATGATCGTGGCCGGCACGCTGTGCAACAAGATGGCGCCGGCGCTGCGCAAGGTCTACGACCAGATGCCCGAGCCGCGCTGGGTGCTCTCGATGGGCTCCTGTGCGAATGGCGGCGGCTACTACCACTACAGCTATTCCGTGGTGCGTGGCTGCGACCGCATCGTGCCGGTCGACGTCTATGTGCCGGGTTGCCCGCCCACCGCTGAAGCGCTGCTGTACGGCGTGATCCAGCTGCAGCAGAAGATTCGCCGCACCAACACCATTGCCCGCGCCTGAGAGATTGCCGACGATGACTGACTTTGCAATTTCGCCGGAGGTGCTGCGCGCCACCATCGCCGAGACACTCGGCGCCAAGGCCAAGAGCGTGACGATCGCGCTCGAAGAAGTGACCGTGGTGGTCAGCGCTGCCGACTACATCGACGCGGCGCTCCTGCTGCGCGATGCGCCCGGCTGCCGCTTCGAGCAGCTGATCGACCTGTGCGGCATGGACTATTCCGACTACCGCGAAGGCGAGTGGCAGGGCGAACGCTACGGCGTCGTCTCGCACCTGCTCTCCGTGAGCCTCAACCAGCGTGTGCGCCTGAAGGTGTTCGCGACCAGCGAAGACCTGCCCGTGATCGACTCGCTCCAGCCCGTCTGGAGCGCTGCCACGTGGTTCGAGCGCGAAGCCTTCGACCTGTACGGCATCGTGTTCGACGGTCACGACGACCTGCGTCGCATCCTGACCGACTACGGCTTCATCGGCCACCCGTTCCGCAAGGACTTCCCGGTGTCGGGTCACGTCGAGATGCGCTACGACGAAGAGCAGAAGCGCGTGGTCTACCAGCCGGTCTCGATCGAGCCGCGCGAAATCACGCCGCGCGTGATCCGCGAAGACAACTACGGCGGCGGTTTGCACTGACAGATATGGCCGAAATCAAGAACTACACACTCAACTTCGGTCCCCAGCACCCCGCAGCACACGGCGTGCTGCGCCTGGTGCTCGAGCTGGACGGCGAAGTGATCCAGCGGGCCGACCCCCACATCGGCCTGCTGCACCGTGCGACCGAGAAGCTCGCCGAATCGCGCACCTTCATCCAGTCGCTGCCCTACATGGACCGCCTCGACTACGTGTCGATGATGTCCAACGAGCACGCCTACTGCCTCGCCATCGAGCGGATGATGGGCCTCGATGTGCCGATCCGCGCGCAGTACATCCGCGTGATGTTCGCCGAGATCACCCGCCTGCTGAACCACCTGCTGTGGCTCGGCGCGCACGGTCTCGATTGCGGCGCGATGAACATGCTCATCTACTGCTTCCGCGAGCGTGAAGACCTGTTCGACATGTACGAAGCCGTGTCCGGCGCGCGCATGCACGCGGCGTACTTCCGTCCGGGCGGCGTCTACCGCGACCTGCCGGATTCGATGCCGCAGTACAAGGTCAGCAAGATCAAGAATGCGAAGGCCATCGAAAAGCTCAACGAGAACCGCCAGGGCTCGTTGCTCGACTTCATCGACGACTTCTGCAAGCGCTTCCCGAAGATGGTCGACGAGTACGAGACGCTGCTCACCGACAACCGCATCTGGAAGCAGCGCACCGTGGGCATCGGCGTGGTCACGCCGGAGCGCGCGTTGAACCTGGGCTTCACCGGCCCGATGCTGCGCGGCTCGGGCGTCGAATGGGACCTGCGCAAGAAGCAGCCCTACGACGTCTACGACCAGATGCAGTTCGACGTGCCCGTGGGCAAGACCGGCGACTGCTACGACCGCTACCTGGTTCGCGTGGAAGAAATGCGCCAGGCCAACAAGATCATCCAGCAGTGCTCGGCCTGGCTGCGCGTGAATCCGGGTCCGGTCATCACCAGCAACCACAAGGTCGCAGCGCCCGCGCGCGAATCGATGAAGGCGAACATGGAGGAGCTGATCCACCATTTCAAGCTCTTCACCGAAGGCTTCCATGTGCCCGAAGGCGAAGCGTATGCCGCCGTCGAGCACCCCAAGGGCGAGTTCGGCATCTACCTCGTGAGCGACGGCGCCAACAAGCCGTACCGCCTGAAGATCCGCGCCCCGGGCTTCCCGCACCTCGCTGCCCTCGACGAAATGTCGCGCGGCCACATGATCGCCGACGCTGTCGCGGTGATCGGCACGATGGACATCGTGTTCGGCGAAATCGACAGGTGAGAAAGAGCGAATGACGACTTCCTCAACCCATCACCATGACGCGGCGCCCTCGGCGCCGTTGAAGGCCGCCATCCTCGAGCGCTTTGCGCGCGAGGTCGCCAAGTACCCCGAAGCCGGCAAGCAGTCGGCCGTGATGGCCTGCCTGGCCATCGTCCAGCAGGACGAAGGCTTCGTGAGCGTGCAGCGCGAGCGCGAGATCGCCGCCTACCTCGGCATGGCGCCTATCGCCGTGCACGAAGTGACGACCTTCTACAACATGTACAACCAGCATCCGGTGGGCAAGTTCAAGCTCAACGTGTGCACCAACCTGCCGTGCCAGCTGCGCGACGGCGTCACCGCGCTCGTGCACCTCGAGAAGAAGCTCGGCATCACGATGGGCGAGACCACGGCCGACGGCCTGTTCACGCTGCAGCAGAGCGAATGCCTGGGCGCCTGCGCCGATTCGCCCGTGATGCTGGTCAACGACCGCACCATGTGCAGCTTCATGAGCAACGACAAGCTCGACCAGCTCATCGACGGTTTGCGCAGTGCCAAGCCAGGGGAGGCTTCGTGATGACGCCCGAACAGGTTCTCTCGCAATTCCAGGCCACCGGTGTCCAGACCTGCTTCCATGACCGCCACATCGGCGCTCAGATCTATGCAGGCCTGGACGGCACCAACTGGCACCTGGCCGACTACGAAGCGCGCGGCGGCTACCAGGCGCTGCGCAAGATCCTCACCGAGGGCCTCACGCCCGACCAGGTGATCGCCGAAGTGAAGGCCTCGGGCCTGCGCGGCCGTGGCGGCGCGGGTTTCCCGACCGGCCTGAAGTGGAGCTTCATGCCCCGCCAGTTCCCGGGCCAGAAGTACCTCGTCTGCAATTCGGACGAAGGCGAGCCCGGCACGTGCAAGGACCGCGACATCCTGCAGTTCAACCCTCACATCGTGATCGAAGGCATGGCCATCGCCGCGTATGCGATGGGCATCAGCGTGGGCTACAACTACATCCACGGCGAGATCTTCCAGAGCTACGACCGCTTCGAGGCCGCCCTCGAAGAAGCGCGCGCCGCCGGCTACCTCGGCGACAAGATCATGGGCAGCACGTACAACTTCCAGTTGCACGCGGCCCACGGCTTCGGCGCCTACATCTGCGGCGAGGAAACCGCGCTGCTCGAATCGCTCGAAGGCAAGAAGGGCCAGCCGCGCTTCAAGCCGCCGTTCCCGGCCAGCTTCGGCCTGTACGGCAAGCCGACCACCATCAACAACACCGAGACCTTCGCGGCGGTTCCCTGGATCATCCGCAACGGCGGCCAGGCCTACCTCGAGTGCGGCAAGCCGAACAACGGCGGCACCAAGATCTACTCGGTGAGCGGCGACGTCGAATTGCCCGGCAACTACGAAGTGCCGATGGGCACGCCGTTCTCCAAGCTGCTCGAACTGGCCGGCGGCGTGCGCAAGGGCCGCACGCTCAAGGCCGTGATCCCCGGCGGCTCGTCGTCGCCGGTGCTGCCGGCCGACATCATGATGGCCTGCACCATGGACTACGACTCGATCGCCAAGGCCGGCTCCATGCTGGGCTCGGGCGCCGTGATCGTCATGGACGACACGCGGTCGATGGTCGAGTCGCTCAAGCGCCTCTCGTACTTCTACATGCACGAGTCCTGCGGCCAGTGCACCCCCTGCCGCGAAGGCACGGGCTGGCTCTACCGCGTGGTGGACCGCATCCACAACGGCCAGGGCAAGCCCAGCGACATGCAGCTGCTGGACTCCGTGGCCGGCGACATCATGGGCCGCACCATCTGTGCGCTCGGCGATGCGGCAGCCATGCCCGTGCGCGCCATGATCAAGCACTTCCGCCATGAGTTCGAGGCCCTGATCCCGGGCCACGTCCCGACGGCGCCCGTCAAGGCCTGAGTGCGAGAAGAAACACAGACATGATCGAAATCGAACTCGACGGCAAGAAGGTCGAAGTGACCGAAGGCAGCATGGTGATGCATGCGGCCGAAAAGGCGGGCACCTACATTCCGCACTTCTGCTATCACAAGAAACTCAGCATCGCGGCCAACTGCCGCATGTGCCTGGTCGACGTGGAAAAGGCGCCCAAGCCGATGCCGGCCTGCGCCACGCCCGTCACGCAGGGCATGATCGTTCGCACCAAGAGCGACAAGGCCATCAAGGCCCAGCAGTCCGTCATGGAGTTCCTGCTGATCAACCACCCGCTGGATTGCCCCATCTGCGACCAGGGCGGCGAATGCCAGCTGCAGGACCTGGCCGTCGGCTACGGCGGTTCTTCTTCGCGTTACGAAGAAGAAAAGCGCGTCGTGTTCCACAAGGACGTCGGCCCGCTGATCAGCATGGAAGAAATGAGCCGCTGCATCCACTGCACGCGCTGCGTCCGTTTCGGCCAGGAAGTGGCCGGCGTGATGGAGCTGGGCATGTCGCACCGCGGCGAGCACTCCGAAATCGAAACCTTCCTCGGCGACTCGGTCGACTCCGAGCTGTCGGGCAACATGATCGACATCTGCCCGGTCGGCGCGCTCACGAGCAAGCCCTTCCGCTACAGCGCCCGCACCTGGGAACTGTCGCGCCGCAAGTCGGTGAGCCCGCACGATTCCACCGGTGCCAACCTGATCGTCCAGGTCAAGAACAACCGCGTGATGCGCGTGGTGCCGCTCGAGAACGAAGACGTCAACGAATGTTGGATCGCCGACCGCGACCGCTTCTCGTACGAAGCGCTCAACGGCACGGAACGCCTGACGCAGCCCATGCTGAAGCAGGGCGGCCAATGGCAGCAGGTCGACTGGCAGACGGCGCTCGAGTACGTCGCCAACGGTCTCAAGCAGATCAAGACCGACCACGGTGCGCAAAGCATCGGCACGCTGGTCAGCCCGCACAGCACGCTCGAAGAGCTGCAGCTCGCCGCCATGCTCACGCGTGAACTCGGCAGCGACAACATCGACTACCGCCTGCGCAATGCCGAGTTCTCGGCCTTCGAAGGCGTGCGCTGGCTCGGCACCTCGATCGCCTCGCTCACGCAAGTGCAGCGCGCGCTGGTCGTCGGCTCGAACCTGCGCAAGGAACACCCGCTGTTCGCACAGCGCATCCGCCAGGCCGTGCGCAAGGGCGCCGCGCTGTCGGTGATCACCTCGTCCAGCCTCATGGCCGACCGCGGTGCCTGGGCCATCGACGTGGCGCAAGCGTCGATCGTCGACGCCGACCAATGGGTCGAGGCGCTGGCCGCCGTGGCCGCGGCCATCGGCCAGACCAATGGCGCGGCCGCACCGCTGGCACCGAAGAACGCACCCGACGCCGCCGCGCAAGCCATCGCAGCCTCGCTGCTGAGCGGCGAGCGCAAGGCGATCCTGCTCGGCAATGCCGCCGCGCACCACGCGCAAGCCAGCAGCCTGCTGGCCCTCGCGAACTGGATCGGCGCACAGACCGGCGCCACCGTCGGCTACCTGACCGAAGCGGGCAACACCGTGGGCGCACAGCTCGTCGGCGCCTTCCCGCAAAACGGCGGCCTCGATGCCGGCCGCATGCTTGCCGCCGGCTCCGGCCTGAAGGCCGTGCTGCTGCTGAACACCGAGCCGGTGTTCGACTCGGCCGCCGGTGCTGCCGCCGCCGATGTCATCGGCAATGCGCAGATGGTGGTCACGCTGAGCCCCTTCAAGGCCAACCTCGAGTTCAGCGACGTGCTGCTGCCCATCGCCCCGTTCACCGAAACGCCCGGCACCTTCGTCAATGCTGAAGGCCGCGTGCAGGGTTTCCATGCCGTCGTGAAGCCGCAAGGCGAAACGCGCCCGGCGTGGAAGGTGCTGCGCGTGCTGGCGAACCTGCTCGGCCTGCCGGGCTTCGCCTTCGAATCGACCGCCGAGGTGCTGGCCACCGTCGGTGACAAGGGCACCGTACCGGCGAACGCGCTGAGCAACGCCACCTCCGCCAAGGCCGTCGCGGCCAGTGGCGTCGTGGCTGCGCCCGTGGTCGCGAGCATCTACCAGCTCGACTCGATCGTGCGCCGCGCACCGTCGCTGCAGTTGACCGCCGACGCGCGCCACAGCGCACAGGCCGCACCCGCTCGTGCCGAGGAGGCCCTGGCATGATCGACGCAATTCATGGCTTCGGCCAGGGGCTGGTCGCCGCGGGCTGGTGGACGTCCGTCGTCTGGCCCGTGGTCTGGACGCTGATCAAGATCATCGTCGTCGTGATCCCGCTGATGCTGGCCGTGGCGTACCTCACGCTGTGGGAACGCAAGGCCATCGGTTTCACGCAGATCCGCGTGGGCCCGAACCGCATCGGGCCGCTGGGCCTGCTGCAGCCGATCGCCGACGCGCTCAAGCTGATGACCAAGGAAATCATCCTTCCGACGGTCGCTAACAAGGGCCTGTTCCTGCTCGGCCCGATCATGACCATCATGCCGGCGCTGGCCGCATGGGCCGTGATTCCCTTCGGTCCCGACGTGGCGCTGGCCAACATCAATGCCGGCCTGCTGTTCGTGATGGCCATCACCTCGCTCGAGGTGTACGGCGTGATCATCGCCGGCTGGGCCTCGAACTCGAAGTACGCCTTCCTGGGCGCGCTGCGTGCCTCGGCACAGATGGTGAGCTACGAAATCGCGATGGGCTTCTGCTTCGTCGTGGTGCTGATGGTCACGGGCAGCCTGAACATGTCCGACATCGTGACGGTGCAGGGCAAGGGCATGTTCCAAGACATGGGCATTGGCTTCCTGTCGTGGAACTGGCTGCCGCTGCTGCCGATCTTCGTTGTGTACTTCATCTCGGGTCTCGCCGAAACCAACCGCCACCCGTTCGACGTGGTGGAAGGCGAATCGGAAATCGTGGCCGGCCACATGATCGAGTACTCGGGCATGAGCTTCGCGATGTTCTTCCTGGCCGAGTACGCCAACATGTGGCTCGTCTCGATCCTGACCGTGGTGCTGTTCCTCGGCGGATGGCTGCCGCCGTTCGAGTTCCTGAGCTTCATTCCGGGCTGGATCTGGCTGGGCCTGAAGACCTTCTGCGTGGTCACCATGTTCCTGTGGGTGCGCTCGACGTTCCCGCGCTTCCGCTACGACCAGATCATGCGTCTGGGCTGGAAGATCTTCATTCCCGTCACCCTGGTGTGGCTGGTCGTGGTCGGTGGCTGGATGCAGACGCCGTTCAACATCTGGAAATAAGCAGGAAGCGACGACATCATGACTGCTTCACACACCGCCGGAGGGCTCGGACGCACCTCCAAGCTGGCCTCCGCACCGTTCTCGCTCAAGGACTTCCTGGGCAGCTTCATGCTGTTCGAACTGTTCAAGGGCCTGGCCATCACGGGCAAGTACGCCTTCGCGCGCAAGATCACCGTCCAGTTCCCCGAAGAGAAGACGCCGCTGTCGCCGCGCTTCCGTGGCCTGCATGCGCTGCGCCGCTACGAGAACGGCGAAGAGCGCTGCATCGCCTGCAAGCTGTGCGAGGCCGTGTGCCCCGCGCTGGCGATCACCATCGAATCCGACGTGCGTGACGACGGCTCGCGCCGCACCACGCGCTACGACATCGACCTGACCAAGTGCATCTTCTGCGGCTTCTGCGAAGAGAGCTGCCCGGTCGACTCGATCGTCGAGACGCACATCTTCGAATACCACGGCGAAAAGCGCGGCGACCTGTACTTCACCAAGGACATGCTGCTGGCCGTGGGCGACCGCTACGAAAAAGAAATCGCGGCGAACAAGGCGGCCGACGCCAAGTACCGCTGAGCCGGCTCCGCTCGAAACCCGTACCAATCGAATTCCAATGGACGTCAAGACCGGTCTGTTCTATCTGTTTGCCGCGGTGCTGCTGTTTGCAGCCTTCCGCGTCATCACCTCCCGCAACCCCGTGTACGCCGCGCTGTACCTGGTGCTGGCCTTCTTCCAGGCCTCGGCCATCTGGCTGCTGCTGCGCGCCGAGTTCCTGGCGATCTCGCTCGTGCTGGTGTACGTCGGCGCCGTGATGGTGCTGTTCCTGTTCGTCGTGATGATGCTGGACATCGACGTCGACGGCCTGCGAGAGGGCTTCTGGAAGCACTTCCCGCTGGCGGCAGGCATCGGCGCGCTCATCGCGCTCGAAATGGCGGCCGTGCTCATGGGCGGCTTCCGCCTGGGCGAAGGCCCGCGCGCCATGGCGACGACCTCGCCCAACAGCTCGAACACGCTCGAGCTGGGCAAGCTGCTGTACTCCGAATACCTCTATCCGCTGGAAATCGCCGCGGTCATCCTGCTGGTGGCCATCATTGCCGCCATTGCACTGACGCTGCGCACCCGCAAGGACAGCAAGTACGTCAACCCGTCGGACCAGGTGCGCGTGAAGGCGCGCGACCGCGTGCGCATCGTGCAGATGCCCGTCACGCGTGCGGCCGAGCCGGTGGTTGAGGCCCCGGCAGCGGATGCCGCTGCAAAGGAAAACAAGGCATGACGCTCACGCTCGGACACTTTCTCTCGCTCGGCGCGATGCTCTTCGCGCTGTCGGTGATCGGCATCTTCCTGAACCGCAAGAACCTGATCGTGCTGCTGATGGCCATCGAGCTGATGCTGCTGGCGGTCAACATGAACTTCGTGGCCTTCTCGCACTACCTGGGCGACATGCACGGCCAGATCTTCGTGTTCTTCATCCTGACGGTGGCGGCGGCCGAATCGGCCATCGGCCTGGCGCTGCTGGTCCTGTTGTTCCGCAACAAGTCCAACATCAACGTCGACGAACTCAACTCGCTCAAGGGTTGACAGCAGTATGAGCGCAACCCTTTCCGCATCCACCTTGCTGGCCGTGCCGCTGGCACCCCTGGTCGGCGCCGCACTTGCCGGCCTGTTCGGCACGAAGTTCGGCGGCAACCACATCGGCCGCAAGGTCACGCATTCGCTGACCATCCTGGGCGTGTTCGTCGCCTTCGTGATCTCGGCGATGACGCTGAAGTCGGTCATCGTCGACGGTGCCCGCTTCAACCAGACCATCTACGAATGGATGATGGTCGGCGGCCTGAAGATGGAAGTCGGCTTCCTGGTCGACGGCCTCACGGCCATGATGATGTGCGTCGTGACCTTCGTGTCGCTGATGGTCCACATCTACACCATCGGCTACATGGAAGAAGACGACGGCTACAACCGCTTCTTCTCGTACATCTCGCTGTTCACCTTCTCGATGCTGATGCTCGTCATGAGCAACAACATGCTCCAGCTGTTCTTCGGCTGGGAAGCGGTGGGCCTGGTGTCGTACCTGCTGATCGGCTTCTGGTTCAACAAGCCCACGGCCATCTTCGCGAACATGAAGGCCTTCCTGGTCAACCGCGTGGGTGACTTCGGCTTCATCCTGGGCATCGGCCTGATCGCCGCCTACGCCGGCACGCTGAACTACGGCGAAGCCTTCGCCAAGGCGCACACGCTGGCCGGCATCACCTTCCCGGGCACCGAGTGGATGCTCATCACGGTGATCTGCATCTGCCTGTTCATCGGCGCGATGGGCAAGAGCGCCCAGTTCCCGCTGCACGTGTGGCTGCCCGACTCGATGGAAGGCCCGACCCCCATCTCGGCGCTGATCCACGCGGCGACCATGGTGACGGCCGGCATCTTCATGGTGGCGCGCATGTCGCCGCTGTTCGAGCTGAGCGACACGGCCCTGAGCTTCATCCTCGTGATCGGCGCCATCACCGCGCTGTTCATGGGCTTCCTGGGCATCATCCAGAACGACATCAAGCGCGTGGTCGCGTACTCGACGCTGTCGCAGCTGGGCTACATGACGGTGGCGCTCGGTGCCTCGGCCTACTCGGTCGCGGTGTTCCACCTGATGACGCACGCCTTCTTCAAGGCGCTGCTGTTCCTCGGCGCGGGCTCGGTGATCATCGGCATGCACCACAACCAGGACATCCGCTGGATGGGCGGCGTGCGCAAGTACATGCCCATCACCTGGATCACCTCGCTGCTGGGTTCGCTCGCGCTGATCGGCACGCCGCTGTTCTCGGGCTTCTACTCGAAGGACAGCATCATCGAGGCCGTGCACGAAAGCCACCTGTGGGGCGCGCAGTTCGCCTACTACGCGGTGCTGGCCGGCGTGTTCGTGACGGCGTTCTACTCGTTCCGCATGTACTTCCTGGTCTTCCACGGCAAGGAACGCTACGACCAGAACCCGGACGCACACCACGACGACCATGCGCACGACGCGCACGGACACGACGACCATGGCCATGGCCACGACGCCCACAAGCCGCACGAATCGCCGATGGTGGTCTGGCTGCCGCTGGTGCTGCTGGCGATCCCCTCGGTGGTGATCGGCTTCATGACCATCGACCCGATGCTGTTCGGCAGCTTCTTCAAGGACGCGATCTTCGTCGACGGTGCCAAGCACCACGCGATGGGCGAGCTGAAGGAAGCCTTCCACGGCCCGGTCGCCATGGCGATCCACGGCCTGCAGACCGCACCGTTCTGGCTGGCGCTGGCCGGCGTGGCGCTGTCGTACTACATGTACATGATGAACCCGGCGCTGCCGGCCGCCATCAAGCGCGCCTTCAGCCCGATCTACAACCTGCTCGAGAACAAGTACTACCTCGACTGGATCAACGAGAACATCCTCGCCCGCGGTGCGCGCCTGCTCGGCACGGGCCTGTGGAAGGGCGGCGACCAGGCGCTGATCGACGGCGCGCTCGTCAACGGTTCCTGGAAGGTGGTGGGTCGCGTGGCCGGCGTCGTGCGCTGGCTGCAGTCGGGCTTCATCTACCACTACGCCTTCGCGATGCTGCTGGGCATCTTCATCCTGATGACGTACTTCGTCTGGTTCAAACGTTGAGCCCGAACGCTGGAGAAAAAGAAAAATGGGTTTGTTGAGCCTTGCCATCTGGGTGCCGATCGCATTCGGCGCCGTGCTGCTGGCGTTTGGCCGCGACGAGCACGCCAAGGGCGTGCGCTGGGTCGCGCTCGTCGGTGCCATCGTGAGCTTCCTGGTCACGGTGCCGCTGTTCACGCGCTTCCAGAACGGAACCGCCGCGATGCAGTTCGTCGAGAAGACGAGCTGGATCTCGCGCTTCAACGTCAACTACCACCTGGGCATCGACGGCATGTCGCTGTGGCTGGTGCTGCTGACCTCGTTCATCACGGTCGTGGTCGTGATCTCGGCCTGGGAAGTGATCACCGAGCGCGTGAACCAGTACATGGGCGCGTTCCTGATCCTGTCGGGGTTCATGATCGGCGTGTTCTCGGCGCTCGACGGCATCCTGTTCTACGTGTTCTTCGAAGCCACGCTGATCCCGATGTACCTGATCATCGGCATCTGGGGCGGCCCGAACAAGATCTACGCGGCGTTCAAGTTCTTCCTGTACACGTTGCTCGGCTCGCTGCTCATGCTGGTCGCGCTGATCTTCCTGTACAACAAGTCGGGCGGCAGCTTCGACATCCTGAGCTGGCACAAGCTGCCGCTGGGTTCGACCGCGCAGACCTTCCTGTTCTTCGCCTTCTTCGCGGCCTTCGCCGTGAAGGTGCCGATGTGGCCGGTCCACACCTGGCTGCCCGACGTGCACGTCGAGGCGCCCACGGGCGGTTCGGCCGTGCTGGCCGCGATCATGCTGAAGCTGGGTGCCTACGGTTTCCTGCGCTTCTCGATGCCCATCGCGCCTGACGCTTCGCACGAGTGGGCCTGGCTCATGATCGCGCTGTCGCTCATCGCCGTGATCTACGTGGGCCTGGTGGCGCTGGTGCAGCAGGACATGAAGAAGCTGGTGGCTTACTCGTCGGTCGCCCACATGGGCTTCGTGACGCTGGGCTTCTTCATCTTCAACGAGCTCGGCGTGTCCGGCGGCATCGTGCAGATGATTGCCCACGGCTTCGTGTCGGGCGCCATGTTCCTGGGCATCGGCGTGCTGTACGACCGCGTGCACTCGCGCCAGATCGCCGACTACGGCGGCGTGGTCAACACCATGCCCAAGTTCGCCGCGTTCGCGCTGCTGTTCGCCATGGCCAACTGCGGCCTGCCGGGCACCGCCGGTTTCGTGGGTGAATGGATGGTGATCCTGGGCGCCGTCAAGGCCAACTTCTGGGTCGGCCTGGGCGCTGCCACCGCACTGATCTTCGGCGCTGCCTACACCCTGTGGATGTACAAGCGCGTGTACCTGGGCCCGGTCGGCAACGACCACGTCAAGGAACTGAAGGACATCAACGCCCGCGAATTCCTGATGCTCTCGCTGCTGGCGATCGCCGTGCTGTGGATGGGCCTGTATCCGAAGCCTTTCACCGACGCGATGGATGCCTCCGTCGTCGAGCTTCTGCGCCACGTGGCGATTTCGAAGCTGCCCGTCTGATGCCACGCTGAAGAAGAGAACGAGATGATTGACAAACTCAGCTGGGTGACGATCTACCCCGAAATCGTGTTGCTGGTCATGGCCTGCATCATTGCGCTGGTCGACCTGTCGGACACGAGCCCGCGCCGCACCCGCACCTACATCCTGACGCTGCTCACGCTGGCGGCGGTGGCTGTGCTCACGGGCCTGGCCGCTGTCGGCGGCAAGACCTCCTACGGCTTCGGCGGCATGGTTGTGAGCGACACGATGGGCAACTGGCTCAAGTGCTTCGCCTCGCTGGCCCTGATGGTCACGCTGGTCTACGGCCGGCCCTACGCGGCCGACCGCGAGATGCTGCGCGGCGGCGAGATGTTCACGATCAGCATGCTGGCGCTGCTGGGCATGTTCGTGATGATCGGCGGCAGCAACTTCCTGCTGATCTACCTCGGCCTGGAACTGCTCACGCTGTCGAGCTACGCCCTCGTGGCGCTGCGCCGTGACAACGCGGTGGCCAGCGAAGCCGCCATGAAGTACTTCGTGCTCGGCGCCATGGCCAGCGGCTTCCTGCTGTACGGCCTGTCGATGATGTACGGCGCCACCGGCTCGCTCGACCTGAACGAAGTGTTCAAGGCGATCTCGACCGGCAAGGTGAACCACCAGGTGCTGGTATTCGGTCTGGTCTTCATCGTGGCCGGCCTGGCGTTCAAGGTCGGTGCCGCTCCGTTCCACATGTGGGTGCCCGACGTCTACCAGGGCGCGCCGACGGCGATCACGCTGCTGATCGGTGCCGCGCCAGAGCTGGCTGCCTTCGGCATCATCATCCGTCTCCTGGTCGACGGCCTGCAGCCGCTGGCCATCGACTGGCAGCAGATGCTGGCCGTGCTGGCGGTGGCGTCGCTGGTGATCGGCAACCTGGCCGCCATCGCGCAGAGCAACCTCAAGCGCATGCTGGCCTACTCGACCATCGCGCAGATGGGCTTCATGCTGCTGGGCCTGGTGGCGGGTTCCGACCTGCAGGGCACGCAGAACGCGCAGGCCGCCTACAGCGCCGCGATGTTCTATGTCGTGACCTACGTGCTGACCACGCTGGCCAGCTTCGGCATCATCCTGCTGCTGGCGCGCGAAGGCTTCGAAAGCGAAGAGATCACCGACCTGGCCGGCCTGAACCAGCGCAGCCCGCTGTACGCCGGCGTGATGGCCATCGCGATGTTCTCGCTGGCCGGCTTGCCGCCACTCGTTGGCTTCTACGCCAAGCTGGCCGTGCTGCAGGCGCTGATCGCCTCGGGCGCCGCCATCTACATCGGCCTGGCGGTGTTCGCCGTGATCACCTCGCTGATCGGCGCGTTCTACTACCTGCGCGTGGTCAAGGTCATGTACTTCGACGCGCCCGTCACGGCGACCACCGTGTCGGCCTCGTTCGACGTGCGCACCGTGCTCACGATCAACGGCGCGCTGATCCTCATTCTTGGCGTGCTGCCCGGCGGTCTGATGACGCTGTGCTACGACGCCATCGCGGCCACGCTGGCCCACTGACGCGGTCCGCAACACGGTGTCGCAAACCGCGTCGGTCTGGGTGGTGCTGCTGGTGGCCCTGGTGGCTGCCAACCTGCCGTTCCTGAATGAGCGCCTGTTCGGGGCGGTGCCGCTGTCGACCGCGCACAAGTCGCTCGCCATCCGCTTCGGCGAACTGGTGGTGCTGTACTTCATTGCCGGCGGCATCGGCCTGCTGTTCGAACGCAGGGCAGGGCAGATCGCCGCCCAGGGCTGGGAGTTCTACGCGGTGACGGCCTCGCTGTTCGTCGTGCTGGCCTTCCCGGGGTTCACCTGGCGCTACCTGATGAAGCACAGGCACTGACCGACATGACTTCTCCCGCCACCGATCTGCACCTGAAGGAAGCGCTCGTCAGCAGCGAAGAGCTCTTCAAGGGCAAGTTCCTGCACGCCAAGCGCGACACCATCCGCCTGCCTGACGGCCATAGTGCCACGCGCGAGTACGTGGTGCACCCCGGTGCGGTGGTGGTGATTCCGCTGCTCGACGACGGCCGCGTGGTGCTGGAGCGCCAGTTCCGCTACCCGGTGGACCGCGTGATCGTCGAGTTTCCCGCGGGCAAGCTCGACGCCGGCGAAGATCCGCTGCTGTGCGGCCAGCGCGAACTGCTCGAGGAAACCGGCTACTCCGCGCGCGAATGGGCGCATGCGGGCGCCACGCACCTGGCGGTGGCGTACTCGACCGAAATCATCCACATCTACTTCGCACGCGGCCTCTCGCTGGGCGAGCGCCAGCTCGACCACGGCGAGTTCCTCGACGTGTTCACCGCCACGCCGCAGGAGCTCATCGGCTGGTGCCGCGACGGCACCGTGACCGACGCGAAGACGCTCACCTGCGCTCTGTGGCTGCAGAACGTCCTGTCGGGCGCATGGGCACTGGATTGGCAGGCCGCAGCCTCGCAAGGCGGCGCGGGATAATCCGCGCATGAAGGTCCTCGATCTCCGCTGCACGCACGGCCACGGCTTCGAGGGCTGGTTCGCGTCCAACGAGGCGTTCGACAGCCAGCTCGCGAGCGGCCTGGTCGAGTGCCCGGTCTGCGGCGACACCGCCATCGTCAAGCTGCTGAGTGCACCCCGCCTGAACCTGAGCAACGCCAAGGCGCCGAAGGAAGAAGGGCGTGGCGACGCGGCCCGCGCGCCGGCGGCACCCGCAACGCCTTCCACGCAAGTATCCGCAACCTCGACTTCGCCCGAAGCCCGCTGGATGCGCGCCGTGCGCGAAGTGCTGGCCAAGACCGAAGACGTCGGCGACCGCTTTGCCGACGAGGCGCGCAAGATGCACTACGGCGAAACCGCCGAGCGCGGCATCCGCGGCCAAGCCACGCCGGAGCAGACCGAGGCGCTGCTCGACGAAGGCATTCCGGTGATGGCGCTGCCGATTCCGGCGGCGCTGAAAGAAACCCTGCAGTAACCGACCGGCTCGACGACGAGCCCGTCCGGCCCGGCCCGCTCAGGCCGTGAACTGCAGCGCGGCCAGCCGCGCGTACACGCCGCCTTGCGCCACCAGCGCCGCGTGCGTTCCCTGTTCGACGATGCCGCCGTGGTCCAGCACGATGATGCGGTCGGCCTTCTGCACGGTCGCCAGGCGGTGGGCGATCACGAGCGTGGTGCGGTTTTCCATCGCCGATTCCAGCGCGGCCTGCACCATGCGTTCGCTCTCGGCGTCGAGCGCGCTGGTGGCTTCGTCCAGCAGCAGCAGCGGCGGGTTCTTCAGGATGGCCCGCGCAATGGCGATGCGCTGGCGCTGGCCGCCCGACAGCCGCACGCCGCGTTCGCCCAGGAAGGTGTCGTAGCCCTCGGGCAGGGCCTGCAGGAAGTCGTGCGCGAAGGCGGCGCGCGCCGCGGCGTGCACCTCGTCGGTGCTGGCATCGGGCCGGCCGTAGCGGATGTTCTCGAAAGCGCTGGCCGAGAAGATCACCGCGTCCTGCGGCACGAGGCCGATGCGGGTGCGCAGGTCGTGCAGCGCGAGCGCGTCGAGCGACGCGCCGTCGAGCACGATGCGGCCCGACTGCGGGTCGTAATAGCGCAGCAGCAGCTGGAACACCGTGCTCTTGCCGGCGCCGCTCGATCCCACCAGCGCCACGGTCTCGCCCGGTGCGATGTCCAGGCTGAAGTCGCGCAGCGCCGGCGTGCCCGGCCGCGAGGGGTAGTGGAAGGTGATCGCGTCGAAGCGGATGGCGCTGCCCGCGGCGGGAACGGGCGCGACTGCCGGCCGTGCGGGCGAGGCGATGGCCGTCGGCGCGTGCAGCAGTTCCATCAGGCGCTCGGTGGCGCCGGCCGCTCGCAGCAGGTCGCCGTACACCTCGCCGAGCACCGCGGTGGCGCTCGCCAGGATCGCCACGTAGACCACGGTCTGGCCCAGGTGGCCGGCCGTGATGTCGCCGCGCAGCACGGCCTGCGTGCCTTCGTACAGGCCCCAGAGCAGGGCGGCCGAGGTGGCAATGATGATGAAGGCCACCAGCACCGAGCGCGCGCGCGTGCGGCGCACGGCGGTATGAAAGGCGTTCTCGGTCGAGCCCTTGAAGCGGTCGGCCTCGCGGCCTTCGGCCGTGTAGCTCTGCACCACCGGAATCGCATTCAGCACCTCGGCCGCGATGGCGCTCGAGTCGGCCACGCGGTCCTGGCTGGCGCGCGACAGCTTGCGCACGCGGCGGCCGAACCACATGCTCGGCAGCACCACCAGCACCAGGATGCCCAGCACCTGCACCATCACATAAGGGTTGGTCCAGACCAGCACCGCCAGCGCGCCCACGCCCATGACCGCGTTGCGCAGGCCCATGCTCAGCGACGAGCCGACCACCGTCTGCACCAGCGTGGTGTCGGCCGTGAGGCGCGACAGCACCTCGCCGGTCTGCGTGGTCTCGAAGAAGGCCGGGCTCTGCTGCAGCACATGGCCGTAGACCGCGTTGCGCAGGTCGGCCGTGACGCGCTCGCCGAGCCAGCTCACCGTATAGAAGCGCGCCGCCGAAAACAGGCCCAGCGCCACGGCCACGGCGAAGAGGGCACCGAAGTGCTCGCGCAGCGCCATGGTCTGGGCGCCCTTGTCGGCGCTGACCAGGCCGCCATCAATCAGGCTGCGCAGGGCAATAGGGAAAGCCAGCGTCGTGACCGCCGCCATCACCAGGAAGACCCCTGCCAGCACGATCTGCACGCGGTAGGGGCGAAGGAAGGGGCGCAACCCCGACAGCGAGCGGGGCGAACCCTTGGCTGCGGAGGACGACGGAGGGGAAGAAGCCATGGGCGCGAATTCTACCGAGCCCTTGCCCCCACAAAGGTCGCCTTGACAGTAATTGCCATGACAACTAATATTTCGGCCATGAGCGATGCCCCCATTTCCCCGGTCCCTCCGACGCCCGACGAGGCCGTGCGCCCGCCGGCCGCCTTCTATCGCGCCGAGGACTACCGCGCCGAAGAGAGCATCGGCTACCTGATGCGCCGCATCGTCACGTCCGTGGGCCAGACCGTCGGCACGCGCATGTGCGAGCCCGGCAGCCCCACCTATCCGCAGTGGGTGCCGCTGTACAAGCTGCACGTCGGCGCCGCCACCACCGTGGCCGAACTGGCCCGCGCCTGCGAGCTCGACACCGGCGCCATGACTCGCCTGCTCGACCGCCTCGAGGCCAAGGGTCTGTGCCGGCGCGTGCGCTCGCTCGAAGACCGCCGCGTGGTCAACATCGAACTCACCGACGAAGGCCGTGCGGCCGCGAAGGAAGTGCCCTATGTGCTGAGCCGGGTGCAGAACGAGTACCTGGCCGGCTTCAGCCTCGAAGAATGGGAGCAGCTCAAGGACTACTTGCGCCGCATCCTCGACAACGCACAGGGCCTCGCGGCCCGTGGAGAGAAGAATGACTGAGTCTTTCGCCGTGCGCGCGCTGCGCCGCACGCCCGTCGTGGCCGCCGCGCTGGCGGTGGTCGCGCTCGCCGGTTGCGCCGACATGGCCGGCATCGGCTCGCACGCCACGCTGCGCGACGCGACCACGCTCGGCATCGCGGCCGACCCCGCGCGCGCCAATGTGCCCAGCCTCGACAGCCAGTGGTGGCAGGCCTTCGGCGACAGCGAGCTCAATGCGCTGGTCGACCAGGCCGTGGCCGGCAACCCGAACCTGCAGGTCGCGCGTGCGCGCCTCGTGCGCGCCCAGGCCTCGGCGGACATCGCCGGCGCGGCGCTGCTGCCCAAGGTCGGTGCCGACCTGAACCTGAACCGCCAGAAGTTCAACAGCAACTACATCTACCCGGCGCCGCTGGGCGGCTCGACGCAGAACATCGGCCTGCTGCAGCTCGGCGCGAGCTGGGAGCTCGACTTCTTCGGCAAGAACCGCAGCGCGCTCGACACCGCCCTCGGCGCAGCCAACGCCGCAGCGGCCGACGCCGATGCCGCCCGCGTGCTGCTCGCGAGCAACGTGGCGCGCAGCTACTTCCAGTGGGCGCGCCTGAACGAGCAGGTCGAAGTGGCCAAGCGCACGCTGGCCCAGCGCGACGAGACCTTCAAGCTGGTGCGCGACCGCGTCTCGGCCGGCCTCGACACCCGCCTCGAACTGCGCCAGAGCGAAGGCGGCCTGCCTGAAGCCCGCCAGCAGATCGAAGCGCTCAACGAGCAGATCGCGCTGCAGCAGCACGCACTCGATGCGCTCGTGGGCCAGCCCAACGTGTCGGCCTCGCTCAAGCCGCCGGTGCTCGCGGGCGTGAAGCCGATGGCGCTGCAGGCGAACATCCCGGCCGACCTGCTGGGCCGCCGCGCCGACATCGCCGCCGCGCGCTGGCGCGTCGAAGCCGCCACCAGCGACGTGGCCAATGCCAAGACCCAGTTCTATCCCAACGTGAACCTCACGGCCTTTGCCGGCTTCCAGAGCCTGGGCTTCGGCAAGCTGCTCAAGTCGGGCAGCGAGCAGTGGGGCGTGGGCCCGGCCATCCACCTGCCGATCTTCGAGGGCGGGCGCCTGCGCGCCAACCTGCGCGGCAAGTCGGCCGACCTCGACGTGGCCATCGAAAGCTACAACGCCACCGTGCTCGACGCCGTGCGCGACGCGGCCGACCAGGTGTCGAGCGCACAGTCGATCACGCGCCAGCAGACCGAACAGCGCGCCGCGCAGACGGCCGCCGAAGGCGCCTATGACATTGCCGTGCAGCGCTACCGCGCGGGCCTGGGCAACTACCTCAACGTGCTGACCGCCGAAACCGCCGTGCTGGCCCAGCGCCGGCTCGCGGTCGACCTGGCGGCCCGCGCCCTCGACACGCAGGTGGGCCTGGCGCGCGCCCTGGGCGGCGGCTGGCAGCCACCGGCCACCGCCACGGCTTCGGCCCCGACGGCCGCCACCCAGAACTGATTTGCTGATCCGCCTTCTTCGGAAAGAACTCCATCATGAGCGATAACAACACTCCGACATCCGCTTCCCCCGTGCCCACCACCGCCGCGCCCGAGGCGCCCGCGGGCAACGGCAAGCGCCGCCGCGCACTCACCGTTCTCACCGCCGTGGTGCTGGTCGCCGGCGGCGGCTGGGGCCTGTACGAATGGCTGGTCGCCAGCCACTACGAGAACACCGACAACGCCTACGTGCAGGGCAACGTCATCCAGATCACGCCGCAGATCGGCGGCACCGTCATGGCCATCGGCGCCGACGACACCGACTTCGTGAAGGCCGGCCAGCCGCTGGTGCAGCTCGACCCGGCCGATGCCAAGGTCGCGCTCGAGCAGGCCGAGGCCGCGCTCGCGCAGGCCGTGCGCCAGGTGCGCACGCTGTACGCGAACAACGGTTCGCTGGCCGCGCAGGTCACGCTGCGCCAGAGCGACATCGCCAAGGCCCAGAGCGACATCGCCAAGGCGCAGGACGACCTGCAGCGCCGCCGCGCGCTGTCGGGCAACGGCGCCGTGTCGAAGGAAGAACTCAACCACGCCGAGACGCAGCTGGCCAACGCCAAGAGCGCACTGGCCGCCGCACAGGCCGGCGTGGTCGCCGCGCGTGAGGCGCTGGCCAGCAACCAGTCGCTGACCGAAGGCACCAGCGTGGCCCAGCACCCGAGCGTGCTGGCCGCCGCCGCCAAGGTGCGCGAGGCCTACCTCGCCACGCAGCGCGTGGCCATGCCTGCGCCGGTCGACGGCTACGTCGCCAAGCGCACCGTGCAGCTGGGCCAGCGCGTGGCCGCCGGCACGCCGATGATGTCCATCGTGCCGCTGCACCAGCTGTGGGTCGACGCCAACTTCAAGGAAGTGCAGCTGCGCAACATCCGCATCGACCAGCCCGTGAAGCTCACCGCCGACGTGTACGGCAAGAAGGTCGAGTACACCGGCAAGGTCGCTGGCCTGGGCGTGGGCACCGGCGCCGCCTTTGCGCTGCTGCCGGCGCAGAACGCCACCGGCAACTGGATCAAGGTGGTGCAGCGCGTGCCCGTGCGCATCGCGCTCGACCCCGAACAACTCAAGGCCAACCCGCTGCGCATCGGCCTGTCGATGGACGCCGAGATCGACATCACGCAGAAGACCGGCAAGATGCTGGCCGACGCGCCGCGCAGCACCGCCTTCGCGCAGACGCAGGTCTACAGCCAGCTCGACCGCGGTGCCGACGCCGAGGTGGACCGCATCGTCGCCGCCAACCTCGGCCGCGGTACGCCCACGGCGGCGGTGAGCCGTCCGGCGGCCTCCAACGCTGTGCCGGCCGCGCATGTCGCCACGCAGGGCCAGCCGGGCTGATCACAGCCATTCGCTGAACCCTCACAGCTCGCGCCATGGCCACTGCTGCTCCTGCTTACATCGCGCACCCCCCGCTCGAGGGCTCCGCCCGCGTGTGGGGCACGGTCGCGCTGTCCGCCGCCACCTTCATGAACGTGCTCGACTCGTCGATCGCGAACGTGTCGCTGCCGGCCATCTCGGGCGACCTCGGCGTGAGCACCACGCAAGGCACCTGGGTCATCACCAGCTTCGCGGTGGCCAACGCCATCGCGGTGCCACTCACGGGTTTCATGACCCAGCGCTTCGGCCAGGTGCGCCTGTTCATGGCCAGCGTGATCCTGTTCATGGTCGCCTCGCTGCTGTGCGGCCTGGCGCCCAACATGACCACGCTCATCCTGTTTCGCGCGTTGCAGGGCTTCGTGGCGGGGCCGATGATCCCGCTGTCGCAGACGCTGCTGCTGTCGAGCTACCCGAAGGCCAAGGCCGGCCTGGCCATGGCCATGTGGTCGATGACCACGCTGGTCGCGCCCGTGATGGGACCGCTGCTCGGCGGCTGGATCACCGACAACATCTCGTGGCCGTGGATCTTCTACATCAACATCCCGGTCGGCATCGTGGCCGCGGCCATCACCTGGACGCTGTACCACAAGCGCGAGAGCAAGACGCACAAGGTGCCGATCGACGCCATCGGCCTGGCGCTGCTGGTGCTGTGGGTGGGCTCGCTGCAGCTCATGCTCGACAAGGGCAAGGAGCTCGACTGGTTCCACTCGGCCGAGATCGTCACGATGGCCGTGGTGGCCGTGGTCGGCTTCGCCTTCTTCCTGGTTTGGGAGCTGACCGACAAGCATCCGGTGGTCGACCTGTCGCTGTTCAAGCGGCGCAACTTCTGGTCGGGCGCGGTGGCCACGGCCATCGCCTACGGCCTGTTCTTCGGCAACGTGGTGCTGCTGCCGCTGTGGCTGCAGCAGTGGATGGGCTACACCGCCACACAGGCGGGGATGATCATGGCGCCCGTGGGGCTGCTGGCGATCTTCTTCTCGCCGGTGGTGGGCCTCACGGTGTCCAAGATCGACCCGCGCCGCTACGCGACCTTCTCGTTCCTCGTGTTCGCGCTGGTGCTGTGGATGCGCTCGAACTTCAACACGCAGGCCGACTTCGTGACGATCATCATCCCGACGATCATCCAGGGCATCGCGATGGCGTTCTTCTTCATTCCGCTCGTGACCATCACGCTGTCGGGCCTCACGCCCGACCGCATCCCGGCCGCGTCGGGGCTGTCGAACTTCCTGCGCATCACGGCGGGCGCCATGGGCACCTCGATCGCCACCACGCTGTGGGACAGCCGCGCGGCCCTGCACCATGCGCAGCTGGTGGAGTCGGTGAACCCGGGCAACAGCGCGGCCACCAGCGCCATCTCGGGGCTGACCGGCAGCGGCTTCAGTTCCGAGCAGGTGCTCGGGCAGATCAACCGGCTGGTCGACCAGCAGTCGTTCATGCTCGCGACGAACGACATCTTCTATGCCTCGGCGGTGCTGTTCCTGCTGCTGATTCCGCTGGTGTGGCTGGCACGGCCGCAAAAGGGCGGCGCGGGCGGCGACGCGGCCGCCGGCGCGCACTGACAACGGGCAGCGCTCGCGCATGGACCAGTTCGCGGCCATGAAGGCGTTCCGCGCCGTCGTGGAGGCCGGCGGCTTCACCGCCGCGGCCGACGCGATGGACGTGTCGCACACGGTGGTCTCGCGCCACGTCAAGCAGCTGGAAACGGCGCTGGGCGTGCAGCTGCTGAACCGCACCACGCGCCGCTTCGCGCTCACGCAGGCGGGCCAGACCTACTACGAACACGCGCGGCAGATCCTCGACCAGGTCGAGACCGCGGCGCTGGTCGTGGCGCAGCACCAGGTCGAGCCCACGGGCCTGCTGCGCATCAACGCGCCGATGTCCTTCGGGCTGGAGGAGCTGGCGCAGTGGCTGCCGGCTTTTCTCGACGCGCATCCGCAGGTCAAGGCCGACCTGGTCTGCAACGACCGCTTCGTCGACCTGATCGAAGAGGGCTTCGACGTGGGATTGCGACTGGCATATGCACTCTCGGACTCGACGCTGATCGTCAAGCGCCTCGCGAGCTTCGAGGAGTGGTGGGTGGCATCGCCCGCCTACCTGCAGCGGCGCGGCACGCCGCGAACGCCCGCCGACCTGGCGGCGCACGACTGCCTGAACTATTCATTGGCCGCGAAGGCCGCACAGCCCAGCTTCACCGCGCCGGACGGCAGCGTCTGCACGGTCGACGTGGGTGGGCGGCTGCAGGCCAACAGCGGGCTCGTGCTGCGCAGCGCCGCGCTGGCGGGCACGGGGCTGGCGGCGTCGCCGGCGTTCCTCGTGCGCGACCCTGTGGCGCGCGGCGAGCTGGTGCGCGTGCTGCCCGAATTCCGCCAGCAGCCGCTGAACCTGTACGCGCTGTATCCGCAGAACCGGCACCTGTCGCCGAAGGTGCGGGCGTTTGTCGACTTTGCCGCCGCGCGCTACCTGCCCGCGGACGGGCAGGGCGACTGAACGCGGCGGCAGCGCCTCACTTCGACGTGGTCGGCACCAGGTCGAAGCGATCGCTCTGGTACTGGAACAGCAGACAGTTCGCGCCCGGCTCGCAGCCGCTGCGGTGCGGCAGCCGCGCCGGCAGCAGGTAGTACGAGCCGGCCGGGTACAGCACCTTCTTGCCGTCATCGAAGATCGCATAGAACACACCCGAGAGCACGACGGACGGAAGCGCCTGCGTGTGGCGATGGTGCGGGTTGTCGAAGCCGGCCGGGAATTCGACAAAAGCTTCGTACGGGCCATTGCCCGTCAGGTTGCCGCGCACGTTGGCGTAGCGGATGCCGCCCGCGAGGGCCTGCCATTGCAGCGTGTCGGCCGGTGCCGAGATCGGCGTGCGGGGTGCCGGCGTGGCGGCAGTGGCGAGGCCCGACGCGCTCAGGGCGCAGGACAGGGCGAGGAACAAGGCAGAAGAGCGTTTCATGGTCATGGATCGAAGAGGGTGGATTCGTGGGTGCATGTGAAGGGCAGGGCGTCAGCGGCCCGCTTCCAGCAGTTGCAGCACCTCGTCGGTCGAGCGCACCTCGGCCACCACATCCGACACGCCGCGCAGCGCCGCGCGATGCAGCTCGCGGTGGCCCAGCACGCCGCCTTCCTCCAGGTCGAGGTCGCGCGTCGCGCAGGCGTCGCCCACGATGAGGCTCTGGTAGCCGCGCGGTGCGGCATCGAAGGCCGTGGCCGACACGCACATGTGCGTCATGAGGCCCGTGAGGATCAGCGTCGTGATGCCGCGCGCCTGCAACTCGGCCTCGAGTGCGGTGCCGGCGAAGGCGCTCGGCGTCGCCTTGCGCAGCACGGCGTGTTGCGGCGCCGGGCGCAGTGCGTCGTGGATGCCGAAGGCGTGGCTGCCCTCCGCGAAGATCGGGCTGTCGGCGGGCGCGACGTGCTGCACATGGAACACCGGCATCGCATGCCGGTCGGCGGCATCGATCAGGCGCCGTGCCTGGCGCAGGGCGGCCAGGCCGTCGGGAATGGGCATGCGCCCGTCGAAATATTCGTTCTGGAAATCGATGGCGATCAGCGCCGTGGCGGCGGGATCGAGACGGCTCGTGGGCACGGCGCCGGTGAGGCTGCGGATGCTGGGGTGCTTCATGCGTTCTCTGCGTGAGTGAAAGAAGGCTTGAAGCGTAGGCAGCCCGCACGCTGCGGGGTAGAGGCGGGGCCGCACAAGATTTGTGCGGATCGTGACGATCAGCGTGGCTACTTCACGCCGTGCCCCAGCGCCTTCAGCACGTCATGGCACGCACCCATCGTGTGGTAATCGGTCTTTCTCGCCGGGCTCTTCTCGTCGCTGATCTTCGCGTTCTGCGGCGTGAGGATGCGATACCACGCACCGTGCGCGTGGTCGACGAAGTGGTCCCAGCTGTAGGCCCAGATCCGGTCGTACCAGTCCCAGTAGCCGGCGTCGCCCGTGCGCACCGCGAGCAGGGCGGCGGCGGCGAAGCTTTCGGCCTGCACCCAGAAGTACTTGTCGCCGTCGCACACCGCGCCATCGGGACCGAAGCCGTAGACCAGCCCGCCGTGCGCCGCGTCCCACCCGCGCTGCATCGCGGTGTCGAAGAAGTGGCGCGCGCGTGGCACGAGCCATTCGGTGCCGGGCGCGCCGCGCCCGAGGTGGCTCTCGAGCTGCAACAGCAGCTTGGCCCACTCGGTGAGGTGGCCGGTCTGGAAGCCCCAGGGCCGGAAGATGTTGGTCTTGTCGCCGCGGTTGTAGTCCCAGTCGACCGACCAGTCCTCGCGGTAGTGCTCCCACACCAGCCCGTCGGCGAGCGCGGCCTGCCGGCCCGTGATGCTTTCGGCCAGCGTGCGTGCGCGCTCGAGGTAGAAGGGCTCGCGCGTGGCGTCGTAGGCCGCGAGCATGGCCTCGCAGGCGTGCATGTTGGCGTTCTGGCCGCGGTAGGGGCCGACCTGCCAGCTTGGCGTCGCCTCGTCGGCGTACAGCTGGTGCGCCGGTTCCCAGAAATGCTGTTCCATCAGATCGCGGGTGCGCGCGAGGCCGGCGCGTGCTTCCTCGACGCCGGCCATCAGCGCATGCGCGTGCGCCAGCAGCACGAAGGCCAGGCCGTAGCAGTGCTGCGTGCCGTCCTGCACGGTGGCTTGATGGCCATCCCAGTCGATCTGCCATGCATAGCCACCATTCGGCTGCGCATGCGCGGTCTGCAAAAACGCCAGGCCGTGGCGCACCGCCGCAAGATCGTCGGGCCGCCCGAAGCGGCGCCAGGCCATCGCGTGGTTGAACACGAAGCGCGTGCTGCTCACGAGGTGGCGTGTGCGGCGGTCGTACACCGTGCCATCGTCGGTGAAGAAATGGAAGAAGCCGCCCGAGGCATCGCGGCTGCGCGGCGCGTAGAACGCCAGCGTGTGGGCGATGTGGCTGGCAAGGAATTCGGGTGAGCGGAAGTTCGGCATGGCGGTGATGGATTCAATCCGGGTGAAAGCGCATCGCGGCAGCGCAGCGGGCACGCCAGTTTTTCACGAAGCGTGCATGCGTGCTCGACATCCTCATGATGGTGCGCGTGCATGCATCGCGCGTTTGCAGGTGTGCGTGCTGCGGTGCGCAATGTCGTCGGGACGACAGTCGCTCGCACAGAGGGGGCGCACTCTGTGAATGGTTGCAGTGCAGCATAGGCATTTGCCCCAGTATGCAATTGCATAGCAGCCACCAACAATCGGTCCGCGCTCGATGGTGGCGCATTGAGATGGACCGCATGACCGATTTCTTTTTTCCGCACACGGACGACGCCGCGAGATGAGCGACGTCATTCTTGAAACACGCCAGCTCACCAAGGAATTCAAGGGATTCACCGCGGTCAGCAAGGTCGACCTCTCGGTGAAGCGCGGTTCGATCCACGCGCTCATCGGCCCCAACGGTGCCGGCAAGACGACCTGCTTCAACCTGCTCACCAAATTCCTCGAGCCCACGGCCGGCACGATCCTGTTCAACGGCCACGACATCACGGGCGAACGCCCGGCGCAGATCGCGCGGCGCGGCGTGATCCGTTCGTTCCAGATCTCCGCCGTGTTCCCGCACCTCACGCTGCTCGAGAACGTGCGCCTGGGCCTGCAGCGCAAGCTGGGCACTTCGTACCACTTCTGGAAGAGCGAGAAGTCGCTCAAGCCGCTCGATGCGCGCGCCCGCGAGCTGCTCGCCGAGGTGGGCCTCGAAGAACTGGCCGACGAACAGACCGTGAACCTGCCCTACGGCCGCAAGCGCGCGCTCGAGATCGCCACCACGCTGGCCATGGAGCCCGAGCTGATGCTGCTGGACGAACCCACGCAGGGCATGGGCCACGAAGACGTGCACCGCGTGGCCGAGCTCATCAAGCGCGTGTCGGCCGGACGCACCATCCTGATGGTCGAACACAATATGAGCGTGGTCTCGACCATCGCCGACACCATCACGGTGCTGCAGCGCGGCGCCGTGCTGGCCGAAGGCCCGTACGCCGAAGTCTCGAAGAACCCGCAGGTGATGGAAGCCTACATGGGCACCACCGACGGCGAAATGCAGGGGGCTCACTGATGACCGCTGCACTCGAAATCAAGGGTCTGCAGGCCTGGTACGGCGAATCGCACGTGCTGCACGGCGTCGACATGGTCGTGCAGCCGGGCGAAGTCGTCACGCTGCTGGGCCGCAATGGCGCGGGCCGCACGACGACGATGCGCGCCGTGATGGGGCTCACTGGCGCCCGCAAGGGCAGCATCAAGGTCAACGGCGTCGAGACCGTCTCGATGGCGACGCACCGCATCGCCCACCTGGGCATCGGCTACTGCCCCGAAGAGCGCGGCATCTTCGCCAGCCTCTCGTGCGAAGAAAACCTGATGCTGCCGCCCGAACTCAAGGGCGCAGGGCAGGGCATGTCGGTCGACGAGATCTACGCCATGTTCCCCAACCTGGCCGAGCGCCGCCACAGCCAGGGCACGCGCCTGTCGGGTGGCGAGCAGCAGATGCTGGCCGTGGCGCGCATCCTGCGCACCGGCGCCAAGCTGCTGCTGCTCGACGAAATCTCCGAAGGCCTGGCGCCCGTGATCGTGCAGGCGCTGGCCCGCATGATCACCACGCTGCGCGCCAAGGGCTACACCATCGTCATGGTCGAGCAGAACTTCCGCTTCGCCGCGCCGCTGGCCGACCGTTTCTACGTGATGGAGCACGGCCGCATCGTCGAAAAGTTCGGCGCCGCCGAGCTCGAAGCCAAGATGCCCGTGCTGACCGAGCTGCTCGGCGTCTGAGTTCTTTCACCCCTTCTTGCTACTGCTGGAGACATCCATGAAAAATCGGCTCACCGCTTTCGCCCTGGCTTTCAGCGCATTGGCGCTCGCAGCGTCCGCCCAGGCGCAAGGCCAGGACAAGGTCAAGATCGGCTTCATCACCGACATGTCCAGCCTGTACGCCGACCTCGAAGGCAAGAACGGCGCGCTGGCGATCCAGATGGCCATCGACGACTTCGGCGGCAAGGCGGCGGGCAAGCCGGTCGAGCTGCTCACCGTCGACCACCAGAACAAGCCCGACATCGCCGCCTCGAAGGCGCGCGAGTGGATCGACACCCAAGGCCTGAGCATGGTCTTCGGCGGCACCAACTCGGGCGTGGGCCTGGCGCTGGCCAAGGTCGCGGCCGAGAAGAAGCGCGTGTACTTCAACAACGGCGCGGCCTCGTCGGCGCTCACCAACGAACAGTGCTCGCCCTACACCGTGCACTACGCCTACGACACCGTCGCGCTCGCCAAGGGCACCGGTGCCGCGGTGGTCGACGGCGGCGGCAAGACCTGGTTCTTCCTGACGGCCGACTACGCCTTCGGCCACGCGCTCGAAGCCGACACCTCCACCGTCGTGAAGGCCAAGGGCGGCACGATCGTCGGCGCGGTGCGCCACCCGCTCAATGCGTCCGACTTCTCGTCGTTCCTGCTGCAGGCGCAGAACTCCAAGGCCCAGATCCTGGGCCTGGCCAATGCGGGCGGCGACACCGTCAACAGCATCAAGGCCGCCAAGGAATTCGGCATCGGCAAGTCGATGAAGCTGGCCGGCCTGCTGATCTTTTTGAGCGACGTGCACAGCCTGGGCCTGAAGAACACCGAGGGCCTGCAGTTCACCACCAGCTGGTACTGGGACCTGAACGACGAGACCCGCAAGTTCGCCAAGCGCTTCTTCGACAAGACCAAGCGCATGCCCACCGAGATCCAGGCCGCCGACTACTCGGCCACCATGACCTACCTCAAGGCCGTGGACGCCGCCAAGACCGACGATGCCGACAAGGTCATGGCCGAGCTCAAGAAGATGAAGCTCAACGACTTCTTCGGCACCGGCCAGATCCGCCCCGACGGCCGCTACGTGCACGACATGTACCTGATGCAGGTCAAGTCGCCCGCCGAATCGAAGACGCCGTGGGACTACTACAAGCTCGTGAAGAAGCTGCCCGGCGACACGGTGTTCACCACCAAGGCCGAGTCCAAGTGCACGCTCTGGAAGTGACACCACCGAACACCCCACAGGAACAACATCCATGAAGACCACCACATTCGCTCTCTCCGCCGTTTTCGCAGCCGCTGCGCTGGCCGCCGGTGCCGCCCAGGCACAGGACAAGGTCAAGATCGGCTTCGTCACCGACATGTCGAGCCTGTACGCCGACGTCGAAGGCAAGAACGGCGCGCTGGCGATCCAGATGGCCATCGACGACTTCGGCGGCAAGGTCAACGGCATGCCCATCGAGCTGCTCACGGCCGACCACCAGAACAAGGCCGACATCGCCGCCTCCAAGGCGCGCGAGTGGATCGACACGCAGGGCCTGACCATGCTGTTCGGCGGCACCAGCTCCGGCACGGCCCTGGCCATGGCCAAGGTGGCGCAGGAGAAGAAGCGCGTCTTCGTCGTGAACGGCGCGGGCAGCTCGGCGCTCACCAACGAGCAGTGCTCGCCCTACACCGTGCACTACGCCTACGACACCGTCGCGCTCGCCAAGGGCACCGGCGCGGCCGTGATCGGCCGTGGCGACAAGAGCTGGTACTTCCTGACCGCCGACTACGCCTTCGGCCAGGCGCTCGAAGCCGACGCGACCAAGGTCGTGAAGGAAAAGGGCGGCACCGTGCTGGGCTCGGTGAAGGCGCCGCTCAACACCTCCGACTTCTCGTCCTTCCTGCTGCAGGCGCAGAACTCCAAGGCGCAGGTGCTGGCGCTGGCCAATGCCGGCGGCGACACCATCAACAGCATCAAGGCCGCGAAAGAGTTCGGCATCACCAAGAGCATGAAGATGGTGGGCCTGCTGGTGTTCGTGACCGACGTGCACAGCCTGGGCCTGAAGAACACCGAAGGCCTGCTGCTCACCACCAGCTGGGACTGGAACCTGGACGACAAGACGCGCGCCTTCGGCAAGCGCTTCTTCGAGAAGACCAAGCGCATGCCTACCGACATCCAGGCCGCCGACTACTCGGCCACCATGACCTACCTGAAGGCCGTGCAGGCCGCCAAGACGGTCGATGCCGACAAGGTCATGGCCACGCTGAAGTCCACGCCCATCGACGACTTCTACGCCAAGGGCAGCATCCGCGCCGACGGCCGCTTCGTGCACGACATGTACCTGGTGCAGGTCAAGTCGCCGGCCGAATCCAAGCAGCCGTGGGACTACTACAAGGTGGTCCAGAAGTTGAAGGGCGAAGAAGTCTTCACGACCAAGGCCGAAAGCCGCTGCGCCCTCTGGAAGTGACCTCCCGCGGGCGCCCCTGCGGCGCCCGGGTTCGTTGAAACGCTTATGAACATTTCCCTTCCCGCCTTGTTGAGCCAGCTCCTTCTGGGGCTGGTCAACGGCTCGTTCTACGCCATCCTGAGCCTCGGGCTGGCGGTGATCTTCGGTTTGCTCAACGTCATCAACTTCGCGCACGGCGCGCTGTTCATGCTCGGGGCCGTCCTCACCTGGATGGCGATGGAGTACCTGGGCGTCAACTACTGGGTGATGCTGATCGCCGCGCCGGTCCTCATCGGCCTGTTCGGCGTGGTCATCGAACGGCTGCTGCTGCGCTGGATCTACAAGCTCGACCACCTCTACGGCCTGCTGCTCACGCTGGGCCTCACGTTGCTGATCGAAGGCGTGTTCCGCTCGGTCTACGGCGTGTCGGGGCTGCCCTACGATGCGCCCGAGCTGCTGTCCAGCGCCACCGACCTGGGCTTCATGGTGCTGCCCAACTACCGCGCCTGGGTGGTCGTGGCGTCGCTGGTGATCTGCTTTGCGACCTGGTACGTGATCGAGAAGACGCGCCTGGGCGCCTACCTGCGCGCCGGCACCGAGAACCCGCGCCTGGTGGAAGCCTTCGGCGTCAACGTGCCGCTGATGATCACGCTGACCTACGCCTTCGGCTGCGCGCTCGCCGCCTTCGCCGGCGTGCTGGCCGCGCCGGTGATGCAGGTGTCGCCGCTGATGGGGCAGAACCTCATCATCGTGGTGTTCGCGGTGGTCGTGATCGGCGGCATGGGCTCCATCATGGGCGCCATCCTCACGGGCCTGGGCCTGGGCGTGATCGAGGGGCTCACCAAGGTTTTCTATCCCGAGGCTTCTTCGACGGTTGTGTTCGTGATCATGGTCATCGTGCTGCTCATCCGCCCCGCCGGCCTGTTCGGCAAAGAGAAATAAGGCGAGCGGCATGAACATGAAAAAAATCTCCACCGTCGTCTACGCGCTGCTGCTGGTCGCCCTGGTGCTCGCGCCGTTCTTCGGCGCCTACCCGGTGTTCGTGATGAAGCTCATGTGCTTCGCGCTGTTCGCCGCGGCCTTCAACCTGCTGCTGGGCTACACCGGGCTGCTGTCCTTCGGCCACGCGGCCTTCCTGGGCGGCTCCGCGTACGTGGCGGGCCATGCGATCAAGGTCTGGGGCCTCACGCCCGAGCTGGGCCTGATCGCGGGCACGCTCACCGGCGCGCTGCTGGGCTGGCTGTTCGGCGTGCTGGCCATCCGCCGCCAGGGCATCTACTTCGCGATGATCACGCTGGCGCTCGCGCAGATGATGTTCTTCGTCGCGCTGCAGGCCAAGTTCACGGGCGGCGAAGACGGCCTGCAGGGCGTGCCGCGCGGCAAGCTCTTCGGCGTCGTCGACCTGTCGAACGACCTCACCATGTACTACGTGGCGCTGGTGATCGTGGTCGCGGCCTTCCTGCTGATCGTGCGCACCATCCACTCGCCGTTCGGTCAGGTGCTCAAGGGCATCAAGGAAAACGAACCGCGCGCGCTCTCGCTGGGCTACGACGTGAGCCGTTTCAAGCTGCTGGCCTTCGTGATCTCGGCCGCGCTGTCGGGCCTGGCCGGCTCGCTCAAGACGCTGGTGCTGGGCTTTGCCACGCTGTCCGACGTGCACTGGACCGCCTCGGGCCAGGTCATCCTGATGACGCTGGTGGGCGGCCTGGGCACGCTGTCGGGCCCCATCGTGGGCTCGGCGGTGGTCGTGCTGCTCGAGAACAAGATCGGCGAACTCGGCAACTTCCTGGCGCGCATCACGACCGTCGACTGGTTCAACACGCTGGGCGAGTCGGTCACCATGGTCACGGGCCTGATCTTCGTGATCTGCGTGCTCGCCTTCCGCAAGGGCATCATGGGCGAAATCATCGCCTTCATCGAGCGCCGCCGCGCGAAGTAGCGATGCAGGTGGCGCGGCGGCGGGGAGGTTACCCTCCCTGCGGCGCCACCGCTTGTGCCCCCTGTGGCCGGGGCGCAGAATCCGGCTCCCACTTCGAGGAGCCGGCCATGGCCCTTCTTCCGTACTTTGTCCTCCCGCCCGAGCGGCGCGAAACGCCCTTGAACGTGCTCGGCACGCAGGTGACGGTGCTGGCGTCGAATGCCTCGACGCAAAGCTACGGCGTCACCTTCCAGCGCGGCGACGAAGGCACGGGCCCGCCACCGCACAGCCACGACTGGGACGAATCGTTCTACGTGCTCGGCGGCGAGGTCGAGTTCCTCTGCGACGGCCAGGCGCATCGGTGCCAGCCCGGCACGCTGGTGCACGTGCCGCGCGGCACGGTGCACGGCTTTCACTACGGCAAGGGCGGCGGGCAGATGCTCGAGATCACGGGGCAGGACGCGATGGCCGCGCAGATGTTCACCGCCATCGACCGCGAGATTCCGGTCGGGCCGGCGCCCGACATTCCGAAGCTGCTGGCGGTGCTGGCGCGCAATGGGGTGACGGTCTCGGCGTGAGCCGCGGCCCTCATCGGCATTGACAAACCGACGCTGTCCAAAACCACCGGTTCCCGTGGCGACGCCGCATGCAGCGCTCGGCACAATCATCCGCACCCGGCCGCACAGGCCCACACCGACAAGAAGATGGAGGAGACCCCCATGCGCAGACGGCTGCTCGCACTTTTCGTGGCGCTCGCGCTGACAGGGTGCATGACCCCACCGCCGCTGCCGCCGAACAGCGGCCAGCTCGCGAAGGGCGCGAAGGTCGGCCTGCTGGTCCGCATCCCCACCGCATCCGCGGAACACATGCATGTGGGCACGACCGTCTTCAACAACTTCTCGACCACGTACCCGTTCCCCTGGAACCCCACGGCCAAGGTCTACGAGGCCTTCACGTCGGAGCTCGAAAAAGCCGGCTTCCAGGTGGTGCGGCTCACGAGCTTTGCCACGACCTCCGTCAACGCGCTGGCCGTCTTCAAGCACGATCGCTGGATCGCGAATCCTGCGCAGGCGTGGGCGACACGCAAGCTGAAGGACGAGCAGATTGCCGCGGTGGTCCTCGTCGAGGCGACGCGAACGCAGGCGCGCCTGGAGTGCACCGGTGGGCCCTGCGGCGAGAGCGTCATGCAGAACTCGGGCCTCTTCACGCGCAGCATGCTGGGGTCGACGCGGTACTTCGCGGTGCCCGCGATCGAAGCCAAGGTCTTCGTCATGGACCCGCCGCTGAACCTCGCAGCCTACGAGCCGACGCTTGCCCAGCAGCGACAACGGGTGCGGCAGCTCAAGGATTTCCAGGAGCCGCGCGATCTCAAGCGGTTGAGCACTGCCGAGTTCGCGCCGGTCGCTTCGGCGATCGACGACCACGTCCGCGCGCTGTCGCGCAACACGGCGCAGGCGCTGAGCCAGGGCGTGAAGTAGCCCGTCGCGCCGGGCTTCGGCTCACAGCCGCAGCGGCGCCGCGTAGCCCGTCATCTCGAGGTAACCGCGCCCCACGCGCTGGCCCTGCTGCACATCGCGCAGCTCGCTCAAGCCTTCCCAGTACACGCCGCCCGTGGAGCCGCGGCTGTCCAGTTCCTGGTCGTCGAGCAGGGCCTGCACCTCGAAGCGGCCCGCGGGCGTGTCGATGCGCCAGTGCGTCGGGTAGCTCGCGCGCGTGCGCGGGCTGGTCCAGCTGCGCAGCGCGTCGAAGCGCACCTCGCCGGGCTGGAAGATGCGTGCCGCGCCACCGCGCGGGCGGAACGAGCCGCCCGACCACAGCGCGCTGCCGTCGCGGCGGCGCAGGTGGAAGGCGGTGAGCGCGCTGCCGTCGTCGAGGTTCATGCCGATCCAGTCCCAGCCCACGGCTTCGGGGTGCATCAGCGCTTCGCTCCATTCGTGGTCGAGCCAGGCGGTGCCAGCGATCTCGAACGGGGCCTGGCCTTGCAGCGTGAGGCGGCCCTGCGCCTGCAGCTGCGGCTCGCTGTAGTAGTAGCTCGCCTGCTCGGGCTCGGGGCCTTTGCGCGACAGGCCTTCGCGGCCCTGCAGCAGCACGGGTTGCGACGGCGCGAAGCGCAGGTCGAGCGTGAACTCGCCGGCGGGGATGCGCGCGGTGTAGGCGCCGCTGCCGGCGTCGCGCACGAGCGACCAGTCGCGCAGCCGCACGTCGGTGTCGGTTTCGCTGGCCGAGGCCACGTCGAAGCCCGCGCGGGCGATGCGCTGGTCGTGCCGCAGCACGCGGCCTTCGAGGTCGGTGACGGCGGCGTGCGCGAACACCAGCTGCTTGGCCGCGAAGGCCGAGCGCATGGCCTGCGTGGCGTCGACGCGCGAGCGGAAGAAGGTCACCTGGAAACCGAACGCGCGCCCTGCGGCGGTCTGGCCGTGGCCGGTGATGTACCACCACTCGGTGCGCAGCCCGGGGTGACTGCCGAAGTCGCGCGGAAACTGCAGTGCTTTCGCAGGCAGGGCCCACGCGGCATGCGGCGCGCCCGCGGCGGCCAGCGCGGCCAGCAGCAGGAGCTGCCGCCGCGCGATGAGGCCACGGGGCGGGCGCATGGCCATCAGCCCGCCACCAGCGCGTCGATGCGTTGCTGCGCCGGCGCGATGTCGCCGAAGGCGTTGCGCACCCAGTCGGCGTCGTGGTAGCTCGGCAGGTAGCGTTCGCCCGCGTCGCACAGCAGCGAAAGGATCGAGCCCTGCTGGCCGGCCGCGCGCATCTCGTGCGCCACGGCCAGCATGCCCACGAAGTTGGTGCCGGTCGACGGGCCGACCTTGCGCCCCAGCAGCGCCGACAGCGCATGCATGGCGGCCACCGAGTCGAGGTTGGGCACTTCGAGCATGCGGTCGACCAGCGTGCGCACGAAGCTGGGCTCCACGCGCGGGCGGCCGATGCCTTCGATGCGCGAGCCGGGCGCCGTGAGCGTGGCGTCGCCGCTGCGATGGTAGGCCGAGAACACCGAGCCCTCGGGGTCGGCCACGCACACCTGCGTGTCGTGGCAGCGAAAGCGCAGGTAGCGCCCGATGGTGGCGCTGGTGCCGCCGGTGCCGGCACCCACCACGATCCACGCGGGCACCGGGTGCCGCTCGCGCGCCATTTGCTGGAACATGCTCTCGGCGATGTTGTTGTTGCCGCGCCAGTCGGTCGCGCGTTCGGCGTACGTGAACTGGTCCATGTAGTGGCCGCCGGTGCGCTCGGCCAGCGCGCGGGCCTCGTCGTACACCTGCGCGGCGTGGTCCACGAAGTGGCAGCTCGCGCCGTAGAAGGCGATCTGCGCGACCTTCTCGGGCGAGGTGCTGCGCGGCATCACGGCGATGAAGGGCAGGCCCAGCAGCCGCGCGAAGTAGGCCTCGCTCACGGCGGTGGAGCCGCTCGACGCTTCGACGATGGTCGTGCCTTCGCGCACCCAGCCGTTGCACAGCGCGTACAGGAACAGCGAGCGCGCGAGCCGGTGCTTGAGGCTGCCGGTGGGGTGCGTCGATTCGTCCTTCAGGTACAGGTCGATGCCGTGCGCGGCCAGCGCGGGCAGCGGCAGCGGAATGAGGTGCGTGTCGGCGCTGCGCTGGTAGTCGGCTTCGATGCGGCGGATCGCGCCGGCGAGCCAGCTGTCGCAGGAGGAGGTTGAAGGGGTGGTGGGCTGCATAGCGCGCCAGTCTACAAGTCATGCCTTGTAACCCCTCGGGTGACAGAAATCGGGATACTGCCCGCTGCCAATCCACAACAAGACCGGAGACGAACTGCATGAAGAGAATGAACCATCGGCTTTCCCTGGGCGCCGTGTCGCTGGCGGTCCTCGCCCTCGCAGGGTGTGCGTCCAATGCCCCGGGCGTGAACACGCCCACGCGACCCGCCTCATCCTTCGCGGTGCCTGGTCTGGAGAAGCCCGCCGAAGTGCTGGTCGACCGCTGGGGCGTGCCGCACCTGTACGCCGGCACGCTCTACGACGCCTTCGTGGCGCAGGGCTTCATCGCCGCGCGCGACCGGCTCTGGCAGATGGACCTGTGGCGCAAGCGCGGCCTGGGCGAGATGGCGAAGGACTTCGGCCCCGCCTGGGTCGAGAGCGACCGCGCCGCGCGCGCCGTGCTCTACCGCGGCGACATGTACCGCGAATGGCTGGCCTACGGCTCCGACGCCAAGCGCGTGGCCGAGGCCTTCACGGCTGGCGTCAATGCCTACGTGGCGCAGGTGCGCGCGCAGCCCGCGCTGCTGCCCACCGAGTTCGCGCTGCTGGGCTACCAGCCGGCCGCGTGGTCGCCCGAGGACGTGGTGCGCATCCGGCACCACGGGCTCACGCTCAACTTCACGTCGGAGGTCGACCGCGCACGCGCGTTCTGCGCCGGCGCGTCGGGCGTCAAGGCCGACTGGCTGCGCCGCGAGCTCGATCCGCCGGTCACGCCGAAGGTGCCCGAGGGCTTCGATCCCTGCAGCCTTCCGGCGGCGGAGTTGCGCGCGGCCTACCTGCGGGCGACCGATGCGCCGCGCTTCACCAAGGAGAACACGCGCGTGGGCATGAACGCGGGCGCGTCTTCCGCGCCGGTCGCGCTGCTGCCGGGCAGTGCCGAGGCGATCGCCGCGAAGGCCGAGCAGGACGACGCGGCGCAGGGCGACCCCACCGCCGCCTACGGCAGCAACAACTGGGTCATCGCGCCGAAGCTCACGTCCACGGGCCGACCGATTCTGGCGAACGACCCGCACCGCGCGCACGGCGCGCCGAGCCTGCGCTACATGACGCACCTGAGCGCGCCCGGCATGGACGCCATCGGCGCGGGCGAGCCCTTCCTGCCGGGCCTGTCGATCGGCCACAACGGCACCATCGCCTTCGGCCTCACGCGCTTCTACATGGACCAGGAAGACCTGTACGTGTACGAGCTCAACCCGGCCAACCCCGAGGAATACCGCTACCAGGGCCGCTGGGAGCCGATGACGCGCGTCACCGAGCGCATCGCGGTGAAGGGCGAGGCCGCGCCGCGCGAGGTGGTCAACACCTTCACGCGCCACGGCCCCGTGCTGGTCGCGGAGCCCGGCAAGCGTCGCGCCTTCGCCTTGCGCGCCGCCTGGCTGGAGCCCGGCATGGCGCCGTACTTCGGTTCGATGGACTACATGCGCGCGCGCAACTGGGACCAGTTCCGCGCGGCCATGAACCGCTGGGGCGCGCCGGGCGAAAACCAGGTGTATGCCGACAGCAGCGGCAACGTCGGCTGGATTCCGGGCGGCCTCACGCCGATCCGCCCGAACTGGGACGGCCTGATGCCCGTGCCGGGCGACGGCCGCTATGAATGGTCGGGCTTTCGCAACGGCGACGAGTTGCCCTCGGAGTTCAACCCCGCGCGCGGCTACGTCGTCACGGCCAACGAGAACAACATCCCGCCCGACCATCCCGCCGCGAAGAAGGGCGTGGGCTACGAGTGGAGCGATGCGGCCCGCGCGCGCCGGCTCAAGGAACTGTTCGCGGCCAAGGTGGCGGCGGGTTCGCGCTTCACCATCGAGGACTCGGAGCGCATGCAGAACGACATCGTCGCGACCCCGGCGCAGCGCGTGCTGAAGCTCTTGGCCGGCCAGCGCAGCGACGACGCCCAGACCGCGGCGGCGCTGCGCCTGCTGCAGGGCTGGGACGGCGCCATGGACCGCGACAGCGCGGCGGCCGCGCTGTACGAGGTGTGGAGCAGCAAGTTCCTGCGCCAGGCCGTGCTCAAGGCGGGGGCGGGCGATGCCGCCGCCGCGCTGGCCGCACCCGGCGACAACACGCGCATGGTGCTGCTGCTGGAGAACCCGTCCGGCTGGGTCAGCAACGCGCAGCGCGACGCCTTGCTGCTGACGACCTTGCCCGCCGCCATGCAGGAGCTGTCCGCCAAGCTCGGGCCCGACCCGGCGGCGTGGAAGTGGGGCGCGTTGCACCGCGCCGAGTTCCGGCATCCGCTGGGCGGCGTGGTCGATGCGGCCACGCGCAAGAAGCTCGAGGTGGGCGACTGGCCGATGTCCGGCTCGTCGTTCACGCCGATGGCGGCCACCTACCGCGCGAACGACTACAAGCTGACCTCGGGCGCGTCGTTTCGCATGGTGCTCGACGTCGGCAACTGGGACGCCTCGCGCGTCATCAACACGCCGGGCCAGTCGGGCAACCCCGACAGCCCGAACTACCGCGACCTGGCGCCGCTGTGGCTCGAGGGCAAGTACGTGCCGCTGGTCTACAGCCGCGGGGCGGTCGAGAAGGAAACGGTGGAGCGGATCCAGCTGACGCCGGGGCGCTAGCAGGACCGGTCACGCAAGAGGGCGCTGCCCGCGCCCCGCCGCGGCGCGCCCGGCCCTGCCGGTCGTCACGCGGTCGTCATTCGCCGATGTGATGCTTGCAGGAGTTGAAATACTGCCCACAAGCTTGCTGACACGATCCACTTCTTCCTTGTTGACTTCAGCGCATGGTGGTCGTGGGCGAGTGGTTGGACGGGGCTTGGGCCGGGGCAGGGACGACAGGCTCGTGCGAGCCTTCGTCTCCGGCCTGACGTGCACCGTGGTGTGCGTCTGCATCGCCTGGGGATCGACAGCGAAGGCCGTGGCCGCGGGCACCGACGTGCAGTCGGCAGATGCCGCCACCCGCGCGTCGTCCGAATCGCAGATGCTGGATTTCGATCTGCCGGCGCAGCCCTTGGCGGCTGCCCTGGCGCAGTACGCCGCGGTGTCGGGGCGATCGGTGATGTTCATCGACGAGTGGGTGGCGGGGCGAACGTCCGCCCCGGTGCGCGGGCGCCATGCGCCGCATGCCGCCTTGCGGGCCTTGCTGGCCGGCACGGGTTTCACCGCGGATGACGTGGACACGCAGCTTTCAGGCGCCTTCATATTGAAGCGCGTCGCAGCGGCGCCCGGGGTGGCGTCGACCGGCGGTTCGCCACGCGGGTACGACGCCCTGGTCCAGGCCCGCGTCTGGGACGCGCTGTGCGCCGATCTGCGTACGGCCCCCGGCCACTACCGCGCGATCCTGCAACTGCAGGTGACCGCGTCGGGCCGCCTCAGCCAGGCCCGCCTGGTGTCGTCTTCGGGAGACCCCGGGCGGGACGCCGCCATGCTCGCGGCCTTGGCTCCTCTGAAGATGGACCATCCTCCGCCGGTGGACCTGGCGCTGCCGCTCACGCTGGCCATCCTGCCGCACGACGTGTTGCCCGGGCCCCGCTGTGCCACGGTGCACTGACGCATGACGGAGAACGTCATCCCGCTGCTGCGCAGCTTCCTGGTGCAACGCTACGAGCAGCTCAAGCAACGCCTGGCCGTGCGGCTGGGGAATCGCGAACTGGCGGAAGACGCCCTGCACGAAACCTGGCTGAAGCTGGAGCGCAGCCAGCCCATGGCGGGCCCCATTGCCACGCCCCAGGCGTACCTGCTGCGCATGGCGGTCAACCTGGCGATCGACGTGCGGCGCGCACAGAGCCAGGTCTTGCTGTCGGACGACATCGACATGTTGATGAACGAGCTGCCGGACCCGGCGCCCGGTCCCGCCGAGGTCGCCGAAGCCCGTTCGCAGCTGGAGGCGCTGGACGGCCTGCTGTCGCGCCTGCCGCCGCGCCGCCGCGAAATCCTGCTGCTGGTTCGACTGGAGGGCTGGTCCCAGCGCGACGTGGCCACGCGGCTTGGCATTCCTGTGCGGACCGTCGAGTACGAACTGAAGGCCGCGCAGGATCTTCTGTTCTCGCGGCTGGAGCCGCGCTCTGGCAGGTCTTCATGACGGCACGAAGAAATAGTTTGCGGATTGCGGTGTCGGCAACCGTCTATCAAGTACGGGGCCCCTGAAACCGACATGACGACGCACCCTTCACCACCGACGCTTCCCGAGACGCTGCGCGAAGACGCGCGCGCGTGGGTGCGCAAGCTGCATTCGGGCGCCGCCACGCAGTGGGAGGCCCAGGCGTTCCGGCGCTGGCGTGACGCAAGTCCCTTGCATCAGGCAGCGTTCATCGAGGCCCGGCAGCAGTGGCGCGTGCTTCAACCCGCGCTGAACCGGCTGGTGCGCACCGACGCCGAAGCGGCGAGCCTTCACCGCGAGACCCTGCGCAAGCCCGCGGCGAGCCGCCGGGCCTTCCTGGGCGTGGCGGGCGCAGCCGCGGCGGCCGGTGTCGCGGGGGTGGCGGTCTATTCGCCCTTGGGGTTGTGGCCCGCGGCCGATGAATGGCGTGCGGACTGGCGCACGGCCGCCGGCGAGCAGCGTGCGATCGCGTGGTCCGACCAGATCGGCGTGACCTTGAACACCCGCACCAGCATCCGCCGGGTGGTCTCGGACGACCAGGCCGAGGGGCTGGAATTGCTGAACGGCGAAGCGGCGATCGAGATGCTGCCCAGTGCGCGCACCTTCAGCGTCGTGGCCGGCGCCGGCCGCAGCATTGGCGAATCGGCGCGCTTCGAGATCAGCCGCCTGGAAGGGCGGGTGTGCGTGACTTGCCTGGCGGGGCGCGTGCGCATCGAGCACCCGGCCGGCGACCGTGTGCTGCTGGCACGCCAGCAAGCGGTCTACCGCGATCACTCGATCAGCGGCATCGCCGCCGCAGACCCCGAGGTGGCTTCTGCCTGGCGGCGCGGTGAGCTCGTGTTCAAGCAGGCGCCCTTGTCGGTGGTGCTGGACGAGATCAATCGCTACCGCCCCGGGCGTGTGGTCCTGATGGTGGATGCGCTGCGGGGGAAAACGGTCACCGCGACCTTCAAGCTCGACCGTCTCGATCTGGCCTTGCTCCAGATGCAGCGTTCCTTCGGCTTGAACGCCCGGTCGCTCCCTGCCGGCGTGCTGGTCCTGAGCTAGTGTGGTGTCCCACAAATAGCTGCGCATGAAATCGCGCCTTTCACGCCAGGGCGGCGTTGCAAATCCTCGCGATACCTACGGGTATCGCTGCGGTTTGCGCCTTGCCCTGACGCGAAACGCATCGATTTCATTTTGCGCAGCTATTTGCGGGACACCACACTAGAGGTGGATCCCCCGGGATTGGGTTGGTGACCCTGTCTCGATGTCGCGGCTTCCCATGGTGGTCGTGCGCAGCCACTGTGAAGCTTTCGTGACTTTGCCGAGGTGCAGTGCGTCCCGGCCGTTGATCTGCAAGGACTTTCCGGACCGAGGCCGCAGCGACACGCGCGCGCCCACAACGAGGCCAAAAATATTCTTCTGGAATTCGACGTTCCCGTCCCGTCAAGAAACTGACGGCTCCTGTCGCCTTGGCTTTCGATCGCCATCGCAGGGGCTTCTTGAATGGGGCTGGCCTGCGTGCAGCGCGCAGCCCCTTCGGCACAGGCTTTACTTCGGCGGGAACGAGAAATGACCATCAGTGGGTGCAATGAAAAGAATCGACCGGCGCGCGCGGCGCAGCAGGTTTTCAGGATGGCGCCCCTCGCGCGGGCCATCGCGGTGGCGCTGGCTGCCGGTGGGGTCCTCGGCAGCGCGCACGCCCAGCGGGCGTTCAGTCCGGCGTGGTTCGCCGACAAGGGCGCGGCGCAGGCGGGCGCGATCGCCACGGGCAAGCTGCCGAACGGCGCGCCGGCGTCCAGCCTGATCCACCCGACGCAGCCGTCGTCGGCGGCGAGCCAGCAGCTGCAGACGTCCATCACCAACCTGAACCTGGCCGCGCGCGCGATCGCCGCGCAGCAGGCACAGCAGACGCAGAAGCGGGCCGAGGCGCTGGCCAGCGGCGAGTCCGCGCCGGACGGTCTTACCGAAGGCGGCCTGAAGGTCGACACGAATTCGCTGACCGCCGGCTGGCTCAACGCCAGGGACCCCGTCCAGGCCGCAGCCAACGGCAGGACCACGGTCACCATCGAGCAGACCGCCGACAAGGCCATCCTGAACTGGGAGACCTTCAATGTCGGCAAGCACACGACGGTGAAGTTCGACCAGCGTGCAGGCACCCACGCCAAGACCGGCGCCAACGAGTGGATCGCGCTCAACCGCATCAACGACCCCAGCGGGCGACCCAGCCAGATCGCCGGCCGCATCGAGGCCGAGGGCAGCGTCTACCTCATCAATCGCAACGGCATCCTGTTCACCGGCAGCAGCCAGGTCAACGTGCGCAACCTGGTCGCCTCCAGCCTGAAGCTCAGCGACGAACAGTTCAAGGCCGGTCTCAACACGCGCCTGGGCGCGAAATCAGGTGACCCCGGTTACTGGAGCGGCCTCGAAGTGGGCGTCGGGATTCCCACCTTCGGCGAGAACTCCAAGCAGATGCCGGCCGATTCGAACGTGCAGTTCGCCGACATGGGCCCGGCCTTCGATCCGGGCAAGCCGCCGGGCGACGTCAAGGTGCTGGCCGGTGCGCAGATCACGGGCCAGGGCGGCCACGTGCTGATGTTCGCGCCCAAGGTCAGCAATGCGGGCAGCATCCGCACGCCGAGCGGCCAGACGCTGCTGGGCGCCGGCGAGAACGTGTGGCTGGAAGCCAAGGAAATCAGCCCCACCGTGCGCGGCTTCGATGCCGTCACCTCGTCGGTGCGGCCCTGGCTCTTTCCGGCCAAGTTCCTGATCAATCCGCAGACAGCGCCCGCCTTCCAGCCCTACCTCATCGGGCGCATCGTGTCCGACATCCTGCCGCTGATGGAGCAGCGCGCGGCCCAGGTCGGCTACAGCGTGCACAACACCGGCATCATCCAGGCCGATCACGGCGACATCACCATGGTGTCGCGCGAGATCAACCAGGGCGGCATCCTGCAGGCCAGCACCGCGCTGAACAACCGCACGGGCTCCATCCGCCTGCGCGCCTGGGGCCAGGGCGTGCACAACATCGACATCAACCTGGCGGCCGACGTCCCGCGCCTGACGGCCTGGTCGGGCGGCACGCTGACCCTGGGGCCGGACAGCATCACCCAGGTCGTCAACGACTGGCAGGACACCACGCGGATCGAAAGCGGCTCGCTGGCCAACCGCTACCAGCCCGGGCGCATCGAGCTCTACGGCAAGACCATCGACGTGCAGACCCGTGCCCAGGTCACCGCCGCTGCGGGCCACATCGACATCCAGGCCCAGGCCAACCCGGCGGCCCTGCAGCGCAACACCCAGGTGGGCGACGGCAGCCGCATCCTCATCGGTGAACACGCCACCGTCAGCACCGCGGGTCTGATGCAGATGCCGGTGGACATGGCCAGCAACTTCGTCGAGGCCGAACTGCGCATCAACGAACTGCGCGACTCCCACCTGCAGGCGAACACCTGGCTGTACGGCCGGAAGGTCATCGTGGATCGACGCAGGTCGGGTGCCTTCAAGGGGCTGATGGCGGGCGTCGAATGGGTCACCGACGAGTCCGGCAAGGCGCTCAAGGGCGTCTGGGTCGGCACCACGCTGGCGGACGTGACGGGCTGGGTGGGCAACGGCCTGGTGGGCCTGTCGGAGCTGGCGGCGCGAGGCGGCGACATCACCATCCAGTCCAATGGCTCGGTGATCACGCGGCCCGGTTCCATCCTGGATGTGTCGGGCGGCTCGGTGCGCTACAGCGACGGCTGGAACACGGAAACCCTGCTGCGCGGCGCGGACGGGCGCACCTACACGATGTCGTCCGCGCCGGCGGACATGACCTACACGGGCATCGCGGGCCAGTACCTGCAGGCGCATGCGCGCTGGGGCGTCACGCAGACCTACGTCAATCCGATGCTGTCGGGGCGGCGCTGGGAACCTGGCTACGAGGAAGGCCGCAATGCCGGTTCGATCGACATCCGTGCCGGCAGCGCCTTCATCCTGGAGGGCGAGTTCCGGGGCTCGGTGCAGCCCGGCGACCGGGTGCAGGAAGTGGCCGAGCTGCCTCGGGCCGGCCGCCTCACGGTGGGTTCCAACCGCGCGCAAGAGGGCATGTGGACCCTGGGCCAGGTCGTCATCAGCGACAAGCCCGCGTTGCTGCCGGCGGGTTTCAGCATCGACAGCCCGCTGGGCAAGGACGCCTTCCTGACCGAGCCGGAAGGGCAAGCCCCCGGCGCTGGCGCGGGCGTGGGCCGCACCACCTGGCTGTCCGCCGCGGGGCTGAGCCATTCAGGCCTGGGCGCCATCGAGCTGAACCTCAACACCGGCTTCGTGCTGGAAGACAACGCGGTGGTGACTCTGCAGCCGGGGGCGCGCTTCACGGCCGCGGTCTATGACGGCCAGGGCATCCCCGGCAACTTCGACATCCAGGGCAAGCTCATCGCCCCGGGCGGTTCCATTGCCCTGAGCGCCGGCGGCAAGGCGGATAGCGTGCTGCGCCTGGGTGCGAACAGCCTGCTGAGCGTCGCGGGCCAGTGGGTCAACGACACCGGCAGCGGCGTCACGCTGGGCCGCGCCATCCACGGCGGCTCGATCGCACTGGGGACCCCGATGAAAGAGGGCCTGGGCACGGTGTACGGCAACGTGGAGGTGGCCGCCGGCGCGGCGCTGGACGTGTCCGGCGGCGGCTGGCTGTCCGGTGTCACGGCGGGCGGCAAGGCCGGCAAGGTGAAGGCAGGCAACGGCGGGGCGATCAGCCTGACGGCGTTCGACAACGCGGCGCTCGAGACGCTGGACCTGCGCGGCTGGGCGGGGGGCGATGCGTCCCGGCTCACGCTCACGGCGATCGGCGACGTGCAGGTGGGCGGCGCCGCGCCTGCGGCCGACGCCACGGGCGGGAAGGCATCGGGCGCAGCCAAGCCGCTGCACCTGCCGCAGACCCTGTACACCGAGCGCGGCTTCGGCACGATCGGCATCCGTTCGCTCGGCGGGGACGTCGTGGTCGCGGAAGGCGCACAGGTGCACATCCAGCCCACGAGCTGGGACATGCCCGCCGCGGTATCGACGCTGCGCACGCTGCCCAGCGGCAGCGCCTTGGGCGATGTGCTGGCCCCCAAGGCACTGGACGAGTTGAGCGAACAGCGCCGCGCCGCGCGCGCGCCCGGCGGCCTGTCGCTGGCGACCGGCGCGACCGGCGGCGGCATCCGCATCGACGCGAACGCCAGCATCCGGACCGAACCCGGCGGCGCGATCTCGCTGGACGCGGACGGGTCCGGGCAGGCTTCCGTGGTGGTGGCGGGCCGCCTTCAGGCGCCGGCCGGGACGTTGAACATCCGCGCCAAGAAAACCTTGACGCTGGCCGACGGGGCCGAGCTGCTGCTGCCCGGCGTGGCGCAGATCTTCCACGACCCGGCCATGCGCCTGCCCCAGGGCAAGGTGCTGCCGGGCGGCACGGTCACACTGAGCGCCGGCACGCTGGATGCGCAGGCCGGTGCGCTGATCGACGTGTCGGGCGCGCGGGGCACGGTGGCGTATTGGGACCGCGGCACGGGCGCGCTCGGTGCCCTGCGGCGCGTGGAACAGGAACTGGGCAGCAATGGCGGCGCGGTCGTGATGGAGGCCGCCGCCGGCGGCGCCATGAATGCCAGGCTGCGCGCCCACGGCGGCAATGCCCAGGCGGCGGGCGGGTCCTTGTCCATCACGGACACCAGCGAGGCCGGGCGTGCGTCCGGGGACCTGGTGGCGCCGGACATCGGCTCCTTCCTCTACTACAAGAGCCCCACCGGCACGTACACCTTCAACGGAGAAAAGTACGCGCGGATCATCGGCACCAGCGGCAACCTCGATGTGCGCGACGAGTACGCCGGCGACGTCAAGATGAGCAGCGCCATGCGCACCGCGATCAACACCATGCTGCCGACGTCGGTGTCCAGCAGCAAGGGGCTCGTCCTCGACGCGGGCGCGGCGCTTGCCGCGGGACCGGGCGCCGACAGGGCGCCGTGGGAGCACGACGCGAGCATCGACAAGCGGGTGGTCGAACTGCTCAACAAGTACTTCTGGAGCGGCACCGGAACGGCACTGAGCCACAAGATCCACATCGGCAACATCGCCACCTCGGATGGCACCCTGCACGTGTCGGCGAAGGCGCTGCAGGACACGGGCTTCTCGGCGGTCGACCTGCGTTCCACGCAGGTGGGCGTGCAGCTGGCCGGCGGCGTCGACCTGAGCGTCGCCGGCCGCCTGGGCATCACCGCCCCGGTCATCCAGAGCGACGGGCTGGGCGGCGTGGTGCGCTTGCATGCCCACCATCTGCAACTGAATCCATTGACCGGCACGGTCGGCGCCCCGGCCCGCAATGCGGGCGAACTGATCCTGTCGGCCACCCAGGCCATCGACATCGCAGGCCGGGGTGCGAAGGGCGAGTCCGCGTCGCCCGTCGACGTCAAGCTGCGCGGCTTCGAACGCACGGTGCTGGACACCGGCGACCTGCGCTTCGTGGCGGGCGCCTACAGCGAAGGCGGCACCGACTACGACGACCCCCAGCTGCGGGCCACGCTGGACGTGGGTGGCGCGCTGGAGATCAAGGCCGCGCAGGTCTACCCGGCCACCGCCGTCACGGCGCGAATCAACTCGGACCACTCCATCACCGTGCGCGGCAACGGGAGCGCCGCGGCGCCTCTGTCGGCCGGCGGCAGCCTGACGCTGAACGCGCCCGTCATCGAGCAGGACGGCGTGCTGCGCGCGCCCTTCGGGCAGATCGCGCTGAATGCCGGCGAGCGCCTGACGCTGGGCACGAACAGCCTGACCTCGGTGTCCGGTGCGGGCCTGGACGTGCTGTACGGCAGCCTGCGCAACGCCGAATACTGGCTGGACCCTGCCAACCCGCAGGGCCGCAACCGTGCGAATGCCGGCGATGCCAGTGCCCTGGACGAAAACCGCTACCTGTCGTCCCTGCCGGAAAAACGCGTGCTCCTGCAAGCGCCGGATGTGGCCATGGCCGCGGGCGCGGTGGTGGACATCGCGGGCGGGGGCGACCTGCATGCGTGGGAGCACGTGCCCGGCTCGGGCGGCTCGCACGACGTGCTGACGCTGCCCGGCATGTACGCCGTGCTGCCGGGCTACCAGGGCCTGTCGCCCGTGGCGGGCGGTGCGGCGGGCCAGAGGGTCTGGCTGGCCGGCGGAGGCCTGGGCGCTGGCTGGTACACGCTCCTGCCGGCACGCTATGCGCTGCTGCCCGGCGCCTTCGCGGTGCAGAGCACGGGCCAGGCCTTGCCGGCGTGGGCCGCGTCCCGTGGCGAGGTGGTGAGCCTGCGCGACGGCTCGACGATCGTGGCCGGGCGGGAACAGAACACGATCAGCGGCGCGCGCGATGCCACGGCCTCGGGCTGGCGCGTGCTGCCCGCCAGCCTGGTGCGCAAGGTCAGTGAATACAACGAAGCGCGGGGCAACGCCTTCTTCTCGTCGGATGCGTTCAAGCTGACGCAATACCGCCTCACAGGGCAGGACGTCGTGACCCCGCGCCTGGCCCGCGATGGCGGCGCGGTGGTGTTCAAGGCCGACCGCGCGCTGACGCTGGACGGCGAGCTGCGCGCGCAACCCGATGCGGGCGGACGCGGCAGCCTGGTGGACATCGCCGCCGCCAAGATCGCCATCGTCGGCGCGGGGCAGGACAGCAACGACCTGCGCGCCGATGGCTACCTGGTCGTGGACGCCGGCAGCCTGACGCGCTTCGGCGCGGGCAGCCTGCTGGTGGGCGGCACGCGCACAGGCAATGTGCGCGGCCTGCAGGTGGACGTGGCCGCCAGCGAGGTGGTGCTGCGCAACACGGCAGGCACCGCGCTGAGCGGCCCGGAGGTGATCCTGGCCGCGGCGAATGCGGTGTCGATCGAGTCGGGCAGCGTGCTGCGCGCGCACGGCGCCGCGTCGGGCGACGAGGCGAACCTGGTGCTCAAGCCGCAGGTGGCGGCCGTGTGGAGCGACAACAACACGCCGAACGACGCCAGCGACGACCACATCGTCACACCCTCCAAAGACTGGGGTGCGCTGGTGCGCGTGAGCAGCGGCCAGGCCGTGCGGGCGCTGCGCGAGAACGTGGACACCACCGTCGGCGGCCAGGTGCGCATCGGTGCCGGTGCGCTGCTGCAGGGCGGCGAGGCGTTGCTGCTCGACGCCACCAACAACACCGAGATGGCCGCTGGCGCGCAGCTGTCGGGCAAGGCCTTGTCGGTGGCCGCGAGCCGCATCGGCATCGGCGGCGGCAGCGGTGGCCTGGTGCTGGACACCGACGCCCTGGCGCAGTTGTCGCGCGCGCAGTCATTGACGCTGCACAGCTACGGCAGCCTGGACTTCTATCGCTCGCTCGACATGCGCGGCCTGGCGCAGGTGGTGTTCGACGCCGCAGCCTTGCGGGGCCATGGCGCCGATGCCGTGCAGGTGCAGGCCTCCCACCTGACGCTGCAGAACACGGGCGCGTCGCTCGGCAGCGCGGGCACAGGCAGTGGTCGCCTCGAGCTGTCGGCCGGCGAGCTGGTGCTGGGCGTGGGCGACAAGACGATGTCCGGCTTCGACCAGGTGCTGCTGTCGGCCAGCCGGCGCATCGCCGGCGAAGGCACCGGGAGCCTGGACGCCGGTACAGCGGCGCTGACGCTGCGCACGCCGGTGCTGCAAGGGGTGTCCGGCTCAGACCAGGCCCTGCGAACGCAAGGCCAACTGGTGTTGCAGCAGGACGCGCAGCTGGATGCGCAGGAGATGGCATCACTGGGCCGCGCCAGCCTGGGCGCGCGCCTGAGCCTGTCGGGCCAGGGCGTGACCGTGGCGCTGCCGGTGCTGGCGCTGGGCGGCAGCATTGCGGTCGATGCCGGCACGGGCAACCTGACGGTTGCAGAGCAGGGCCGCCTGCACGCGGGCGGCCTGGAAAAAGTCTTCTTCGACGCGGCCCAGTACGTGGACGCGGGCCAGATCAGCCTGGCGACGCGAGGCGGCCTGATCGACCTGGCCCCGGGCAGCCTGCTGGACCTGTCCGCCCATCCACACGGTGGCGACGCCGGCCGCCTGACCGTGGATGCATCGGCCGGCGGGCGGGTCCACTTCGGTGGCACTGTGCAAGCGCAGGCCGGTGCCGGCGGCAACGGTGGCAACTTTGCGCTGGCCATCGATCGGCTGGACGATTTCGGCGCGCTGGCGCGAACGCTCAACGATGCGGGCTTCAGCCGCTCGCGCCAGTTCCGCGTCCGTCAGGGCGACCTGACGATCGCGGGCACCACGCGGGTGGCCGACTTCGAAGTCATCACCGACCGCGGCGTGATTGCTGTCGACGGCACGGCGCGCGTCGAGGCCAACGCGGCCTACGGCGGCAGCATCCGCCTGGTCGGCGGGGCGGGGCTGACGATGCAGCCTGGCGCGGTGCTGGCGGCCCATGCCACCGACGCCGTCGATGGCCTGGGCAGCAGCCGCATCGACCTGGAAGCGGTCGACGGCCAACTGCATCTGGCCGGTGGCACGCTGGACCTGAGCGGCGGCGAAGGCGGCAAGCTGCGGCTGCGGGCGCAGCGCACCGCAGGCAACGACGGCCTGAACGTCACGGCGCTGAACGCCGCCGTGCAGGGCGCGCGCTCCGCGGTGCTCGAAGGCGTGCGCCGCCATGCCAGCACGGACGGCACGGTGGAATCCGTGGCCCCGCAGGCGATCGCCGAGGCCAATGCCTTTGCAGGCCACACCGGCATCCTGGCGAGGCTGGGTGGCAACGCCGCCGCCTACACCTTGGCGGCGGGCATCGAGATCACCAGCCCGGGCGACCTGACGCTGGGCCGCGACTGGAACCTGTTCGACAGCTTCGGTGCGGCGCACCGCGAAGGCACGCTCACGCTGCGCGCCGGCGGCAACCTGAACATCGACGGCCATCTGAGCGACGGCTTCGACGTGGCGGGCCGCGACAACGGCGCGGGCCGGGCGGCGCGGCTGCAGCAGGCGGCCTCGTGGAACCTGCGCCTGGTGGCGGGCGCGGACCTGGGGTCGGTCGATGCACTGGCCACGCGGCCATCGGGCGCGCTTGCAGCCGACACCGGCACGATCCGCGTGGGCACGGCCGGCACCGAGTCGGGCGCCGGCAAGCTGGTGCGCACCGGCAGCGGCGACCTGACGGTACGCGCCGGGCGCGACCTCGTGCTGGCGCACAAGGAGTCCGCGCTGTACACCGCAGGCCGGGCCGAGGCCGATCCCACCTTGGGCGGCGGCTTCGACACCGCCAGCGTCGATGCCCAGTACGGCACCGCAGGTGGCCACGTGGATGTCGCGGTCCAGGGCAGCGTGCGTGCGCCCACCGCGCAGGGCGCGCGTTCGGACCAGATCCTGACCGAATGGCTGTTCCGCCAGGGCCGCTATGGCGGAGATCTCAGCAGTCCCACCGGCTACTACGACGCGTACAACATGGGCGAGAGCTGGGCGCCGGTCATGTCCGCCCGGGGCCAGCAACCGAGCTGGTGGGTGAACCACGCCAGCTTCCAGCAGGGCCTGGGCGCGCTGGGCGGCGGCAACGTGAAGCTGTCGGCGGGCGGCGACCTGGTGAACCTGGTGGTGGCCTTGCCCAGCACCATGCGCGTGACGGGCGGGCGTTCCGCTGGCGATGCCGCGGCCTCCGTCGTGACGCGCAATGGCGGGCAGCTGCAGGTGAGCGCAGGCGGCGCCTTGAAGGCCGGCCAGTACTACGTGGGCCGCGGCGCCGGCGAGATCGACGCAGGCACGAGCGCCGCCGGCTATGTCATGACCGGCATCTCGAGCAGCTGGCCCAACACCGCCTATTCCTACGACATCGCGCCCGTGCTGGCGCTGTCGGACGCCACGCTCAAGCTGCAGACGCTGGGCGACCTGGTCCTGCAGACCGTGATCGACCCGATGCAGATACGCCGTGCCTACGTCGACCAGGCCGACCGGGACACCAGCGGCGCGTCCAGCCATGCGATGTTCATGAGCAGTCAGACAGAGCGCAGCGCCGTCAGCCTGGTGTCCACCGGCGGCAACGTGCGCCTGGTCAACCAGTCGGAATTCGTGGCAGGAAACGACACGGAGAACACCACCAGGCTGGTGAGCGGCATGACGGACACCAAGCTCCAGACGGATATGGTGGGCCTGTACCCGGCCAAGGTCAGCGTGTCGGCCCTGAGCGGCAACATCGACGTCGCGGGCCTGCTGGCGATGGCGCCGGCGAACAGCAGCGACCTGTCTTTGCTGGCCGCGAAAGACCTGCGCTTCCTGCGCGGCAGCAGCCTGCAGAACACGGGTGCCATCGTCATGACCCAGACCACGCTGGACAAGTGGCCGTCGATATTCCGGCCGTGGATGGGTTTCACGATCACGCTGGGCGGGGCATCGGCGTTCGGCGCGCCGCTGAAGTCGGTCTATGGCGGCTTCTCGGTGACGAACACGTTCCTGACCAACAGCCTCAATGGCATGGAGCTGTTCGACAACCCCGATGTGCTGCCGATGCAGGTGCATGACTTCACGCCCAGCCGCTTGTACGCGGCGACCGGTTCCATCAGCGACCTGAATCTGATCGCGTCGGAATCGGTGCACGTGCAGGCCGGCACCGACATCCGCAACTTCGAGCTCAGCGCGCGCAACCTGCGCCCCACCGACACCACCATGCTGGCGGCGGGCAACGACATCCTGGCTGTCGCCAACAGGCTCCTGTCGCACCGCTATGCGCGATACAGCGGCGACGCGGCGGCCTACTACTACGACAGGGGCAGCCGCACCGCGCTGCAAGGGCCGGGATCCCTGCTGCTGCTGGCCGGGCGCGACATCCAGGGCAACAACCTGTCGCTGTACACCAATGCCAATCGCTATTGGGACTACGTGTCGGCAACGCCGCTCGGCGAAGAATCGAACGTCATCAAGGCCCTGCCCGCCGAGGGCGCCGGCATCACCCTGATGGCCGGCATGAACAAGGCCGCCAGCTACGACGCCTTCGAGCGGGCCTACCTGAACCCGGCCAACGTGGCCGCCATGCCGGACTATCTGAAGACCACCCTGGCCGACGGCACCGTGGCGCCGCTGTACCTGAGCGACGGGGTGGAAAACCGCGGCGACCTGGCCAAGTTGGCGCGCCGGGGCCTGGTGTCCTTCGTGGAAGGCATGCTCGGTGCCGACAAGGTCGCCAGCCTCACCGGCACTGCGGACGGCAAGCTGAGCCCGCAGCAGGCGTGGGAGCAATACCGGCAACTGCCGCCGCTGGTGCGCGAGCAGTTCCTGCGCCAGGTCTTTGTCTATGAACTGCGCGAAGGAGGGCGCGACCAGAACGGGGGCGATGGGCAGAACGGCCCGATCAACGGCGGCTACCGCCGCGGCTCCGCGGCCATCGACACGCTGTTCCGCGGTGCGACGGCCGAAGGCCAGCCCGTGCGCTACGCCGCAGATTTGCCGGACAACTGGCGCAGCAGCTGGTCCGGCGTGGGCAGCATCGCCGCGACCCGGATGGCGGCGCGCACCCACCAGGGGGGCGACATCAACGTCTTCACCCCCGGCGGCGGCCTGCAGGTGGCGGGGCTGGGCGCCGTGGTGCCGGACGGATACGGCCTGGTGACGCTGGCCTCGCCGGGGCAGGTCAATGTGTTCACCGACCGAGACATCATCGTGAACCGCTCGCGCATCCTGTCCTTCGTCTCGCAGGCCGAGCCGCTGGGCAGCGACCAGGTGTTGTGGTCCAGCCAGGGCGACATCGACGCCGGCCGCGGCGCCAAGACCGTGCGCATCCCGCAGGCGCCGGAAGTCACGTCGGATGCGGACGGCAACATCACCGTGCAGGAAAAGCGCGACATGAGCGGCGCCGGCATCGGCACCGTGGGCGAAGGCGACGTGGACCTGGTCGCGCCCCGGGGCACCATCGATGCGGGCGATGCCGGCATCCGGGTCGCGAGCAACCTCAACATTGCCGCGCTGCAGGTGCGCAACGCCGACAACATCCAGGTCAAGGGCGAAACGACCGGGCTGCCGGTGGTGGCCGCGGTGAACATCGGGGCACTGACCACCGCCAGCGCGGCGGCGTCGGCGGCGGCCATGGCGGCGCAGGAGTCCATGCGACAGGAGCGTGCCGCGGCACGGCAGAACCTGCCCTCGGTCTTCACGGTGCGGGTGCTGGGCTTCGGCAATGAAAGCCTGCCGTCGGGCGGTGCGGGTGCATCGTCGCCGCCACGCCCCGGCGCGCAAGCGGGCGCTGCGCCTCGGTACGACCCTGCCAACCCTGTGCAGGTCTTTGGGCACGGCAACCAGTTCGACGCGTCGGTGATGTCGTTGCTGACAGAAACTGAGAAGACCAGGTTGCGCCATGCCGGCAAGTAAGACGATGTCCGCGGCTGAGTTCGATCCCGGTTCTTGTTTTCAAGGGCCATACGCGGGTCACGGCGAGCCCGTCGGCGTCGTGCTGCGGGCGTTCCTGACGGCGAACTACACGTACCTGCATCGCCGGTTGGCCCGCGATCTCGGCTGTTCCGACCAGGCCAGCGAGTGCCTGCACGACGCCTGGCTGCGCCTGGGCGAGATGACGGCATCGGAGCCCGTGCGCAGTCCCGGGGCCTATGTCTATCGAACGGCGCGCAACCTGGCCATGGACCGCTTGCGCAGCGACCGGTCCTGGCAGTACGTGGGCGAATGGGATACGGCCCTCGATCTCCTGGCCGATCACGCGCCCGGCCCCGATGCCATCGCCGAGGCGCGTTCGGCCGTGGAGGCCGTGGAGCAGGCGATGCAGCGGCTTTCGCACCGGCATCGTTCGGTGCTCGTGGCACTGCAGATCGAGGAGATGACCCGCCAGGACGTGGCGGACCGGCATTGCATCTCCTTGCGCCGGGTGGACACGGCACTTCGCCAAGCCCTGGACTATTGCGCGCATGCGTCGGGTCACACCGTGCGGGCGGAAGGCGCTTCGCCGCGGCGTGGTCTTTCGCGGCGATGGCAGGAGAAGGTCGTTGCCCCGATGCGCGCCGGTGCGCCACGCGCGCAGGAGTGAGGCGCTACCAGTCCTCTTTCACCGCCAGCACCACGTCACGCCCCGCCGCGGCGCGCCCGGCCATCCACGCCGTGAACGTGCCGGCCGCCACCACGGCCGCGCACAGCGCCAGCAGCCGCACCCAGGGCACCAGCAGGTCCATGCTCCAGTGGAAGCTCTGCGGGTTCACCACCTTCACCAGCACCACCGACACGGCCAGCCCGAGCAGCAGCCCGGCCACCGCGCCGATGGCGGTCCAGGCCGCGCCTTCGCCGGCCACCACGGCCAGCACCTGCCGCCGCGTGAAGCCCAGGTGCGCGAGCAGGCCGAACTCCTTGCGCCGCGCCAGCACCTGCGCGCTGAAGCTGGCCGCGATGCCGAACAGGCCGATGGCGATGGCCACGGCCTGCAGCCAGTAGGTGACGGCAAAGCTGCGGTCGAAGATGCGCAGCGAGGTGGCGCGGATCTGGCCGACCGAGGCGAGTTCGACCGCGCCATCGCGTGAGGTGCGCGAGGCGAGTGCGCGCACGGCCGCCTGCACTTCTGCTTCGGACGCGCCGGGCGCGAGCCACAGCGCGACGTCGCTCACGTCGTGCTCGCCGGTGATGCGCTCGAAGTCGCGCGCGTCCATCGCGATGGCGCCGAACTGCCGCGCGTAGTCGCGCCACACGCCGGCCACGAAGAACACCTGCGGCGTCGCCGTGCGCATCGCATCGGCCAGTGGCGAAAACGTGGTGCCCGGCTTCGCGCCGTACAGCTCGACCATCGGCTCGCTCACGTAGATGCCGGTCTGCCCGGGCGGCACCGGCAGCGCCTCGCCCACCAGCGGCAGCCCGCGCACCACGCCGCCTTCGAGGCTGCGCGCGATCAGCGTCACGGCGGGCTGCGCGGGGTCGAGCTGCAGCGACTGCGTGCGCAGCGTGCCGGTGCGCGCCACGCCGGGCAGCTGCGCCAGCGCCTGCACGAAGGCCGGCGCGAAGGTCGCGGTGTCGGTGCTGCTGGTGCCGCCGCTGTTGCCGCTGCCGCGCCCGCCCGAGGTGGCGCGCACGTACAGGTCGGCCGGCAGCACCACGTCGAGCCAGTGCGTGACCGACTCGCGAAAGCTCGCGACCATCACCGTGAGCGCCACCGCCAGGCTCAGGCTCGCGACCACGCCGCTCACCGCCACGGCCGCCGTGCCGCGCATGCGCCGCGCGCGCTCGACAGCAAGCATCGGCAGCACGCGCCGCGCAAACGCGGGCGCCACGCGGTCGTACAGCAGCGCGATCAGCCAGGGCAGGGCGGTGATGCCGCCCACCAGCAGGCAGGCCACCGACAGGTACGCCGCCACCGGAATGCCGCCGATGGCCGGCAGGTTGGCCAGCGCCGCGCCCGCGCCGATGAGCCCGAGCGCGAGCCAGTGGTGGCGGCCCTGCGCGGGTGCCGCGCCCAGGCCCTTGAGCGTCTGCGCCTCGGGCAAGGCCTGCGCGGCGCGCGCGGGCCACCAGCCGCCCACCAGCGCGGCCACCACGCCGAGCCCGCCGTACAGCAGCGCGGCGCCACTGCTCCAGTGCAGCCGGGGCGCCACGCCTTCGAAGTAGCCACCACCCAGGTCGCCGCCCAGCACACGCAACGCGAAGGCCGCGAGCGCGGTGCCCAGCGCCAGGCCGGCCGCGCTGCCGATCAGCCCGAGCACCAGCGACTCGGCCAGCACCAGCCGCAGCCGCCCGCGCGGCGTGAGGCCCAGCACGCCGAGCAGCGCGAACTGCTGCGCGCGCTTGGCCACGCTGAGCGCGAGCACCGAGAACACCAGGAACGCGCCCGTGAACAGCGCCACCAGCGCCAGCACCGTGAGGTTGACGCGGTAGGCGCGCGACAGGTTGCTCACGCGCTCGGCCGCATCGCCCGGCTCGGCGAACTTCAGGCCCGCGGGCCAGCCGGGCGACTTCTCGAGCGCGGCCACGAAGGCCGCGCGGTCGGTGCCCGGCGCGAGCCGCAGGTCGATGCGGCTCAGCTGGCCGAGCGGGCCGAACAGCTCCTGCGCGACCGCGATGTCCATCACCGCCAGCGCCGCGCCGCCGGCCGTCACGTGGCCCGACACCGAAAGGCGCTGCCACGCGGCGCCGCTGCGCAGCTGCAGGCTCTCACCGGTCGCGGGTTGCAGCGGCAACTGCAATGCCTGGCGTGCCGCTGCGTTGAGGAACACATGGCCGGGCGCGAACAGCGCGAAGCGGTCGGCACCCGCGGCCGACTGCGGCATCAGCGCGGGCGCGATGGTGGGCAGCGCGAGCGCATCGACGCCGATCACGCGCAGCGGCACCTGGCGTCCGTCGTGGCCCAGGGCCAGGGCCTGGAACTCGAGCACCGGGCTCGCCAGCGCCACCTCGGGCCGGCGCGCGAGCCGGCCGAACACGGTCTCGTCGAAGCTGCCCTGCGCGGCGCGCACCTCGAGGTCGGGCTGGCCGTTCACCGAGCGCACCGCGCTGGAGAACTCGTCGAGCGCCGAGGCGTTGATGAGCTGCACCGAAAACGCCAGCGCCACGCCCAGCATCACGGCCAGCACGGCCGCCGCGTTGCGCCAGGGGTGGTGGCGCAGTTCCTGCCAGGAGAAAGTCGAAAGCAATGCACGCATGGGGTCATTGTGGCCGCCGTGGCAGGATGGCGGCTCTTTCGACGATGACGACTTCACGCCCGAGGATTCCGACGATGCGGCTTCTGCCCTCCGCCTGGTGCCGCCGCTGGCTGGCGCCCTGGCTTCTCGTGCCCTGGCTGGCGGGCGCGGCGAGCGCGCAACTCGCACCGCCGGCCGCGCCCACCGCACCGCTCTCGCTCGCCAGCGACCCTGCTGTGCTGGCCCGCACCGCGCTCGGCGCCGAGCGCGGCACGCTGGTGGTCGGCGTGCTGCGCGGCGACAAGGCCGCCTACGGCATCGCCCACAACCCCGAGCCGCTGGTGGCGCGTGCCATTGCGCCGGCCAGCGCGGAGCAGCCGATGTTCGAGATCGGCTCGGTCACCAAGGTCTTCACCGGCCTGCTGCTGGCGCAGGCCGTGGAGCGCGGCGACGTGGCGCTCGACGACAGCGTGGGCAAGCTGCTCGCCGGCCATGCCGAGGGCGTGCCGCCCGCCGTGGCCGCGATCACGCTGCGGCAGCTCGTCACCCACACCGGCTGCCTGCCCGTGATGGCCGACGGCGTGACCGGCGGCGCCGCGCTGGCCGAGCAGTTCCGCAGCTTCGACCTGCCGATGTTCTGGGCCGCGCTCGCGCGCATCCACCTCACCGCCGCCGCGGCGCCGTGCGAGGCGCGCTACAGCAACTTCGGCATGGCGCTGCTCGGACAGCTGCTGGCGCTGCGCTACGGCACCTCGTGGGGCGAGCTGGTCCGCGCGCGCATCACCGAGCCGCTGGGCATGAACGACACCGTGATCCCGCTCGGCGACAAGGCCTCGCGCATGGCGCCGCCGTTCGCGGGCGACCAGCGCCAGCGCCGCTTCGACATGCATGCCTACGCGCCCGCCAGCGCGCTGCGCTCGACCGCCGCCGACATGCTGGCCTTCAGCCGCGCCATCCTCGCGGGCGCCCACGGCCCGCTGGGCCCGGCCGCCGCGCGCCTGCTCACGCCGCTCGCGCGCTACGAGGGCGCCGAGATCGGTTATGCCGTGATGGTGCGCGGCCCCGAGACCGGCCGACGCACCTACTACCACGCGGGCGTCACCGAGGGCTACCGCACGCTCTGGCTGCTGGCGCCCGACACCGGCGAGGCGCTCATCGTGCTGGCCAGCAACCAGCGCGCGCCGCTGCAGCCCGTGATGCTCGCCATCGGCAAGAGCCGCTACCCGGTGCCGACGACCGAAGTGCCCATCGATCCGAAGCGCCTGGCCGACTACGCGGGCGAGTTCCGCGTCGGCAAGGCGCAGGTGCTGGGCTTCACCGTGCGCGACGGGCGTTTGCTGGCGCGTGAATCGGGCAAGGGCTACAACGGGCTTACGCCCACCGGGCCGGATCGCTTCGCGGTGACGGCGATCGGTGCGCAGTTCGTGTTCCGGCGTGGGGAGGGTGGCGAGGTGAATGGCGTCACGCTGACGCAGGGTGGCAGCCGGCTCGAAGGGCGGCGCGTGGGGGCCGCCGCTGCCGTGACGTCGGATTGAGCGCGGGCGCGTTCAGCGTTGCGCCAGCGCGAGCAGGTCGTTGGCCATCTGCGTGATCTCTTCGCGCATCACGAGCTGGCGCAGCCAGCCGGCGGGAATGCCGTCCACGCCGTAGAACGCGCCTGCGATCTGGCCGCAGATCGCCGCGGTGGTGTCGGCATCGTCACCCAGGTTGGTGGCCGCGAGGACCGCCTGCTCGAACGAGTCGGTGTGCGCGAAGCACCAGAGCGCTGCTTCGAGCGATTCGACGCAATAGCCGGAGCCCTTGATGCGTTCGATCGGCTTCGAGGCGTAGTCGCCGCGTGCCAGCGCCGCGACCTTCTCGCTCAAGGGCGCCAACGGTACGGTGGCAAGGATCGCCGCCTTGCTTTCGCCTTGCAGCGCTGCGCGCAGTTGCAACGCGAAAAGCTGCGAGCACTCGATGGCCTCCTGCGCGCCGTGCGTGGTGCGTGTGCTTTCGCCGGCCTGCCGCCAGGTGGCTTCGGCGCTCGGCGCGTAGAACATCGGCACGGGCGCGAGCCGCATCAGCGCGCCGTTGCCTGCCGTGCGCGGATCGGGGTCGCCCGCGAACGGATCGCCCGATGCGAGGTAGCGGGTGAGGGCACCCGACACCGTGAAGCCGATGTCGAAGCAGCTTCCCGTGCTGCTCATGTAGCCCACGCTGCGCCAGTTGCAGTAGCGGTTCATCTGGTCGGTGGCATCGAAGCCCTGGCAATGGATCAGGCTCGCCGCGAGGCACAGCGCCATCGAGGTGTCGTCGGTCCATTCGCCGGGGATCAGGCCGAAAGGGCCGCCGCCGCGCATGTCGGTGACGGGCTCGAACGTGCCGCGCGTGCGGAACTCCAGCGTGGTGCCCACCGCATCGCCGCAGGCCAGCCCGAGCAGGCACCCTTGGTAGCGCGCCGCGTTCATGGGGCCGCCCTCAGTTCGTCGCGGGCCGCCATCAGCGCATAGCCCAGCAGGTTCAGGCCTTTCCAGGTGCGCGGGTCTTGCGCCGCCGCGTCTGTCGCAGCGAGGCCGATGCCCCAGATCGCATCGACGGGGCTCGCCTCGACCAGCACCTGCCGGCCGGTGCCGAGCAGGTACGCGCCGAGCGCCGCGTTCTGCGAGAACTTCGCAACGTTTCCGCGCGTCACGAGGTCGAAGCGCGCTTCGAGCCACGCCGCTTCATCGAAGTTGCCGATCTGGCGCCCCAGCTTCTTTGCTTCGCCGGGCGTGCGCGCGGCGATGATCTTTTCGCAGGTGGCCGCGTCACCGAAGAGCCGCGCCTTGCCGGCCATCATGAAATGCTCGGCGGTACGGTAGGTGACGCCTTCGACAGTGAAGGGCGCCTCGTACCACTGGCTGAAGCAGCTCTTGCCGATGCTGCCGTCCTTCGGAACCTGGTGGCCCCAGAAGAACAGGCAGTCGATCTTGTGGCCTTGGGCGATGTGCGCGAGCAGGTCTTTGTTGCTGCGCAGCGCGTGGGGTGTGTTCGTCGTCATTCCTTGTGGTCCTCAGGATTCGAAGCCGAGCACATGCTCGACCGGCAATTGCAGCCCGGGGTTGTCGTTCTGCGCCATCGGGCGTTGAGCGTCCACGAAGGCGCGCATGTCGATCACCTCGAGCAGTTCTTCATTTGCAAACGCAGCGAGCGTTCGGCCCCGCAGGCCCAACTGAATCGCGCGGCGTTCCAGCTTGTTGCCTGCCGGTGCGTGGTCCGGGTCCCATTGCAGGCGAACCTCGGAACGGTTGACCGCCTCCTGCCACGCACCGCGATCAGGATAGCGCTCGGCATCGAAGGTCGAAGGGACGGCCTCGCGCACGACCCGTTCGAAGAACGCACGACGCAGCCGCAGTCCGAGCGTGACCTCCTGGCCTTCCTTGGTGCCCCAGCCGGAGCGATACATCATCCAGAGGAAGTTCGGTTTGATCCAGCTCATCCGTGAAAGGCTGAAGTTCGGTCCGTCGAGACGGCCGTGCCGGACCGCGTATTCGCCGATGGCGGGGCGGTAGGCCTGATAGACGATGACGGACTGGGCATCGTGATGCGCCAGGATGTGCTTTCCGTCCTGCGGCCAGCGCTCGCGTTGGGCGAGATGGGGCTCGGTGGGAAGCGGCGTGGTCTGCTTGTTCATTGTTCTGGGTTCCTCTCGTTGTTGTTCTTTTTGCGATCTCATTGAGTTGCTCTGTGCAACTAATGATGGGTTGTATAGTACAACTAATAAATCCGGAGTCAAGCTGATCGTGACCATGCCCGCTTCAACGTTCCCTGCCTTGACCTTTCCCCGCCCGTTGGTCACTGTCGATGTGGCGATGTTCACTGTGCTCGACGACGCACTGCAGGTCTTGTTGGTGAAACGGGCGGCCGACAGCAACGAGCCGTTTCCTGGCAAATGGGCATTGCCAGGCGGCTTCATCAACACCGATGAAGATGCCTCGTTGCTCGACTGCGCATTGCGCAAGCTGCGCGAGAAGACCGGCGTGGTCACGCCCTATCTCGAGCAGCTTGGGAGTTGGGGTGGGGCGCAGCGCGATCCGCGCGGCTGGTCGGCCACGCACTGCTTCTATGCACTCATCCCGGTGCAGGCCATGCAGTTGCGCAGCGGCGCCAACGCCGCCGAGGTGGCGTGGTTCGAGGTCGATGCGGCCTTGCGCAAACGTCTGGCGTTCGACCACGGAGAACTGCTCGAGGCGGCCGTTGCGCGTCTGCGCAGCAAGGTGGAATACACCTCGCTGCCGGCCTTTCTTCTGGAAGAGCCTTTCACCTTGCCGTCGCTGCAGCACGCCTATGAGGTCGTGCTGGGCCGTGACATCGACAAGAGTGCCTTCCGCAAGCGGATGCTGGATGGTGGGTTCATGGAAGAGGCGGGCATGGTGGCGGGCAGCCTCGGCCGGCCCGCCATGGGCTACCGATTGCGAGACCGTTCGCAGGCCGCGTTGTTTCCGCGCACTTTCAATGCGCGGTAGGCGCAGGTCGCCTCAGGCCCGTTCCGACATCGCGTGCAGGTACGCCCGCACCGCGCCATTGCTGCTCAACCCGATCGCCCGGTCGTACGCCTGCCGCGCCGCCACGCGCGCACCGCCGGCCGCGAGCAGGTGCGCGCGTGCCGCCCAGAACGGCTGGTAGCTCGCCACCTCGTCCGACGGAATCGCATCGAGCGCGCGCAGCCCGGTCTCGGGCCCGCGCGCATTCGCCAGCGCACACGCCAGGCTCACCTGCGCGCCGATGCTCGGCCGCAGCGCGAGCAGGCCTTCGTACAGTGACACCAGCACCTCGGGCGGCACCGGTGCGCCCGCGCGGCGCTCGCAGTGGGCCGACTGGATCGCGGCCTCGAGCTGGTAGGGACCGAGCGACTGCATGGCCGACGCGATGCGCAGGTGGTGCTCGGCCTCGGCCAGCAGTGCGTGGTCCCAGCGCGTGATGTCCTGCTGGTCGAGCGGCACGTAGGCGCCGGCCTCGGTGCGGCGCGCCGCGGTGCGCGCCTCGCAGAACAGCATCAGCGCCAGCAGGCCCAGCGGCTCGGGCTCGGCAGGCAGCAGGTGGCACAGGATGCGGCCCAGGTCGATGGCCTCGGTCGTCAGGCCGCGCGGCAGGGCGTCGGCGCCGTCGACGTCGTCCCAGCCGGTGCCGTAGGCGGCGTAGATGCCGTCGAGCACGTCGCGCAGCCGGTGCGGCAGGTCGCGCGCCTGCGGGTACTCGAAAGGAATGCCGGCGGCGCGGATGCGGGCCTTGGCGCGCACCAGCCGCTGGCCCAGCGCGGAAGGCGAGGTGAGGAAGGCGCCGGCCATGCGCGCGGCATCGAGGCCGAGCACGGTCTGCAGCATCAGCGGCGCGCGCGCGGCGGCGTCGATGGCGGGGTGCGCGCAGACGAACAGCAGGCGCAGGCGCTCGTCGGGCACGGTGGTGGCATCGGGGTCGGCCTCGTCCATCTCGCCGGCGAGCAGCAGCAGGGTCTGCGTGGCGTCGTCCTGCACGCGGCTGTGGCGCCAGGCGTCGAGTTTGCGGTGCCGCGCGACGCTCAGCAGCCAGGCGTCGGGCTGCACCGGCACGCCGTCGGCGGGCCAGCGCTCGAGCGCGCGGGCGAAGGCGTCGGCCAGGGCGTCTTCGGAGGCCGCGATGTCGTGCGTGCGGGCGGACAGGATGGCGAGCAGCCGCCCGTACGACTCGCGTGCCGCGCGTTCGGCGGCGTGGTGTGCCGCCGGAGTGGTCACGTCTGGCTCGCGCCCGCCGCTGCGGTGGCGGTGAAGACCGGCCGCACTTCGACACCGCCGCTGGCGGCGCAGGGCGCACGCGCGGCCCATTCGAGCGCGGCGTCGAGGTCGGGCACGTCGACGACGAAGTAGCCGCCGAGCTGTTCCTTGGTGTCGGCGAAGGGGCCGTCCTGCACCTGGCGCTTGTCGCCGCGCACGCGCAGCGTGGTGCCGGTCATGGGCGGCAGCAGGCCGTGCCCGCCGAGCGAAATGCCCGACTGGCGCACCGCGTCGGCGTACGCGACCCAACTCGCGCGGTAGGCCTGCGACGAGGCGTCGTTGCGTTGTTCGAATTCGGCCGCGGGTTGGTAGAACATCAACATGTACTGCATGGTGTTTCTCCGTGAAGGAAAAGCTTGCCGAGCAAGATTGCTCACCACAATGACGGCCCGCAACCGGTCATTTCGACACCGGACCGGTGCCGAGCAGAAGATTCTTGATCTGTTCGCTCTTTGGCGCAACGTGGGCGCCAGGCCCCGCGCTCAGGCCGCGCGGGCGCGCACCGCGGGCGTGAACAGCGCTTCCATTTCCTGACGCAGCCGGTAGGCGGCGGTGGTGGTGTCCATCGCCACGTCGGCCCAGCTCAGGCTCTGGCCCTTCTTCACGGGGCGCACGAGCCTGACGTTGTGCGCCAGCCCGAGCGGCAGGCCGCCCAGGCGCAGCGAGCGCTCGGCCGGCAGCAGCTTGCCCCAGACGGTGTAGCCGCCTTCGCCGTCGAGCATCTCGCCCGCCGCGAGGTCGCGCTTGGCGGTGGCGACCACGTCGGCGTTCCAGCCGGTGGCCACGCCGGTGGGCTCGCCGCGCAGCGCCACGCTGGCGACCGACATGCCCACTTCGAGCCCGATCAGGTGCCAGCGCTTGTACAGCGTGAAGTAGCGCCCGCTCGGGTCGGTGTGGGCGTTGTATTCCTCGAAGCAGTTCTTGATGTAGTCGGTCTCGGCCTCGACCGTGACCCACACGCCCATGCGGATGTCGTACGGAATCTTGCGGCCGTCGGCCTCGAGCGACGAGATCACCTCGACCATGCCCTTGCGCTCCAGCACGCCGCCTTCGCTCTTCGGACGCGTGACGAAGGGAATGTCTTCCACGCTCGCGGGCGGGTAGAGCAGGCCGTCGGAGGGCACGCCCAGGCCGGTGGCGTTGGCCACGGCCGAGCTTTCGATCGACGGCTTGGAGCCGTCGAGAAAACTGTTGAACATCTTCGGGTTGAGCCCGCCGCGTTTCGCCTGCTCGGGCGTGAGGCCGTAGTTGCCCCACACGGTCTCGGGCGTCGATTCGGTGAAGTGCGGCAGCCACTTGTGGCCGCGCCCGGCCGCCACCACCGGAAAGCCGCAGGTGCGGGCCCAGTCGACCAGGTCGCAGATCAGCGCGGGCTGGTCGCCGAAGGCCAGCGAATACACCACGCCGGCCTGCTGCGCCTTGTGCGCGAGCAGCGGGCCGCAGAAGGCGTCGGCCTCGACCGTCACGTTGACCACGTGCTTGCCGTGCGCAAAGGCGTCCAGGCAATGGTCGACCGCGGCGACCGGGTTGCCGGTGCACTCGACCACGATGTCGATGGACGGCTCGCGCGTCACGGCCTGCCAGTCGTCGGTGATCCAGGTGGCGCCGGTCTTCAGCGCCTCCTGCACCGAGCCGGCGTTGCTGCGCTCGGCCTGCCAGCCCACGCGCTCCAGGTTGACGCGCGCGGCGGTGGGCGAGAGGTCGGCAATGGCGACCAGCTGCACGCCGGGCGTGCGCGGAATCTGCGCCAGGTACATGGCGCCGAACTTGCCGGCGCCGATCAGGCCGATGCGGATGGGGCGGCCTTCGGCGGCGCGTTGTTGCAAGCGGGTGTGCAGGCTCATGGCGGTCAGGCTTCCACGGTTTCGATCAGCTCGGGCGAGGTGCGCAGCGCGCTCTCGGGCAGGCCGTCTTTCCACGGCACCTCGACGGGGTAGGGCGTCAGCAGGCAGTCGTCGGGCAGCACCTCGATGGGCGTAAAGTTTCTGTGCGCGATGTATTCGGGCCGCTGGTGGCGGCGGATGTGGTTGCTGACCGCGCACAGGCTCAGGTACACCGCCACGCGGTTGAAGGGCGAGAGGTTGCTGCCCGAGGCATGCACGAGGCAGCTGTGGAACAGGATCATCGAACCGGCCGGCCCCTTGGGCGAGACGATGCCGCCCTGCTTGCCGCCCGCGCGATCGACCAGTTGGCGGATCAGGTCGTTGTCGACCGTCCATAGCGGGTAGCTGGTGGTCGTGAGGTCATGCTTCGCGTCGACCACGCCCTTGCGGTGGCTGCCCGGAATGAACATCAGCGGGCCGTTGTGCTCGGTCACTTCGTCCAGAAAGATGGCCACGTTCATCGCGCGCTCAGTGGGCATCAGGTCGTCGTTGAGCCAGGTGCCGTAGTCCTGGTGCCACTGCCACACGTCGCCCTCGAAGGCCATCTTGCCGTTGATCTTGAACTGGTGCATGTAGACCGCTTCGTCGAACAGGTCCATCACCGGCTCGACCATGCGCGGGTGCCGCGCCAGCCGCGCGAAGGGCTCGCTGATGAGGTGCGCCGCGAAGTTCGTGCGCACGGCGTCGGAGCCCTTCTCGCGCACGTTGAAGGCCGCGCGCTTGCTGTACAGGTCGGGCACCGCCTCGGTCAGCACCTTCGTCTCTTCGGGCGAGAAGTGGCCGGGGAAGAACAGGTAGCCGTCGCGCTCGAACTGCGCGCGTTGCTCGGGGGTCAGCTTCATGCCTTGTCTCCTTTCTTGGTGGGGGTTCCAGATGCGGATGCCGTGCGCGCCAGCTGCTGCGCGAGCCGCTCGGCCAGCGCGTCGCTCGCGCGCGAGACGTGCTCGTCGCTCAGGCGCGCGGCGCGTTCGACGTCGCCGGCGGCAATGGCGTCGGCAATGGCTTCGTGCTCGTCCCACAGCGACTCGCGCTGCGGCTCGGCCTGCAGCACCGCGCCCATCGCGCGGCGCAGGTGGCGCCAGTGCGGGTCGGCGCTCTGGCCGATCAGCGGGTTGTCCGAGGCGGCGTAGATGGCCTGGTGAAAAGCGACGTCGGCATCGATCATGGCTTCGACATTGCGCCCGCGCGCCGCGCGCCGGCCGCGCTCGATGAGCTTGGGGTCGATGCGAAAGCGCTGCTGCGCCGCCAGCCGCGCGGCCAGCACGTCGAGCGCGCCGCGCACCTGGTAGACCTTGCGCATCGCCTCGGCCTCCAGCGGCGCCACCAGCACGCCGCGCCCGGGCGCGTCCTGCACGAAACCGTCCTTCTTGAGCAGCCGCAGCGCCTGCAGCACCGGCTGGCGCGACACCGCGAGCCGCGCCGCGATGTCCTCCTGCGTGAGCCGCTCGCCCGGCGCGAGCGCGCCGCTGCTGATGGCGCCGAGCAGGGCGCGGTAGACCTGGTCGACGAGGTCGGGGGCGACTTCGATGCTGAGCAACTGGGCGGGCATGACGGGGCCTTTTCTGAACTCTGTATACAGAGTACGGACTTCGGCGACGGGGCGCATCCCCGGGTTTTTACCCATCGGGGCTGCAAGGAACGGCACGCCGCCGCTAAGCTCGACCCATGCAACTCCCTACCTACGACGACGTCATCGCCGCGGCCGCGCGGCTCGAAGGCCATGCCCACCGCACGCCGGTGCTGCAATCGACCACCGCCAACGAACGCTGGGGCGCGCAGTTCTTCTTTAAGTGCGAGAACTTCCAGCGCATGGGCGCGTTCAAGTTCCGCGGTGCGTTCAATGCGTTGTCGAAGTTCGACGCGGCACAACGCAAGGGCGGCGTGATCGCCTTTTCGTCGGGCAACCATGCGCAGGCCATCGCGCTGTCGGCGCGTCTGCTGTCGATGCCGGCCGTGATCGTCATGCCCAAGGACGCGCCCGCCGCCAAGGTCGCGGCCACGAAGGGCTACGGCGCCGAAGTGGTGATGTACGACCGCTTCACCGAAGACCGTGAGGCGCTGACCAAGCGGCTCGCGCAGGAACGCGGCATGACGATGATTCCGCCCTACGACCACCCCGATGTGCTCACGGGGCAGGGCACGGCGGTGAAGGAACTCATCGAAGAGACCGGCCCGCTCGATCACCTCTTCGTGTGCCTCGGCGGCGGCGGGCTGCTGTCGGGCTCGGCACTGTCGGCGCGTGCGCTGTCGCCCGCCTGCAAGGTCTACGGCGTGGAGCCCGAAGCCGGCAACGACGGCCAGCAGTCGCTGCGCGCCGGGAAGATCGTGCACATCGAAACGCCCAAGACCATCGCCGACGGTGCGCAGACGCAGCACCTGGGCGAGTACACCTTCGGGATCATCAAAAGGGATGTCGATGACATCTTCACTGTCACCGACGAGCAGCTCGTCGAGGCGATGCGCTTCTTCGCCGAGCGCATGAAGATGGTGGTGGAGCCGACGGGGTGCCTCGCGTTCGCGGGCGCCATTGCCGCTGCGAAGGCGATCGAAGGCCAGCGCGTGGGCATCGTGATCAGCGGCGGGAACGTCGACCTGTCGCGCTACGCGTCGCTGATCGGCTGATTCTTCTCAGGCCCGGATACCGCTCGCCGTCAGGTGCAGCAACCGATCCGCGCGCGCCGCCGCGCTCTCCGAGTGCGTGACCAGCACCAGCGAGGCGCCGTGCTCGCGTGTCTGGCCGATCAGCAGGTCCATCACCTTCGCGGCGGTCGACGGGTCGAGGTTGCCGGTGGGCTCGTCGGCGAGCAGCAGCGCGGGCCGGTGCACCAGCGCGCGGGCGATGGCCACGCGTTGCAACTGGCCGCCTGAGAGCGTCTGCGGCAGCCGCGCGCCCATGCCGGGCAGGCCGACGGCTTCGAGCATGTGGGCCACGCGCGCGTCTTCGCGCGGGCGGCCGAGCAGCATCAGCGGGAGCGACACGTTCTGCGCCACGTCGAGGTGCGGCAGCACGTGGAAGGCCTGGAACACGAAGCCCACGTGCTGGCGCCGCCACAGCGCGCGGGCCTCGCCGTCGAGCGCGCCGATGTCGGTGCCGTCGTGCGACACGCTGCCTTCGTCCCAAGTGTCGAGGCCGGCCATGCAGTTGAGCAGGGTCGACTTGCCCACGCCCGACTCGCCGACGATGGCGACGAACTCGCCGGGCGCGACCTGCAGGCTCACGTGTTCGAAGACCGGCGCGTCGCCGTAGTGCTTGCCGAGGTTGGAGAGGTGCAGCGTCATGCGGGCGTCGCCCCGCATGCGATGTGGGCGATCTGTGCGATGTGCTGCACGGCGGTCTGCACCGCGTCGGGCGCGTCGCAGGCGATCACGGTGCGTTGCGGCATGCTGCGCAGCCAGGTGATCTGCCGCTTGGCGAGCTGGCGCGTGGCGGCGATGCCGCGCTCGCGCAGTTCGTTCAGGGCCTTGGCGTCGGGCGGTGCGTCGCCGCAGGCGTCGAGCATCTCCCAGGCCTGGCGGTAGCCGACGCAGCGCATCGAGGGCAGGTCGGGCGACAGGTCGCCGCGCGCGCGCAGCGCCTTCACCTCGTCGAGAAAGCCGGCCGCGAGCATCGCGTCGAAGCGCTCGGCGATGCGCCCGTGCAGCCAGGCGCGGTCGTCGGGTTCGAGCGACACGAGCACGCCGCCGTCGACGGCCTTGGCCGCCTTGGTGTCGCTCGCATGGAAGCTCGACAGCGGCTGGCCGCTGCTTTCCCACACCTCGAGCGCGCGCTGGATGCGCTGGCTGTCCTGCGGCGCGAGCCGCGCGGCGGTGACGGGGTCGACCTGCGCCAGCCGCGCGTGCATCGCCGGCCAGCCGAGCGCGGCGGCTTCGGCGTCCAGGCGCGCGCGCACGGCGGGGTCGGCGGCGGGCATGGCGTCGATGCCGTCGAACAGCGCCTTGAAGTACAGCATGGTGCCTCCCACGAGCAGCGGCAGCGCGCCGCGTGCGCGGATGTCATCGATCAGGCGCGTGGCGTCGGCCACGAAGGCGGCGGCGCTGTAGCTGTCGCGCGCGTCGAGGATGTCGATCAGGTGGTGCGGTACCGCGGCCTGCTCGGCGGCGGTGGGCTTGGCGGTGCCGATGTCCATGCCGCGGTAGACCAGCGCCGAGTCGACGCTGACGATCTCGACCGGCTGCAGCCGGGCCACGGCCAGGGCGACGGCGGTCTTGCCGGACGCGGTGGGGCCGGCGAGCGCGATGTAGCGCGGGGGAACAGGGGAAGCGGGGGGCATGCGTCGAGGGTAGCAAATGACACGCGCCGGGCCGCTGCACGGGGCTTGTCTGGGACGCCGGGCGGCTGCCCGGGGCTTGCCTGCGACGCAGCGCTCAGGCGACGACGGTCGCGTCGCGCATCCGCCGGATGTCGCGCAGCGGCGGCGCACCGAACAGGCGCGCGTACTCGCGGCTGAACTGCGAGGCGCTTTCGTAGCCCACGCGCACGCCGGCGGTGCCGGCATCGATGTTCTGGTTCAGCATCAGCTGCCGCGCTTCCTGCAGGCGCAGCTGCTTCAGGTACTGCATCGGGCTCATGCCGGTCACGGCGCGGAAGTGCTGGCGGTAGGTCGACGGGCTCATGTGCGCGGACGCGGCCAGCTCGTCCGCCTGCACGGGCTTCCTGAAATTCATCTTGAGCCAGGCCAGGCTCTGCGCCACCTGCTGGCTGGGCGAGCCGACGGTCATGAGGCGCTGCAGCTGCGGGCCGTGGCGACCGGCGAGCAGGCGCACGACGATTTCCTTCTGCAGCAGCGGCGCGAGCTGCGAAACGAGCTGGGGCTCGGCCAGCAGTTCGACGAGCCGCGTGACGGTGCCCAGCAGCGTCGGGTCGAGTGCGCCCAGCGACAGGGCGCGCTGGTTGTGGGGCTCCCTGGACGGCGGGGGCAGCGCCATCTCGGTCGCGACCTGCACGATGGCGCGCGGATCGAGCCGGATCATGAGGCCCAGGAAGGGCTGCGCCGCGCTGGCGCGGGTGACGTGCGCCACCACGGGCAGGTCGGCCGTGATCAGCAGCGACTGGCCGGCGCCGTATTCATAGATCTCGTCGCCGAGTGCCGCGCGCTTCTGTCCGCCGACGGTGATGCCCAGGCCGAAGCCGTAGATGCAATGCACGGGCTCGGTCGCGGCGCTGCGCCGGTGCAGCGAGAGCTCGGGAATGGCGGTGGCGTGGTCGCCGTCGTTTCGGGCAATGCGCCCGACGGCCGTGGCCAGGGCACCGAGGACGGCCGAATCGTCTGGCTGCGTCGGCTGTAGCACTTCCATCTGAATCCTTTCGGGTGCTTGCGCAAAGTCTAGCGGGCGCATCTCATGCGCTTGGCGTTTTTGGCGCAGTCTCGTTGTTTCAGGCAAGAACGCGCGCGGATTGGGCAAGTGGCGGCGGGCGCTTCGTCGGACACTGGCCGCCGTGAAGTCCTGCCGCGCGCGGCGCGAGGACCGTGCTTTCCCCTCCACGATGATGAAAAAAGAAATGACCCACGACGAACGACATCCGCATCGCATCACCGCCTCGCTCGTGGCCGCACTGGCCATCGGCGCGAGCATGGCCGGGTCCGCGCCCGCCTTTGCCAGCACCGCGCTGGCGCAGAAGTACGCGTGCGTGGCCTGCCACCAAGCCGCCGTGAAGGTGGTGGGCCCCTCCTGGAAAGAGATCGGCGCGCGCTACGGCGACGGCAAGGGCTCGGCCGCGCAGCTGGCCGCCAGCATGAAGGCCGGCAGCTCGGGCAAGTGGGGCGCGATGCCCATGCCCGCGCAAGCCCAGGTGCCCGACGCGGACCTGCAGGCGCTCGCGCAATGGGTGCTCGACGGCGCCAAGTGAATCCGATCCATCCCACCTACCCACGGAGAAAACCAACATGAGCGCGCTCCACGTCAACGGCCGTGACCACACGGTCGACGCCGACCCCGGCACCCCCATCCTCTGGGCCCTGCGCGACACGCTGGGCATGACCGGCACCAAGTTCGGCTGCGGCGCGGCGCTGTGCGGCGCCTGCACCGTGCACATGGACGGCCAGGCCATCCGCTCGTGCATCACGCCCATCGCGGCGGCCGAGGGCAAGAAGATCACCACCATCGAAGCCGTGACCGGCGGCAACGACCGCGTGGGCGCGGCCGTGTATGCCGCGTGGGTCAAGCACGACGTCGCGCAGTGCGGCTACTGCCAGAGCGGCCAGATCATGAGCGCGACCGCCTTCCTGCAGTCGCTGCCCAAGGGCAAGCAACCCAGCACCGACGAGATCGACTCGGCCATGGCCGGCAACATCTGCCGCTGCGGCACCTACGCCCGCATCCGCGCCGCCGTGGCCGATGCGGCCAAGACCCTCGCCTAAGGAGCCGACGACATGCTGCCAAACATCGACTACAACGACCTGCCGCGCGCGCTGCAGCGCCTGATGGCCCAGCCTGCGACCGATGACGCCGACGCGGCCGCCACGCTGCCCCGTCGCAGCTTCCTGAAGATGGCCGGCGCCGGCGGCCTCGTGCTCGGCGCTTTCCCTCACATGGCCATGGCGCAGGCCGACGGCCCGGCCAAGGCCGGCGGTGCGCTCAAGCCGACGCAACAGCCTTCGGCCTTCGTGCAGATCGCGCCCAACGGCGAGGTCACGGTGACCATCAACCGCCTCGAGTTCGGCCAGGGCGTGCAGACCGGCCTGCCGATGATCCTGGCCGAAGAGCTCGATGCCGACTGGGCCCTGGTGCGCAGCCGCAACGGCACCAACGATGCCGCCTACGCCGACCCGCTGTTCGGCATGCACCTGACCGGCGGTTCCAACTCGATCAAGAACAGCTACACGCAGTACCGCGAACTGGGCGCGCGTGCGCGGGCCATGCTGCTGTCGGCCGCGGCGCAGCGCTGGAAGGTCGACGTGGCCACGCTGCGCACGCAGGCCGGCACGGTGATCGGCCCGGGCGGGCGCAAGGCGGGCTACGGCGAGCTGGCCGAAGCGGCCATGGCGCTACCGGTGCCCGAGACGGTGACGCTGAAGAGCCCGAAAGACTTCCGGATCATCGGCCGCCCGACCACGCGCCTGGACGCGCGCGCCAAGAGCAGCGGGCGACAGGACTTCGGCATCGACGTGAAGCAACCCGGCCAGCTCACGGCCGTGGTGGCGCATCCGCCCGTGTTCGGCGCCCGCCTGGCTTCGGTGGACGACAGCGCCGCGCGCGCCGTCAAGGGCGTGAAGGCCGTGCTGCGCATTCCGCTGGACCGTGGCGCCGAGGGCGTGGCCGTGGTGGCCGACGGCTACTGGCCGGCCAAGCTGGGTCGCGACGCGCTCAAGCTGCAGTGGAACACCGATGCGGTGGAGAAGGTCGACAGCGACAAGCAGCTGGCCCAGTACCGCGAACTCGCCGGGCGCCCCGGCAACCGCAAGTTCGACGCCGACATGGCGCCGCTGGCCGGCGCGCCGCACAAGCTCGAGGCCGAGTTCGTGTTCCCCTACCTGGCCCATGCGCCCATGGAGCCGGAGAACTGCACCGTGAAGCTGTCGGACGGCCGCGCCGAGCTGTGGGTTGGCACGCAGTCCGCCGACCTCGACGGCCAGGCCGCGGCACGCACGCTGAAGCTCGACCCCGCGCAGGTGAAGGTGAACGTGCAGATGGCGGGCGGCGGCTTCGGCCGGCGCTTCGTGGGCTCGAGCGACTTCGTGGTCGAGGCCTGCGAGATCGCCAAGGCCGCGCGCACCGCCGGCCTGAAAGACGCCCCCGTGCGCCTGCTGTGGAGCCGCGAGGACGACATCAAGGGCGGCTACTACCGTCCCATGCACCTGCACCGCGCCCGCATCGGTTTCGACGAACGCGGCAAGATCCTGGCGTGGGACCACGTGATCGTCGGCCAGTCGATCACCGCGGGCACGGTGTTCGCGGGTTCCATGGTGAAGGACGGCATCGACGCCACCGCGGTGGAGGGCATGCGCGATCCGTACCCCGTGCCGATGCGCCTCACGGTGCATCACCCGCAGGTGAACGTGCCGGTGCTGTGGTGGCGCAGCGTGGGGTCCACGCACACCGCCTTCGTGATGGAGACGCTGATCGACGAGATCGCCCGCACGACCAAGCAGGACCCGGTGGCCTACCGCATGAACCTCTTCGGCGACAAGCACCCGCGCCACCGCGCCGCGCTGCAATTGGCGGTCGACAAGAGCGGCTACGGCAAGAAGAAGCTGGCCGAAGGCCGCGCCTGGGGCGTGGCCGTGCACGAGTCCTTCGAGTCGGTGGTGGCCTATGTCGTCGAAGCGTCGGTGAAGGACGGCCAGCCGGTGCTGCACCGCGTGACCTCGGGCGTGCACTGCAACCTGGCGGTGAACCCGCGCAGCGTGGAAGCGCAGGTGCAGGGCGCGGCGGTGATGGGGCTGTCGACCTGCTTGCAAGGCAGCGCCATCACGCTGAAGGACGGCGTCGTGCAGCAGGGCAACTTCGGCGACTTCAGCGTGGCGCGCATCACGCAGGTGCCCGAGTTCGACGTGCACATCGTGCCCAGCGCCGACGCGCCCAAGGGGATGGGGGAGCCGGGCCTGCCGCCGCTCGCGCCTGCGTTTGCGAATGCCGTCGCGCGGCTGACGGGCAAGCCCTTGCGCCAGCTGCCGTTCGACCTGGCCTCGGCCTGACGCGGGAACGGAACCGCCTGAAAAAGGCGGGCTAGATGGCAGCGGGGGCGGGCGTGTGCGCCTCGCCCCGCACCTCTTGCGGCGACAGCGCCGCGGAAGGCAATGAGGGCTGTGCAGGCCGCGGCGACACCAGCCGCGGCTGCGGCCGGCTGTCCGCCACGGTGCTGCTGTCCTCGGGCTTCATGCGAAACAGCTGCGACAGCGCCGCGCGGTACTGCGTCGCGCCCACCGAGTTGGTGTTGTGGTGCGAGCCGCCCTCGACCAGCACGAACATCTTGGGCACCGTGGCCGCGTCGTACAGCTTGCGCCCGAGCGTCGGGTTGATCAGGCTGTCGGCGGTGCCGTGCACCACCAGCAGCGGCGCGCCGATGTCCTTGACGGTGCGAATCGCCTCGAAGCGCTGCGTGATGAACGGGCCGAAGGGCAGCCAGCCCCACTTGAAGCTGCTGGCCACGTCGGCGATGGAGGTGAAGGTGCTCTCGACGATGGTGCCGCTCTCGTCGTTCACCGTGGCCGCCAGGTCGATGCCGATGGCGCCGCCCAGCGAGTGGCCGAAGATGTAACGGTGTTGGCGCGGATGGCGCGCGGCCAGCCAGGTCCAGGCGGCGCGGGCGTCTTCGCGGGCCGAGGCTTCCGAGGGCAGGCCCTTGGAACTCTTGCCGAAGCCGCGGTAGTCGATGGCCAGCACCGAGAAGCCCAGCTCGTGCATGCGCTGGATGCGCGGTGCCGAGCCGGCCACGTTGTAGCGCGCACCATGCAGGTACAGCAGCACGGGGGTCTCGGTGGTTTCGGGGGCGCCGCCGAGCCACAGGCCGTGCAGGCGCGCCGGTTCACCGGTGATGGACGACTGGAAGTCGATCCAGACATCCTGCATGCCTTCGGTCATCTGGGCCGAATTGCCCCAGCTGCGGTCGCTGGGCTGGAAGATCCATTCGCGCTGGCGTTCGTCGAGGGTCGAACAGCCGGCTGCCAGGAGGGCACAGAGCGAAAAGATGGACGCGAGGAGGGGCCAGCGTTTGATCATGGGGTGGAGGGACAGCGAAAGTCGGCCGAAAGTTCATCTGCTTGCTTTCTGAAACGCGTCGGCATCGCGTGTCAGCTCCCCCTGTGCAGCGCTCGCCGGCGCCTGGCACGAGACCATGCAACGTGCGTGCCCGCACCGTGGATGACGCCACAAAACCCTCGAAAACCCTCGAAATGGGCGCTGATGGCGCTTATCTGCCGCACAGGCCCCGGTGTTCAGCCCGGCGCCGGCTGCACGAAATACACCACCATCCGCAGGTGCCGGTGCGTGTCGACCACCAAGGTTTCGTGGTGAAACTCCAACGGTCCGCTGTCGGCCGTCTGTACGCATCCGAGGCCGCGCCGGGCGGACGCGCTGTCGGGGGTGTCCCACCAGCGGCGGAAGTCGGGCGAGAGCGCTTTCAGGTCCGCGACCAGGCCCAGCATGGCCGGATCGTCGGGTGCGATGGCGAAGTCGTATCGGAATTGCGCCAGCAGCCCGGGCGCATCGTCGCGCCAGGCGGGCAGGCGCGGGCGCAGTTCGGGGTCGGCGAACACCATGCGAAGGAGGTTGCGCGCCTCGCGCTCCCGCGCGCTGAAGCCGAACAGCGCGTCGGCCGCGGCGTTCCAGGCCACCACGTCCCAGCGCAGGTTGAACACGTAGGCGGGGCGGGTGGGCAGCTCGTCCATGAGCTGCTGGATGTGGGGCGTGACCGACGCCTGCTGATGGGCCTCGGGCGGCGGCGGGCGCTTGTGGGCCAGCAGGAACAGGTGGCTGCACTCGGCGTCGTCGAGCTTCAGGGCGTGGGCCACGCCGAGCAGGAATTTCTGCGACACCTGGATCTCGCGCCCCTGCTCGAACCAGGTGTACCAGGTGAGCCCCACGCCGGCCATCACCGCGACCTCTTCGCGCCGCAGGCCGGGCGTGCGGCGCCGCCCCTGCGAGGGCAGGCCCACATCGGCGGGCGTGAGCTTGCGGCGGTGCCGGGTGAGGAACTCCGACAGCTCGTTCTTGGTGCGGCTGAGGCTGCGCTCGATCAAGGCTGTTGTCTCCAGTAATAGGATAAACGCTTAAATTGTAATGTGATGATCTTGTCCTGAAGATGGGGCTTCCGCAACCCGAACGCGCACCCGGAGGCCTCTTTTGACCGCACCTTGTGATTCACTTTCCCTTTCCGACAGCCCACCCGCCGCGAGGCGCGACGGCCGCGCCGGCGCCCGCGAATGGACGAGGCTCGCGCTGCTGGCGCTGCCGACCCTGCTGCTCGGGCTCGACCTCACGCTGCTGCACCTGGCACTGCCCGCGCTGGCCCTGGACCTGCGCCCCACGAGCGCGCAGGCGCTGTGGATCGTCGATGCCTACGGTTTCATGATTGCCGGCTTTCTCGTCACGATGGGCACGCTGGGCGACCGCATCGGGCGGCGCAAGCTGCTCATGGTGGGGGCGGCGGCGTTCGGTGTGGCGTCAGTGATCGCGGCCTCTTCGACCAGCGCCAACCAACTGATCGCCGCGCGCGCCGTGCTCGGCGTGGCGGGCGCGACGCTGATGCCGTCGACGCTGGCGCTGATCAGCAACATGTTCCTGCACCCGCACCAGCGCGCGCTCGCCATCGGGCTGTGGGCGACCATGTTCGCGCTCGGCATGGCGGCCGGGCCCGTGGTGGGCGGCCTGCTGCTGGCGCACCACGGCTGGGGCGCGGCCTTTCTCGTCGCGCTGCCGGTGGTCGGGCTGCTGCTGGTGGCGGCGCCGTTCTTGCTGCCGGAGTACCGCGCGCCGCAGCAGGGGCGGCTCGATCTGCCCAGCGTCGCGCTGTCGCTGCTCGCCTTGCTGCCGGTGGTCTACGGCATCAAGCAGGTCGCGAAGGACGGGATCGGCGTCGGTGCCGTGCTGGCGCTCGTCGGCGGGCTGGCGTTCGCGCTGGGGTTCGTCCGGCGGCAGCGGCGGCTGCGCCATCCGCTGATCGACCTCGGCCTGTTCGCCAGCCGGGCCTTCAGCGTCGCGCTCGTGGTGTTGCTGGTGGGGCTGGTCGGTGTCGGCGGCACGATGCTGCTGGTGACCCAGTACCTGCAGCTGGTGGCGGGGCTGTCACCCCTGGAGGCCGGGCTGTGGATGGGCCCGCCGGCGCTCGCGATGCTGGTGGCCGGCATCACCGCGCCGCTGCTCACGCGGCGCATCCGGCCGGGCCATGTGATGGCGGGGGCGCTGGGGTTGTCGGTCGTGGGCTACGTGGTGCTGAGCCAGCTCGATCGCACGCCGCATGGCATTGCACTGGTCACAGCCGCGTTCTCGCTCGTGTACCTCGGCCTGGGCACCATCGCCGCGCTGGGGACCGACTTGGTGGTGAGCGCTGCGCCGCCCGAGAAGGCGGGATCGGCCTCGGCCTTGTCCGAAACGGTGCAGGAGCTGGGCCTGGCTGTTGGGATCGCCACGCTGGGCAGCCTGACGACGGCGGTGTATCGCACGCGAATGGGCGACCCGATCGATGGCATGGCCGTGAACCTTCAACGCGCGGTATCGGACAGCCTGGCCGGCGCTACAGCGGTCGCGCATGAATTGCCCGCCGGTGTGCTGGAGCAAGCGCAAGCCGCCTTCCTCGCAGGACTGAATGCCGCCGCAGCCACCAGCGCCGTCAGCATCGCGGTCCTGGCGGTGCTGGCCGCCGTCACGCTGCGGCATGTCGGCGTGGCCGCCGATGACGGGCTCAGCGCCCGCGCATGAACAGCGAATCGAGCTCGCGGATCGACAGCTGGCGCCAGGTCGGTCGGCCGTGGTTGCACTGGTCGGAGCGCTCGGTGGCTTCCATCTGGCGCAGCAGGGCGTTCATCTCGTCGATGGTGAGCTTGCGGTTGGCGCGCACCGCGCCGTGGCAGGCCATGGTCGACAGCAGTTCGTTCTGCGCGCGCTGCACCACGGTGCTCGCGTCGTGCTGGCCCAGTTCGGCGAGCACGCTGCGCGCCAACTCCACCGGGTCGCCGTCGGCCAGCGTGCCGGGCACGGCGCGCACCGCCAGCGTGCGGGCCGAGAAGGGCGTGATCTCCAGCCCCAGCGTGGGCAGCACCTCGGCGCAGGCCTCGGCCGTGGCCACTTCCTGCGGCGTGGCGGCGAAGGTGGCCGGGATCAAGAGCGGCTGGCTCGTGATGGCCGCGCCGTCGAGCTGGGTCTTGAGTCGCTCGTAGACGATGCGCTCGTGCGCCGCGTGCATGTCGACGATCACGAGGCCCTGGCTGTTCTCGGCCAGGATGTAGATGCCCTGCAGCTGGGCCAGTGCGCGGCCCAGCGGCCAGGCGTCCTGGTTCATGACCGGCGCTGGCATGGGGGCCAGGGCCTCGCTGTCGGGCAGTCCGACCGGCGCGCGGAACGACATCGCCGGCGCTTCGGTCTGCCACTGCGACGGGGCCGTGACGGGCGCATGCCCCTGTTCCTCGGAGCGCCGCGGCCACATGGCCTCGAAGTCGCCGGCACCGCGCTCGCGCGCCTGGAACGGGATCGCGGGCTGCGACCAGCTGGCGCTCGGCGGCAGCGGGGTCTGCTTGAAGAAGGGCTGCGGCGGCACGTCGGCCGGTGCCAGGGCATCGCCGGCGCGCGGCGCGGCCAGGGCGTCCTCGATGGCGTGGCGCACCGCCTGGTGCACCTCGCGCCCGTCGCGAAAGCGCACCTCGATCTTGGTCGGGTGCACGTTGACGTCGACGCGCGCGGGGTCGATCTCCAGGTACAGCACGTACACCGGCTGGCGCTGGCCGTGCAGCACGTCTTCGTAGGCGCTGCGCACCGCGTGCGACAGCACCTTGTCGCGCACGAAGCGGCCGTTGACGTAGAAGAACTGCTGGTCGTTGCGCGAGCGCGCCGCATCGGGAATGCCGGCACGGCCGACCACGCGCACCGGGCCGCCTTCGCGCAGCACGGAGACGCTCTGCGACACGAAGTCGTCGCTCAGCGCATCGGCCAGCCGCTGCTCGGGCGTGGCGGCGGCGCGCCATTGTTCGATCAACTTGCCGTCGTGCCAGACCGAAAAGCCCACCTCCGGCCGCGTCAGCGCATGGCGGCGCACGGCCTCGATGCAGTGGGCCAGCTCGGTGGCGTCGGTCTTCAAGAACTTGCGCCGCGCGGGCGTGGCAAAGAACAGCTCGCGCACCTCGACCGTGGTGCCCACCGAACGCGCCACCGGCCGCAGCTCGCCGGTGCCGCCATCGAGCACGAAGGCGCTGTCGGCGCCGGTGAAGCGCGAGAGGATGCTGAGCTCGGCGATCGCGTTGATGGCCGCCAGCGCCTCGCCGCGAAAGCCCATGGTGCCGACCGTTTCGAGGTCGCTCAGGCTCGCGATCTTGCTGGTGGCGTGGCGACGCAGCGCCACCGTGAGTTCCTCGCGCGGAATGCCCAGGCCGTCGTCTTCGACCGAAATCAGCCGCACGCCGCCCGAGGCCAGCCGCACGGTGATCTGGCGCGCGCCGGCGTCCAGCGCGTTGTCGAGCAGTTCGCGCACCACCGAGGCGGGGCGCTCGACCATTTCACCGGCGGCGATCTGGCTGATCAGCTCGTCGGGGAGTTCACGGATCGGGCGGCGTTCGGCGGGGGGGAGGGAGGAGGGTAGGGCACTCACCGGAAACATTCTAAAAGCGGGGCGCAGACCGGGCGATTCGCAGGGTATCGGGGTGTCCGGGCGGTGTATTTGGCGCGCTTATACCGATCCTCAACCGATCTCATTGGCTTTGGCGAAGGCGAAAACCTAAGCTCCCTCTCGCCAACGTATTCGCACAACAAGAACGCACCGGAGACACCCAAAACACCGCCATGGCCCACCGCCATGCCGCGCAGGGGGCCGCCGCGCGCGTTCGCCGACCACCCTGAAAGCCGACGCCATGACGACACCCCGCCCCCTGCGCTCCGCCGCCTGGTTCAACAACCCCGAACACAGCGAACTCTCGGTCCTGCACCTGGCCTGGTTCCTGAATTACGGCCTCACCCGCGAAGAACTGCAATCGGGCAAGCCGATCATCGGCATCGCGCAAAGCGGCTCCGACCTCACGCCCTGCAACCGCCATCACCGCGAGCTGTCGCTGCGCGTGCGCGAAGGCATCCGCGAGATGGGCGGCATCGCGATGGAATTCCCGATGCACCCGATCCAGGAGAACGGCCGCCGCCCCACGGCCGCGCTCGACCGCAACCTGGCCTACCTGGGGCTCGTCGAGATCCTCACCGGCTACCCCATCGACGGCGTGGTGCTGACCACCGGCTGCGACAAGACCACGCCCGCCGCGCTGATGGCCGCAGCCACCGCCAACATCCCCGCCATCGTGCTGTCGGGCGGCCCGATGCTCAACGGTTGGCACGAAGGCCAGCGCACCGGCACTGGCACCACGCTGTTCAAGGCGCGCGAGCTGTTCGCCAAGGGCAGCATCGACTTCCCCGGCTACATCGACCTTGTGGGCTCCACCGTGCCCTCGGCCGGCCACTGCAACGTGATGGGCACCGCCTCGACCATGAACGCCCTGGCCGAAGCATTGGGCATGAGCCTGCCCGGCTGCGCGGCCATTCCCGCGCCGTATCGCGAGCGCGGCCAGATGGCCTACGAAACGGGCCGGCGCATCGTCGACATGGTGCGCGAAGACCTCAAGCCCTCGGACATCCTCACGCGCTCCGCCTTCGAGAACGCGATCGTCGTCAACTCGGCCATCGGCGGCTCGACCAACGCGCCGATCCACCTCATCGCCATCGCCAAGCACGCGGGCGTCGAGCTCAACATCCAGGACTGGGAAAAGGTCGGCCTCGACGTGCCGCTGCTGCTCGACATGCAGCCCGCCGGCAAGTACCTCGGCGAGGAGTTCTACCGCGCGGGCGGTGTGCCCGCCGTGGTCGCCGAGCTGCACCGCCATGGCCTGATCCGCACCGACGCGCGCACCGTCAACGGCCACACCCTGGCCGCCAACTGCGCCGACGCGCCGGTGAAAGACGCCGACGTGATCCGCCCCTTCGACCAGCCGCTGCGCGAAAACGCCGGTTTCCTCGTGATGTCGGGCAACCTGTTCGACAGCGCGATCATGAAGACCAGCGTCATCTCCGACGAGTTCCGCGCGCGCTACCTGAGCCGGGCCGGCGACCTCGACGCCTTCGTGGGCCGCGCCATCGTGTTCGACGGCCCGGAAGATTTTGAAGCCCGCATCGAAGACCCGTCGCTGGACATCGACGCGAGCTGCATCCTGTTCATGCGCGGCGTCGGCCCCATCGGGCACCCGGGCTCGTCGGAAGTGGTCAACATGCGCGCGCCCTCGCACCTGCTCAAGAGCGGCGTGTCGGCCTTGCCCTGCATCGGCGACGGCCGGCAGTCGGGCACCTCGGGCTCGCCGTCGATCCTCAACGCCTCGCCCGAAGCCGCAGCTGGCGCCGGCTTGGCACTGCTGCAGACCGGCGACAAGGTGCGCGTGGATTTGAAGGAGCGCACCGTCAACATGCTCGTCGACGACGAGGTGTTGCAAGCGCGCGCCCGTGACCTCGAAGCGAAGGGCGGCTACCCGATTCCCGCGAGCCAGACGCCGTGGCAGGAGATCCAGCGCGCGATGGTGGACACGCTGTCCGAAGGCATGGTGCTGAAGCCGGCGACGAAGTACCAGCGCGTGGCACAGACGGCGGGGATTCCGCGTCGGAATCACTGAGGACGGCTGCTGTTCAGGGCGCGATCCCGCCGACGGGTGCCTTGCTCCGCGAATGTCCTCCGGCCTGCGGCCTCCCCCTTGATTTCGCTGCGCAAGGCATCCATCGACGTGATCGTCGAGCCGAGCGGTTGTTGATCGGCGCGCACCAGCGATGTGTCCCGTGCTCAGGACACTGGGTGCTTCCCGCAGCGAAATCAAGGAGGAGGGGCGAAGCCCCGGGGGACATTCGCGGAGGGAAGTACCCGGTGGCCTGTGCACACGCCCTGAATGAACCCGCCCCCGCACCCAGAATTTTTTAAATCAGAAGAAGGAGTCAGACATGAAGTGGATGAGCGTTCAAACGCCGCAGGGCCCCCGCGTGGGCTACATCAAGGACGGCGCACTGCAGCCCGTCGATGCGGCCCGCATGCAGGACATCGTCGAAGGCCTGCCCTGGCGCGATGCAGGCCAGCCGATCCCCCTCGCCGACGTTAAGCCCACGCTGCCGTTCGCACCGAGAAACATCATTTGCATCGGCGCCAACTACCGCGACCACTGCATCGAGACCGGCCTGGCCATCCCCGAGAAGCCCGTCGTGTTCGCGAAGTTCAGCAACACGCTGGCCGCTGATGGCGATGCGATCACCTGGCCCGAAGGCTTCACCGAGAAGGTCGACTGGGAAGCCGAACTCGGCGTCGTCATCGGTAAGCGTGCACAGGGCGTGAGCGAGGCCGAAGCGCTCTCGCATGTGTTCGGCTACGTGGCTGCCAACGACGTGAGCGCGCGCGACGTGCAACTGGGCGAGGCCCAATGGGTGCGCGGCAAGTCGCTCGACGGCTTCTGCCCGCTCGCGTCCACCGTCGTCACGCGCGACGAAGTGGCCGACGTGCAATCGCTGGGCATCCGTTGCCTCGTCAACGGCGAGGCCGTGCAGTCGTCCAACACCAGCGAAATGATCTTCTCGGTCGCGTTCCTCATCGCGTACCTCTCGCGCGCCATCACGCTGGAACCCGGCGACCTGATCCTCACCGGTACGCCCGCCGGCGTCGGCCTGGGCCTGAAGCCGCCACGCTTCCTGAAGCGCGGCGACGTGGTCTCGGTCGAGATCGATGGATTGGGTTCGGTGACGAACCCCGTCCACGGCGCGGTCGCAAGGGGCTAGCCTCCACGGCTTTCAGACAGACCTAACTATTCAGGAGACAACAACAATGACAACCACGAGTCCCTACGGCGAGCTGGTCACAGGCGCCATCCACAAGGCGCGCTGGCGCCTGCTGCCCATGCTGATCGTCATGTACATCATGTCGATCCTCGACCGCGTGAACGTCGGATTCGCCAAGCAGGCGCTGCAGATCGACACCGGCCTGAGCAACAGCGCCTTCGCGCTCGGCGCCGGCATCTTCTTCGTGAGCTACGCGATCTTCGAAGTGCCGAGTAACGTGATCCTGTCGCGCGTCGGCCCGCGCATCTGGCTGTGCCGGATCATGGTCACCTGGGGGCTCGTGGCCTCGGCCATGATGTTCGCCACCACCGAGACCTCCTTCTACGTGCTGCGCTTCCTGCTCGGCATCGCGGAGGCGGGCTTCTACCCCGGCGTGCTGCTCACCCTGACCTACTGGTTCCCCGCGAAGGTGCGTGCGCAGGCCAACGGCATCCTGCTGTTCGGCTTTGCGGGCGCGCTCGTCATCGGCGGGCCGATCTCCGGTGCGCTGCTCGACATGAACGGCATCGGCGGCCTCAAGGGCTGGGAGTGGATGTTCCTCATCGAGGGCCTGATGGCCGTGGTGGTGGGCATCGTGGCCTTCTTCGTCATCGTCGACCGGCCGCACAACGCGCCGTGGCTCACGAGCGCGCAGCAGAACGCACTGCAGGCCGTGCTCGACCAGGAAGCGGCGGAGAAGTCGGCCGACAGCCCGCAGACCGTGTGGCAGACGCTGTGCAATCCGCGGGTCATGTTCTTCGCGCTGAACTTCTTCATCGTGCAGATCGCCGCCTACGGCCTCATCTTCTATCTCCCGACCCAGGTGGGGCAGATCCTGGGCCAGAAGATCGGCCTGCTGGTCGGCTTCGTCACCAGCATCCCGTGGCTGCTGGCGCTCTTCGTCGTGTACTTCGTCACGCGCTGGTCCGACCGGCACCACGACCGCCGCCGCGTCACCGTGGCCACGCTGTACACGATCTTCGGCGTGTGCGTGTGCCTGTCGGCGCACGGCTCGCCGATCTTCGCGATCGCGGCGCTGTCGATCGGCGCGTCGACCTACCTGTCGGGCACGCCGATCTTCTATGCCTTCCTGTCGGAGCGGCTGTCGGGCCTGGGCATTGCCACGGGCATCGCGCTGGTCAATTCCATCGGCAACCTGGGCGGCTTCGTGGCGCCCAACCTGCGGACCTACGTGGAGCAGAACCACGGCGGCTCGGCCGCGGGGCTGTACACGCTGGGCAGCGCGGCGCTGCTGGCCGCACTGATGTTGGCGCTCATGCCCAAGGGCTGGCGCGTGGCGAAGAAGAGCGGGGCTGCGGCGGCGCCGGCGGCCGTGCTCGACGGCCGGGCGCGCGCCTAGCCGTTCAGAAGGCCTGTCGCCAGACGCGCGACAGGGCCTGCCACGCGCAGTCCACCTCCGGCCGCTTGAGCGCGCCGGCCAGGCAGACAAAGCGCAGGTCGCAGCCGATGCTCACGCGGTCGGCAATGACCAGGCCGTCGCGCTGGCTGGCCTGCAGCGCCAGCGCGTCGCGCGCCAGCGAAATGCCCACGCCGGCGCGCACCAGCGCCAGCATCGACATCTCCTGGTCGGCCTGCGCCGCCTTCTTCAGCACCAGCTTGTGGGCCTGCAGCACCGGCGCCAGCAGCCGCGAATGCGAGGAGGTCGCCGGTGCCAGCACCCACGGCAGGTAGGCCAGCTCGGGCCAGTCGCGGCCCAGCACCTGCGGCGCCCAGCCGCTCGGGCCGATCACCTGGTAGTTGAAGCGCGCCAGCACCTGCGAATGGAACAGCTCGCCGTCGTGGCGCCGTGACGCGGCGCTGGCCTGCGGCAGGTCGGTGGCCTCGGGGTCGCCGAGATAGAAGCCGATGTCCAGCTCCTTGTTCAGCAGTTGGGCCAGCACGTCGCCGCTCGTGCCCTGGTGCAGCTCGGTCTCGAGCTCGGGCGCCAGCGCCACCAGTTCGGTGAGGAAGGGGCTGAGCCGCGTGAAGTCGGGGTCGAGGATGGTGCCGATGCGCAGCGAGCCACGCACGCCGCCCTTGAGCCGCTCGGCGGCCACCGCGAAATCGTTCAGGCTCTCGAGCGCATGCTCCGCGTGGTTGAGCAGCGCCGCTCCGTCGCGCGTGAGCAGCAGGCCGGTGGGCGTGCGCTGGAACAGCTCCAGCTCGACCAGCGCGCCCAGCTCCTTGAGCTGCAGGCTCACGGCGGGCTGCGTGAGGAACAGACGCTGCGCACCGCGCGACACCGAGCCCTCGCGGGCCACGGCCACGAAGGCCTGCAGGAGCCGGGGCTCGATCTTCTTCATGCCGCGCCGGGGAAAGGCTGCAGCTGCTTGTACATGACGAAGGCGTCCACGAAACCGTGCTGCGGATGCCTGAATGCGCCCGGCAGCGTGCCGACGATGGCGAAGCCCATGTGCTGCCACAGCCGCACCGCGCGCTCGTTGGTGGAGACGACGAAGTTGAACTGCATCGCCAGGAAGCCCATGCGCAGGGCCTGCTGCTGCGAGTGTTCGCACAGCGCCGAGGCCACGCCCAGGCCGCGCGCCGCCTCGGACACCACGTACCCGCAGTTGCTCACGTGCGCGCCCTGGCCGGGCTGGTTGGGGCGGATCACATAGGTGCCGAGCACGGCGCCTTCGTCGTTGCAGGCCACGAAGGTCAGGGTGGGCACCTTCGTCCACGAGTGACGGGCCTGTTCCTCCGTGACATCGGGCGGGTAGGTGTAGGTGTCGCCGCGGCGGAACGTCGGTTCGAGGACGGCCCAGAGGGCGGGCCAGTCGGTATCGAGGGCTTCGCGGATCTGGATCATGGGGTGATTCGGAAAAGGTGCGACATGCCAACAAGGATAATCCGCGCCCATGGAAATCATCAGCTTTCTCGTCGACTTCATCCTTCACGTCGACAAACACCTCGAGGCCTTCGTGGTCGCCTACGGCCCCTGGGTCTACGCGCTGCTGTTCCTGATCGTGTTCGTCGAGACCGGCGCGGTGGTCATGCCGTTCCTGCCGGGCGACTCGCTGCTCTTCATCGTCGGTGCGCTGTGCGGCGTGGGGCTCATGAGCTTTCCGCTGGCCTGCGGCATCCTGATCGCGGCGGCCATCCTGGGCGACCAGTGCAACTACTCGATCGGGCGCTACTTCGGGCCCAAGGTGTTCCAGTGGGAGAACTCGCGCTTCTTCAACCGCAAGGCCTTCGACCAGGCCCACAGCTTCTACGAACGCTACGGCGGCATCACCATCGTGCTGGCGCGCTTCATGCCCTTCATTCGCACCTTCGCGCCCTTCGTGGCCGGCGTGGCCGAGATGAACCGCGCGAAGTTCACGGCCTACAACGTGGGCGGTGCGCTCATCTGGGTGCTGGGCATCGCCACCGCGGGCTACTTCTTCGGCAACCTGCCGTTCGTGCGCCAGCACCTGGACAAGATCATCTGGGCGCTGATCTTCGTGCCCGGCCTGCTGGCGATCTTCGGCGCGTGGCGCGCCTCGAAGGCCGAGAAGGCGCGGGCGGCGGCGTCGCAGGCCTGAGCCGCTCCCGGCTCGCCCCAAGAAAAAACGCGCCCGAGGGCGCGTTTTTTCGTTGAGGGTTGGAATGATCAATCAGTAGCGCGGCCCGTTGTCCGGGTAGTAGCCGCTGCCGCGCGGGTAGCGTTGCTGGTTGTAGTAGTTGCGCTCGTCGACGTTGCGGCCCACCTGGTTGCCGATGATGCCGCCGATGGCCGCGCCGCCGAGCGTGCTGCCCGTGTTGCCGCCGATCGCATGGCCCACCGCCGCGCCGCCGAGTGCGCCAATGCCGGTGCCGAGGTTCTGGTTCGGACCGCTCGCACAACCTGCCAGCGTCATGACCGAAGTGGCAGCTGCAGCGGCGATCCAGAGACGTGTCTTCAACATGAGGTCCACCTTTCGAGAGTGATGGCTCATCATGGTCAAAAGTATGCATTTCGCGGTGTAGGAGCCTGCCGCGCTTGCCTGTGCGCAGGGGCGCGTGTTGCGGAACGCAACGCCTGAAAGCGGGTGTGGCCAGGTGGTGCTAGGGGGTGCGCGGCTTCGGCGCCTTCTTCTTCGGGGCTTCCAGCGCACCCGACGACGCGGCCCGAAGGATGCGGCGGAAGGTGGGGCACTCCATGTGGCTGGGCGCGGGGCAGACCGCCGCATGCCGCAGGCCGTCGCGCATCGCCGTGAGCTGGCGGATCGTGCGGTCGAGGTCCTGCGCCTTGTCCGCGAGCAGCTGCCGGTCGATGCGCGGCTTGCCTTCGGGCGAGAACATGTGGCCGATTTCCTCCAGCGAGAAACCGGCGGCGCGCCCCAGCGCGATGAGCGCCAGCCGCTCCAGCACCTCGGGTGCGAACACGCGGCGCAGGCCGTGCCGGCCGGTCGAGGCGATCAGCCCTTTTTCTTCATAGAAGCGCAGCGTCGAGGCGGGAACGCCGGCGCGTTGCGCGACTTCCGAAATGTCCATGTGCCGGCCCCCTCTTGACTTCAAGTCGACTTGAATTGGCACAGTCTAGCTCTCGCCGCTTGAAGGCACCTGAAGGAAAACGATCATGGACGACACATCTCCCGCCAATGCCGAACAGGCCGCCTTGTGGAACGGCCACGCCGGCAGCGCCTGGGTCCGGACGCAGGCCGTGCTCGACGCGATGTTCCAGCCGCTCGAAGCGCGGCTGAGCGACGCGGTGCGCGCCGTGGGCGCCCGCCGCGTGCTCGACGTGGGTTGCGGCACCGGCCGCACGACGCTCGCCGTGGCGCGGCAACTCGGCCCGGCGGGCCAGTGCCTCGGCGTCGACATCTCGGCACCGATGATCGAGGCGGCGAAGGCCCGCGCTGCACGCGAGGTGCTCCCGTCGGCCCGCTTCGTCTGCGCCGACGTGCAGGGCCACGCCTTCGAGCCGGCCGCGTTCGACACGGTGATCTCGCGCCTGGGCGTGATGTTCTTCGACGACCCGGTGCGGGCTTTCGCGAACCTGCGGCATGCCGCGACGGAGGGCGCGGCCCTGCGCTGCATCGCCTGGCGCGGCGGGGCCGACAACCCGTTCATGACCACGGCCGAACGTGCCGCCGTGCCGCTGCTGCCCGGCCTGCCGCCGCGCCAGCCGAACGCACCGGGCCAGTTCGCGTTCGCCGACCGCGCGCGGGTCGCGGGCATCCTCGCGGCGAGCGGATGGGGCGAGGTCGACATCCAGCCCTTCGAGGTCGAGTGCGCGTTCCCCGCGACGGCGCTGGCCGACTACTTCACGCGGCTCGGGCCGGTCGGCCTGGTCCTGCAAGAGGTGGATGCCGCGACGCGCGCGCAGGTCGTCGAGACGCTGCATGCCGCCTTCGCGCCTTATGTGCAGGGCGACGACGTGCGCTTTGTCGCAGCCTGCTGGATGATCGCGGCGCGCGCGCCGGGGCGGGAGCGTGGCCATGTCTGAGGCCGTCGAATGGGCGCTGCGCACGCTGTGGATCGGCGCCGGCGCGACGGTGGTGATGGACTTGTGGGCCGTGCTGCGCCAGCGCCTGTTCGGCATTCCCTCGCTGGACTACGCGCTCGTGGGTCGCTGGCTCGTGCACCTGACGCGTGGGCGCTTCTTTCACGATCCCATCGGCAAGTCGCCGCGCGTGGCGGGCGAGGGCGTCATCGGCTGGACCGCGCACTACCTGCTCGGCATCGCGTTCGCGGCCGTGCTGCTCGCGGGCTGGGGGCTGGCGTGGGCGCGCCAGCCGACGCTGGTGCCTGCGTTGATCGTCGGAATCGGCACTGTGCTCCTGCCGTTCTGCGTGATGCAGCCTGCGATGGGCGCGGGCTTTGCCGCGCGCCGCACGCCGCGCCCGGCGATGGCGCGGTTCCAGAGCTTGGTCACGCACGGCATCTTCGGCGTCGGCCTTTATCTGGCCGCGTGGGGTGCCCGCGTGGCGAGCTTCTAGCCTAGAGCTGGCGGCTGCGCGCGAGCGGCGGGTTCTGCGCGAAGTAGCGCTGGATGCCGCGCATCAGCGCGTCGGCCAGGTTTTCCTGGTAGTCGGCGCGGCGCAGATTGGCTTCTTCCTCGGGGTTGCTGATGAAGGCGGTCTCGACCAGCACGCTCGGGATGTCGGGCGCCTTCAGCACCGCGAAGCCGGCCTGCTCGACCTGCGCCTTGTGCAGCCGCGCGCCGATGCCCTTGATCTCGCCGAGCATCGCGCCGCCGAGCTTCAGGCTGTCGTTGATCTGCGCGGTGGTGCTCATGTCGAGCAGTGCGCGCTGCACCTGGGCCTCGTGGTTGCCCACGTTCACGCCGCCGACCTTGTCGGCGTCGTTTTCCTTGTTGGCCAGCCAGCGCGCAGCGCTGCTGGAGGCGCCGCTCTGGCTCAGCGCGAACACGCTGGCGCCGCGCGCGGCGGGCGTGGTGAAGGCGTCGGCATGGATGCTCACGAACAGGTCGGCCTGCACACGCCGCGCCTTCTGCACGCGCACGCCCAGCGGCACGAAGAAGTCGGCGTCGCGCGTGAGAAAGGCGCGCATCGGGCTGCCGTTGACGCTGGCCGCGTTGATGCGCTCGCGCAGGCGGTGCGCCACCTGCAGCACGATGTCCTTCTCGCGCGTGCCGTTCGGGCCGATGGCGCCGGGGTCTTCACCGCCGTGGCCGGGGTCGAGCGCCACGATGATGATCCGGTCGGTGCGGCTGGCCGTGGCGCGCGGCGGCGGGCCGGGCGGTGTCACGGGCCGGGCCGGGGGCGCCGCGGCCACCACGGGCGGCGGTGCCGGCGGCAGCGGCATGCCGCCGGGCGGCAGGGCCGGTGCGGGGCCGGAGGGCGCGGGGCGCGCGGCCTGCTGCGCCATCAGGTCGCCCAGCGGGTCGCCGGGCGGCATGGCGGGGCGCACGGGCGCGGGGGCCGGCGACGGTGCGGCGGGAGCGGGCGGGGCGGTGGCGACGATGGGGCCGTTGCTCGGGGCGGTGGTGGTGCTGCTGCCGTTCTTGGGCGCATCGCGCAGCCGCTCGGCGATCAGCGCTTCCATCGGGTCGATGGCCTGTTCGGGGTACAGGTCGAGCACCAGCCGGTGCTTGTAGGCGGCCACGGGCGCCAGCGAGAACACCTGCGGGCGCACGGTCTGCTTCAGGTCGAACACGATGCGCACCACCTTCGGTGCGTTCTGCCCGATGCGCAGGCCGTTGATGTACGGGTCGCCCGGCTTGATCTTGCCGACCAGGTCGCGCAGCTCGGTGTTCAGGTCGATGCCCTCAATGTCCACGGCCAGCCGGGGCGGGCTGCCGACCACGAGCTGCTGCGAGTTGAGGCGGGCGTCGGACTCGATGGTCACGCGGGTGTAGTCGGCGGCGGGCCACACGCGCACGGCGAGGATGCTGGCGCCGCGCGCGATCTGGTGCACGCCCAGCATCAGCGCGATGCTGCCGCCCTGCAGCAGCACGCGCCGTTTCAGGCCGGTCGCCTTCATGCGGCCAGGCACGCCAGCAGATCGCTGCCGCGAGGGGTGTTCGCCAGGAGGGTCACGCTGCGGGTGTCGTCGGTCATTGCTTCTATTTTAATAGCTAGGTCGGCAGGTGGGGTGCGCCCCGCGGCGTTCTCCGGCCACTCGGCCAGCTTGAGGCCCGGGCCCGCGAAGATGTCGCGGAAGCCCGCGTCGTCCCATTCGCGCGGGTCGGCGAAACGGTAGAAATCGAAGTGGTAGATGGCCAGCCCGTCGGGCGCCTCGTGCGGCTCGACCACCGCGTAGGTGGGGCTCTTGATGCGCCCGGTGATGCCGAGCGCGCGCAGCAGGTGACGCACGAAGGTGGTCTTGCCGGCGCCCAGGTCGCCCTGCAGCGCGATGAAAGCGTCGCGCAACGCGGGCGATGCGGCGAGCGCGCGCGCCAGCGCGTCGGTGTCGTCTTCGCCCTGCCAGCGCAGGGTGCGCGTTTCTACAATCGGCAAGTGATCGTCAGCCATCCACTCGTTGCTCGTATTCAGGCCTTGGCCCGGGAACTCGGATTCTCCCAAATCGGAATCGCGGGCGTCGATCTGTCGAGCGCCGAAGACGGTCTGATGCAATGGCTGGCCCATGGGTTCCATGGAGAAATGCAATACATGGCAACGCACGGCACGCGCCGCGCGCGGCCCGCGGAGCTGGTGCCGGGCACGGTGAGCGTGATCACCGCGCGCATGGACTACCTGCCGCGCGACACCGACGCCGAGTGGCAGGCCATCGAGTTCGACCGGCTGCGCCGGCCCGGCGAGGCCATCGTGTCGCTGTACGCGCGGGGCCGCGACTATCACAAGGTGCTGCGCAACCGCCTGGCCAAACTGGCCGAGAAGATCGCCGAAGAGGTCGGCCCCTTCGGCCACCGCGCCTTCACCGATTCGGCGCCGGTGCTCGAGGCCGAGCTGGCCTCGCGCAGCGGCCAGGGCTGGCGCGGCAAGCACACGCTGGTGCTCGACCGCGACGCGGGCTCGATGTTCTTCCTGGGCGAAATCTACGTCGACATGGCGCTGCCGCCGAGCGAGCCCGTCAGCGCGCACTGCGGCAGCTGCAGCGCCTGCATCGACGTGTGCCCGACGCGCGCCATCGTCGCGCCGCAGCGGCTCGATGCGCGCCGCTGCATCTCGTACCTGACGATCGAGCACGCCGGCGCCATTCCGTTGGAACTGCGCCCGCTCATGGCCAACCGCATCTACGGCTGCGACGACTGCCAGCTGATCTGCCCCTGGAACAAGTTCGCGAAGAAGAGCACGCTGCCCGACTTCGATGCGCGCGAGGGGCTCACGGGCCGTACGCTGGCCGAGCTGTTCGCGTGGAGCGAGGAAGACTTCCTGCGCCGCACCGAAGGCAGCCCGATCCGCCGCATCGGCCACGAGCGCTGGCTGCGCAACATCGCGGTGGCGCTGGGCAATGCGGTGCGATCAGGCGAGGGCGGCGCGAAGGAAGCGCTGGCCACGCGCGCCGAACATCCGAGCGAACTGGTGCGCGAGCATGTCGCTTGGGGGCTGGCGCAGCAGCCCGAAGATCCACCGACTTAAGCGGGCAGGATCTCGCGCACGCGTTCCCAGGGTCGGCACATGAGCGTGCCGCGCGGCGACACCACGATCGGGCGTTGCAGCAGGATCGGGTGCTCCACGATCGCGTCGAACAGCTGGTCGTCCGTCAGTTTCTCGTCCGCCAGCTTCAGTTCTTCGTAGGGCGCTTCCTTGGTGCGCAGCAGGTCGCGCGCCGTCAGGCCCATGGCCTTCGCCAGCTCGCGCAGCTTCTTCTTCGAGGGCGGCGTTTCCAGGTACAGGACGATCTCGGGCTCCACGCCGCTTTCGCGGATCAAGCCCAGCACGTTGCGCGACGTGCTGCAGTTGGGCTTGTGGTAGATCGTCATCGGGTAGGCGGTGGTCGGTGTGCGTGCGGTCATGGCGTCGATTATGAGAAGAGAAGAACAGGCCTCAGCTTGTCTCTTCGTCCGCATCCATCGAGAACGGAAAGCGCGCCGACCAGAACGCCGCCAGCCGCGGGTCGGCGTCCACGCGCCGCACCACGCGCGCCATGCGCGGCGCCACGCGGTAGAAGCGCCGGCGGGTCGGCGTCCAGCGCGACACCACGGTCACGTACAGGTCGAGCATGCTGAGCTTGTCGCCGAGCAGGTAGGGCGACGGTTCGTCGATCTGCGTGTCCATGAGGTGCCAGCAGTGCGCGATGCGCGCGGCCGTGCGCTCGAGCACCACGGCCTGCGCGGCGGCATCGGCCGCGAGGCGCGACGGCTCGTCGCGCACCCAGAACATCGAATAGATCGAGGCCGGCAGGTAGACCATCCAGCGCAGGTACTGCGCGCGGCGCGGATCGCCGGGCGCGGGGCAGAGCCCGGCCTCGGGGTAGCGGTCGCCCAGCCAGATGAGGATGGCGGCGCTCTCGGTCATGACTTCGCCCGAAGGCAGCACGAGCGCGGGCACCTGCTGCATCGGGTTGACGCCGGTCAGCCGCTCGCGTTCGGAATCGCCCTCCCAGGGGGCGATGTCGACCGTGTCGACCTGCGCGCCGATCAGCGTCAGCGCGGCGTGGATGGGCGTGGCGCCCGAGCCGGGCGCCCCATAGAGGGTGTAGCGGTCGGCGGCTGCTGCTGCGACCGCCGGGGCGGATGGAGAGGCCATCCGCGCAGGTTACTGCAGGCTTGCGCCTCTTGCCAACCCGCTCAGGCCGCCAGCAGCGCGTCGACCTTGTCCAGCGCCTCGAGCGTCTTGAAGCAGGCCTCGGCCACTTCCGTGCCCTTGATTGCGAAGTGGCGGTGGAAGTACTTGCGGTGCTCCACGTGCTCGTGGAAGTGGTGCGGCGTGAGCACGGCCGAGAAGATCGGCACGTCGGTTTCCAGCTGCAGCGACATCAGCGTGCTGACGACGGTGTTGGCGACGAACTCGTGGCGGTAGATGCCGCCGTCCACCACCAGCGCGCAGCCGATGATGGCCGCGTACTTGCCCGAGTTGGCCAGGCGCTTGGCGTGCAGCGGAATCTCGAAGGCGCCGGGCACATCGAAGATGTCGATGAGCTCGCGCGCCACGCCGAGCCGCGCCATCTCTTCGAGAAAGGCGTCGCGTGCCTGGTGGACGATGTCGGAATGCCATTGCGCCTCGACGAATGCGATGCGCTGGCCGCGCGGCGAACCCGACGCGGTGACGGCAGAAAGGGGAAGGTCGTTGATCTGACTCATGGTGTGCCTCTTGAAAGCAGGTTTCCTGAATCAGGGCGCACGAAACCACAGGCCCGCTCGCGCGCCGGTCTGCCAAAAAAAAGCAAAGCAAGGCGCGCGGGCATGCCCGCATTTCGCGCTCTCTTTCATCCGGACTGTGACCGTCGGCTTCGGAATCGCACCGAAATCTGCTGACCCTCGAACCTGTGGCAGGTCCGAGGCGCTCGCGGGCTTGTGCAACTTTCGTTGCCATCACCGCCGGTGGGGAATTGCACCCCGCCCTGAGAACGCTTGCCGTCCGGCGAACCGGACGACGGCGCGATTCTAGAAGCACACCGCCGGGCCGGTTGTCGCCCGCGCGCCAGACCTTCGAGCGCGCGGGGATTTGCTTCAGAAGCGGTACGTCGCGCTCGCGGTCAGGGTACGGCGCTGGCCGTAGAAGCAGTCGCCGCGCGCCAGGCAGGTGGTGATCTGCACCTTGTCGGTCAGGTTGGCCACGTTGAGCGCCAGGCGCAGCGGGCCGTTGTCCCACGCGAACATCGCGTCGAACAGCGTGACCGCGGGCGCGGGGTTGCTGTCCATGCCGTCGAACGACTTGCCCAGGTAGCGCACGCCGCCGCCGGCCGAGAAGCCGTGCAGGCCGCCGATCGAGAAGCGCTTGGTCACCCAGGCCGAGGCCGTGTGCTTGGGCACGCCCGAGATGCGCTTGCCCAGGTCGGAGCCGTTGCTCCTGGACACGCGCGCGTCGGTGTAGGCGTACGAGGCGATCCAGTCCCAGTCGCGCGCGATGCTGCCCTTGTACTCGAGCTCCAGGCCCTTCACGTGCACTTCGCCGAGCTGCACGCTGTTGAGCGGGTTGGTCGGGTCGGTGGTCTTGCGGTTGGTGTCGCGCAGGTCGTACACGGCCGCCATGAACGAGGTGCGCTGGCCCGCGGGTTCCCACTTCACGCCGGCTTCCCACTGCTTGCCGCGCTGCGGCTTGAAGGGGTTGTTCGACGTGTCGACGCCGCCCAGCGGCAGGAACGATTCGGCATAGCTCAGGTACGGTGCCCAGCCGCCGTCGGCCAGGTAGACCAGGCCGGCGCGCTTGGTGGTGGCCTTGTCGTCGGCCGCCGCGGCGGGGCGGCCTTCGGTGTCGGTGGTGGCCTTGTCGTGGCGCAGGCCCAGCAGGCCGATCCAGCGGCCGTACTTGACCTGGTCCTGCACGTACAGGCCCGCCTGCTTCTGCACCACTTCGGGCGCGCGCGTGTAGCTGGTGGGGGCCGTGTAGTTGCCGTACACCGGCGCGTACACGTCGAGCGCGCCCGCACGGCCGCGGCCCGAGAGCTTGGAGGTGGTGTTGCGCTGGAAGTCGGCGCCCAGCAGCAGCGTGTGCTCGACCTCGCCGGTCCTGAAGTGCGCCTCGGCCTGGTTGTCGAGCAGCAGCATCTTGCCGCCGTTGATGTCGCTGCTCAGGTCGCGCTCGATGGTGCGTTGGTCGGCGTTGAACACCGGACGCGCCGGACGGCCCGTGAGGCGGTTGGCCGTGAAGCTGGTGTACGAGGTGTTGTACCAGACCTTGCTCTCGGTCGAGCGCAGGTTCTGGCGCACCGTCCAGGTGTCGTTGATGCGGTGGCTGAACAGGTAGCCCAGCGAAGTGCTGCGCGTGTCGAAGCGGTCGAAGCCCGGCTCGCCGGTGAAGGTCGAGGTCGGGATGCGGCCGTACAGCGACGGCAGCAGCGTGCCCTGCCACGGGAAGAAGCCGATCAGCGAGCCGCTCTTGTCCTTCTGGTAGGACGCCTGCAGCGTGAGCGAGGTGTCGGCGTTCGGACGCCAGGTGAGCGAGGGCGCGATCGCGATGCGGTCGTCCGACACGTGGTCGACCTGCGTGCCGCTGTCGCGGTTCACGGCCACGAGGCGGTACATCCACTTGCTCTCGGGGTCGAGCGAGCCGGTGAAATCGGCGGCGATCTGCTTGCGCGCGTTGTTGCCCAGTTGCAGCTGCACTTCGCGCTGCGTCTCGGCCTGCGGGCGCTTCGACACGAGGTTGAGCACGCCGCCGATGCCGCCCTGGCCGTAGAGCACCGACGACGGGCCGCGCAGCAGCTCCACGCGCTCCAGCATGTACGGGTCGGGCCGGCTGGCGTTGTAGGTGCCGTAGGTGCGTTGCAGGCCGTCGAGGTACTGCACGGCGTCGCCGCCGCGGGCCTTGAACGAATCCACGCGGCTGTCGAAGTAGCTCGACACCACGCCGGCCGTGTAGTTGGTGGTCTCGCGCAGGGTGAGCGCGCCCTGGGCTTCGATCTGGTCGCGCGTGACGACCGAGATGGCCTGTGGCGTCTCGATCAGCGGCGTGTCGGTCTTGGTGGCCGTGCTGCCGCGCCTGGCGACGAAGCCCGTCACGGGGCCGGTGGCGGTCTCGCCGGCATCGCCCGAGACGGTGACGGTGGGAAGGGCCTGCCGCGTTTCGGCAGCAGCGGCTTCTTGCGCGTGGGCGTGTGCGCTGGCGGCGAGCGCCACGGCGGTGACCGCGAGCGTGGCATAGCCCCGCCGCGTGCGCGGCGTTCCGGGGCGGCGATTCTTGAGTGTCATGTGCAGCTTCTCCTGTGTCCTGCGTCGGACGTGTCTAGGGCGGGGGAGTGGCTGCGGCGCGGTCAGGCGCGCCATGGCTTCTCGGGTGCGATCGAAAAAAACGGAAACGAACGAGCGCGTGCCGTGGCGCATTCCAAAAGGAAAGCGCATCCGGCTGGTGTTGTGTGTCTACGGCGTCGTGGGGGCAGTGGCCGGGGGCGACGACGGGATGTGTCGTCGCTCGGGCTGCTGCGTCTTCGTTCCTTCGAAGACGGCTGGCGGGCTCGCGGCGGGCGCGGGCGGCTGGCTGAGGCGGGCGATTATAAAAGGCCGCGTCAGCGGCCTGCGAGGAACTGCGTCATGCGGTGCAGTTCTTCGTCGAGGCCCGTGCGGAAGGCCGCGCCGTGCGGCTTCTTCGCGTCGGCATAACCGAAGGCCGGCTGCAGGCGGCCTTCGGGCGCACTCACGTTGGCCCAGCCGATCACGCGGTCGTGCCACAGCATCGGCAGCGCGTAGTAGCCGAACTGCCGCTTCGGCGCGGGTGTGTAGGCCTCGAACTTGTACGTCCAGCCCCACAGCAGCTCGAAGCGGCGGCGGTCCCACACCACCGGGTCGAAGGGCGCGAGCAGTCGCACCGCATCGTCGGGCGCATGGCGGCGCGAGGCGGGGTTCTCGTCGGCGGGCCAGTACCACGTCGTGCCGTCGATGCGGCAACTGGCCAGCTCCTCGCGCGCCAGCCGCAGCGCCGCCTGGGTCTGCGCGGCCAGGTGCGGCGCGCCGTAGCCGAGCAGGCGCACGAGGTACGTCAGGCTCGTGGCCGGCAGCGGCGCGTACTTGCGCATCACCAGTTCGATGAGCGCCGCCGCACGCTGCGCGCGCCCGGCGGGGCTGTCGTCGGCGGGCGGGTGGCTCACGGCCTCGTACACCCGTGTGCCGCTGTCGCGCCGCACCACGCGCAGCAGGCCGCGGTAGTGCATGCCGTCGAGCAGGTGCGTGGTCGCATTGCTGGAGCCGCCCCAGTAGTTCTGGATGCGGCCGTGCGCGAAGTGCTGCTCGACCTGGCGCGGATGCACCGGACCGTGCTCGCGCACATAGGCCAGCACGTCGGCGGCCTTGCGGCGCGTGTCGGCGTCCCAGGCTTTCCTGGCCTCGCGCGGATGCATCAGCGCCAGATGTTCGCGTGGCAGGAAGCCGTAGTTGACGAGGCAGTCTTCCTCGATCGCGAGCCGCGCGTAGCGGCTTTCGAGATCGCCCGCGCGGTAGTCCTTCACGCGATGGCGCAGCGTGAGGTCTTGCGCCCGCGCCGGCGCACGGATCGGGTCGGCCTGCACGAAGCCGAGCTTGCGGATGGCGGCGGGCAGCGTCGTCGGCGTGAAGAGGGTGCGCGCGACGGCGTAGCGGCGCAGGTCGTCGAGGGTGGGGTCAGCCATGGGGCGGATTGCAGCACAAGCGGCTGCCTTTCGCTTCGGCCGGATCGATCAGACCGCGCTGCGGTGTCGTTCGATGCAGACGTCGAGCGTCTCCGCCCCAGTCCGTTGCCACCAGTCCAGGTTTGAAAAGATCTCGACCTCGCTGAACCCCGCAAACCCCGCGTCCTCGACCCACCCGCGAATCTTCTTCAATTCGACAACCCCGTCACCCATCATCCCGCGATCGGAGAGCAGGTCGCGCGTCGGCGTGAGCCAGTCGCAGACGTGGTACGCCAGCAGCCGTTCGCGGCCGGCACGAGCGATCTGTTGCTGCAGCTTCGGGTCCCACCACACGTGGTAGATGTCGAGCGCCACGCCGAGCATGCCGGTCTTGCCCGCATCGAGTTCGTCGCACAGGTCGAGCGCGTGTTCGAGCGTGTTGATGCACGCGCGGTCGGCCGCCTGCATCGGGTGCAGGGGCTCGATGGCCAGCGGCATGCCGACCTCGCGCGCGTACTCGAGCGAGGCGGCGATGCCGTCGCGCACTTCATTGCGCGCGCGGCTGATGTCCTTGTACGCCGCCTTGCCGTCGAGCGCGCCGGGCAGGGCACCGACGACCAGCACGAGGCAGGGCGCATCGAGCGTCTTTGCCTCGTCGATGGCGCGGCGGTTGTCGTCGAGCGCGGCCTTCAGGCCGGCCGCATCGGGCGCGGGAAAGAAGCCGCCGCGGCAGTAGCCCGAGAGGCCGATGCCGTGTGCCTTCAACTGCCTGGCCACCTTGTCGAGCCCGACGGCCGCAACCTGGTCGCGCCATGGGCTGATAGCGCGGATGCCGCGTTCGGCGCACTGGTCGATGAGGCGGTCCAGCGGCACCTCGGCGCCCGACTGCTTGCGGATGGTCGCCGTGTTGATCGACAGCCAGTCGTGGTTCTGCGAGAAATCGCGCATGGTCGCCATCAGCCTTCCACGCCGTGCAGCGCCAGCAGCGTCTTCATGCGCCGCACCGCGAGCTCCGGTTGCTCCAGCAGGTTGGCTGCATCCGCGAGACGGAAGAGTTCAGCGAAGTGCTGCAGCGAGCGCGTGCTCTGCTGCCCGCCCACCATCGTGAAGTGCTTCTGGTGGCCGTTGAGCCAGGCCATGAACACCACGCCCGTCTTGTAGAAGCGCGTGGGCGCCGCGAAGATGTGGCGCGACAGCGGCACCGTGGGGCCGAGGATCGCGTGGAACTTCTCGCTGTTGCCCTGGGCCAGTGCGCCCAGCGCGGCACTCGCGGCGGGCGCGATGGCGTCGAAGATGCCCAGCAGCGCATCGCTCTTGCCGTGCGTCGGCTCGCTGCCGAAGCCGTCGCCGGCGATCAGCTCGGCGTAGTTGAAGTCGTCGCCTGTGTACATGCGCACGCCCTTGGGCAGGCGGCGGCGCATCGCGATTTCCTTGTCCTTGTCGAGCAGCGAGATCTTGATGCCGTCGACCTTGTCCGGGTGCGCCGCGATGATGCCCACGGCGGTGTCCATCGCCGCATCGACATCCTTCGTGCCCCAGTAGCCTGCGAGTGCCGGGTCGAACATGTCGCCCAGCCAGTGCAGCACCACGGGCTGCTTCGCCTGGCTCAGGATGCGGTCGTACACGCGCTCGTAGTCGGCGGGGCTCCTGGCCACGCGGGCCAGTGCGCGGCTGGCCATCACGATCAGCTTGCCGCCGAGCGCCTCGATGGCGGCCATCTGTTCTTCGTAGCCACGGATCACGTCGTCGACGCTCTTCACGTCGTCGATGTTCAGGTGGTCGGTGCCGCAGCCCGAGGCGACGAGTGCGCCGGGCACGTCCTTCGCGGCATCGAGCGAGCGGCGGATCAGTTCGAGCGAGGTGGGCCAATCGAGGCCCATGCCGCGCTGCGCGGTGTCCATCGCCTCGGCCACGCCCAGGCCCAGCGAGAACAAGTGGCGGCGGTAGGCGATGGTGGTGTCCCAGTCGACCGCGCATTGCAGCCACGGGTCGACGGCCGCGAGCGGGTCGGCCACGACGTGGGCGGCCGAGTAGGCGATGCGGTTGAACTTGACGCCCGCGTCGGGCTTCACCGGCGCGGTGCCGCGCAGGGCGTAGGGCGCGAGCGCGCCGCTCGCGGTGGGAAGGGTCAGCGACAGGGCCATGGCTTTGTCTTCTTCCTCAGACCTTCAGCTGCGGCACGTCGATCCAGCGGCGCTCCTGCCACGAGGCGAGCGCGGCCTCGACCAGCTGCACGCCCTTGGCGCCTTCGGGCAGCGTCCACTTGTAGGGCGCGTCTTCCACCACGTGGCGGATGAAGTGTTCCCACTGGATCTTGAAGCCGTTGTCGTAGACCTGCGAGTCAGGAATCTCCTGCCACTGGTCGAAGAAGTTCATGGTCTGCTTCTCGTCGGGGTTCCACACGGGGCGCGGCGTGGCCACGCGCGACTGGGCGCGGCAGCTCGACAGGCCCGCCACGGCCGAGCCGTCGGTGCCGTCGACGTGGAAGGTCACGAGATCGTCGCGGCGCACGCGCGTGGCCCAGCTCATGTTGAGCTGCGCGATCACCGGCTCGCCGTTGTGGCCCGTGAGTTCGCAGGTGGCGTAGGCCGCGTCGTCGGCGGTGGCCTCGTAGGGCTTGCCGGCTTCGTCCCAGCGCGTGGGGATGTGGGTGGCGCCGATGCACGACACCGACTTCACCTCGCCGAACAGGTTGTCCAGCACGTAGCGCCAGTGGCACATCATGTCCAGGATCATGCCGCCGCCGTCTTCCTTGCGGTAGTTCCAGCTCGGGCGCTGGATGGGCTGCAGGTCGCCCTCGAACACCCAGTAGCCGAACTCCAGGCGAACGCTGAGCATGCGGCCGAAGAAGCCCGCGCGGCGCAGCATGTCGAGCTTGCGCAGGCCGGGCAGGAAGAGCTTGTCCTGCACCGCGCCGTGCTTGAGGCCCGTGGCCTTGCCGGCTTCGTCGGCCAGGCGGGCGATCTCGACGGCCTCGTTGAGGTTGGTGGCGATCGGCTTCTCGCAGTACACGTGCTTGCCGGCGCGGATGGCCTTGGCCAGCAGCGTGGGGCGCATCTGCGTGGTGCCGGCGTCGAAGAAGACGGTGTCGTCCTTGTTCGCGAGCGCCTTGTCGAGGTCGGTGCCCCAGCGCGGGATGTTGTGGGCCTTGGCGAGTGCTTCCATCTTCTCGGCGTTGCGGCCGATGAGGATCGGGTCGGGCATGACCTTGTCGCCGTTCGACAGCGTCACGCCGCCCTGGGCGCGGATGGCGCAGATGGAGCGGATCAGGTGCTGGTTCATGCCCATGCGTCCGGTGACGCCGTGCATGATGATTCCGAGACGTTGGATGGCCATCGTGGGTTCCTTGGGGAGATACGGGGGAAAAAGAGGAAGGGTCTTCGATCGGCGTGGCGCGTGGCAACGCCGGGGCAGGCCGGGCTGCCCCGCGTGCACGACGCGGCGCGAGACCTCGGCGTGTCTGCTGTTACTGCTGGACCGCGAGGCCGGCGGCCTTCACGAGCTGCGCGTTGCTGGTGATCTCGTCCTTGATGTAGGCGTCGAACTGCTCGGGCTTGAGCGTCCAGGCGTCGGCGCCCAGCTTGAGGAAGCGCTCCTTCACCTCGGGCGTGGCCAGGGCCTTGACCACTTCGTCGTGCAGGCGGTTGACGATGTCGCGCGGCGTCTTGGCGGGCGCCATCATGCCGATCCAGAAGTTGAACTCGGAGCCGGGCACGCCGGCCTCGGTGGTGGTGGGCACGTCGGGCAGGGCGGCGGCGCGCTTGGGCGAGCCCACGGCCAGCGCCAGCAGCTGGCCTTCCTTGATCTGGCCGATGACGGGTGCGATGGGCGAGAAGTAGTAGTCGACGCGGCCCGACAGCACTTCGGTGACGGCCTCGCCCGATCCCTTGAAGGGAATGTTGGTCGCATCGATCTTCGCGGCCATCTTGAACTTCTCGGCGTTCAGGTGCGTGGCGCTGCCCTGGCCGGCCGAAGCGAAGTTCATGCTGCCGGGCTTGGCGCGCGCGGCGGCCAGCAGCTGCGGCAGGGTCTTGATGTTCTTGCTGGGCGAGATGACGAGCGCGTTGGGCAGCGACGAGATCGGCGTGACGCCCGCGAAGTCGTGCACCGTGTCGAAGGGCAGCTTGGCGAAGGTCGACGGGCTCACCGTGTGCGACGACGAATGGATCATCACCGTGTAGCCATCGGGCGCGGCGGTGGCTACCGCCTGCTGGCCGATGGTGCCGCTGGCGCCGCCGCGGTTCTCGATGATCAGCGCCTGGCCCATGCTGGTGCCCATCTTGTCGGCGATGGCGCGGGCAATGATGTCCGTCGTGCTGCCGGCGGCGAACGGAACGATCACGCGGATCGGCTTGGTGGGGTAGCCGTTCTGCGCGGTCGCCAGGCCTGGCAGCAGGGCGGCCAGGCAGGTCAGCGAGGCCAGGAGGGTGGTGCGTGCAAGTTGCTTCAAGGTTGTCTCCGCGCGGTCGGGCCGCAGTTCTTGAGTCATCAATTCACCATTGAGTGAATTAATGAATTGTAGGAACGGCTGCGCCGCAGCGTCAACCGACGCTGCTTGGTGAAAACCCGGAGGTGTGGAAAAGGGCGCCTGGAGCGCCGAAGGCTCAGTGCAGGACGTAGCCCAGGACCAGGTCGGTCATGTGCGAGAGGCGTTGCGCCATCGCCTTGGGGGCACGCAGGTCACGCCCGAAGATGGCCGACAGCGTGTGGTTGTTCGAGAGGTAGAAGTAGCACAGCGAGGCGATCGAGATGTACAGCTGCACGGGGTCGACGCCGGCGCGAAAGAGGTTGTCCTTCTTGCCGCGCTCCAGCACGGTGTCGAGCAGCTGCACCAGCGGCGAGTTCATCTCCTGGATGCGCTCGGAGCGCTTCAGGTGCGCCGCGCCGTGCAGGTTCTCGCTGTTGAGCAGCGTGATGAACTCGGGATGCTCCAGGTAGTAGTGCCAGGTGAAGGACACCAGCTGGCGGATCGCCTCGACGGGCTCGATCTCGTCCAGGTGCAGGCGCTGCTCGGCGGCGCGGATGTCGGCGTACACGCGCTCCAGCACGGCCAGGAACAGGTCGTCCTTGCTGCCGAAGTAGTAGTAGATGAGGCGCTTGTTCAGGCCCGCGCGCTCGGCAATGCTGTCCATGCGCGCACCGGCCAGGCCGCGTGCGGCGAACTCGTCGCGCGCCGACGCGAGGATGGCCAGTTGCGAGCGGTCGGCGTCGCGCGAGCGCGGCTCGAGCGTTTCGGGCAAAGAGTCCTTGGGGGCCTTCATGACGCGAATTTAACCAATTGGGGAATTAAGACAAGGCGTGGAAGGCAGGCACACATAATCGCCGGAGACATTTGCAACTGAGGTTCGAACTTTCCATGAGTACATCACAACCCGCGGGCCACCTGATCGTCGAGTGCCTGGTCGAACAGGGCATGCAACTCGCCTTCGGCGTGCCGGGCGAGAGCTTCCTGGCGGTGCTCGACGGCTTCCATGCCTACCGCGACCGCGCACGCTTCGTGGTGAACCGGCAGGAGGGCGGCGCAGCCTTCATGGCCGAGGCGCACGGCAAGCTCACCGGGCGCCCGGGCGTGTGCTTCGTGACGCGCGGGCCGGGCGCGACCAACGCCTCGATCGGCGTGCACAACGCGTTCCAGGATTCGACGCCGATGGTGCTGTTCGTGGGCGACGTCGGCAGCGACTTCCGCGATCGCGAGGCCTTCCAGGAGGTGGACTACGCCAGCTTCTTCGGGCCGAGCACCAAGGGCTTTGCCAAGCGCGTGGAGCGCATCGACGACGCCGACCGCATTCCCGAGTACATCGCACGCGCCTTCGCCACCGCGATGAACGGCCGGCCGGGCCCGGTCGTGCTGGTGCTGCCCGAGGACATGCTGCGCACCGAGACGGCGGCGCGGCCGCTGGCGCGCGTGGAGGCGGTCCAGCCGTGGAGCGACCCGGGCGCGCTGCGCACGCTGCGCGAGCTGCTGCTGAAGTCGCAGCGCCCGCTGCTGATCGCCGGCGGCGGCGGCTGGACGCCGCAGGCCGCGCAGGCGCTGCAGCGCTTCGCCGAGAACTGGCGCCTGCCGGTCGCGAACGCCTTCCGCTTCCAGGACACCTTCGACAACCACCACCCGCAGTACGCGGGCGACGTGGGCATCGCCATCAACCCGAAGCTCGCGCAGCACGTGAAGGATGCCGACCTGGTGCTGGCCATCGGCCCGCGCCTGGGCGAGATGACGACGGGCGGCTACACGCTGCTCGAAGCGCCGAAGGCGAAGCAGACGCTGGTGCACATCCATGCGAGCGCCGAGGAGCTGAACCGCGTCTACCAGGCCGACCTGGCGATCAACGCCGGCATGAGCGCCGCGGCGCGCAGCCTCGAGGTGCTGAGCGCGCCGCCCTCGCTGCCGTGGGAAGCCTGGACGCAGCAGCTGCACGCCGACTACGAAGCCTGGCTGCAGCCGCAGGCGCTCGCCGGCATGCCGGCCGAGACGCCGCGCGGCGCGGTCGACATGGCCGCCGTGGTGGCGCTGCTGCAGGAGCACCTGCCGGCGGATGCGGCCATCACCAACGGCGCCGGCAACTTCGCGAGCTGGGTGCATCGCTACTTCCGCTACCACGGCCTCGCCAAGGGCGCCAAGACGCAGCTGGCGCCCACCAGCGGGGCGATGGGCTACGGCGTGCCGGCGGGCATTGCCGCGAGCATCGCCACCGGGCGCGTGGCCTTCACCATCGCGGGCGACGGCGACTTCCTGATGAACGGGCAGGAGCTGGCCACGGCCTCGCAGCACGGCGGCAAGAGCATCGTCGTGCTGCTCAACAACGGCATGTTCGGCACGATCCGCATGCACCAGGAGCGCGAGTACCCCGAGCGCACCAGCGGCACCGCGCTGCGCAGCCCCGACTTCTGCGCCCTGGCGCGCGCCTACGGCTACGCGGCCGAGCGCGTCACCGAGACGGCGCAGTTCGAGGCCGCGCTGCTGCGTGCGCTGGCGGCCGACACGGGCACGCTGATCGAGATCCCGCTCGACCCCGAAGTGATCACCACGCGCGGCACGCTGGCGTCGATCACGCGCGCGGCGAAGCAGCAGGCGCAGGGCTGAGCGTCACGCGATGGCGGGCCACCTCGTCGCGCAGCGCGGGCGAGCGCAGTTCGAAGACGTCGAACAGGCCGAGCGCGTCGAGCGTGGGAATCAGCGCCGCGAGGTCGTCGCGGGCGACGCGGCGTTCGTCGGCCGTGGCGTTCGGGTCTTCGAGCACGCGCGCATTGGCGAGGAAGGCGCCGACCGAGCCCTTGCGCACGGTGTGGCCGTCGATGAAGGTGAAGTCCTGTCCGTCGGGAATGATGTCTTGCGCTTTCATGGCTGTTCCTTGGTGGAGATGCGTCCAATGCTAGGCGGCGGAGCGCTGCTCGGCTTGCGGCGCGGGGCCAATCGATACCGCCCGCGGGCCAGTCATGGCGGTTGAGTCGCCCGCGACGCTCTGGCGCTACGCGCACGAAGCACCGCGCGTCACGGGCTATCACGCGCACGAGACTGGCCAGCTGTTCGCGCTGCGTGAGGGCCTGCAGGTCATCGAGACGCCCGCAGGGCGCTGGGTGCAGCCGCCGGGATGGATTGGCTGGATCGCGCCGCGCTGCGCCCATGCCGCGCAGAGCTTTGGTGCCACGGCGGGATGGCACCTGCACATCGATGCGTCGGTTGCGCAGGCCTTGCCGGAGGGGCCGCATGTCTTTGCCGCCACGCCGCTGGTGCGGGAGCTGGTGACGCGGCTGATGTCGCTGGACCCATCCGACGCACTGCAGGAGCCCCGCCGCGCGCGATTGGTAGGCGTGCTGGTCGACGAACTGGCGGCCGGTGGGCGCGAGTCGCTGCACCTGCCCATGCCGCAGGACCCGCGGTTGGTGGCGATGGCGCGTGCGCTGGCAGACGATCCGGCGCTGGCCGACGGCATCGACGACTGGGCGGATCGCATCGGCATGGCCCGTCGCACGCTCACGCGTCGCTTCGCTGTCGAGACCGGGCTGAGCTTCACGCAATGGCGCCAGCAGGCGCGTTTGCTGAAGGCCGTGGAGTTGCTGAGCCTGCGCGAGCCGGTGACGGCGGTGGCGCTGACGGTGGGCTACAGCTCGGTGAGCGCCTTCATCGAGGCCTTCCGCAAGCACTTCGGCTGCACGCCTGCGCGTTTCTTCGAAGCGGGTGGCGGCTTGCTGCAGGCGAAAAAAAAGCCCGCATGACGCGGGCTTTTTGACTCAGGAGCACGAGGCCCCCGAACGCTTACTTGACGTGCTTGCCAATCAGCGCAGCCAGTTCGAACATCGAAACCTGGGCCTTGCCGAAGATTTCCTTCAGCTTGGCGTCGGCGTTGATGTTGCGCTTGTTGGCCTTGTCTTGCAGGTTGTTCTTCTTGATGTAGTCCCACAGCTTGCTCACCACAGCGGTGCGCGGCAGAGGCGTCGAACCGACCACAGCGGCCAGAGCCGGGCTGGGGGTCAGGGCCTTCATGAACGCAGCGTTGGGAGTGCGCTTCTTGGCGGGAGCAGCCTTCTTTGCAGGAGCAGCCTTCTTCGCCGGTGCAGCCTTCTTTGCAGGAGCCGCAGCCTTCTTGGCGGGCGCCGCTGCCTTCTTGGCCGGAGCGGCCTTCTTTGCAGGAGCCGCAGCCTTCTTTGCGGGAGCGGCCTTCTTTGCCGGAGCTTTCTTGGCCGGAGCCTTCTTTGCAGTTGCCATGGTTGATTTCCTTTTTTGGTTGAACGTTCACCAATGAAAAACTTGCGTCTCCAGTGGCAATGCGGATGCTAAATGAGAAAAAACGCGTTTCCAAGGGAAAAAGCGCTTTTTTCATTGGGAGCTGTTGTTTTTTCAGAGGGGAGAAGGGACGTTGTTCACGTTCGTCGCCCCGGCCACGTCGCCAGCACCACGCCCACGAGGGCGATCGCGAACGCAAGCAGCTGCGGCGAAGTGAGGTTTTCCTCGAGCACGAGCACGCCCACGAGGGCCGCGCTGACGGGCAGCAGCACGGTGAAGACACCCGCTTGTGCCGCTGGTACGTGGCGAAGTCCGGTCATCCACAGCCACACGGTCCAGATGCTGGCGGCCAGTGCGTAGGCGACCAGCAGCGCCCAGGTGCCGAAGCGCACGGCGGTGAAGTCGAACTGCAGCGCGAACCAGATGCCGAAGGGCATCGACAGCACGAAGCCCCACAGGTTGATGAGCGACGCGATGCGCTTGGGCCCCAGCTTGCCGGTGAGCGACTTGCCGATCACCGCATAGGCGGCCTCGCAGAGCACCGCGCAGAACACGAGCAGGTTGCCCAGCCAGGGCATCGACGGCGCACCGGCCGTGCTGCTGGTGGAGGTTGGTGCATGCGCCGGCGTGAACGCGAGCAGGCCGATGCCCAGTGCCGCGCAGGCAATGGCCAAGCCGATGCGCACCGTGATGCGCTCGCGCAGGAAGAGCCAGCTGGCCACCGCGACCACCGCGGGGATCGACGCCATGATCACGCCCGCCGACACCGCGCTGGTGAGGCTCACGCCGAACAGCATGCAGATCGAGAACAGGAAGTTGCCGAGGAAGGACTCGAGAAACACGAGCCCGCGCGTGCGTGCGCTCATGGGCGGCTCGTCGGGCGTGGGTTGGAGCCAATGCGGCATGGCGAGCGCCGCGATGCCGAAGCGCAGCCAGGCCAGCAGCAGCACCGGGAAGGCTGCCACCAGCGGCTTGGAGAGGGCGACGTAGATGCCGACGAGCGACATGCTCAAGGCCAGGCAGCCGTAGGCCACGAGGCGGCCGGAGGTGGATGCGGCGGGGTTCAATAGACTGGGCGCTGGTTGTTGATCGGATGGATTCGATGATGCCCCACGTTCTTGTCTACGGCACGCTGCGGCGCGGCGGGCGCAACGACATCGCGCGCTACCGGCCGGCGCCGGTGTTCGTCGGCGAGGCCGTCATCGCGGGCACGCTGTATGACCTGGGCGCGTACCCGGGCGTGGTGCTTGGCGGCGCGGGCCGCGTGAGGGGCGAGGTCTATCGCATCGCGCCGCAGGTCGAGCGCGAACTCGACCGGCTCGAGGAAGTGGCCGACGACGATTCGGGCGAGTACATCCGGCGCCGCGTGCGTGTGGCGGTGGGCGGGCAATCGATCGACTGCCTGGTCTACGAGATCCATCCGACGCGCATCGCGGGCCGCCATGTGATCGACAGCGGCGACTGGATCGCGCATGCGGCGGGCGCCGCGGGATAGGCGTGGTTTTCACAACCGAAAGAGTGATTCCGCATCGCGAAAATTCGAACTGCTGCGCCGCAATATTTTTTCTCGATATGAGAAAAATAATTTCTCATTGAGAAATATCTTCGTAAGTTGTTGATTTTATTGGTTTAAAAATATGTCTTCTATAAGACATAAGAGTCTGCAATCGGATTACAGTAACCCCACGGCCGCAACGCCAACCTTCAATCAACCTCACGGAGTGACCATGCCCCAGACCCTGAACGAACAACTGAGCCGCGAACAGCAAATTGCCGCCCTCGAAAAGGACTGGGCCACCAACCCGCGCTGGAAGGGCGTGAAGCGCGGCTACAGCGCAGCCGACGTGGTTCGCCTGCGCGGTTCGCTCCCCATCGAGCACACGCTGGCCAAGCGCGGCGCCGAGAAGCTCTGGGCCAAGATCAACGGCGGTGCCAAGAAGGGTTACGTGAACGCCTTCGGCGCGATCTCCGCCGGCCAGGCGATGCAGCAGGCCAAGGCCGGCCTGGAAGCCGTGTACCTGTCGGGCTGGCAGGTCGCCGCCGACGGCAACACGTCTGAAACGATGTACCCCGACCAGTCGCTGTACGCCTACGACTCGGTGCCGACGATGGTCCGTCGCATCAACAACACCTTCAAGCGCGCCGACGAAATCCAGTGGGGCCGTGGCATCAACCCGGGCGACAAGGAATTCATCGACTACTTCCTGCCGATCGTCGCGGACGCTGAAGCCGGCTTCGGCGGCGTGCTGAACGCCTTCGAACTGATGAAGAACATGATCGCGTCGGGCGCTGCCGGCGTGCACTTCGAAGACCAGCTGGCTGCCGTCAAGAAGTGCGGCCACATGGGCGGCAAGGTGCTCGTGCCGACGCAGGAAGCCTGCGAGAAGCTGATCTCGGCGCGTTTCGCCGCCGACGTCATGGGCGTGTCGACCATCGTCCTGGCCCGCACCGATGCGGAAGCCGCAAACCTGATCACGTCCGATCACGACGCCAACGACAAGCCTTTCCTGACCGGCGAGCGCACGCAAGAAGGCTTCTACCGCGTCAAGAACGGCCTGGAGCAAGCCATCAGCCGCGGCGTTGCCTACGCCCCGTACGCCGACCTGGTGTGGTGCGAAACCGGCGTGCCGGACATCGGCTTCGCCCGTGAATTCGCGCAAGCCGTGCACGCCGCCTGCCCCGGCAAGCTGCTGTCGTACAACTGCTCGCCGTCGTTCAACTGGAAGAAGAACCTGGACGACAAGCAGATCGCCTCGTTCCAGGAAGACCTCTCGGCGCTGGGCTACAAGTACCAGTTCATCACGCTGGCCGGCATTCACATCAACTGGTTCAACACCTTCCAGTTCGCCCACGCGTATGCCAACGGCGAAGGCATGAAGCACTACGTGAACATGGTGCAGGAACCCGAGTTCGCCGCACGCGACAAGGGCTACACCTTCGTGTCGCACCAGCAGGAAGTCGGCGCCGGCTACTTCGACGACGTGACCACCGTGATCCAGGGCGGCTCGTCCAGCGTGAAGGCGCTGACCGGTTCGACCGAAGAAGAACAGTTCCACTGAGCTGCCTTCGCTGATCGCTGAGTGACGGCGCGTTGCGCTGTCGCCCCCAAAGCCCGGCCCCGTGCCGGGCTTTTTCGTGGGCGCTCGATGGGCGGGGGCTCAGGCTTCGAGCCGCACCTCGCGCACGCCGCGCCCCAGCCGCTGGCGCAGCAGCGTGCGCAAGGTGACGCCGTCTGCGTAGCCGACCATGCCCGCGATCTGCTCGAGGCTCTTGTTGCTGGTCTTGAGCAGGTGCACGGCGCGTTCGACGCGCAGGTCCTGCACGTACGACAGCGGGCTCTTGCCCAGCACCTGCTGCATGCGCCGGGCCAGCGTGCGCTTGCTGGTGCCCGCGGCCTGCGCCGCTTCGTCGAGCGAGAAACCCTCGGCCAGCCGGCCGCGCGCCCAGCGTTCGAAGCGCTCCACCAGCGGGTCGGCGTGCGAGAGGTGGTCGGAGATCACGTAGGCCGACTGCGAGGGGCGCGAGTCCACGATCAGATAGCGCGCGACCAGCGCCGCGAGTTCGGGGCTGGCCTGGCGCACCAGCCACAGCGCCATGTCGACGTGGCTCAGCGCCGCGCCCGCCGTGACGAGCGCCCCCGAGCTGACCAGCATGCGCGAATCGTCGAGCAGCACCGCCGGGTAGCGCTGCCGGAAGAGGGTGGCCAGCCACCAGGTGGTGGTCGCCTTGTGGCCCGCGAGCACGCCGGCTTCCGCCAGCACGAAGGTGCCGATGCACGCGGCGGCGATGCAGCCGCCGTCTTCGGCGCGCGCGCGCAGTGCCGCGCAGGCATCGCGGACGTCAGCGCGTTGCAGGGCGGGCTCCAACGTCTCGGGCATCTTGCAGCCGAGCGCCGGGACGACCAGCCAGTCGGTGGCGGCGCCGGTGTCGGCCAGCGTGTACGTCACCGGCACGGTGAAACCCTGGGCGGTGCGCACGCGTTTGCGGGCGCCGACGATGGTGACGTCGAAAGGCGCCACGTCAAGTTGCAGCATGGCGGCGAGTTCGTTTGCGGTGGTGAAGACATCGAGCACCGTGGCCAGGCCGGAGTCGAACACGCCGTCGAGAGCGAGGACATCGAGTTTCATGGCAATAACGATATCAAAGATGTCAAAAAAGCCAATGGTCCAGAGGGCGGGGCTTGCCTAGAGTCCATGCCAGCGCCGCGCAATTCCGTGCGCCGTTGTTGTCCACCCCAGGGAGATGTCCCATGATCAAGTTCGCACTGTTCGCCCGCCTTGAAGCCAAGCCCGGCAAGGAAGCCGCCGTCCAGCAATTCCTCGAGGCCGGCCTGGCCATGGCGCGCGAGGAAAAGACCACGCCGATCTGGTTTGCGCTGCGGCTGTCGCCCAGCACCTTCGGTGTGTTCGATGCGTTCGAAGACGAAGCCGGCCGCCAGGCTCACCTGACCGGCCCGATCGCCCAGGCTCTGATGGCGCAGGCGCCCGAGCTGTTCGCCGCGCCGCCCTCGATCGAGCCGATCGAAGTGCTGGGCCTCAAGAACGTGGCGGCCGCGGCGTCGTGAGCGTGCAGACGCAGTTCATGGCGACGCCCGTTGGCGATCCGGTGTTCGTCAGCGACGGCGAACGCTTCGTGCCCACCGAGGCGGCCATCGGCCCGTGGTCCGCCGATGCTCTGCAGGGCAGCGCGACCGCCGCCTTGCTCGTGCGCGCGCTCCAGGCGCACGAGGCAAGCCGCGGCCGCGAGGTGGCGCGGTTGAGCTTCGATTTCTGGCGCCCTGCGAGCCGGGCGCCGATCACGCTCGAATTCACCCTGCTGCGCGACGGCGCCAAGGCGCGCACGGTGGCGTTCGACATGGTCCAGGACGGCAAGTCCGTGCTGCGATGCACCGCCTTGCTGCTGCGCAGCGGGCAGACGCCCGCGCTGCCGGCCGCCGACGCCTTCGCCTCCGCGACGCTCGCGCCGCCGGAAGAGGGCGCGCCCATTCCCGCGGTGGCGTCCCGCATGAGCCCGTTCTTTGCCGGCGTGGACGTGCGCATGGCGCGCGGGCAGATCCTCGAGCCCGGCCCGGCTGCCGCGTGGCTGCGCCTGGGCCGGCCGCTGGTCGACGCTGAGGCCGCATCGCCGCTGGCCCAGGTGGCCTCGGCGGCCGATCTCGTGGCGGGCATCTCGCAGTGGGCGCATCCGGCGCGGCTGGGTTTCGTCAATGCCGACCTGACGATCAACCTGCGGCGGGCGCCGCGCGGCGACTGGATGCTGGTCGACGCCCTCACGCTTGCGGGCCCGATGGGCACGGGCTATGCCGTCGGGCAACTGCACGACCGCGACGGGCTGGTCGGGCAGTGCGTTTCCAGCCTCCTGTTCGAGGCGCGCGGCTGAAGCGGGCAGCGGCTAGAATCGCCCACTCTGCACTCAACAAGAGCGAGAAAGGCACCTTGGTTATGACACCGCGAACTACCCCGCAAGGATTCAGCGGCTTTTTCTTCTTCGAAGGAAAGGGCCGGTAGCCCCGCGCTCGCTGGTTTTTCCAGCGCACCAACCAAGCAAAGCGCGGCATCCACCGCGCTTTTTTGTTTTTCTCCCCGAGGTTTTCACATGATCCAGATCACGCTCCCCGACAACTCGCGCCGCGAGTTCCCCGGCCCGGTTTCGGTGGCCGAAGTGGCCCAGTCCATCGGTCCCGGCCTCGCCAAGATGACGGTGGCCGGCAAGATCGACGGCAAGCTCGTCGATGCCAGCGACGTCATCGACCGCGACGCCAGGCTGCAGATCATCACGCCCAAGGACGACGAGGGCCTGGAGATCATCCGCCACTCGACGGCCCACCTGGTCGGCCATGCGGTGAAGCAGCTGTACCCGACGGCCAAGATGGTCATCGGGCCGGTGATCGACGAAGGCTTCTACTACGACATCTCGTTCGAGCGCCCGTTCACGCCCGAGGACATGGCCGCCATCGAGGCGCGCATGCGCGAGCTGATCGCGCAGGACTACGACGTGATCAAGAAGATGACGCCGCGCGCGGAAGTCATCGAGGTCTTCAAGTCGCGCGGCGAGGACTACAAGCTGCGCCTGGTCGAGGACATGCCCGACGAGCAGGCCATGGGCCTGTACTACCACCAGGAATACGTCGACATGTGCCGCGGCCCGCACGTGCCGAACACGCGCTTCCTGAAGGTCTTCAAGCTCACGAAGCTGGCCGGCGCCTACTGGCGTGGCGACGCCAAGAACGAGCAACTGCAGCGCATTTACGGCACGGCCTGGGCCGACAAGAAGCAGCTGGACCAGTACATCCAGCGCATCGAGGAAGCCGAGAAGCGCGACCACCGCAAGCTGGGCAAGGAACTCGACCTGTTCCACATCGACGAAGTGGCGCCGGGCGTGGTGTTCTGGCACCCGAAGGGCTGGGCGGTCTGGCAGCAGGTCGAGCAGTACATGCGTGGCATCTACCGCGACACGGGCTACTGGGAAGTGAAGGGCCCGCAGATCCTGGACAAGAGCCTGTGGGAGAAGACGGGCCACTGGCAGAACTACCGCGACAACATGTTCACGACGGAGTCGGAGAAGCGCGAATACGCGCTCAAACCGATGAACTGCCCGGGCCACGTGCTGATCTTCAAGAGCGACCTGCGCAGCTACCGCGACCTGCCGTTGCGCTACGGCGAGTTCGGCCAGTGCCACCGCAATGAACCCAGCGGCGCGCTGCACGGCATCATGCGCGTGCGCGGCTTCACGCAGGACGACGGCCACATCTTCTGCACGGAAGACCAGATCCTCGACGAATGCATCGCCTATACGGCGCAGCTGCAGAAGGTCTATGCCGACTTCGGCTTCACGGACATTCTCTACAAGGTCGCGACGCGGCCCGAGAATCGCGTCGGCTCCGACGAACTGTGGGACAAGGCCGAGCACGCGGTGATGGAATCGCTGCGCCGCTCGGGCGTGGACTTCGTCATCTCGCCCGGCGACGGCGCCTTCTACGGCCCGAAGATCGAGTACACGCTGCGCGACGCCATTGGCCGCCACTGGCAGTGCGGCACGATGCAGGTCGACTTCAACACGGCCGAGCGCCTGGGCGGGGAGTACGTCACGGAATCGAGTGGCCGCGCCCACCCGGTGATGCTGCACCGCGCCATCGTCGGCAGCCTCGAGCGCTTCATCGGCATGCTGATCGAACACCACTCCGGCGCCATGCCCGCATGGCTCGCTCCGGTGCAGGTGGCGGTGCTCAATATCAGCGAAGGACAGGCCGACTACGCTGCGCAAGTTGCGAAAACGCTGCAAAATCAAGGGCTTAGAGTTCAGCTGGATCTGCACAACGAAAAGATTACGTATAAAATACGGAAGCATTCGTTGCAAAAGCTCCCTTACATCCTCGTCGTGGGTGACAAGGAAAAGGAAGCAGGTGCCGTCGCAGTGCGCGCCCGGGGCAATCAAGACCTCGGTGCAATGTCCCTCGAATCGTTCACGCAACGGCTCGTCCAGGACGTTGCTGACAAGCGTTGATTTGTCTCTGAAACACCCCATATGTTTCTCTGCCATCTCGTGCCGCCTGTCCGCGAAGACTGAGCGGCGATCGCTACAGATTTTGTAGCAAACTTTGAAGGATTCTGACCATCGCTACTGCATTTCGCGACCGCCGCCACCGCGAGGAACGCCAACACCGCCTGAACCGGGAAATCATGGCCCCGGAAGTCCGCCTGGTCGGCCCGGAAAACGAGCCATTGGGTGTCATGAGCCTTTCCGAAGCCTTGCGCCTTGCGGGTGAGGCTGACGTGGATCTGGTGGAGGTCGTTGCTGCGGCCAATCCGCCCGTGTGCCGCCTGATCGAGTACGGAAAGTTCAAGTACCACGAGCAGAAGAAGGCAGCCGAGGCGAAGTCGAAGCAGAAGGTCATCGAGGTCAAGGAAATCAAGTTCCGGCCCGGTACCGACGATGGCGACTACAACATCAAGATGCGCAACATCAGGCGCTTTCTTGAAGAGGGCGACAAATGCAAGATCACGCTGCGCTTCCGCGGCCGCGAGATCACGCACCAGGAGCTCGGTCTGGCACTCTTGCAGCGCATTCGCGACGAACTGGGCGACACGATCATGGTCGAGCAGTTCCCGAAGCTGGAAGGCCGTCAGATGATCATGATGATCGCTCCGGGCCGCAAGAAGGTTGGCGGCGCGGCGCCGAAGCCGGCAGCAGATGCTGCGCCGGCAGCAGCGCCCACGGCAACCGCCTGAGGCATTTGCAGTAGACGGGTTTTGAAGGGATTTCGCCCTGGCCCGCATTTCGAAAGAAGTGCAGGCGGGGGCGAGATAAAGAAGTGTCTCGGGGCCAACAAGTCCGTGGAGTATCCGCGGCGCCTCACGAGCACAAACTAAAGGAGCATTTACATGCCCAAAATGAAGACCAAGAGCAGCGCGAAAAAACGTTTCCGCGTTCGTCCCGGTGGCACCGTCAAGCGCGGTCAAGCCTTCAAGCGTCACATCTTGACGAAGAAGACCACCAAGAACAAGCGTCACCTGCGTGGTGCAGTTGCAGTGCATGAAACCAACATGGTTTCTGTCGCCGCCATGCTGCCCGGCCGTGGCATTTAATTCAGACGAACAAGGAGTAAACACATGCCTCGCGTCAAACGTGGTGTAACGGCTCGCGCCCGCCACAAAAAAGTTCTCGCACTCGCCAAGGGTTTTCGCGGTCGCCGCGGTAATGTCTTCCGCGTCGCCAAACAGGCGGTGATGAAGGCTGGGCAATACGCCTACCGTGACCGCCGTACCAAGAAGCGCGTGTTCCGTCAGCTGTGGATCGCGCGTATCAACGCCGCCTCGCGTGAACTGGGCCTGACCTACAGCCAGTTCGCCAACGGCATCCGCAAGGCCGGTATCGAGATCGACCGCAAGATGCTTGCGGACATCGCCGTGCACGACAAGGCCGCTTTTGCCGGCATCGTGGAGCAGGTCAAGGCCAAGCTGGCTGCTTGATTTTGCACAGCAGGTCGCCGTCTCCGGACGGCTTCTTGCGCCCACGGCTCAAGGGCTGGCGCTTGAAAAGGCTCCAGCTCTTTTTTATTTCCCCTCGAAGATTTTTGTTGCTATGAACGAGTTGGACTCCCTGGTCGACACCGCACGCGCCGCCTTCGCCGAAGCGAAAACGCCCGCAGAGCTCGAAAACGCCAAGGCCCAGTTCCTTGGCAAGTCGGGCCGCATCACCGAGCTGATGAAGGGCATGGCCGCGCTGAGTGTCGAAGAGAAGAAGTCCCGCGGCGCCGCGATCAACGTCGGCAAGCAGGCCATCGAGGCCGCACTGACCGATCGCCGCCAGCAACTCGCCGATGAAGAACTCTCGCTGCAGCTGCGCGCCGAAGCGCTCGACGTGAGCCTGCCCGGCCGCCGCCGCGCCGGCGGCGGACTGCACCCCGTGAGCCGCACGCTGGAGCGCATCGAGGAGATCTTCTCGAGCATGGGTTTCGACGTGGCCGACGGCCCCGAGATCGAGAGCGACTGGTACAGCTTCACCTCGCTCAACAACCCGCCGAACCACCCGGCGCGTTCGATGCAGGACACCTTCTACGTCGACCTCAAGGGCGACGACGGCATTCCCTACAACCTGCGTCCGCACACCAGCCCGATGCAGGTGCGCTACGCCCACCAGCACACCAAGAAGTACGCGGCCGAGTTCGCCGCGGCTGCCGCCGACACCACCGGCACCGTGAAGGCGCCCGAGATTCGCGTGATCGCGCCCGGGCGCACCTACCGTGTCGACAGCGATGCCACCCACTCGCCCATGTTCCACCAGTGCGAAGGCCTGTGGCTCGGCGAGAACGTCAGCTTCAAGGACCTGAAGGTCGTCTTCACCGACTTCTGTCGCACCTTCTTCGAGCGCGACGACCTCGTGCTGCGCTTCCGCCCGAGCTTCTTTCCGTTCACCGAGCCGAGCGCCGAGATCGACATCCAGTTCGCGAGCGGCCCGCTGGCCGGCCGCTGGCTCGAAGTCGCCGGCTCCGGCCAGGTGCACCCGAACGTCGTGCGCAACATGGGCCTCGACCCTGAGCGCTACATCGGCTTCGCTTTCGGCATGGGCCCCGATCGGCTCACCATGCTGCGCTACGGCGTGAACGACCTGCGCCTGTTCTTCGACGGCGACCTGCGTTTTCTCTCGCAGTTCCAGTAAGCACGTCCTTTCCACAGATAGAAAAACCAGATCGAGATCGAAGAGATGCAATTCCCGGAATCCTGGCTGCGCGAGTTCTGCAACCCGCCCCTCGACAGCGCCGCACTGGCCGAAACGCTCACCATGGGCGGCTTCGAGGTCGAAGAGCGCCGTCCGGTGGCGCCGCCTTTCACGCGCATCGTGGTCGGCGAAATCAAGGAAGCCGAGCAGCACCCGAATGCCGATCGCCTGCGCGTGTGCCAGGTCGACGTGGGGCAGGGCGCCTTGCTGAACATCGTGTGCGGCGCGCCCAATGCGCGCGTCGGCATCAAGGTGCCGTGCGCCCTCGTCGGCGCCGAACTGCCGCCGGGTGAAGACGGCAAGCCCTTCCTCATCAAGCTGGGCAAGCTGCGCGGCGTCGAGAGCCAGGGCATGTTGTGCTCGGCGCGCGAACTGAAGCTGAGCGAAGACCACGGCGGCCTGCTCGAACTCGACGCCGATGCGCCCATCGGCGCCGACGTGCGCGACGTGCTCAAGCTCGACGACGCGCTGCTCACGCTCAAGCTCACGCCGAACCTGGCGCACGGCCTCAGCGTGTACGGCGTGGCGCGCGAACTCGCCGCACTCACCGGCGCACCGCTGAAGACGCCGGCCATCGCGGCCGTGGCCACGTCGTTCTCCGATGTGCTGCCCGTCAAGGTCGAGGCGCCCGACCTGTGCGGCCGCTTCTCGGGCCGCATCGTGCGCGGCGTGAACACCAAGGTCGCCACGCCCGCGTGGATGGTCGAGCGCCTCGCGCGCTGCGGCCAGCGCAGCGTGACGCCGCTGGTCGACATCTCGAACTACGTGATGTTCGAGTATGGCCAGCCCAGCCACATCTTCGACCTCGACAAGATCCACGGCGGCCTCACGGTGCGTTGGGGCAAGGCGGGCGAACAGCTCAAGCTGCTCAACGGCACGACGATCACCGTCGACGAGAAGGTCGGCGTGATCGCCGACGACCGCGAGGTCGAGTCGCTCGCCGGCATCATGGGCGGCGACGCCACCTCGGTGACCGACGACACGCGCAACATCTACGTCGAGGCCGCGTTCTGGTGGCCTGAGGCTGTGCAGGGTCGTTCGCGTCGCTTCAACTTCTCGACCGACGCCGGCCACCGCTACGAGCGCGGTGTTGACCCGAGCCGCACGGTGCAGATCATCGAGCGCATCACGCAACTGATCGTCGAGATCTGCGGCGGCGAAGCCGGCAAGATGGACGACCAGACGCTGCGCCTGCCCGAAGCCGCGCCCGTCACGCTGCGCGTGGCCCGTGCCGCGCGCGTCATCGGCATGCCGCTGACGCAGGCGCAATGCGCCGACGCACTCCACCGCCTCGGTTTCGAAATCACCGAAGGCGAAGGCACGCTGACCGTCACGCCGCCGCCGCACCGCTTCGACCTGCTGATCGAGGAAGACCTCATCGAAGAAGTGGCGCGCCTGATCGGCTTCAACAACCTGCCGACCACCGCGCCGCTCGCGCCCATCACCGCCCGCGTGCGGCCCGAAGCGCAGCGCAGCCGCTTCGCGGTGCGCCGCAGCGTTGCAGCGCTGGGTTACCAGGAAACCATCAACTTCAGCTTTGTCGAAGCGCACTGGGAGCAGGACCTGGCGGGCAACACCAACCCGGTCAAGCTGTTGAACCCCATCGCCAGCCAGATGAGCGTGATGCGCTCGTCGCTGCTCGGCTCGCTGCTGCAGGTGCTCAAGTTCAACCTCGACCGCAAGGCACCGCGCGTGCGCGTGTTCGAGCTGGGCCGCGTGTTCCTGCGCGACGACAGCGTCGTCACCACCGACAGCACCGTGCGCGGCGTGAACCAGCCCATGCGCGTGGCCGGCCTGGCCTGGGGCGATGCCGAGGCATCGCGCTGGGACGGCAAGCCGCAGCGTGTCGATTTCTACGACGTCAAGGGTGATGTCGAAGCGCTGCTCGCGCCGCGCGTGCCGACCTTCGAAGCGGCCGAGCACCCCGCGCTGCACCCCGGCCGTTCGGCCCGCGTGCTGCTCGACGGCCAGGCCATCGGCTTCATCGGCGAACTGCATCCGCGCTGGCGCCAGAAGTGGGACTTCACCCAGGCGCCCGTGCTGTTCGAACTCGACCTCGACGCCGTCACGGCGCGGCCCGTGCCCGTGGCGCAGCCGGTGCCCAAGCACCAGGCCGTCGAACGTGACATCGCGGTGGTCGTGGCCGAAGCGGTGTCGCACGACGCGCTGATGCAGGCCATCCGCGCGGGCGCGTCCGCCTCGGGCCTGCTGCGCGATGCGACGCTGTTCGACATCTACCGTCCGCAGCCGTTGCGCGAAGGCGCCGTGGCGGCGCCGGGTGCGCTGGCACCGGGCGAGAAGAGCATGGCCGTGCGCCTGACCTTCCAGAGCGATGCCGCCACGCTGACGGACGAGCAGGTCGAACCCGCTGTCCGTGCAATCGTCGAACAACTGGGCGCCACCCTGGGCGGCCGCTTGAGAGGATGAAGATGAACGCCGCCGAATTCACGCTCGAAGCCCTCGAAACGCCGGCGCTCACCAAGGCGCACCTGGCCGACCTGCTGTTCGAGCAGATTGGCCTGAACAAGCGTGAATCGAAGGACATGGTCGAGGCGTTCTTCGAGCTCGTCGCCAGCAGCCTGATCGAAGGCACGGACGTGAAGATCTCGGGCTTCGGCAACTTCCAGATCCGCGTGAAGGCGCCGCGTCCCGGGCGCAACCCGCGCACCGGCGAAGCCATTCCGATCGGCGAGCGCCGCGTGGCCACCTTCCATGCCAGCGCCAAGCTCAAGGAGCAGATCCAGGGCAGCGTCGAGCCGCAGGGCGGCACTTCCGAAGTCGAGTGGAGCCTGGGCGCGGAATAGTGCTTGGTGCTGTGCGGCCGCGTAGAGTAATCTATGAGGTTTCCCGCGCACAGTCTTGATTTCAATGGAGAAAACGCTCCCGCCGATTCCCGTCAAACGCTACTTCACCATCGGTGAGGTCGGCGAGCTCTGCGGCGTGAAGCCGCACGTGCTGCGCTATTGGGAGCAGGAGTTCACGCAGCTGCGCCCGATGAAGCGGCGCGGTAACCGCCGCTACTACCAGCACCACGAAGTGCTGATGATCCGCCGCATCCGCGACCTGCTCTACGACCAGGGCTTCACCATCAGCGGTGCGCGCAACAAGCTGCAGGAACTCACGCAGGGCGAGCGCGACCGTCGCAAGGCGGGCGAAGTACCGCTCGAAGGCCTCGAGGCCATCGAGATCGGCCAGGAGGAATTCGACGCCGCCGTGCACGAGGAACCGAGGCCCTCGGCGGCCGCGCAGACCGTCGATCTGTCGCAGTTGTTGCACCTTCGCCGCGAACTCTTTGAAATTCGTGAGCTTCTGACTGTCGGACACTGAATTTAGCCCGCTATAATCGAGAGCTTCGGTGTGTGGCGCAGCCTGGTAGCGCACTTGCATGGGGTGCAAGGGGTCGAAGGTTCGAATCCTTTCACACCGACCAAAATTGACAGGGGTTAGCAGCGTAGTAGTTGCTAACCCCTTCGTCATTTCTGCTGCCCATGCACCTAGAGGTCTCCTCAATCGTGACGCTTCGACCTCGCCGAGAGGTCAGCACGGCCGCCAGAGCGCGAAGACGTTTCCCAAGGAAATGGACCGGCCACTGGGGCTAGGCTAATGGCCCGGCGCTCGCTCGGCGAATCGGAGTGGCGCCAACAGAAACACACATCAAGCCGCTGCTCACTTGAGCGGCGGCTTTTTCTTTATGCATCCAGTGGAGGCGCGTTTCCTGATGCGCAAATCCTTCCGCGGCCGCCGAATGGGGCGCGCAAGGGTTGCGTATCAACGCGCTGGAGCTGACGCACGGCCTGGTGCCGCAGGCCTGCCTGCCGCTGCTCGACTACGTGGCCGGCCCGCGCGCGCAGTTTCTGACCGGGCAGGTGCTGAGGCTCGGCGCCGGGCATTGAGTTCCTGCGGCGGGCGCGTCGCCGTCTGCTGCAGGCCTTTGTGACCCTCTGACTCGGTTTTCCCGGTGTCGGCCCGCCAACCGATCGACCGCCGACGTGTACGCCGCGTGCGAATGGCCGCAAGAGCTTCAGGCCTTCAGGGCTTCGCTCGCCGCAGCGCGAATCCGGTCCGCCGATTGCCGCGCGCGCCGCATGATGTCGCGCGTGTCGTAGGCCAGCAACCGCCCGTTGCGCTTCACGATCCGCCCGTCGACCATCACGGTGTCGACGTTGGCAGCACTGCCGCTTTGCACGATGGCGGTCTCGACGTTGCCGACCGGGCCCATGTTCAGGTCCTGCGTGCGCACCAGGATGATGTCGGCGCGCTTGCCTTCGGTGATCGAGCCGGTGACGTCGCCCAGCCCCATGGCGATGGCGCCGTTGAGGGTCGCCATCTCGATCGCCTCGGGCACGCCGACCGCCTTCGACTGCGCGCTGGGCGTGCCGGCCCATGGCACGCCCAGGTTCCAGGTGAAGCGCATCGCCTCGAACATGTCGGGCGGCGCGATGGAGGTCGCGTCGCTCGACAACGAAATGGTCAGGCCCGCGTTGCGCATCGCGAAGAGCGCGGCGCGCGCATCGCCGGTGCTGCTGAGCCGCAGCTCGGAGTGCGTGGCAAAGGACAGCGGCGTTTTCGTGCGCGCCATGGCCGCCAGGTCGGCCGTGCTGGCGGGCACGTAGTGGGCGAGCATGAAATCCGGGCCCAGGTAGCCGCGTCGTTCGTAGTCGACGGCATCGACGTTGTTCGGTGCCTCCTGCGGTGCGTGGATCGCAATGGGCAATCCGCTGGCCTTGGCGGACTTCATCTCTTCGTGGAACACGGCGTCGGTGCTCTGCTGCGGGCCGCGCAGGTTCAGCCCCAGGTGCACCAGCCCGTCGAACGGCGAGCGCTCGCCGAACCACTCGCGCCGCACACGCGCCAGGTCGTCGTAGCGGTTGAGTTCGTCAGCGGGCATCTTGTCGACGTGGCCGTAGGCGTAGCGGGCGCGCAGCAGCGCGTGCTGGTGCGCACGCAGCTCGGCATCGGCATGGGCCGGGGAGCGCGTGTTGTGCGACCAGTTGTGCACGGTGGTGGTGCCGCCGTTCGCCAGCTCGGCGCAGCCCAGCATCACGCTGTTGTAGAAGTCGTCAGGCGTGTACAGGGTCGAGGTCGCGTTCTTGGCGGGGTAGTACGAGAAGCCGCCGTCGCGCGCAGTGAAGCTGCGGCCGATGGCGCTCCACATGTGATAGTGCGAGTTGACGAAGCCCGGCATGACGATCATGTCGGTCGCATCGATGATCTCCGTGCCAGCCGGTGCGCTCAGGCCGCGCCCGATCTTCTCGATCACGCCGTTGCGGACCCATACGTCGGCGCGCGGCAGCACGCCCTTGGCGCGGTCGACCGTGATGACCGCGCCGTTGCGGATCAGGTAATTGCCGCGTCGAAGGCCGGGCGACGCGGGCGCACGCGCTGTGCGGGCCGACACCGACGCCGAGCCGACGAGCGCCGGCGCACCGGTGGCGGCGACCATCAGGGCGCCTGCAAAACGGGTGAAGTCTCTTTTGGTTGTTTGCATGTCCAGACCCAATAGTTGCCAGTGATTGAAGTGATGGAAAGAGGAGGCGAAAGCCCCGCTCAGTACGCCTTGAGAAGAAACGCCGCGGTCATCGCCAGCCCCGTCAGCACGACGAAGCCGCGCACCACCTCGGGCTTCAGTCGCCGTGCGAGCATGCCGCCGGCATAACCACCCACCGTGGCACCGAGGGCCATCCACAGCGCGTGCGTCCAGACGATCGCGCCGCTGGCCGCGTAGATGGCGACGGCGATCAGCGTCAGGATCGCGGAGACGAAGTTCTTGATGCCGTTCATGCGGCCCATGTCCGTGTGCCCCAGTGCACCAAGCACGGCGAGCAGCAGGATGCCGAGGCCGCCGTTGAAGTAGCCGCCATAGACGGCGACCGCGGCGATGCCCAAGTCGGCGATCCAACGGCCTCGCGGCTTGTGGTTGTTGTCGGCGGCGGCGAGCCTTCGGCGCACCAGGCCGGGCCCGATCGCGAAGAGCAGCGTCGCGGCCAGCAGAAGCCACGGCACGATGCGGGCAAAGGCATGGTTCGACGTCGACAGCAGCAACGCCGCACCGCCCGCGCCGCCGAGCACCGACAGCACGCCCAACCGCAGGAGCGAAGGCGACATCGGGCCCGACAGCTCCTTGCGCAATGCCCAGGCACCGGCTAGGTAGCCCGGCAGCAACGCGGCGGTCCCGGTGGCGTTGGCCGACACCAGCGGCACGCCGACCATCGCCAGTGCCGGCAGCGTCAGGAAGCTGCCGCCGCCCGCCACGGCATTGAGTGCGCCGGCCAGGGCCGCGGCTGCGCCGAGCAGCGCCCAGTCGAGCAGCATCACGGCTTGCGTGCCGGCAGCGACATGCGGTCGGTGTGCAGCAGCAGCGTGAGCAGCACGCCGACAGCCGCCAGCAGCGTGATCTGCACCAGCCCGGCCGTGCTCCAGCCGAAGCGCGAGGCGATGCCGCCGATGACGAAGCCCGCGACTGCACCCGCGCCGTACAGCGTGGTGACGAACACGCCCGTGGCGCGGCTCGTGAGCGAGGCATGTACCGCCTTGATGTGATACCCCGCCAGGTTCACGTACAGCACGCCGCTCACCACGAAGCCCCACGCGAAGGACAGCGCCGACTGCACCACCATGTCGGTGGGGCCCGAGAACATCAGGAAGCCCAGCAGGCCGGTGCCCATGAAGCTCGCCGAGAGCACGAGCTTGGGATGGAAGCGGTCGCCGAGCCAGCCGCCGAAGATCGACGCGAACACACCGAAACCGAAGATGCTCATCACGCGGCCGGTGTCCGACGGCGTGTAGTGCAGGTGCTCGCGCAGGAAGGTCGGGTACATGCCCAGGTAGCCGTAGATGCAGAGCCCACCGATGACGCTCATGCCGGTCAGCAGGGCTGTGTTGCGGTTCCACAGGGTGGTGGCGCCGCGCTGGTCGGTGCGCCCGCCGGTGGCCGCCACGTTCTCGGTCATGCGCTTGCTCACGGTGAGCGCGATCACCGCCATGGCCGCGAAGCCCGCGACGCCGAACACGATGAGCGGCAGGCGCCAATCGCGCTCGACGCCGATCAGGTGGCCGCCGAGCAGCGGCCCCAGGATCGCGCCGATGCCGAAAGAGAAGTTGATGGCGCCTACGGCGGTGGCCCGGTAGCGCGCGAAGTAGCTCGCGGCAATGGCGATCACCACCGTCAGTTGCATCGCTTCGCCGATGCCGGTGACGGCCCGGTAGACGATCATGTCGGCGAAGCCGTACGAGTAGGCCGCCAGCAGCGTGCCCAGCGAGAAGATCGCAATGCCGATCTGCAGCACCGTCTTGCGCGACAGCCGCGCCAGCAGGTAGCCCGTCGGGACGCCGGCCACGGCCATGCCCAGCGTGAAGATGGTGGACAGCAAACCGGTGTCTGCCAGGCTGAAGCCGAACTCCTTGCGCACGTCCGCGGCGATGAGTGGAAAGATCTGTCGGTCCATCGCGTTGAGCGCGTACGAGGCGAGCAGCACCAGGAACATGCCGATCTCCAGCGCGGTGATGGGCGCCTCGCGGCGCGCGCCACCGACCGCCGGTGAAATGACGGAGGTAGAGGAATGCACGTGTTGTCTCCTTCTCGCCGAGCGAGAAATCTGTTTGTTGTTCGTTCGTTGCACGGGATCGCCGGCGCTGTGCCGGCGAGGGTTCACGCAGCGGGGCTTGCCGTGCCGTACCAGTCGAGGATCTGCTCGCCGGTCAGGAAGGCCACGTCCTCATGCTGCCGGATGTGCACCAGCGCTTCTCGGAAGTAGCGCAGGCGGTGCGGCGCGCCCATGATGTAGGGGTGCACCACCAGCGCCATGACGCGGGCCGAGTCTTTCGCGTCTGCGTAGAGCTGTTCGAACTGGTCGATGGCGCGGTCGCGGTACTCGCTGGCCTTGTGGTGCTGGATCAGCATCATTGCCACGTCGTTGCATTCCTGCGTGTAGGGCACGTTCACGATCGTGCCGCCGTCGCGTGTCTTCAGCCGCACCGGCTGGTCGTCGAGCACCCAGTCGCACACGTACTCGTAGCCCTGCTCGGCCAGGATGTCGGGCGTGTGCCAGGTCTCGGTGAGCCCCGGGCCGAGCCAGCCGCGCGGGCGCTTGCCGGTGTAGGCGCGAATGGCCTCGGTGGTCTTGGCGATGTCCTCGACCTCGTCGGGGACCTTTTGCATGTTGCGCTGCCCGAAGCCGTGGCCGATGAACTCCCACTGGCGTTCCTTCGCCGCCTTGGCGATGGGCTCGTAGGCGCCGATGGCCGAACCGTTGATGGCGAGCGTGGCGTTGATGCCGAGTGCATCGATCACTTCGAGCATGCGCCAGAAGCCGACGCGGTTGCCGTACTCGTGCCAGGCCCAGTTCGGGATGTCGGGCATCGGCGAACCACCGGCCGGTGGTGTCAGCACGGTGCGGGGCATGGTCTCGTCGATGTTCCATTCCTCGACGTTGACGATCACCCAGACGGCCAGTCGTTTGCCGCCGGGCAACTTCAGTGCGGGGCGATCCGCGATGGACGAGTACGAGATGCGTTCGAGTGGTTTCATGGTGTCTCCGTGTGCTGTTGCGGGCTCAGACGATCTCGACCTGCAGGGGCGCGAGCCCGTCGATGCGGCCGGTGAGCTTGTCGCCGCGCTGCACCGGGCCGACCCCTTCCGGCGTGCCGGTGAAGATCAGGTCGCCGGGCAGCAGGCGGTATTGCTTGGACAGCTCGCTGACGATCTCGTGGACATTCCAGATCATCTTTTCGAGCACCGAGTCTTGCCGCACCGCGCCGTTCACCGAGAGGTTGAGTGCTCCCGATCGGATGTGCCCGACCTTCGCCACTGGATGGATCGGGCCGCAGGGCGCCGAGTGATCGAAAGACTTGCCCTGTTCCCACGGCAGGCCGCGCTTGTTGCATTCGCGCTGGCGGTCACGCCGGGTCATGTCCAGGCCCGCAGCGTAGCCAAAGACGTGGTCCAGCGCGTCCTCGGGCGTCACGTTCGACGCATGAGTGCCGATGGCCACGACGAGTTCGAACTCGAACTGGAAATCGTCCGTCAGCGTGGGGTAGGGCACGCGCCCGTCGGTCACCACCGAGTCGGACGGCTTCTGGAAGAAGAACGGCGGATCGCGCTCGTCGCCTTCCTTCATCTCCCGGATGTGGGCCAGGTAGTTGCGGCCCACGCAGTAGACGCGGCGCACGGGAAAACGCTGGTCGCTGTCCACGATGTCGATGGAGATGGGCTGGACTTGAAGGGCGTCGGTACGGGTTTCGGTCGCGCGCTCGGCCGTCGGGTGGGGGGACATGGGTTTGTCTCTCTGGAAGGTTCGGAAAGGAGTGGCTAGAGTCTAGGAACGAGGCCTTCTCACCTCAACGCGCAGGCTTGCGCAAAGATATGCAATCCTTGCGATCTTGAGATCAGCTCTTCATGCCACCCACGCCTTCCCCCGACGAATTCGTGCCGCCGCCCCGCGCCGGTGCCGCGCGTGCCGCCATCAGCAACTACACGATGGCGGCGCGGGCACAGCGCGCCTATTTCGGCATTCACGACCAGAGCAACTGCCTGCCGAATCCGGTGCCTCACCGGCATGAGTACTTCCAGATCTACGTCAACACGCGGGGCGAGACCACGCACTACATCGGCGGCAACCAGCGCGCCATCGGCGCCGGCACGGTGAGCTTCGTGCTGCCGTTTCTGGTGCACTACATCCCGAACGCGGCCGACGGCGTGTTCCATGTGATCAACATCAGCAAGGACTACCTGCTGCCGTCACTTGACCTCGACGTGTTCGAGCTGTCGGAGGTGCCGTTGTCACGCGCGCCCGAGCTCGCGCCTTTCCGGTTCCAGCATTGCCTGGATTTCCGCTTCGACGAAACCGAGACCCGCCAGCTCCAAGCGCTGTGCGAACACATGGCGCAGGAAGCGCAGCGGCCGCCGGGCGAAGACACCGCCAGCCACCTGCTGATTCGCAGCCATCTGCTTCACCTGATCGGCATGGTGTGGCGGCGCTACGGCGAGGAGTTTCGCAACTGCGAGGCGCAGGGGATGGCCCTGCAGTCGTACCGGCCGGCGGTGCTGCGCTGCATCCGCTACATCAGCCGCAACCTCGCGCAGGAGCTGACGTTGGGCGACGCGGCGCATGCGAGCCATGTGTCGCCCACGCATCTGGCCCACCTGCTGAAGAGCGAAACGGGCAAGACCTTCCTGGAGCTGGTGACCGAACGCCGGATCGAGCGCGCCAAGACGCTGCTGGTCTTTACCGGCGCCTCTGCGGCGGAGATCGGTGAAAGCACCGGTTTCGGAGAGCCGACGCAGTTCGCGCGCCGTTTCGGGCAGATCGTGGGGGCGACGCCTTCTGCGTACCGGCGGCAATTTCAGCGAGGAGGGAATCGGACGTGGGACTGACGGCGCGGTGCCCCCAGTAGCAATCAGGCTCTCGAGCTTGACGTCGGTGGCTGCAAGTCCGACGTGGGCATTCGTTGCATGGCAGTCCTTCGCGTACGGCGGCTCCAGACGGGTTGCCGACACTCAACGTGGCCCACCTGAGTGTCCGCTTCCACTTGTGTTGCAGCCCCAGCCTGGCTTCTTCAGAACGAGCGCGGCAGACCGAGCAGATGTTCCGCGACATACGCGAGGATCAGGTTGGTCGAGATCGGCGCCACCTGGTAGAGCCGGGTCTCCCGGAATTTGCGTTCGACGTCGTACTCGTTGGCAAAGCCGAAACCGCCATGGAACTGCAGGCACGCATTGGCGGCCTCCCAGCTGGCCTTGGCGGCCAGGTACTTCGCCATGTTCGCTTCCGCGCCGCAAGGCTGCCGGGCGTCGAAAAGCTCGCAGGCACGCCAGCGCATGAGGTCGGCGGCTTCCACTTCGATGTGGCTCTCGGCAATCGGGAACTGCACGCCCTGGTTCTGACCGATCGGGCGGCCGAAGACGACACGGTCTTTCACGTACCCGGTCACGCGGTCAATGAACCACTTGCCGTCGCCGATGCATTCCGCGGCAATCAGCGTGCGCTCTGCGTTAAGCCCGTCGAGGATGTAGCGGAAGCCCTGGCCTTCCTCGCCGATCAGGTGGTCCGCCGGAATCTCCAGGTTTTCGATGAACAGCTCATTGGTCTCGTGGTTCACCATGTTCGCGATCGGCTGTACGGTCAGGCCGTTGCCGATGGCCTGGTGCAGGTCGACCAGAAAGATCGACATGCCTTCGGATTTCTTCTTCACTTCGGCCAGCGGCGTGGTGCGCGCCAAGAGGATCATCAGGTCGGAGTGCTGCACGCGCGAGATCCATACCTTCTGCCCGTTGACGACATAGGTGTCGCCCTTGCGCACGGCCGTGGTCTTGATCTTCGTGGTGTCGGTGCCGGTGGTGGGCTCGGTCACGCCCATCGACTGAAGCCGCAGCTCGCCGCTGGCGATCCTCGGCAGGTAGCGGCTCTTCTGTGCCTCGCTGCCGTGGCGCAGCAGCGTGCCCATGTTGTACATCTGGCCGTGGCAGGCGCCGGAGTTGCCGCCGCAGCGGTTGATCTCCTCCATGATCACCGAGGCTTCCGCGAGCCCGAGGCCGGAGCCGCCGTAGGACTGCGGGATCAGTGCTGCCAGCCAGCCCGCGGCAGTCAGTGCATCGACAAAGGCTTCGGGGTAAGCGCGTTGCTCGTCGATCTTGCGGTGGTATTCGTCGGGAAACTCGGCGCACAGCGCGCGTACGGCGTCACGGATGTCCTGGTAGTTGTCGGAAGAACGGTTCATGGTGTATCTCGATGGCAGGGTGAGTGGGGCATTGGCCGCGCGAGCGCGCGCATCCCTTGCGGCCACGAGGGCGCAATGAACGACCGATGCAGGGAGCGGAAAGAAGCGAAGGGGCCGGGCGGCCCCGGGGTGTCAGGCGGGCGCCGTCATCAGTGGGATGAGTTCGCGCACGTCAGGCAGTTCTTCGAGCCGGCGCAGTGCCGAATCCAGTGTTTCGGCCTGTGACGGCGGCAGCCGCGGCTTGATCGAGGCGCAGCAGGCCATGAACTTGGCCTGCTGATCGGGTGCGGGCAGCGGCCGGCCGGGGCTGCCGAGAAAGTGCGGCACGGCCAGCCGCAGCGTGTCGCCCCGTTTGAGCACCACCTCGACCACTTGCGGGCCCAGGGCGTTCGGGTTGGGATTGCCGTCGTCCAGCACCTCGACCCGGCGTGCCAGCTCGAAGGTGCGTGCGTCGTTCAACGCGGGCGGGTCGAAGGCCTCGATGCCCACCCGACCCTTGCGCAGTGCCGTTGCCACCACGTAGCCCATGCTGAGCTTGGCGCTGGCCGAGTCCATGCCAGGCTGCGCCGGCCGCCCCACGAGTCGCGCGATCAGCGCCGAGGCATGCACGCGCACGGTTTCCACGTCGTCCGCACCGAAGCCGTGCGTGGCCATGAGATCGACGACCGCATCGACGCCCGCATGGGTCGCGCGGCCGGTGGGGTAGGGCTTGTGGCTCATGCGCGCGATCTGGAAGACCTGGCCGACGTCGTTCGCCACGTCGGCCCAGCGCGACTGGCCGAAGTCATAGAGCGCGAAGTAGCCGAACGGGCCCTCCAGGATGTCTCGCGGTCCCGGGAAGCCGGCACGCGCCAGTTCGAAGGCGGTGACGGCTGCGCGTGCGTTCAGGCCCACCTGCAGGCCGACCGCGGGCGAGCCCTCGACATGGGGCTGCATGGTGCCGGAGAGGTGGCTGTACATGAGTCCGAGTGCGTTGTGCATCGTGTCGGCGTCCATGCCGGCGAGCTTGCACAGTGCGGCCGTGGCACCGAGGCCGCCGCACATGGCAGGGCGGAAGAAGCGCATCGGCGCACGCTGCGCCAGCGCGACATAGATGGCCACGTCGAGTCCCAGGGTCACGGCCGTGATCAACGCCTTGCCCGAGACGCCGCCTTCGCGTTGGGCATAGCCGAGTGCAGCCGGCACGATGCAGGCGAAGGCGTGGACCACGGCGACGTCGTGCACCGCATCGAACTCCTGGTTGAACACCTGGTAGGCGTTGAGCATCACGGCCGACGGAAAGGGCAGCTTCTCGCCGCTGCCCCAGACCGTGACAGCGTCGCCGTCGCCCAGGGACTGCGCTGCCTGCTTGAGCGCCGGCATGCGCGGATGGCGCGAGCCGGAGATGCCGACGCCGATGGTGTCGTAGATGAACATCCGCGCCGCTTCCACCGCTTCGGGTGGCAGGGAGTCGAAATCGCGCGAGCGCACGTGGGCGATGAGGGTGTCGATGGCGTTCATTGAGGCATCGGGACAAAGGGGACGTCGCCGGACCGGGCAACGAGCGGCGCCGGCGCGGGGACCTGCGCGGCGTACCAGTCATGGAGGGATGAGCCCGTCACCACCCGCACCATCGGGTGCGCGAGCAGCAGGTCCAGCATGGCTTCGAAATCGCCGAAGCGGTGGGGCACGCCCATCAGGTGCGGATGCAGCCCGATGGCCAGCACCCGGGGCTGGCCCAGGCGGGCGACTTCGCGCGCAAAGACCTCCAGGGTGCGTTCGAGCCGCAGCTTCATTTCGGGCGAGGAGTGCTTCTCGACCGCATAGATCACCGAATCGTTGACCTCCAGCATGTAGGGCAGGGCCATCAGCGGACGGTGCTCGGTTTGCATCCAGCACGGCAAGTCGTCCAGGCACCAGTCGAACACATGGTCGATGCTGGCGGCGGCGAGGATGTCGGGTGTGTCCGCCGCTTCGCGCAGCCCGGGCGAGAGCCAGCCGCGCGGACGGACGCCGGTGAAGGCGGCGATGCGGTCGAGCGACTTCACGATGGCTTCCGCCTGGGCGTGCCCGTCGAGTTGCGCCAGCGACTGCTGCTGCACCCCGTGGCCGATGAATTCCCAGCCGGCCCCCAGGATGGCCTGCGCGGCGCTCGGGTGCGAATCGATCACGGAGGCGTTGAGGCTGGCGGATGCGCGCAAGCCGCGACTGCGCAGCGCCTCGATCATGCGTGGCAGCCCGCAGCGCAGGCCGTACTCGGCCCAGCTGAAGTTCGGCACGTCGGGCACCGTCTCCTTGCCGTGCGGCGGCGTCAGCAGCGTGCGCGGCATGGGGCGGTCGAAAGGCCAGTGCTCCACGTTCACGACGATGTGCGCGAGGATGTGGCCGCCGTCCAGCGGCATCAACGGCGGGCGCTCGGACGAGAGTTGAAAGGGGACGCGTGGATTGCTCATGAGGGGTTCTCTTGCAGGGTGGCGGTCATCGGTTCAGCTCCCTTCGAAATGCGGCGCGCGCCGCTCGGCAAATGCAGCCTGGCCCTCGGCGTAGTCCTGGCTGGCGAAGCACTGGCGCACCATCGCGTCGATCGCTTCCCGGGCCTGCGCTGTCGGGGGCTCCAGCGTAGCGAGAATCGCGGCCTTTGCGGCCCGCAAGGCCAGCGGCGCGTTCTGGGCGATCAGCGCCGCGCGTGACGCCACTTCGGCGTCGAAGACTTCGGTGTCGATGCAGTCGTTGACCAGGCCCAAGCGCATCGCCTCGGGGGCGTGGAGGCTGCGCGCCGTGTAGAACAGGTCGAAGGTGGCCGGTGCGCCCAGCAATCTCACCAGCCGCTGCATGCTCTCGAACGCGTAGCCCAGGCCGATGCGCGCGGCTGGCATGCGAAAGCGCGCGTTCGACGCGGCGAAGCGAAGGTCGCAGGCGAGGGCGATGCCCATGCCGCCGCCCATGCAGATGCCCTGGATGCGTGCCACTGTCGGCTTGGCGCATTCGGCCAGCACGCGCTGGGCGGTCGCCACCGCGTGGTCGTAGGCGGCCACGGCGTCGGTGCCGCTGCGCTGTTGCGCAAACTCGCTGATGTCGGCGCCCGAGACGAAAGCGGCGTCGCCTTCACCGGTGACGACAATCACGCGCACGGCGCGGTCGTCGGCCAGCGCCTGTACGGCTTCGGCGAGCTGCTGCCACATGGCCAGCGTCATCGCGTTGTGTTTGCGCGCATGGCTGATCACCAGGGTTCCGACCCCCGCTGCGGTCTCGGTCCGGATGTGTCCTTCGCTCATACCGCGGCCTTCGCTTGCAGCTGTTCGATGTCGGAAGGCGTGTAGCCGATCTCGGTCAGCATCTCGGTGGTGTGCTCGCCCCAGGCCGGGGCGGCGTGCGCGATGCGCGCTGGCGTGCGCGCCAGCGTGATGGGCTGCGACACCAGCCGGTAGCGCCGGCCATTGCCCGCCTCCACATCCTGCGCGATGCCCAGGTGGTTCACCTGGGCGTCCTCGAAGACCTGCGGAATCGAATAGACAGGGCCCGCGGGCACGCCGGCGCGGTTCAGCAGTTCGACCCAGTGCGCAACCGTCTGGCTCTTGAAGACCTCGGCCAGGGCCTCGTTGAGTGCCAGCCGGTGTTCGACACGCAGCTTCTCGGTGGCGAATTCGGGCACCGCTCTCAGCTGCGGAGCCTGCAGGCATTCGCACAACCGCACCCAGTTGCCTTCGCCGGACGCGCCGAGATTGAACACGCCGTCGCTGGCCTGGAAGAGGCCCATCGGGCTGCTCGTCGGGTGGTCGTTGCCTGCCTGGGCGGGCACGTCGCCGTCGTTGAGGTAGCGCGCGGCCTGGAAGTCCATCAGCGCCACCTGCGTGTGCAGCAGCGAGCCGTGCACCCATTGCCCCTGCCCGGAACGCTCGCGCTCCAGCAGCGCGATCAGGATGCCCGCTGCTGCATAGACGCCGGTGCCCGAATCGGCCACCGCGAGGCCGGCGCGCACGGGGCCCTGTGCCGGGAAGCCCGTGACCGACATCAACCCGCCCATGCCCTGGATGATCTGGTCGAAGCCCGGGCGCCAGGCATAGGGACCGTCCTGGCCGAAGCCCGAGATGCTCGCGAGGATGATCCGCGGATTGACCGCGCGCAGCGCCTCGTAGTCGATGCCCAGTCGCGCCTTGACGTCGGGGCGCCAGTTTTCCACCACCACGTCGGCTGTTTCCACCAGCCGCATGAACGCCTCGAGCCCTTCCGGCTTCTTGAGGTTCAGCGTCATCGATCGCTTGTTGCGGTTGAGATTCTGGAAGTCGCCGCCCCAGCGGTCGGCTGCGAACATCGCCTCGTTCGGGTCGACACCCGCCGGGGGCTCGATGCGGATCACGTCGGCGCCGAAATCCGCAAGGATGCGCACGCATGTGGGGCCGGCGCGAACGCGGGACAGGTCGAGCACGCGAAAGCGTGCGAGGGCAGGGGAGGCGTTGATCTTGGGCATGGTTTCTCCGTGGGAAGTCAATGAAGCAGGGCGCTGGCGCGACGGACGTTGCGCGCCGCGGGAACGGAAGGAGCGCCTGTCGGCGCGGCGAACTGGTGTCCGAAGGCCAGCAGCTCGGCCTCGGTGCCCGGCGCACCGATGGCCTGGATGCAAACGGGCCGGCCGCGCGCGTCGGTGCCGATCGGGAACGACAACGACGGGAGTCCCAGGTAGTTCACGAAGGCGTGGTAGCGGTGAAGCGCGACCAGTTCGCGCGGGTCGAAGCGGTCGGAGGTGGTGGTCACCGCTTGCGCGTCGGGCACGCCGCGCGGCAGCGAAGGCAACAGCAGCACGTCGGCTTGCGCAAGGTGCCTGGTGACGAAGGCGTCTCGCCAGCCCGCGCGGGCTTCGCAGGCGTGTCGGTACCAGGCGGCCGGGACGGCCCAGCCGGGCAGGAGGATTGCTTGCGTGATCGGCGCCAGCGAGCCCAGTGCGTGGCGCACGCTGTGCGCATGCGTGGCCGCGGCCTCGACGTGCAGCACGATCTGGGCAAGACACGACAGTTCGTCGAGCCCGTGCAAGGACGCGCGACGCCATGCCACCGCGTGCGAGGTGGCGCGAGATTCGAAGGCCCCGAGCCGGCTTGCAACATCGTCGCGCAGGTCGGGCTGGTCCAGTGCCGACGCCACGCGCCAGCGGCGGTGGCGCGACAGGTCTTCCTCGATGCCTTCCAGGCTGAGCAGACGCTGCGCCATCGGCGCTTCGTCGGGCAGCAGCGCCGCGAACACATGGGCCGCATCGGACACTGAGCGCGCTACCACGCCGACGGTGTCCAGCGACGGCGCGAGCTGCGACACGCCACCCGCGTCGATCACGCCGGCGCCGGGCTTGAATCCGACCACGCCGCAGGTGGATGCGGGAATGCGCACCGACCCCGCGGTGTCCGTCCCCAGCGAGGCCCGGCACAAGCCGGCAGCCACCGCCACGGCCGAGCCGCTGGATGACCCGCCGACCGCCGCCGCCGGGTCCAGCGGATTCAGCGGTGCGGGAAAGTGCGGGTTCTCCGCGGTCGCGCCGCAAGCGTACTCCGCCATCACAAGGGCGCCGAGGTAGGTCGCGCCACGCTCGGAGAGGCGTCGCAACGGGGCGGAAGGAGGGCTGGTCACCGCATCGGCCGCAGCGCCTTCCGGTCGTCCTTGCCCTGCGGCGCGCAGCCCTGTGCCGAACACATCCTTGTGCGCCATTGCAATGCCGGAGAGCGGGGCATCCGTGATCGGCCGGCTGTCCGTCGCGCGCTCGACCACGCAGCGATGGACCGCAGCGCCACGCTCGAAGGACTCGCGCTGCAAGGCCAGCGCTTCATCGGCCGCGCTGGCGCCCGTGGCAATCGACCGGCGCAGCGCGGCGATGGAGGGCGTGCCCGCATCACTCATGCGCGAGCTCCACGGGGCGGATATCGAACGGCGGTGTGGTGCCGGCGGCCAGACGGCTCGCCATGGGCGCCAGCCGTGCCAACGTGCGCGCCGCGCGGACCTGAAGCCCGGGTGCGGCATGGATGCCATGCAACTGCAGGCTCAGCGTGACCCATGTCTTCCATGGCTCGAGGGTGGGGTCGGTCAAAGCGGTCTCCTGGCACCGTGCGCTCTCTCTGGAGCAGGTAAAATTAAAAGATGGATGAGGTCTATAAATATATTTATAACTCACAAAAATGTTTTATTCAATCGTTGTTTTACGGGAGCTCGCCCCATGAAAACCGCTGAACGCATCCGCCTTGCGGTCGAGGAGTCCATCCGCGACGGCACGCTCCTGCCTGGAGACACGGTGGACGAACAGGCGCTGATGACGGCCTACGAGGTTTCGCGCACGCCGGTGCGCGAGGCGCTGCTGCAACTGCAGGCCCAGGGCCTGGTGGAAAGCCTGCCGCGTGGCGGCATGGTCGTCGCGAAGATGGACATGACCCAGCTGCTGGCCATGTGGGAGCTGCTGGCCGAGCTCGAGGGCCTGTGCGTGCGGCTGGCCTGCGAGCGCATGACGCCCGAAGAGCGGCTCGACCTCGCCAAGTCGCACGAGCGCGCCGCCGCCGCGGTCAAGAAAGAAGACGTCAAGGCTTGGCAGGAGCACAACCGGCGCTTCCACGAGGCGCTCTACCAGGGGGCGCGGAACCCCTACCTGCGCCAGGAAATCCTGCGGATGCGTTCGCAGACCGGCGCCTACAGGCGCCACGCCTTTGCCGCGTTCGGTCGCCTCAAGTCGTCATGGGAGCAGCATTCCAAGCTGCTCGACGCGATTCAGCGGCGCGATGCCAGGGCGGCGGCCGAACTGATGGTCGAGCACATGAGCCCCGGCCAGGGCTCGACCAACTTCGCGTCGTTCATGGCGGCGCTGCCGAAGGAACTGATGGGGTGAGCGGCGGCAACTGCTGCTTCAGGAAGGTGACCAGCGCGTGCACCTTCAGCATCAGGTGGTCGCGCGTCGGGTAGACCGCAAAGAGGCGCCGAGGCGGCGCCACGTAGGCGTCGAGCGCGGTCTGCAACGAGCCATCGGCCAGTGCATCCTTCACCATCACCGACGGCACCAGGCCCAGCCCGACGCCCCGGCGCATCGCGTCGATCAGCAGCAGGCTGTTGTCGGCGCGGAACGTGCCGCTCACCCGCACACGCGCGCGTCCGTCCGGTCCGTCGAACACCCATTCATCGCGGTCATCGCCCAGCAGGTACTGCAGGCAGTTGTGGCCCGACAGGTCGGCGGGTGTCGCGGGCCGGCCGTGGCGCTCCCAGTAGGCGGGCGCGGCGCACACCACGCGGGCCAGGTCCATCAGCGGCATGGCCACCAGGCTCGAGTCTTCCAGCCGCGCCTGGCCGCGCAGCGCGACGTCGATGCCTTCACGCACCAGATCGACCGGCCGGTCGTTCAGCCGCATCTCGAGTTCGATGCCCGGGTGTTGCGCCTGGAACGCATGCAGATGCACGTGCAGATGCGACAGCGTGAGCGACACCGGCGCCGCCACCACCAGCCGCCCGGTCAACCCGCGGCTCACCGAACGGACATCGGTCAGCGTGCGCTCGGTGTCTGCCAGTGTCCGCTGGCAGAAGCTGTAGAAGCGCTCGCCGGCTTCGGTGAGCTGCATGCTGCGCGTGGTTCGCGCGAGCAGGCGGCAATCGGTCCAGGCTTCCAGCGACTGGATGGCCTTCGTGACGACCGAGTTCGAGAGGTTCAGCGCGCGGGCGCCGGCGGCCAGGCTGCCCTGCTCGACGACGCGGCAAAAGTACTGCATGGCAGCGTAGCGATCCATGGCGCCGAGCGTACCAGCCGACGAGGCCAACGCAGCACGCGCGAGCGTCTCAGCGCCGCAGCGGGATGGCGATGGGACGCATTGGTGCGGCGTCGCCGCCACGCAGCTTGAGCGACGCACCGATGAACGCGAACTCGTAGACGCGGTCCTTGGCGAGCGCTTCCAGGTTGACCAGCTCGATGATCGGCGCGCCCTGCTGCGCGAGCAGGTAGGTGTGCACCGGCACGTAGTTGTCGTCGGCGTCGGGCGGGAAGGTTTCAAAGCTCAGGTTGTCGGCACCCACGACCATCGCGCCACCCGACTCCACGAGAAAGCGCGCGGCATCCACGCTCATGCCCGGCGGCGAATCCATGTAGGCGTCGGCTTTGTCGTAGAGCTTCATGCGGCCGGTGCGGATCAGGACCACGTCGCCTGTCTCCAGCTTCACGCGCTGCTTGTCGAGCGTCTCCTGCAGATCGGCCCGGGTGACGCGGTAGCCGGGCGCCAGCATCTCGACGCCCTTGGCGGCGGCAACGTCGATCAGGACCCCGCGGGCCACGATCGGCGGGATGGTCTCGGCGCCGGTCTTCTTCCAGCCGCGGTCGCCCAGGTGTTCGCGCGCCTCGAAGCCGTTCCAGATCTTGCCGTCGAGGCCGAAATGGTTGAGCGCATCGATGTGCGTGCCCATGTGGGTGTACATCGAGATGGCCGCGCCGGTGTAGCTCACGTGCTTGTTCTGCGTGTGGCCGACGCCCATCGGGTCATCGACCACGGTGCCGTGCGGCGTGTGCGTCATCCAGATCTGGTAGCGCGGATCGCCGATGCCGTGCCAGCTCGGCATGCCGACGAAGTACTCGACCGACAGGTCGTACACACGCGCACCGTCCGCGCGGGAAAGCACCTGGGCCTTGGTGCTCGCGGTCATGAGGTTGAGTCGGCCGAGTTCGTCGTTCGGGCCCCACGGGCTCTTGCCAACGACGGGGGCTGCGAAGGCGAGGGTGACGCTCATTGCGCCCCATAGAGACGCCGCGGCGCCGATCCTGCGTATCCATTGCGACATTGAAAACTGCTCCATTTCGTTCGGTTGCTTGGTTGGCTTGGCACGCACTGCGCGGTGCCAGGTGCTGACCTTAGGAGGAACGAAGTCGCGCGGAAACCGTGCCGGCGGCAAAGGTCCTTTCTCGATTCGCGAACGATGAAACCGGCGGAGACAGATCCCACGGAGGGTAACTACCAATGTGCGATGGAATGTCTATAAATATATTTATAAACATTATGCGTACACCATGAAGGGCGACGCATTCCTGGAGTTCTGTCATTGAAGAAAAAGGAAACTGCTGTGGACGCTACCTCTGTCTCATCCCTCGCGCGGCCTTCGGCCGGCGCCCATGTTCCCTCGGACCACGACCGCATGCACCGCAAGATCGCATGGCGGTTGGTGCCGTTCCTGGTGTTCCTGTTCCTGCTGGCGTGGATCGACCGCGTCAACGTGGGCTTCGCCAAGCTGCAGATGCTGCAGGACCTGCAATTCAGCGAGGCGGTCTACGGGCTGGGCGCCGGCATCTTCTTCATCGGCTACTTCCTGTTCGAGGTGCCGAGCAACCTGCTGCTGCAGAAGATCGGCGCGCGCAAGACGCTCGCGCGCATCACGATCCTCTGGGGCCTCACGTCGATGGCGATGATCTACGTGGAAACGCCCACGTCCTTCTATGTGCTGCGCTTCCTGCTCGGCGCATTCGAGGCCGGCTTTTTCCCGGGCGTGATGCTGTACCTGACGTACTGGGTGCCGGCGCATCGCCGCGGCAAGATCAACGGGCTCTTCATGACCTCGTTTGCCATCGCGGGCGTCGTCGGCGGGCCGCTCGCGGGACTGATCATGAGCGGCATGGAAGGCGTCGCGCCGTTTCGAAACTGGCAATGGCTCTTCTTGCTCGAAGGCATTCCTTCGGTGCTTGCCGGCTTCGCGGTGCTGGCCTGGCTGCCGGACCGACCCCAATCCGCACGCTGGCTGACCGAGGCCGAGAAGCACGCGCTGGCCGCCGAACTGCAGAAGGAGAACGCCGACGTCCCCAAGCAATCGAGCTTCGGCCGGGCGTTGCGCAACCCCATGCTGTGGCTGTGCACCGCCGCCTATTTCTGCATCGTGAGCGGCAACGCCACCATTGCGTTCTGGACGCCCTCGATCGTCAAGGAGCTGGGCGTGAAGGGCACGCTGAACATCGGCCTGCTGTCGGCCATTCCGTTCATTCTGGGAACGGTCGCGATGGTGCTCAACGGCATGCATTCGGATGCCACCGGTGAGCGGCGGCGGCACTGCGCCTATGCGACGCTGATCGCCGGCGTCGGGCTCGTGGCCACCGGCGTGTTGATCGAGCAACCTGTGTTCGCCATGGTCGCGTTGAGCTTCGCGACCATCGGCATCCTCGCCGCCTTTCCCGTGTTTTGGTCGATCCCCGCTTCCTTTCTCACGGGCACCGCTGCGGCGGGTGGCATCGCTTTCATCAACTCGGTCGGCAACCTGGCGGGGTTCGCTGCGCCCTTCACGATGGGGTGGCTGAAGACGTCGACGGGAAGCGTGGCCGCGGGCCTCTATGCGGTCGCGGGGCTGGAAATCATCGCGACGCTCGTGCTGTTGTATGCGATGCGCAATCGAGCACGCTAGACAGTGATGCATCGCTCTTCCTGGATCCTTGCCGTTGCACCGCATGCGCCTTGTGAGTCAAAGAGCGTTGCCCTTCCGGGGCGGAAGAGACGGCCCCTGTGCGGGCCTTCCCTTTGCCCGGCAAGCGCGCAGCGCTGCAGCACGCGGGAGTTCAGGGCCGACCACCTGGAAGGTCCGCAGCGCGAGTCAGTGCGCTCAGAAGGCGTGCCGAATGCCCATGTCGTAGCCGGTGGTGCTCGAGGGGACATAAGGTGCGCTGATCCCGGCGATGCCGTTCGCAAACCTCACCCCGCCTCCGGGACTGATGGCCATCGCCGCATTCACGGACCCGTTCCACTTCATCTTGGTTCGCGCAACAGTGGCATAGAGCGCGGTGCGCTTTGACAGGTTGTACACATAGCCGACGGCGAACTTCTCGATCCTGGCATCGTTGTCTTGCACCCATGCAACGGGATTCAAGGCATTCACCGCATGAGGAGATGCATAGTTCACGCGCGAATAGGACGCACGGATCAGCCCAGGCCCGACCGGGGCCGTGATGCCGACCAAGCCGCCGGTGTACTTCCCATTGCTCTCGTTCCTGAAGGGATGCGGAATGCCGCCGATATTGGCTACGTTCATCTTGCTGCGCTCATCCCTGATCTGCGACAACTGGCCGAACAATTTGACGACATCGAAATCGTAGGAGACCCCAGCGTTGAGGATCTTCAAACGGTCCTTGTCGAATCCGCTGAGATCGTCCTTGGTGTCTTCCTGGTAGGCGATGGCCAGGTTGAGCGGGCCACGTTGATAGCCGAACCGCCCCCCGACGTTTCGCCCGCCCTTGCTCGGACTGTGGCTCACGCCACTCTGCTTCAGGTTCTCATGCAGCGAGTACATGACCTGGCCGTAGAACCCGCCAAGATGGCCCGGCAGGAAATAGCCGACGCTGTTGGAGGCGCGAACGTAGTTGTCAAAGGGCATCAGGTTCGCGGGCGACTTTCCGCGGCTGGTGGTGAGCCCCGTGCCGATCGGATTCCATAGGTTCGCGCCAACCCCGACCGTGCCGAAGGGATCGAAGACCGTCAGATTCCAATAGGTCGGCACATAGTCCCGGCCCAGGCGCACTTCGCCGAACGGCCCCGACAGGCTGACCGTCGAGCGGCGGTCGAAAACGCCAAGCCCCTGGGCTCCGTCGTCCGGTGTGAGTGTGGATTCCAGCCAGAAGCCTGCAGCAAGCCCGCCGCCCAGATCCTCCTGTCCGCGAATGCCCAGGAGAGAAGGGGTGTGCGCGCCCGACGCGAGCTTCGTGGCGGCTTGCGAGATGGATGCCGGCGCTGCCAGCGACCACCAAGGCAGGCCTGCGGACAGCACGCTCTTGGTCTGGTAGTGGCTCACCGAGATGTCGATGACGCCGAAGAGCGTCACAGAAGACTGCGCCCAGCTCGAAGGCCCGATGAACAGCGATGCAAGTGAGATGGGAAGAAAAAGCTTACGCCCGCGGTTGTGCATGAATGTCTCCTTCGTTGTTGTTGATGGCGCAGGGGGAAAACGGCCTGCCGCCGCCTGCGCCCAGGTCTTGTGTCTAGGCTGAGGGCGCCTCGAACACGGTCGCGACCGTCCCGTCGCGCAGCCATTCCTCCAGAACCCGCGCCAACGGCTTTTCCGACGCGGTCTTGGGGATCGCTTCGATGGCCATCAGCCGCCCGGGAAGGGCGTTCTTCGACAGCGTCTCGCGCAAACGCGCATGGAGTACCGAAAGGTCCAGCTCGGCGCGATGCGGGACAACGGCTGCGACGACATCGCGTTCGCCAGGCGCCCCCGAGGCCGCTGCCGTGCCGAACACAAACGCATCGCGGACCAGTCCGGTGTCCGCGATGGCCTTCTCGATCTGAGCCGGGTCGATGAATTCGCCGTTGCGGCGAATGCCATGGCCGCGGCGGTGCTCGAAGTAGAGCCAGCCGTGCGCATCGGCGCGCACGATGTCGCCGGTCCAGAGCCAACCATCCTTGCCTTTGGTCTGCGAGGCCTGCGGGTCTTCGAAGTACGCGATGTCGAAGGGCGCGCCGCTGGCCGGCCGGAACGCCAGTTCGCCCGGCGTGCCCGCAGGCGCATCGCTGCCGTCTTCGGCGACGATGCGGACGGCGAACGCCGGGTGCGGGCGGCCGATACTGCCGACCGGACCTTTCCCGAAAGGGTTGACCGTCAGCCCGCCTTCGGCGGTGCCGTAGAACTCCAGAACATGGACGCCGAAGCGCTGCTCGAAGTCACGCCAGATGGCCTGCGGCATGCCCGCGGCGACGACGAAGCGCACGACATGATCCCGGTCGCTGGGCGACGGCGGCTCGCAATAGACAGCGGTGGTCATGCCGCCCAGCAGGGTGAAGGCGGTGCACCGGTGTCGACGCACGATCTCCCACAACCGCGACTTGGTGAAGCGGCGCGACATGACACAGGCGATCCCGAGCCTCAGGGCTGCACCCAGCGTGACCAACTGGGCATTGGCGTGCGTCAGCGACAGGCCGGAGTAGAGGCGATCGTCGTCGGTGTAGCCGAAGGCGGACGCCGCAAGTGCCGCCGTGTCGACGAAGCGGCGGTGGGTGATCACGATCCCCTTCGGCTCTCCGGTCGTGCCGGAGGTGAAGAGAATCTGCATGGGGTCATCGGGATCGACGGGCGTGAAGTGCGCCGAGGGGAGGTCTGCCTGTGTGTGGCGGGCCAGCAGTTGCGCGTAGTCCAGCGCTTCGCAGGCGCGCGGCGCATCTGCCGCAAGTTCGCCCGAGACCACACGCACGACCCAGCGCAGGTGGGTGGCGCGCGATCGAATCTGCGCGACCGCAGCGGCGGCATAGTCCGCCGCGATCACACCCACGCAGTGCGTGCGATCGATCAGTGCGGCGAGCCTGTCGCCTTGCGCCCGCGCATCGATCGGTACCAGCACCGCCCCGAGGTGCGCGGCCGCCACCATGGCTTCGACGAACTCGGGGTGGTTCGCCATCACCAGCGCGATGGCGTCGCCACGTCGGATGCCCAGGCCTTGCAGAGCCCGGGCCAGCGCCAGGCCGTTCTCGTGCAGTTGCAGGAAGCTGCGGTGCTGCTCGGGCAAGGCCGGGCCCGCCTCGAACGTGAGGGCGATCGCATGGGGACGCGTGCGCGCATGGTGGCCGACGAGATCGGCCAGGTTCTTGAAATCCGTCATGTCAGTCTGCCTTGATGCCCGTCTTGTCGATCAGGGCCTTCCATTGCGCCGTCTCTTGCGCCGTCAGCGCAGCCAGTTCGGCCGGCGTCGAGCCCTCGGGTGTCAGGCCGAGTTGCAGCAGATGGCTTCGGAATGCGTCGCTCTTCAGAATCTCCTGCACCTCGGCGTTGAGTCGCACGATGACCGGCGCGGGCGTGCCCGCCGGTGCCCACAGGGCGTTCCAGCCGCTCAGCTCGAATCCGGGCAGGGTCTCCCGGACCGTCGGCACCTGCGGCAGGATGGAGAGTCGCGCGGGTGTGGTCACCGCCAAGGCCTTGACGCGACCGCCGCGAACCAGCGCCAGCGCCGAGGCCTGGGGCTCCAGCCGGACTTGCACGCGCCCCGCCATCAGCTCGGTGTTGGCATTGGCGCCACTGCGGTAGGGCACATGCAATAGATCGATGCCGCACTGCGCCTTGATGAGTTCCATGCCCAGGTGGAAGGCACTGCCATTGCCCGTGGAGGCATAGGCCAGCTTGCCGGGCTCGCGCTTCGCCAGGGCGATCAGCGACGGGAGGTCGGAGGCCGGCAGGCCGCTGTGGGCGAGCAGCACGTACCCGCCGCGCGCGACCAGGCTGATCGGCGCCATGTCCCTGGCCGGGTTGTAGGGCAGCCGCGGGTAGAGGTGCGGGTTCATCGTCGCCACCTGGTTCATGGCGTAGAGCAGCGTGTGCCCGTCGGCGGGCGCCTTGAGCGCCTTGTCGGTGCCGATGATCCCCGAGGCCCCCGGCATGCCTTCCACATAGACGGGGTTCGACAGGCGTGTCGACAAAGCTTCGGCGATCAGACGAGCCACGATCTCGGGTGCGCTGCCGGTGGTTGCGGGCACGATGACCTGGATCGGTTTGGACGGCCAGGCCGCGGCGGCAGCCCTGGCAGCGTTGCCGGCAAGGCCGGACAAGCCCAGGGCGATCGATTGCCCGAGGAGAGTGCGTCTGGAATACATGGTGGCGTGCTTCATGTGCGTTGTGCAGCCCGTTCAAGAATGGTGATGGTTGCGGCCGCTTCCTCGTGGCCCAGGAAGCCGCCGCCGTTCTCAGCAAGGGCCAGGCGCGCATTGGCCACCTGTCGCCCGCCGGCCTCGCCGCGCAATTGCAGGACGAGCTCATGGATCTGCATCAGGCCGGTGGCGCCGATGGGATGCCCCTTCGACTCCAGTCCCCCCGAGGGGTTGACGGGCCGGCGGCCGCCCAGTGCGGTGTGACCATGCTCCGCGAGCCATCCACCCTGGCCGGGCTCGCACAAGCCCAGGTGTTCGCACTGGACGATTTCTCCGAAGGCCGTGGCGTCATGGACCTCGCTCACGTCGATGTCTTCGGGCCCCACGCCGGCATCTGCGTAGGCACGCAGTGCGGCGCGGCGGCTGATGGGCGTCTCGCGTCCATCGACGCGGTCCGATCCGCTGACGAGAACACTGGCCCGCACGCGCACCGCACGCTTCGCATCGAAGCGCTCCAGGGCGTCCTCGCGCACGATCACCGCCGCAGCCGCGCCATCGCCGATCGGCGCGCACATCGGCAGAGTCAGGGGCCAGGTGATGGCGCGCGCCGCGAGCACCTCGTCGACCGACATCGCGACGCGATGCTGGGCCAACGGGTTGTGCACGGAGTGGCTGTGGTTCTTGGCGGCCACATGGGCCAGCTGCCGCTGCGTGGTGCCGTGGCGCGCCATGTGCGCGCGAGCCAGGGCCGCATAGATGTCCATGAAGACGCTGCGTTGCTGTGCGACGGGGGCTTGTGTGGGGTCCTCACCAGCTTGTTGTGCAAGAAAGCGCAGCAGTGCTTCAGGCCTTTCGGCGTCATGGGCGCCATCGAAGATGGAAAAGGTGCGGGCTTTGTCCGGGTGCGACAGCTTCTCCGCTCCCACCGCCAATGCGACGTCACACAACCCTGCACGCAGATGCGCGCAGGCGAGGTAGAAGGCGGTCGACGCACTGGCACATGCGTTCTCGACGTTGATGATCGGAATGCCATCCAATCCTGCCTCGCGCAGCGCCACCTGACCACCGATCATGTGCTGCCCCTGCAGCAGCGACTGGCCGACGTTGGCGAAGAACGCGGCACCCACCTGATCGGTCGTCGCGCCGGCGTCGGCCAGGGCGAGATCGATGGCCTGGCGGGCCATCGTGCGCAGCGCAACGTCCGCGAAGCGGCCCGTGGGCGTGCTGCCCACGCCCACGATGTACAGCGGAACCGTCATCTCAGGCCTTCGCTGCCGCGGCGGGCGCTGCCGTGCGGCGGATCCGGTTGCGCAGCGTACCGATGCCATGCGCTTCGAGCTCGATGACATCGCCATCGCGCAGCAGCCGGCCGGTCTCCACGCCGCAGCCACCTTCGAAGGTGCCCGAGGCGAAGAGTTCGCCAGGGTGCAGCGTGCACGAGCGACTGGCATAGCTCACGATGTCCTCGAAGGTCAGCTGCATGTCGGCGGTGCTGCGGGTGGTCTGGACGACGCCATTGAGCATCGACTGCACCTGCAGCTGGTAGAGGTCGGGGATCTCGTCCAGCGTGGCGATGCAGGGGCCGATGGCATAGGCGCCGTCGAAGTCCTTGCTCTTGCCAGCCGGGCTGCCCTCAGCCACTTGCGTATCCCGCGCGGTGAAGTCGTTGAACAGCGTGACCCCGAAGATGTGGTCGCGTGCTCGCGACACGGGGATGTCCTTGCCACCCACGCCGATGACGACGGCCAGTTCGAGTTCATAGTCCAGCGATTCGGCGAAACCCGGCCAGGCAATCTCGGCATCCGGCCCGGTCATGTTGAGCGGATTGCCGGTGTAGAAGCGAGGCACGGTGAACCAGTTCGGGGGCAACTCGAGCGAGCCATCGGCTTGTGCGGCGGCCATGGCGGCCTCCGGGTCGGCTGTTCGGGCGGCCAGTTGCTCGGCGCGTCGCCGCAGGAAGAACCTGGGGTGCTCGATCATGGTTCCCCAGTCCCGGATCAGCGGCGGATTGGGCAGCGGGGGAAGCAACGCGGCGCCGGCCAGGGACTCTGCAGCGCCGCCGTGCTTGGCGATCTGCGCACGCGCAAGGTCCCAGGATGCAGGGCCTGCGCGCAGGAAAGCCAACGCAGAGCCGAAGGCCTCTTCGCCAGGGTGGCGAGCCGTGAGGTCCAGCACGCCGTCGACGCCGATGAGGGCACCGAGGCGAGGTGCGTCAAAGCCCTCACGCACAAAAGTCACGATACGCATTGAAGTCGCTCCTCAGTTGGACAGGAAGGCCACGGCGCGGGCGGGGGCGGCGCTGGCGCGCGCCAGCTTCAACGGGAAGAAGCCCACGTGGAAGCCGCGAAGCGGCAGGGCACCGAGGTTGCACAGTTGCTGGACGATGAAGGCCTCCTTCTCGCGGATCGCCTTGTGGCCGTCCCACAGCTGCTGCTTGTCGCCCGTTTCCTTGAAGGCCTGGGCCATCACGGCGAAGGGACGGTCCCAGCCGACCGCATCGGTGCCGAGCACGGTGGCGCCTTGCTCCGACAGGAACAGCGTGCCTTCGCGGCTCATCCCCGGGTACTGAAAGAAGGCCGGCTCGCCCAGGCGATATCGCTCTTGCCCGGTTCGGATCAACACGGCGTCCCCGGGACGGATGGGCTCGCCCACTGCGGACAACGCCTGGCGAAGCGCATCGACGGGGATGGCCTGCCCAGGCTGTGCCCAAGGGCGCACATCGAGCACCTTGCCGGGGCAGAAGAGCTCGTTCAGTTCGACCTGGTCGATGGTGCGTGAGGTTCGCCCCTCGCAGGTCGATCCGCTGTGCAGCGGTGCGTCCACGTGCGTGCCGCAATGCGACGACATATCGTTGAGCACCTCCGAACCCCAACCCTCGCCGTCGGGCAAGTCGTCGTGGCTGCAGCCGAAGAAGTGGCAGAAGCGGTCGCGGCCGTCCGGCGTCGCCGGGTGGGAATAGTCCACCCGGGGCGCCACCACGCCCGCGGCGGCGGCCATGGCGGGAGGAAGCAGATCGCGGTCGTGCGGGTCCAGCGTCGAGGACAGATCGATCAATCTCATGAAGTCTCCTTTAAGTCATACGTGCGTATAAGTATACAACTGTATGATTTCAAGGATTGGCTGTCAACGAACTTCAATACCTCGCCACTTCCCTCATGCCCAAGCCCACCGCAGCGAAAACCGCCGTCTCTTCGAAGCGGCAGGCGCTTTCCGACACCACCGCAAACCAGATCCTCGACGCCGCCGAGGCCCTGTTTGCTGCACATGGCTACGGGGGCACCAGCATGCGAGCGATCGCGGAGCGGGCCAACGCCAACCTGGGAGCCTTCCACTACTACTGGGGATCGAAGCAGGCGCTGTGCAAGGCCGTGCTGGAGCGCCGCCTGGGGCCGGTGATGAAGGAGCGCAAGGAGCGCCTGGACGCATTCGAGGGTCGGAAGGTCCCGTTGCGAGACATCCTGCGGGCGTCCATGGCGCCCTCACTGCTTGTCGCGGGAGCCAGTGTCCAGGAGCGCGAGTCGTTCCGTGCGTTCTACGGCCGCATGTTGATGGACCCTGCCGATGAAGTGCATGCGCTGACAGCATCCATCGTGGACGATTTCGCGCGCCGCTTCGTGGATGTCGTAAGCCACGAGCTTCCTCACTTGAGCAGCGAAGAGTTCTACTGGCGCGTCATCTTCGTCTACGGCGCATTCTTCTATGCGCACAGCACGCACACGCGGGTGCAGGCGCTGTGGCCCGAGAAGTTGCAGCAGACCAGCATGGAGGCCGGTGTCGACTACCTGGTGAACTTCATCGAGGCGGGCCTCAAGGCAAAGCCGGCGCCCAGGTCCGCGGGTTGACGGGCCAGCTGACAGACAAGCGTCTGGTTGGGGGGCAGCACTGAGATACGTGATTCGAATGTTCCGGTCGCGCTGGCGGCCATGGCACTGCTCGTCCGAAACAAGAGGCCGGAGCGCCAATAACAGGACCCCTCACGAACGCCGGCTGCAGTGATCGAGATCGAAAGCGACCCGATCAAATGACGCTCAGGAAATGCGACTTCGTTCTCTACGCCGCGTCTTCCGGCATGCCATCAGCACCAAATGCGACACCGCGCTCTTCCAGCTTCTCGCGCGCGGCGTGGTGCACCACGCCGCGTTTGCGCGTGTCGGACTCCAGCAGCCTGCGCAACGTGGCCTGGCTGACATTGGCATTGCGCACCACTTCCATGCGGACGCCCCAGAACTTGTCATTCGCAAAACGATCCAGGATCTCTTCGTCTGCATCCGGGTTCATGGCCGCCACGGCGCGTATGGCCTGATTGGGATCAGTCAAGAAGGGCTCGAGCTCAACCGCATTGGCCGCTCCACTGGCAGCGATGTAACGAAGCGCCTCTGCAGCTTTCTGTTCAGTTGTCTTTTTGACCATTGCACTCTCAAAGTGATGAAGCTCACCGAGCTTCTCATGCGCAATGGTTGATGCATCCGAATTCCGGCTGCCCGGGTCGGATATGCGGCCATGAATCCCGCAACAATCTTCGCGAGCTGTGGGGGACGAAACGACTTTTCTCCAGCTTTCGGCTCAAGCCGGCGACGATGGCCGGGATCATCGGCGCGCCGCCGCGAGCGCTCAGTGCATCGAGTTGTGCATTGCCGAGCGAGCAGGCGGCAGTTGCTGCGATCGCATAGGGAATTTCAGGTCAAAGGGAGTTCCAATGCGGTCTACGACAGGCCGTTCTACGGGCTTGCCTGCCGGGATCGTCCTTAAAGCAGACATGGGCGGCCCCGAGTCCGGCGGCGGAAATCGTTGCATAGCAGCCCCTCGCAAGGATGAGCTGCCGGATTGCGCCCAGCACGCTTCTACCGCTTTCGGCGCGCTCTCAACAGCAGATAACTGGGTGTTCAACTTCTCCCGCTCGTGTCACAAGCATGAATTTGGCGTCCCCGGCGGTCACCCGAACTGCGGCAGCGGTAGGGCGTGCAGAATTCCACCAGGCTCACTTCTTTCCCGCTGAATCAGGTAGTACCGCGGCGGGTCACCCTGCCAAGAGGAAGGAAGAGCGCGGCGCGGGCTGATCAGCCGGGTGCGGCTTCAGCCACGCGCAACCGGTAGAGGCCGACGTCGACGAGCCCCGCGCGGAAGCCGGCCTCGCAGTAGGAGAGGTAGTAGGTCCACAAGCGCTTGAACGCGGCGTCGAAGCCGAGTGGCTCGATCTGCGGCCAGGCGGCGAGGAACCGGCGACGCCACTCTGCCAGGGTTCGCGCGTAGTCCTTGCCGAAGCAGCGGGAAGCCTCGATCACCAACCCTGCGCGTTGCGCCTGTTCCCGCAGCACGCGTGGACTGGGCAGCATGCCGCCGGGAAAGATGCAGTGCTGGATGAAATCGGTCCCCTGGCGGTAGCTGTCGAACTGCGCATCGGCGATCGTGATCGCCTGCAGCACCACCACGCCACCGGGCTTGAGGCGCTCGCGCAAGGTGGCGAAGTAGGTGGGCCAGTAGGCCTCGCCGACGGCCTCGATCATCTCGATGGACACGATGCGGTCGAACCGGCCCTGCACGTCGCGGTAGTCCTGCAGCCGCAGGTCGACCCGGTCGGCCACGCCCCAGTCCTGCGCGCGTTCGCGGGCGAAGGCCAGTTGCTCGCTCGACAGCGTGACGCCGGTGATGCGCGCTTCGTGCCGGCGGGCCAGGCTCGCGGCCAGCGTTCCCCAGCCGCAGCCGATCTCGAGCACGTCGCCCCCTTGCGGGGTGTCGAGCATGTCGGCGATGGCAGCGAGGCGGCGCGCCTGGGCGGCTTCCAGCGTGTCGTCGTTGGCATCGTTGAACATCGCGCTCGAGTACAGCATGCTGTCGTCCAGCCAGTGCCGGTAGAACGCGTTGCCCAGGTCATAGTGGAACGCGATGTTGTGCCGGCTTCCGCGCCGGCTGTTGCCGTGGGTCAGGTGCCGCAGCCGCGCCGCCCAGCGCGCCAGCCCGCGCCCCTTGAGCAGCGATCCCCAGGCCGACTCGTTGGCCAGGCCGAATTCGAACAAGGCCAGCAGGTCCGGACTTTCCCACTCGCCATCGCGGAACGACAGGGCCAGGCCCAGATCGCCTTGCAGCGCCAGGCGCAGCAGAGGGCGCCAGCTCAGCAGGCGCAGGCTCGCGTGCGGCCCGGGTTCGCGGCCGGCCACCTCGATGCACCGGCCGCCCGGAAGGCTCAAGGACAGCCGGCCGAAACGCGTGCGGGCCAGCAGCCGGCGCAGCGGCGAGAAGACCGGCGCGGCATCGAGCGCGGGTGCGGAAGGTGTGGTCAGGCTCATGGGGTCTTGTTCGAAGGAACGATGGTGAGGTCGTGGTCGGGGGCAGCCGGTCGCGGATGCAGCGGCACGCGCTTGATCCACAGGCGCAGGGCCTGCCAGTGGATGGCGGCCACCACCTTGAGGGTCAGCAACGGATGCGTGATGAACACGCGCAGCAGCGCCAGGTCGCTCAGGGGGGCGCGTTGGCCGTCGAGCCGCGCGTTGAGCACGGCGCCAGCCGCGTCGTGCACGCTGATGCCGACCGAGACCGCCTCGCCCGGCGGTGCGATGCGAAAGCGGTAGTGCAGGTCCATGCCGTTGAAGGGGGAGACGTACATCTGCTTGTCGCAGTGCTGCTCGACGATGGGCGCGCCGTCGTCAGCGACGGGGATCAGGTAGCTGTGCCGCTGCCCGAAGGTGTTGTTGACCTCGTACAGCAGCGCCTGCAGCGCGCCGCCGGGTGCATGGCAGAACCAGACGCTGAGCGGGTTGAACACATGGCCGAGCAGCCGCGGCATGGTCAGCAGCCGGATCGCGCCGCCGGTCGGAAGGCCGGCCTCGCGCAGCCGCTCCTCCACCTGGGCCCGCAGGTCGCGGCCCGAGCCGTCGCCATGGTCGGCGGCATGGAAGCTGAACAGGTTGAACCGGTCCACCGAGAAGCAGCGCAACCGGGCGTGCAACTGCGGCAGTTCGTCGATGTCGATCAGCAGGTTGTAGACCCGGTAGCTCAGCCGGTGCCGCTTCGGCCGCAGCCGCTGGTGCATGACGCGCCCGATGTAGAGTGCCGAGCCTCCGTGCGCATTCATGATGCGACGGTCTGTGCGCCTTGCGGCAGGTGGATGCGTCCGGACTCCTGCGCCACGCGCCAGGGCCGGCGCACGCCGCCGAGCGCTTCGGCGACGGCCAGGCCGGCCTGCAATCCGTCCTCGTGGAAGCCGGCGCCGAAGTAGGCGCCGCAGAACCAGGTGCGGCGCTGGCCCTGCAGCTGCCACAGCTGGCGCTGCGCGGCCATGGCCGCGGCATCGAACAGCGGGTGGTCGTAGACCTCGGTGCGGATCAGGTGCTCGGGCCGTGGGTCGATCGCCGGGTTCAGGGTCAGGAACAGCGGCTCGGCCGCCGCGCCCTGCGGCAGGTGGGGCTGCAGGCGGTTCATCCAGTAGGTCACCGTCGGGGCCGCCCCGCTGCCGCGCGTGCCGAGGTAGTTCCAGCTCGACCACACGGCGCGCCGCGCCGGCATCAGGGCCGGGTCGCGGTGCAGCACGGCCAGGTTGCGGCTGTAGGGCAGGGCACCGAGCAGGGCACGCTCGGCACCGGTGGGCGCGTCAAGCAGCGCCAGCGAGCGGTCCGCATGGGTGGCCAGGACCACCTGGTCGAAGCGTTCGGGCCACCAGCCAGCGCTGGTGCGAAGCCGCACACCCGCCGGCTCGCGATGCAGTTCGAGCACGGCCTGGTCCAGCTGGATGCGGTCGGCGATAGGCTGGCTGAGGCGCTGTACGTATTCGCGGCTGCCGCCCACCACGGTGCGCCAGATGGGGCGGCCGCTGATCTGCAGAAGCCCATGGTTCTCGCAGAACCGCACAAAGGCGGCAACCGGATAGCGACCCACCTGCGCCGCTGGCGTGGACCAGATGGCCGCAGCCATGGGGTAGAGATGGTCGTCGCGAAACGCGCGGCCATAGCCGTGGGCATCCAGGTAGTCGTCGAGCGCCTGGTCGCCTGCGAGCTGCGCATCGCGCGGCGCCTCGCGGTAGAACCGCAGCAGGTCGCGCAGCATGGCCCAGAAGCGGGGGCGCGCCAGGTTGCGCTTTTGCGCGAACAAGCCGCGCAGGTCGGTGCCGGCGTATTCGAGCCCGCCAGCGTCCAGGCTCACTGCGAACGACATGTCCGAGGCCGCGGTCGGCACGGCCAGGTGCTGGAACAACGCGGTGAGGTTCGGGTACGCGGGCTCGTTGTAGACGATGAAGCCGGTGTCCACCGGCACCGGGCCTTCCCGGCCTGGCGCGTCCACGGTATGGCTGTGGCCGCCCAGCCGAGGCTCGCTCTCGAACACCGTGACCTCGTGGCGCTGGGACAGCAGCCAGGCGCAGGACAGGCCCGAGATGCCGGTGCCGACGACGGCGATGCGCTGGCCGCCGGGCACCGAAGCAGGCATCGGCAAGGCGACAGGCGGGGCGAGAAGGGGCAGCATGGGGAGCCTTTGGCGAGTCTTGCTGCCCTGTACGCAGAAAACGGCCATTTGGATTGCCCGCGTGTCGCTGCGATGATCCGAATGCCGCTCCTTTGCGTATGACAGGACATGGCCGTTGCTCCCGATCCGTCCAACCCCAGTGCGGGCACTCCGGTGCCCCGCAGTCGCCGAGCGTCCATCTTGACCGTTGTCTCCCCCGATTCCCAGCCGTCTCCCCGCGCCGACGATCTCTGGGCCCAGGCGATGGTGGCTGTGGCGCAGCGACAGGACCGGGACGCGTTCGCGCAGCTGTTCTCGCATTTCGCGCCGCGCATCAAGCACTACCTGATGCACAGCGGCAGCCCGGCCATCCAGGCCGAGGAGCTGGCCCAGGAAGCCCTGGTCACCGTCTGGCGCAAGGCCGCGCTGTTCGATCCGGCCCGGGCGGCCGCCACGACCTGGATCTTCGCCATCGCGCGGAACCTGCGCGTGGACGCGCTGCGGCGGCGCCAGGGTGTGCAGTCGTCTGAAGACGCAGTCGACTTCGACCTGCTCCTGTCGGATGAGCCGGCTGTCGAAGACCAGCTGCACGACGCGCGCCTGAACGAACGGCTGCGCGGCGCGCTGCGCCAGCTTCCGCCCGAGCAGCAGCAGGTGCTGCACCTTTCCTATTTTGAAGACGCGCCGCATGCCCGCATCGCGGCCCAGCTGTGCATTCCGCTGGGCACGGTGAAGTCGCGCGTGCGCCTGGCGGTCGCCCAACTGCGCCGCCTGCTGGAACATTGACGATGGACATCCGACACCACCCCGACGACGACCTGCTGCTGGCCGGATCCTCCGGCCACTTGCCGGCTGGCATGCGACTGGTCCTGGCCAGCCACCTGGAACTGTGCCCGCTGTGCCGCGAGCGCGCGCGCGCACTCGATGCCGTGGGCGGCATCCTGCTCGATGACCTGGAAGCGGTCCCGCTTGCCGATGACGCGCTGTCGCGCACCTGGGCCCGGATCGATGCGCACGAAGGCGCTGAACCCGCCCCCGTGCGGGTCAGCGCGCCCCCACCGCTGCCGCCCGGTGCGCGCTGGCCGCGCGCGCTCGCTCATTGCAGTGCCACGCCCTGGCGCTGGATCGGCCCCGGCATGCGCTGGAGCCGTGTGACCGTGCCCGAGGCCCCGGAGGCCAACGTCTTTCTTCTGCGCATCGCGGCCGGCAAGTACCTGCCGCAGCACACGCACCAGGGGCAGGAGTTCACCCAGGTGCTGCACGGCCGCTTCCACGATGGCCGGGCCTTGTTCGGCCCCGGCGATTTCGATGCGGCCGATGCCGAGATCAACCACCAGCCGGTGGTCCAGGACGGCAGCGAGTGCATCTGCCTCGCCTCGCTGGACGGCCGGCTGCGCTTCGACGGGGCTATTGCACGCTTCTTCGGCGCGCTGGTCGGGATGTGAGGCGCGCCGCGACCCACGCCGACACGCCGCTCACGGCCGTGCCCCATGCCAGGTCAGCGGCCGTGACGACCCAGGGCCAGTCGCGCAGCGTGGCCTGGTTCGTCAGGTCATAGGTCGCGTAGGCCACGAGCCCGAGCAGCGCGCCGCGACGCAACGCCACGGCGGGCTCGCCAGCCTCCAGTGCCGGCGCGATCGCCAAGACGACCAGGCCGACCAGGTAGAGCGCATAGAACAGCGCCGCCGCCGTCCAGTCCACCTGCGGCGCCATCAGCGCACCGAGCGCGGGCTGGTACAGGCGCGGTCCCATGACCGACAGCCAGACGGCGTCCAGCACCAGAAAACACACGAGCGCCCACAGGTAGGCAGCGAGCAAGGTACGCGGGGATGGCTTCATGGGGTGCTCCGTGCAGGAGAGGTCAGTCGGTAGCTCAGTTGGCGATCGCCCTTGGTGTCAGCGTCGAGCCCGATCCAGCGTCCGCTGTCGGCGGCATACCAGATGCGGATGCGCTGCTGCGCCGCCTGCAGTCGCCAGCCGCGCGCCCGCACGGGCTGACCGCGGACCTCGAGGGTCGCATCGGGCAGCGGCTCGAAGCGGACCGGCTCGACCTTGCCCGTTTGGGGATCGATCAGGCGCTGTTGTTTCACCAACCGGGGATTCCAGTAGGCAAAGCTCATCGGGCAGTCGCCGTCGAAGCGCTGCGCGATCTGCTGGCGGGTGCCGTCGTCGTCGGTCTCGGCGCGCAGCTCACGCAGGCAGTCTCCGGCCCAGCGCTCCTCGGCCTGGTGCCGGTAGCGGTAGACCGGGATGCCGAGCATGCGCACGGTGAACAGGGCACGACTGTCGACGCTGCGCGTCGCCGCCGTGCCGCCGACGACAAAGCGATGGGTCCCGATCGGCTTGCTATCGAGCATGGCGGTGAAGTGCCATTCGCCCGCTTCCTCGTCACCTTCCTGTGCCACGGCCAGGCAGGTCGCCAGTGCCAGCATCAGCCCCAAGGCCCAGTGCTTCATGGACGGGCGCCGCGCCGCGGCGGCCAGGGGATGAAGGCACTGGTGCGTGCCGCGTAGCTGCGATAGGCGGGCCGGCGCTCGGCAATGTCGTGCTCCAGCAGCGCCACGCCCGACACCTTGAGCAGCAGGACGGTCATCAGCAGCGGAGACACCAGGCACCACGCCGCCGCCCATCCGCCCGCTGACAGCGCTGCCAACCCGAGGCCCCACCAAACGCAGGCCTCTCCGAAGTAGTTGGGGTGGCGCGACCAAGCCCAGAGGCCGCGGTCCATCACCGCATCCTCGCGGCGCGGGCCGCGCAGGAAGCGGGCGAGCTGGGCATCGGCCACGGCCTCGAAGACCACACCGCCGCCGGCCAGCAGCAGGGCCAGCACGTCCAGCCAGGACAGGGGCGACGGGTGCGCGAACGCGGCCAGCAGCGGCCAACCGACGATCCATGCCAACACCGCCTGGAGCCCGAACACGAGGTAAAGGCTTTTCAGGCCGAAGTGTGGTTCGTTGCGCGCACGCATGGCTTGGTAGCGGCGGTCTTCGCCGTGGCCCCAGTTGCGACGCCCGATGTGCAGCGCCAGCCGGCAAGCCCATATCAGCAGCAGCCCGAGCATCCAGACGCTGCGGGCGTCTAGCGCGTGGGCATGGGCACCGGCGTAGGCCAGGGCCGGCGCCGCGATCATCAGGGGCCAGATCCGGTCCGCCAGGCTGGCGTCGCGCACCACGACGCTGAACACCCAGACCGGCAACGCCAGGCCGAGGGCGATCGCCAGACCCAGGCATGCGAGCGACAGCATCACCGTTTCTCGAACAGGTAGTGACCGACCCACCACTGGCCGCCCTCGGCGTAGCCGAACAGCTCTTCCACCGAAATGAAGAAGAGCCGCCAGCGGGTCCACCACACCGGCGCGTCGCGCTCTCCGTAGACGGCGGCCAGCAGGGGCATGAGGGTGACCCGCCGGGCGTCCATGCGCGCCAGCCAGGCGGCCGAGGTCTGCGCGTAGTGGCGGCCATCCCAGCGCCAGCGGTGCAGCAGGCGCAAGTCGTCCTGGCAGCGCAGGGCAAGATCGTCGCTCGGCATCATGCCGCCGGAGAAAAAGTGGCGGCTCATCCAGTCGCTGGCATCGCGCTCCTCGAACGGGTAGGGCGCTTCGCGGTGAACGAAGACGTGCATGAAGAACCGCCCCTGCGGTTTCAACCAGCGGGCCACGTGCGAAAAGGCGCGCGGCCAGTTGCGCAGGTGCTCGAACATCTCCACCGACACCACCCGGTCGAAGCGCTCGCCGGTCTCGAAATCATTGAAGTCGCAGGTGATCACCTCGAGGTTGTCCAGGCCGCGTGTGGCGGCCTCGGCCGTAATGAACAGCCGCTGCGAGTGCGAATTGGAGACCGCCGTGATGCGGGAGCGTGGGAAGTGTTCGGCCATCCACAGGCTCAGCGAGCCCCAGCCGCAGCCCAGCTCCAGAATGCGCAGCCCGTCTTCCAGGCCGGCGCGGGCGCAGGTCTCGGCCAGTGCCGCCGCCTCGGCCTGCTCGAGCGTCTGCACTCCTTCAGGCCACCAGCAGCAGCTGTACTTCCGGTGGGGGCCCAGCACGCCTGTGAAGAACTCGGCGGGCAACTCGTAGTGCTGCTCGTTGGCTTTTTCGGGCAGCAGGGCCAACGGTGCCTCCTGCAGTCCGTCGAAAAATGCCTCCGAACGCAGGGCGACGGCTTCCGGGTCGCCGCTGTCCAGCTCGACCAGGCGCTGGCGCAGCAGCCGCCGCACGCCCAGCCGAACGGCGCCGTCGGGCACCAGGCCTTGTTCAACCCAATGGATGGCAGTGGAGGTGCTCGAGGCTTGGGGCATGGCGGTGGGGGCAGGAGGAGAGTCTCTTCTTCCTACGCCAGGCCGGCCGCAATGGATCACTGTTCGTCGGCTTCAGCGCATGGGGACTGAGGCGACGGTGCGAAGTACGGCGGTCGGACACTTGGCGGCGCTACAGGCCAGGCCCACTATCTCTGGACAAACTGGACATGCACCGCAAGAGCTGCGAAGCGGACGTAGCTGTGCACACGGCTCCCAGCATCAAGAGGGGGCTGAGCCCGCGCTGACGTTGATTTCACGAGGCTTGATGCATCGGCGCGTGGCGCGACCGGCCGACGATCCGGATCGGAGACGCAAGGGCCGTCTGAATCGCCGGATGGGCGGGCAGGTGCAAACCCTGGGTGAACGGCTAGACCACGCCCCGGAACAAGGGCAGGCAGGCCATTGCAAGCTGTTTGACGTGGCGGTCGTCGGTGCCGCAGCAGCCGCCCATGACATTGAGGCGCTTCAACCGGTGCATCTTGAGCGCGGCATAGGCATGCCCCAACTCCACCGGGTCGCCCGCATCCAATTCGGGCGCCTCGTTCAACTCGGCATGGCTCATCCTGGAGGCGTTCGCGCGCAGACCGCGAATCCGCCCAGCCCACGGCGCGTCGCCATGCACCACCTGCTGGAAGTGGCTGGGGTGGGCGCAGTTGATCATGAAGTAGGCCGGATAACCCGCGGTGGCGCCGTCCACCTGCTGGATGGCGTCCGCCAGGGACTGCCCCGTCGGCAGCCTGCCATCGGTCTCCACCGTGAAGGAAATGACGACGGGCATGTTCGCCTGCTTCGCGGCCAGCGCGATCCCCGACGCCTCTTCGACGTAGTTCATGGTGATGGCGGTCACCAGGTCGGCCGCGGTGCCGGCGAAGGTCTCGACCTGCGCACGATGGTAGTCCTGCGCTTCGCGCACCGACATGGCACGGTCAGGGACATAGCCGTCGCCGCGAGGTCCAAGGCATCCGCTGATGACGATCGGCGTCCGGCGGGTCTGGTAGGCATCGCGGATGTCCTCCAGCAGACCCACCAGCTGCCGGTCGACCGCCGCGAGCTCCTCGGGGCCGTAGCCCAGCCTGTTCCCCCAGTCTGGATTGGACCGCCAGGTTGCCGTTTCCAGAATCAGCCCGACGTCGAAGCTTCTGGCCAGCGCCGCGTAGGTCCGGAAATACTTCCGCAGCACTCTTTCGCCTTCCGGCGTCCGGAGCAGGTGAAAGGCGGCAAAGTCGGGAAGTTCCTGCCCCTCCAGAAAGATCAGGGTGGTCTCGATGCCGCCGTCGGTCATGAAGAAATCATCGCCGAGCTGCGGCAATGCGCTCCTGTAGGTTGCCATCGCTGACTCCTCTCATTCGGGTGTCCGAATGGCCGCAGCCGCCAAGGCGCCGGGCCCGCGAAGCGGATGATGACAGTGAGCGCCTCGCGGGCCAAGTGCCTGGCCAGCGGCGCGCCTTTTCCCCCTTCAGGCTTCGGCTGTCGTCGGCGGACACGCCGCAGGTGATTCTCGATGTTGCGTTCGGAAAGGCCCATGCTGGATGCAGGCTTCCGCCGGTCGCTTTCCGGCAGCCATCCAGCGCATGACCGTTTGTTCGCGCGGAGTCAGGCGATGCTCGAACCGCTGAGCCTTTCCGGTCGACGCCCGCACCCGGCGGCTCCGTGCAACGGCGTCAGCTCGTTCGGCGCTTCACATTCGGAACCAAGGCCTTGATCACCGCGTCGGCCATCCGATGAAGAGACGGCGCGTTCTGATAAACCCGCTCCATCACTGCCAGGCCTCGGGTGAATGTGATGACAACCTGCGCGGTTTCCTTGGGGGACAGCGACAGCTGTGTCGACATATCCCCCTTCGACATGGCGGCTGAGACGACGCCCTGGAGCTCGTCGAGCAACTGACGCAGCCGCTCCTGGATGCGCGGGCCTGCACCATCGACCTCCGTTGCCGTCTTCGTGGTGAGACAGCCCCGAGGCGGTACGCCCTGCGTCATGTTGGCGATCGCGACCTTGAAGAAGGCGCGCAACGCCGTCTCTGCACGGGGTTTGTCGAGGGCTGTGCGCGCGTTGTCCAGAAACCTGGTGGCGTACGCCTCGAAGGCCAGCAAGAACAGCTCCTCCTTGCCGCCATAGGCGTGATAGAGCGACCCGCGCTGCACATCGGCGGCCTCTGCCAGATCGGCCATGGACGTGGCCCGCCAGCCTTTTTGCCAGAACACGTCCAGCACCGCGTCCAGCACCTTGGCCTCATCGAACTGCCTGACTCCTGCCATGAGAAATCCTCGCGCTTTCTATTTTTGACAACAGCGTCAAACTTGACAATACTGTCAATGATAGTCCGTCCGCCACGCAGGCGATGCCCGCGGCGCCAGGCAAGAAACTTCCATCGTTCTGAAGGAACCCCAATCGATGACTCGGCTTTCTGCCTCACCGCCAGTTTCCCAGCTCGGCATCGATCGTCGATGGGTGGGTGTGCTGTTCGGACTCGCTTCGGCCCTGATCTGGGGCGCCTTTCCGGTCGTGACTCGCTTCGGGCTGACTCACACGGCACTGGACGTCTACGACATCACCTGCATCCGGTACACGGTCTCGGGCGTGATGCTGCTGCCGTTTCTCGTGCAACGAGGCCTCATGGGGCTGCGCTGGACATCCATCGCGCTCATGACCGCCGGCATTGGCGCGCCCTACATGCTGGTGGTCGCCTTCGGCCTGGGCATGGCGCCGGTGGAGCAGTTCGCCGTGGTCACGCCTGGCAGCATGATCCTGTTCTCGGCGCTCATCAGTGCCTGGGGACTCGGCGCCAGGCTCTCGCGCAGGGAGACGGCGGGCATTGCGCTGATCATCCTCGGGGTCGCGTTGGTCGGCTTCCACAATTTCAGCGCCGTCCGCTCCTCGCCGTGGGCCTACCTGATCTTCCTGCTGGGCGGGCTGCTGTGGGCCATCTACACGGTCTCGTCCAAGCAGTTCTCTGCATCGGCGCTGCACGCCACCGCCATCGTTTCGGTGTTCTCGATGATCATCTACCTGCCCGCCTACCTCGCGACGCGCGGGCTGCACCTGTTGCAAGCGCCGCTGGGCGACATCGGCGTGCAGGCGTTCTATCAGGGGGTCATGGTCTCCACGGTGGCCTTGTTCTTTTTCAGCAAGTCGGTGCAGATTCTGGGCGCAGCTGTCGGTGCCACGTTCGCTGCACTCGTTCCCGGCGCAGCGACGCTGCTGGCCCTGCTGGTTCTTGACGAGCGGCCCAGCGCCACAGCCATTGCGGGGCTTGTCATCGTCACAGGCGGCATGACGGCGATGCTGATACAGCAACGTCGATCCTCATCCCCCGTTGAATCCAGAGGACATTGAGTCCCTGAACCCGACAATTTCCGTCGAGGCGTTTCTGCATCGAGGGGCGCAGCTGCCTCCGTGCTTCATTCATCGAACAGGCGGCGCAGCCGCGAGGCCGTGGAGCAGCACCGTCCAGTGCTGCAGTCGGGTCATGGCGGCCTCGCGGCCTTTCTGCGCCGCTTGCGGACCGCTGCCGTCGTCGGCCAGCGCGATCAGTTCGTGGGCAGCCGTCGTCACGGCCCGCGCGAAATCCTCGGTGCGGCCCTGCCACACCACGATGCGATGGTGCAGGCCCATTTGCGCGGCGCGCTGCGCATTGATCGCCTGCTCGGGTTGGTCGGTCAGGAGCAGCAGGATCGGCTTGCGGTACACCGCCGCGACCGACAGCGCCGCCATGCCGGGCGCCGAGACGATGAAGGCGCTGCGCGCGGCCCGCTCGATCCAGTGCTCGTCCTGCGCGTGCCAGCCCGCGCGCTGTGCATAGCCTTCGCCGACGAGGTGCGCCGGCGCGCGCGCCTCGGCCAGCCCGCGCTCCAGGCCGTCGGCCAGTGCGGCTTCCTTGAAATGCGGGTTGAGGTACACGGCGGCCTGCGGCGCGAAGTCGTCGTGCGAGTCCGTGTCGGCGCCCACTACGGCCACCGGCGTAGCGAGCCGGTGACCGCAGCGTCCGTCGGCCTGCGGCTCGCCGTAGGCGAAATCGTGCGCGATGCGCGCGCGGCTGCGGTCGATCTGCCACGCGACGATGCGGCCGAAGCTATTCGCCATCCACGCCGGCATGCGCCCGCTGAAGTTGGTCTGCAGCGCATGCCGCAGGCTCGCGCCGTACACATGCACCACCTTGCGCCGCCAGACCGGCATCCACCCCATGAACAGCAGCGCGGGGTGGAAGGAGTCGTTCACCACCAGGTCCGCATCGCGGAACCACGCGCGCAGCCGAAGGATGTCGCGCAGCATGCGCTCCGGGCGGAACACGTAGTGCGCCACGTTGCGGTCGGTTTCGCGGCGCAGCATGTTCTGCTCGCGGTCGAACTGCACCGCGTAATGGCGCGAGAGCACCGGCGCCTCGATGCCGAAGCCGGCAAGAAAACGCGCGCCTTCATCGGAGGTGGTGAGCACCTGCACGTTCGCGCCCGCGGCGCGCAGCGAATGCGTGAGCAGCTGCGCGCGCATCAGGTGGCCGCGCGCGTCCGCAGTCGCGAGGTAGACGATGCGCGGCGGCATCGACGGACTCAGGCCGCCACCGGCCGCGCACGGCCGGGGCGCAGGCGCAAGGCCACGCCCGCGAGGTACATGCCCAGCGCGCCGGTGATGCCGAAGCCGCGCTCGGTGTCGCGCACCTCGCGCATCAGCTGTGCGAGCCTTGCTTCTTCGTGCGGCGCCACGCAGCGCTGCAGCGTGTGGCTGCACAGGCGGATGTGGCGGTCTTCGTCGGCCAGCACGCGCGTGAGCAGCGGGTGCAGCGCATGCCGCGGGCCGATCAGCGCGCAGTGGCGCTGCAGGATGCGCGAGGCCATCTGCTCGGCGGCGAGGCCGATCGCATACGCCGGCACGAGGCCACCGTGCGCGAAGTGCGGTGCATGGCGCTGGATGAGGCGCTGCCAGCGCGCGAGCTTGCGTTGGCTCAGCCAGTCGGGCTGCGGCGCCGCTTCCGGTGATGCGGCCGCCTGCGCCGTGCCGCCGCGCGCGACGATGGCGTCGGCGAAAAGCCGCGCATGCAGTTGCTCGTCGGCCAGGTGCTGGTCGAGCTGGCGTGTAAGCCATTCGGGCGCACTGGTGCGCAGCTCGCGCTGCAGCGCCTGCTCGGACGATTCCTCGCCGACCAGATACAGGCGCAGCAACATCACTTCGCCGGCGCGGCTCGCATGCATCTGGCGCAAGGCGGCGCGCTTGATGTGATGCACCAGCCGGGCCTGCAGCGCCGGCCAGCCACGCAGTTGCGGCGGTGCGAGGCAGTCGAATGCCGCGTTCGCCGGGGCGGTGTCAGCGTCCATCGGGTTTTTTGGCCACCGGGGTCTGCGGCTGCAGTTGCTGCCAACCGAGCACGAGGCCGATGAAACTGCCTTGGAGGAAGGCGCGCGCCGATGCATCGGCACCGGCGAACTCGCGCTGCTGGCCGTCGTAGCGCACGTAGCCCTTGCCGCCCGCGGCACCGAGCACCAGCTTCTCGTTCTTGTGGAAGCCACGCTGCATCAGCGGCAGCAGCAGCGATTGCGATTCGAGGCCATAGAGAAACAGGTCGCGCTGCACCACCTGGCGCGGAATCTGTCCGCTCAACGCCTGCAGCTCGAGCGACCAGTCGCCTTGCCGCATCGCTTCGGACAGCTCGCTGCCCTTGGCCCCCGGCGCGTGGAAATGCGCGCGCGCCACCGACTTGGAGGCGCGGCTCAACCCCAGGCCGACGGTGATGTCCGCATCGGTGGCGCCGCCTTTGCGGTTGTCCCGCACCTGCACGAATTCGTTGGCGAGCCGCGCGGCGATCGAAGGCCTGGCGAGCGTCTCGGCGATCTGCGCCGGCGTGAGCACCACGCGCTCAGCGCCGCCTTCGATCACCACGACCTGGTACGGGTCGATGCGGATGTCGCTGAACTCGCCGCCGACGGGCGAGTGCGCATGGCTGCTCACCGACCAGTCGTTGCCCGAGCGGCTCAGCAGCGCATGGAAGGTCAACGGCACGCGCTGGCCACTGTGGCGCGACTGGCCGGAGCCTTGCAGCAGTACATCGCCCACGACGGTCTTCTGGCCGTAGGTGCGTGGGTTCGCAAAGCGCAGAGTGTGCGCTGCGCTGTCGAGTGTGACGCGCGTGTCGGCATCGTCGAGCGCGAGGCGGTTGCACTCGTTCGCAGGGCCTGCGAGGGCGGAGAAGGGGCAGCCGCTGTCGGACTTGAAGTTGAAGACGCCGCGCCCGGTGAAGTCGGCGGCGCCCGCCGCGGCGCATGCACCGGCCAGCACGAGAAGGCCGATGAGGATGTTTTTCTTGTTCATGTCGGGCGATGGTAGGAAAGCGCCTGTGCATCCGCGTTCGTGCGGCCCGTCGTGTGCAGGCCGATGCCGCGCGCGAAGGCGCCCAGCATGTCGATGGCCGAGAAGCCCACGATCAGCGCCACGCCCGCGAGCCAGCGCAGGCCGCGCAGGGGCGGCAGGTCCTGGTGGTTGAGCGCGCGCACGCTGAAGCCCAGCCGCGTGAACAGCACGCACAGCGGCCCGATCGGCCCGCTCTTCGCGAGCCACTGCCAGCGCGCCGACACATAGCTGCGCAGGAGGTGCGGCGTGAGCGAATACGTGTCCTGCCCGCGCATCCAGCGCAGCTTGAGCGCTTCGGCGCGCGTGTCGGGCAGGCGGTGCTCGGTGTGGGCCGCGGCCGCGTAGTGGATGGGAACGTTGGCCGCCTTCAGCCGCATGCCCAGCACCTGGCAGTGCGCGCGGTACACGCCGTCGAGCGCCTGGTAGCTGTGCTGCTCGAACACGTCGCGGCGAAAGGCCACGTTGTTCGCGTAGAAGTTGCTCGTCGCGCCCGCGTGGTCGGCGTTGGGGAAGTACATGAAGTCGATGGTCGTGAGCGCGGTGCCCACGATGTTGGCCGCGTAGCTCGTACGGCCGGCCACCACCGCGGGCGCATCGGCGCCGCGCGTGAAGGGCGTGAGCATCTGCAGCAGCCAGTCGTCGTCGGGCAGGCAATCGGCATCGGCGAATACCACGTGGTCGCAGCGCGCCGCATCGGTGGCCGCGAAGCCGACGTTCTTGGCGTCGTAGTAGCCGGTGGCGGCATCGATGCGCACGAAATCGATGGGGCGGCCCGCCAGCGCCGTGACGGCCTCGCACGATGCGGCGCTCAGGCCGTCGTGCGTGATGACCACCTGGGCCAGGGTCGTCAGCGGCAACTGCTGCTTCGCCAACAGGGCGACCAGTCGCTGCAGGCTGGTGCTCGCGGCGGCTTCGGCATCCGCTCCGCCGCGCAGGTTGTTGGTCTCCAGGACCAGCGCGCAACGCGCGGCAACGTGATCGGGCATCATCGAATTTTCCTGTCGGGACATTGTTTTGAAGGCTTGCATCCTGCTTTTATCTCACAACCGCCGCCGCTGCCAGTGCCTTGGGGGAGGGCGCTGCGCATGAGGCTCGCCATCTTCGGCGCCGGTTATGTGGGCCTCAGCTTCGCCGCCTGCATGGCCGAAGCGGGGCACGAGGTGCTGTGCGCGGACGCCGATGCCGGCCGCATCGAGGGGCTGCAGCAGGGTCGGATGCCGCTGCACGAGCCGGGGCTGGAGGCGCTGGTGGCCGCAGGCCTCTCGACGGGGAAGCTGCGCTTCACGGCCGACGAGCGCGCGGCGAGCCTGCATGGCGACGTGCTCTTCATCGTGGTCAACACGCCGGCCGACGCGCAAGGCGATGTCGACCTGCGGCATGTGATGGCCGTGGCCCGCAGCATCGGGCAGCACCGGGACCGCGATGCCGTGGTCGTCTGCAAGTCCACCGCACCGGTCGGCACCGCGGAGCAGGTCGAGGCCGTGCTGCGCGCGGCGCTTTCGCAGCGCGGTGCGGCACATCGCGTCGCGGTGGCCGTGAACCCCGAGTTCCTGCGCGAGGGCTCGGCCGTGCGCGATTGCCGCCAGCCCGACCGTGTGGTGATCGGTGCGACCGACCCCGCGGCCATCGACCTACTGACACGGCTCTACGAACCCTTCGTGCGCGACCCGGCGAAGCAGCTGCTGGTGATGGACCGGCGCTCCGCCGAGCTCACCAAGTACGCCGCCAACGCGATGCTCGCGACCCGCATCAGCTTCATGAACGAGATGGCGCGCGTGGCCGAGCATGCGGGCGCCGACATCGAGATGGTGCGCCGCGGCATCGGCTCGGACCGGCGCATCGGCCCCGACTTCCTGCAAGCGGGTGCAGGCTATGGTGGCTCGTGCCTGGCGAAGGACGTGCGAGCGCTGCGGCATGCCGCCGATCGCGAGGGGCAGCCGCTGCGCATCCTCGCGGCCGTCGAGACCGCGAACCACGAGCAGAAGGGGCGCCTCTTCGACCTGATGACGCATCACTTCGAAGGCCGCATCGCGAACAAGACCATCGCGCTCTGGGGCCTGGCCTTCAAGCCCGACACCGACGACATGCGCGATGCGCCGAGCCTCGTGCTGCTGGAGCGCCTGTGGGCGGCGGGCGCGCACGTGCAGGTGCACGACCCGGCGGCGATGCCGAACGCGCGCGCCATCGTCGGCGAGCGCGGCGACGTGCGCTGGTGCGACACGCCCGAAGACGCATTGCAGGGCGCCGACGTGCTGGCGCTCGTGACCGAATGGCCCGTGTTCCGCCGCCCCGACCTGGCGCGCATCGCCAGCACATTGAAGGCGCCCGCGATCTTCGACGGCCGCAACCTCTACGACGCCGCCGAAGTCGAAGCCGCCGGCATCGCGTACTACGGCATCGGGCGCGGCCGGTCAGTGCGGCGCTGAATCGTCGTCAGCAGCGCATGCCGGTCACTCACCGGCTTTTGATCCATTGAAAACGTCAATCCCATGTCGGAACGAATCGAACTGAAGCTTGATTGGACAAGAAAACAGGTCCGACAACTGGCCGCAAACGGCGAGGTGTCCATCCTGCAATTTGCCGCCGCACAGGAGGTACCGCCTTCGCTGCTGGAAATCCTGAACGAAGATCTCTTCAGGGATCGGCCGGACATCACATGGCGGATGTATGGAAGCTACGCGCGTGTGTGCGATCTTTCTTGCCTGAGGCTCATGCCCCATGTCGAAAGGTTGAGCCTTGACTGCCTCACTCGCGTCAGCAATGCGCATGCGGTAGAGGCCTTGCCGAAGCTGAAGGAGTTCGTCTTTGATGTGTACGAAGCAGATTCGCTGGATGTGTTGAACGCAGTGCCCACAGACCTGCAAAGACTCAGAATCGGCAAGACGAAAACGAAGAAGACCGATCTTTTCGGGCTGGAGCGCTTTTCCCATCTGAGACAACTCGTTGTTGCCGGCCACACGCGAGGCCTCGAGGTGATTGGAAAGCTGTCGACCTTGAATGAGGTGTCCCTCATGGGGATGCCTCTGTCGAACCTGGTCTTTCTACGGCATCTGCCCCACCTGCATACGCTTCAACTGGGATTCGGAAGCGCGCAGAACCTGGACACGCTTGCGGGCCTGAACGCCCTGAGACACCTGGCACTGCTGCGGATCAAGGATTTGTCGGACCTGTCGGTCGTCAGCCAACTGGAGACGCTGCAAAGGTTGACCGCGCAAGATCAGCCACACCTTGCCAGCTTGCCCTCGTTGGCTGCGCTCGAGGATCTGGCGCTGATCGTCCTCAACAACGTGGGGCTGAAGGACCTGAGCTGGGTGGCCTCTGCACCGGCGCTCGAAAGCCTGGCCATGTTTCAGATGCCAATGCTGGTGCACGGTGACATCCAGAGTCTCCTGCGTCAGCCCGGCCCCCTGAAGCGCCTGATGGTGGGGTTGAAAAGCGCCCGCGAGCACAAGCTCGCGCGACAGGCGATCGAGGATTCAGGCCTGTGGGACGATGGCGGATGGTGGCGGTGACATCGCGACCCTTGGCGTGGTCGTCGCATTGAACTGCGAGGTGACGTCTGTACTCATCAATTCGGAGACGGCCTGCATGAGCATGGCCGCACTGACCGGCTTGGGCACCCCCACTCGCATATTCGGGCCAGCGCTCATTCCTGGCGCGCGTGGCTTTGGCGCACGGCTTGCAGATACCCGTCCAATGCAAGCAGGACCTCCTGAACCATGACGTCCGCGCTCGGCAACACGGCGCTCACCAGCAGCGTCTGCTTCACCAAAGCATCGACGACGGTGTAGGCGCCGAAGGCCACGCGCGCATCGTGCAGCCCTTCGGGCCAGTCCACCGCGCACGTCAGTGCCTTGCCGAAGAGGTTGACGTTGTGCTGGTACAGGCGGTTGTAGACGAGCTGCGGCGAGACGCGGCGCTCGATGGAGCTCAGCACCCGCCAGCGCCCGCCGCCCTCGAGCATCGTGTGCACCTGGGTCTGCGCCAGCAGACGCGTGATCTCGCTCAGCGTGCGTTGGCCTTCCGCCTGGACGACGTCGTCCACCGCGCTCGACAGCGCCGTCGAGAGCTTGCGCACCCAGGTGCGCACGGTCATGGCCGCGACCGCTTCCTTGCCGGGGAAGTACTGGTAGACGCTCCCGACGCTGACGCCGGCCACGTTGGCGATGTCGCGCATCGACGTCTTCTCGTAGCCCTTTTCCAGCAGCAGGAGCACGAAGGCGTCTTGGATGGCGATGGAGGTCATCCATGCGCGTGACTGGGAGGGCTTGCGTCGGGGTTTGAGGGCGGTCGTCATGGCTGAAAAGCGAACACCGGGACGGCGCACGCAAGGAGGAGGGCCTCGTTGCAGAGGGAAATCAAGGCCTCGGGGCGCGTCCCGAAAACTGAACATGCCTGCCCGGTCGATTTCCTAGACTTCTTTCAACCCAAGGCAGCCGGTGGCCGCGAGCCCCGAACCTCACTTCAATCCAAGGCCAACGCGCGCACTCGTCATTCTTGCATGTCACCTCCTGCGACCTACAAAGCACCCTTGCGCGAACTGCGCTTCGTCCTGAGCGATCGGCTCGGCGTCGATGAAGAACTGGAGGTGCTTCGCCCCGCCGCCGTCCCGCACCGCCTCGCAAGGCCGAAGGGGGACCCGACGCGAGGCGTTCGCCCCGCGCCATGACCACCATCTACATCGACGAAAGCGGCCACAGTGGCGACATGGTCGGCAGCGGCACGGGCTACGACTTCAAGCGGCAGCCCTACTTTGCATTGGCGGGCGTCGGGCTGCAGGACGAAGAGGAGTGGGATGCGCGCCTCCAGTCGTTGCGCGATCGCCATCGCATTCCTTCGGGCGAACCCGGTGCCCGATCGCTGGCATCCAGGCCGGAGTTCTCCGCGGCGGTGATCCACGCCTTGCTCGACCGGCGGGCCCCGCTTTTTGTCGAGCTGGTCGACAAGCGCTACTTCATCTGCAGCTGCATCACGTCGTTCCAGCTGCTGCCGTCCTGCCTTGGCTACCCCGAGTCGATGCGGCTCGACTTCCTCAGGAACGCCGTCGCGGATTTCCTGCACGTCCATGCCGATGCGCAGGTGCTGGACAGCTTCGTCGCGTCCTGCCTGACGCCGGAGGCTGGAACACTTCACGCATCCTTTGCCAGCCTGCGCGAGCTGGCCACGCAAACCGCCGAGGAGGAAGAGGCCGCGGCGCAGGTCGCCAAGGGGTTCGGTCGCATCGTCGAAGCGGCGAACACCGAGTACCACGCGCTGAGTGGGGCCCAGCACCAGCCCTGGCTGGAGTTTCTTCCGCCTCCCGAACTCAACACGGCTTCGACGCAGGCCTGGACGCTGCCGAACCTGGCGTCGTTCATGCGCATCTACGCCCGGATCGACCTCTACTACCGGCACTGCCTGGCCGATGTCCGGCTGGTGCACGACCAGAATTTCGAGGTGCAGCGCATCCTGGGGCAGGGGAGGGCCGCCGCCGAAGGACCGGAGAGTGCGATGGAACTGCTGTGCACGCCTCCGTCCGACCACCGCTTCGAGGACGTGGCCGCCCTCGATTTCAGGCAGTCGCACGAAGCGGCCGGCGTGCAGATGGCCGAGGTGGTGGCGGGCGCCACGATGCGCTTCTTTCGCGACCTGCACGCAGGCACAGGCGTGTGCCCCGCGCTGCGCGAGGCCATGGTGCGGCTGATCTCCGAAGGGGACGAGCGCACGGGGTACGGCCTCAAGCAGGTGGTGCCGACCCGCCAGGTTCGCATCGGTGCCGAAGAGGCGTGGGCCTGAGCGGACGATCGCGTCTCGTCGACCGCCGACGCGGAACCTTCGGGCGAGCAGGGCCTCCTATCTGGCTTCTCCGCTTCTTTCCCCCCGTTTCGCCCGATGAATGAAATCCGCAATGCCGCCGCCGAGCTCGCTCTTTTTCGCCGCCGCGTGGTGGTGGTCGGTTGTGCGGTGTTGTTCGGATTCGGATTGATCGGCGCGCGGCTGGTCTACCTGCAGGTGGTGCGCCATGAAACGCTGGCGGACCGGGCCGAGAGCAATCGCACCGCGATCGTCCCCGTGGTGCCCAACCGCGGGCAGATTCTGGACCGCAACGGCGTGGTGCTGGCGTCCAACTACGCGGCCTACACGCTGGAGATCACGCCGTCGAAGGTGAGCGACATCGCCACCGTCATCGACGAGCTGGGCGAGCTGCTCGAAGTGACGCCCAGGGACCGCCGCCGCTTCCAGCGCCTGCGCGAGGATTCGCGCAGCTTCGACTCCCTGCCCATCCGCACCCGCCTGAGCGACGAAGAGGTGGCGCGTTTCGCGGCGCAGCGCTACCGCTTCCCCGGCGTGGAAATCCGGGCGCGGCTGTTTCGCACCTACCCGCACGGCGAGGTGGGCGCGCACGTGATCGGCTACATCGGCCGCATCAACCAGCGCGAGAAGACCGCGATGGACGACTGGGAGGAAGACGAGCGCGCCAACTACCGGGGCACCGACTACATCGGCAAGGTCGGCATCGAGCAGAGCTACGAAAAGGCGCTGCACGGCCAGACCGGCGTGGAGCAGATGGAAACCTCGGCCGGCGGGCACGCGGTGCGCCGCCTGTCGCGCCACCCCGCCAGGCCGGGGCAGACGGTGATGCTGTCGCTCGACATCAAGCTGCAAAAGCTCGTGGAAGACATGTTCGGCGAACGCCGGGGCGCGCTAGTGGCCATCGACCCGAAGACCGGCGAGGTGCTGGCCTTCGTGAGCAAGCCCACCTTCGATCCCAACCTGTTCGTCGAGGGCATCGACACGGAGAACTGGAAGGCGCTGACCGAGTCGCCCGACAATCCGCTGCTGAACCGCGCGCTGCGCGGCACCTACCCGCCGGGCTCCACCTACAAGCCCTTCATGGCGATGGCGGCGCTGCAGACCGGCAAGCGCAGCGCGGACAAGGTGGAGAACGACCCGGGCTTCTACAACTTCGGCGGGCGCACTTTCCGCAGCCACCGGGGCGGACTGGGCGGTGTCGACATGCACCGCGCCATCCAGTTTTCGAGCAACACGTACTTCTATTCGCTGGCCGCCGAGATGGGCGTGGACCTGATCCACGACTTCATGGCGCCCCTGGGCTTCGGGCAGTTCACCGGCATCGACCTGCAGGGCGAGTCGCGCGGCGTGCTGCCCAGCAGGGCGTGGAAGCGCGCGGCCTACCGGCGCGCCGACATGAAGACCTGGCACCCGGGCGAGACGATTTCGCTGGGCATCGGCCAGGGCTACAACAGCTTCACGATGCTGCAGCTGGCCTCGGCCAATGCCACGCTGGCCAACGGCGGCGTGCGCTACCAGCCGCACCTGGTGCGGGCCATCCGCGACACGGCGACCGGCGAGGTGGTGCGGCAGGTCCAACCCCCAGCCCAGGACCTGGGCTATGCGCGCAAGCACGCCGAGGTGGTGCGCGACGCGATGGTGGCGGTCACCAAGGGCGGCACCGGCACGCGCGTGTTCGCGGGCGCCGCGTACACCTCGGCCGGCAAGACCGGCACCTCGCAGGCCGTGGGCCTGAGCCCGAAGGCGCGCGCGAGCGGCAAGGCCCTGGAGGCGCGCCAGCGCGACCACGCGCTGTACATGGCATTCGCCCCGGCCGAAGACCCGACCATCGCGGTGGCCGCGATCGTCGAGAACGCGGGCTTCGGTGCGGCGCACGCGGCACCGATCGTCCGGCGGGTGTTCGACTACTGGATTGCGGGGCAGTACCCCAACGATGCCGACATGGCGGCGGTCCAGGTGGGGAAGGCCGGCGCGCCCATCGGCAAGCCGCTGGTGGCCAGCGAGGTGCCGGTGCTGGACGATGGTGCGCAGGGGGATGAGGCTGCGGTGCTTTGAGGGGCCGGGGCGAAGCGTCAACCCGGCGCGAGCCGCTGGGCAAACCAGTCCGCCACGAAGGCAGTCCGCTGCGCCGCATGGTTGTAGATCGTGTGCTCGCCGTCGTCCCACACGCGCAAGGTGACGTCGGAGTTCGTCACGGCGTCCAGGAAGGGTTGCTGGTCTTCCATTCGAACCAGTGGATCGGCACCGCCGTGCAGCACGAGCAAGGGGCAGGCGATGCGGTCCCGCCCGGGGCGAAAGCGCATGCGCTCGAAGTTCTGCTGGATGGCCTGCTCGTCGTCGGTGCCCAGCATGGCCGCGGCTTCCCGAAGTCCGATCAATAGCTGGGGGGTGCCGGGGCGTCGGCGGGGATGGCGCCGGGTTGGAAAACCTGCGTGAAGTCGCAGCACTCCTGTGCAAGCAGCACCGTGGAGTCGATCAACGTGCTTCGCTGCTCGCTCCTGCTCATTGCGACGTAGGTGATGTCGGGGATTGCGGGCGTGACCTTGAGGGGTTGCAGCAAGCCCAGGTCGACCATGGGGGCGAGGCAATCGCGAGGAAGGGGACTGATCCCGATTCCGGCCACGGTCATGCCGATGATGGCAATGATGCTGTTGCTGGGTAGCGATTGCTTCGGCGTGAGGCCGAAAGACTTGAACCAGTTCTCCGAGGCGAGGCCTGCCCCCGAGCGGCTGCCCTGGGTCAGGATTCGATGCGAGGCCAGCTCGTGGAGGCGCAACGTCCTGTCCGCAGGCAGCAGGCCGGGCTTGCACATCCAGGCACTGACCACCTTGCCGATGGCTTTCTTGGTGATCCGGCTGTCGTCTTCCGCGTCGGGAACGATCGCCAGATCGATCTCGTCGGCCAGGAGTCTCTTGCGAATGGTCACGCTGCCGTCGACGTCGGGCTCCAGGACAACGCGGGGGTGATGGACCTGCATCATGCCCACCAGCCGCGGGAACCAGGTCATTGCGGTGAGTTCGGTCAGGCCGATCCGCAGCCTGCGCTCGACCACCTGTGCCTGTGCAAGCTGCTCCATCGCTTCGTCGCGCTGGGCAAGAAGCCGCTTTGCGATTGCAAAGGTCTGCTGCCCCTTCTCCGTCAATCGGGCCGCGCGTGAAGAGCGGTCGAACAGTGAAGTGTCCAGGAGGCTCTCCAGTTCCTGGACTCGCCGCGAGATCGCCGACTGCGTGGTGTGAAGCTTCTCGGCGGCCTGCGAGAAGCCGCCAAGCTTGACCACCCAATAGATCGCTTCAAGTTGCTTGAACGAGATCATGTTCGTTCTGCCGGTGGGACTTCATGCACTGCGGGTTCCCCCTTGGTATATGTGTAAAACAGATGCAATTCTATAAAAATAAATCGTTTTTTTTAATTTTTCAAAGTCTCCAGAATGCGGGCTTCCACCTCATTTCTAGGCCTCTGGCATCAAGCCGCTTCAGGAGTTGCGCTCATGTTCCGATTGACTTTCACTCGCGTCATCGCCGTCGCTCTTTGCGTCTGCGCCACCACGGCACAGGCCGATCGTCTCAGCGACATCAAGGCGCGCTCCAGGCTGGTGTGCGCCACGCTGACGGGGGCGGAACCCCTTGCGTTTCAGAACCCTGCCACCCGCGAGTACGTCGGCTTCGACGTGGATACGTGCAAGAGCCTCGCAAAGCACCTCCACGTTGAACTGGAGCACCGCCCGATTTCCGTCGAAGCCCGCATTCCCGAGTTGGCGCTGGGGCGTGTGGATGTGGTGGCGGCCTCCCTGGGCTACACGAAGGAGCGTGCCGAGCAGATCGCCTTTTCGGACATCTACTATCAGCTGCCCTTGAAGATCATCGTGGCGAGCAATTCGCCCATCCAGACGTTCGCCGACCTTGCCGGGAAGAAGATCGCCGCCAACAAGGGCTCGACCTCGGAGCTCAACGCTCGCAACAAGCTTGCGGGTTCCGAAGTGGTGACCTACCAGGACGGCACCATGGCCTTTCTGGCACTCGCACAGGGAAAGGTTCAGGCATATGCCATTTCTCAAGCACCCGGCGCGCGACTGCTCCACGAAAGTTCGGGCAAATTCCGCTTCCTCGACGAGTCCCTCGTCTACGAGCCCACGGGCCTGGGTGTGAAGAAGGGCGAGAGCGAACTGCTCGATGCGGTGAACAAGGCATTGCGCGACATGGAGTCGTCTGGAGAACTCGACGCGTTGTGGCGCAAGTGGTTCGGGCCCGACACGAAGCTGAAGATCGCTCGCGAGAAGAAGCTGACGCCCCTCAGTGCATTCTGATCAAGTTCGCAAATCAGAGCCACGAGCGCATCCATGCTTGATCTGAAATTCGGGGCCGTGTTGAACGGCCGCTATCTGGACTGGTTGATCGCCGGCGCATGCAACACACTCGTGCTCTTCGCCGCTGCATGGGTGTCGGGCCTCCTGCTGGCACTTGTCGTCGTTTCCATGCGGCAGTCTGGTTTGACCGGACTCCAGGCCGTCTCCAAAGGGTTCGTTGGCTATCACCGGAACGTGCCTGGCCTGGTCCAGATCTTCATCTGGTACTTCGGCGTGCCTCAGGTGTTGCCTGAGGCCTGGCAGGCGTGGATCAACGCCCATGGGAGCGAATTCATCTTCGTCTGGATCGCGCTGACGCTGAACGCGGCGGCCTTCATGTCGGAGGATCTGCGCAGTGGTGTGCGGTCCCTGTCGCCCACGCAGATGGAGGCAGCGCGAGCTCTGGGCTTGTCCTACGCCAAGGCGATGCGCTTCGTCGTTCTTCCGCAGGCACTTCGCGTCGCAGTGCCGCCCTTGACCAACCAGTCCCTCGGGCTGTTCAAGGCAACGAGCTTGGCCATGGCGATCGGCCTCGCCGAACTGACCTATGCGGCCCACCAGATCGAGAGCGAGAGTTTTCGCACCTTCGAGGTCTACGCCATCGCGTCGATCTTCTACTGGGTCTGTTCGTTCGCGCTGATGGGCATCGGCCACGCCTGGAGCGTTCGCCTGGATCCGCTGCGAGGTGTCCGATGATCGACATCCTTCGTGACTATGGCCTTCTGCTCCTGGTCGGCCAGTTCCCGAATGGCCCCGTTGGCGGCTTGGCGCTCACGCTGTTTCTCGCCGTGTCCGGGCTGCTGCTTTCGTTTCCCCTCGCCATCGTGATGGGGGTGGCCCGGACGTCCTCCATCAAGGCCGTTCAGTACCCGGCGACCGCTGTCGTTTATGCCGTGCGCGGCCTGCCTGTCCTGATGCTGATCTTCTGGGCCTACTTCATCGTGCCGATGGTCGTGGGGCACAGCATCTCCGGGATCACCACCTTGATCGTCGCCCTTGTCGTCTACGAGATCGCCTTCATGGGGGAGGTCGTGAAGGCGGGCATCGTGGCCGTCTCCAAGGGCCAGGTCGAGGCCGCTCGATCGTTGGGAATGACCTACTTTGCAACGATGCGCAAGGTGATCCTGCCGCAGGCACTCGTCAACATGATTCCGAGCATCCTGAACCAGTTGATCAACCTGATCAAGAACACGTCGCTCGGCTACATCATCAGCGTCGGCGAACTGACCTACTCGGCCTACCAGATCAACGCCCAACTGCTCACCCGCCCATTTCAGGTGTATTTGATTCTGGCCATCACCTATTTCGTCCTCTGCTGGGCGCTGGGATTGGCTGTCTCCCGGTTGGAGAAGAAGTTGAACCAAGCACGCTGCACGCCCGACGTGCCGACCCCCCTCCAGCGCCTGGTGTCCAAAGAGGCCACGACATGATCACCTTCGACAACGTGGACAAGTTCTACGGCGGCTATCAAGCCCTCAACCAGATCAACGAAACCGTCAAGCAAGGCGAGGTGGTGGTGGTGTGCGGGCCCTCGGGTTCCGGCAAGTCCACGTTGATCCGCACAGTCAATCGGCTGGAGCCGATTTCGAAGGGCCGCGTCATGGTCAACGGCGAAGACGTGCACAACCCGAAGACTGACGTGAACAGCTTGCGCAGTCGCATTGGCTTCGTCTTCCAGAGCTTCAATCTCTTCCCCCATTTGAGTGTCATGCGCAATCTCGAGCTGGCGCCCATGACGGTGGCGAAGGTGAGCCAGAGCGAGGCGCGCGAGCGCGCAATGGAGTTGCTGGTGAAGGTTGGCTTGGCGCACAAGGCGGATGCCTACCCGCCACAGCTCTCGGGAGGCCAGCAGCAGCGTGTGGCGATTGCCAGAGCGCTCGCGATGCGTCCGCCGGTGATGCTTTTCGATGAGCCCACGAGCGCGCTGGACCCTGAGATGGTGGGTGAGGTCCTGGCAGTGATGAAGCAGCTGGCCTTGGATGGCATGACCATGATGTGCGTGACCCACGAGATGGGTTTCGCGAAAGAAGTGGCCGACCGAATCCTGTTCATGGACGCGGGGGCGATCGTCGAGCGTGCCGCTCCCGATCAATTCTTCGCCAATCCACAACACCCCCGCGCCCGGAAATTCATCGCCGAAGTTCGGCGCCCCTGAGTCCCGTCCGCATTCCGATCAAGCCGATTGTGCGTAGCTGCACAGGAGTCGTCATGTCCAATTTTCTTTCCAAGTCTCTGGCTCGCATCAAACCGTCGAGCACCATTGCCGCCACGCAGCGGGCTCGTGAGCTCGCAGCGCAAGGCCGCGACGTGATTGCGCTCAGCACGGGCGAGCCCGACTTCGAGACACCCGAGCATGTTCAGGTGGCTGCCATCCGCGCACTCACTGGCGGCAAGACCAGGTACACGCCGACCCATGGCATTCCCGAGTTGCGTGATGCCGTCGTCGAGAAGTTCCGGCGGGAGAACGGTGTTGTCTACACGCGCGATGAAATCATCATCAGCAATGGCGGCAAGCAGGTCATCGCGAATGCTTTCATGGCCACGCTCAACGAGCACGACGAGGTGCTGATTCCCGCGCCCTACTGGGTCTCGTATCCGGAGCTCGTGGCCATGTGCGGAGCGACCTCCGTCATTGCGCAGACGACCGCCGCCAACGGCCTGAAGCTGACACCGGAAGCGCTCGAGCGGCACATCACTCCCCAAACGAAATGGGTGGTTCTCAACTCGCCAGGGAACCCCTCCGGCGCAGCCTATTCGCGCGATGAACTTCGTGCGCTCGCAGAGGTCCTGCTGCGTCATGAGCACGTGTGGGTCATGAGCGACGACATCTACGAGCACCTGGTGTACGACGCGTTCGAGTTCGCAACCATTGCGGGCGTCGAGCCGCGGCTGCGGGAGCGGACGTTGATCGTCAATGGCGTTTCGAAAGCCTATGCGATGACGGGGTGGCGCATCGGCTATGGCGCCGGGCCGGCCTCCTTGATCAAGGCGATGGACGTGGTCCAGGGGCAGGTGACATCCGCCGCCAGTTCCGTCGCGCAATGGGCGGCTGTGGCGGCGCTGCAAGGCCCACAAGATTTTCTCGCGGCGAGGCGCGAAGTCTTCAAGCAACGCCGAGACCTGGTCGTCGACCAACTCGATGCCTGCGTTGGCCTCGCATGCGCACGGCCAGAGGGCGCCTTCTATGTATTTCCATCGTGCGCCGGAACCTTCGGGAAACGAGCGCCCAGCGGCAAGCCGATTCAGGACGACGCGACATTCGCGCTGGAGCTTCTTGCCGCAGAAGGCGTCAGCGTTGTGCATGGAAGCGCATTCGGCATGCCCGGTCACTTCCGCGTTTCGTACGCCGCGAGTACGCAGAGCCTGGTCGAAGCCTGCAAGCGCATCCAGCGCTTCTGCGCCGAGCTCTCTCCAGGCTGAATCCGCCGGCCACGCGATGCAACCGTGCGCGAGTTGCTCTCAATTTCCACCGTACGGGCCGAGCGAATTACAGCCCGCCGATTTCTGGTTGATACGGAATCAAAAACTTTACCCCTTGATTGACAAGATAGGAGACGAAAGATGCCGCTGTGGACGGAATTTGAACCTGCACAGGCCGTGAATGAATTTCGCGCCTTTGCCGAAACCTACGCGAAGCCCGCTGCGGCTCAACTCGATCGGAATGATGCATACCCTTCCGATGTTGTGGAGCAAGCGGCCAAACAGGGTCTGAATGCGCTGATCGTCCCCAAAGAATATGGGGGTGGCGGATGCTCATTCCGGCGAGTGGTTTCGTTTTTCGAGGAAATCGGTGCCGCCAGCGCCTCGGTCGGGATTTCATTGAATTCGAACTTTCAGGCGCAGAACGCAATTTTGCGATCTGGAAATGAAAAGTTGAAAAGAGAATTCTTGCCGAAATTTTCCCAGGGCCTGACAGCAGCGTATGCACTGACTGAGCAAAATCATGGCAGCGACATCCGTTCCTTGGACACCAAAGCGGTGCTCGAAAATGATCACTGGATCCTGTCCGGTCAAAAATCATTCATTACATCGGGGAGTGGTGCCGATCTGTTCATCATCCTGGCCCAAACCGAGAAAGGACTGGGGGTTTTTGCAGTTCCGCGAGAAATACCTGGCGTAAGCACCTTCGTTGGCGAGAGGAGCGAGACCTTTGGCGGGCGAAATGGGCCACACGTGGAACTCAAACTCGAGAACGTTCGGTTGCCCTATGAATACCTTCTGGGCGAGCCGGGTGGCGGCCTGAAAGTCGTGCTGCGCAACCTGAACTATTCACGCACGCTCAACGCGGCCATGGTCATCGGCATGGCGCGTGCGGCATTTGATGAATCCCTTGCCTACGTCAAAAACCGAAAGGCCTTCGGGCAATCGGTCTTCGATTTTCAAGGAATCCAATGGTATTTCGCAGAAATGCTCACGGACATCGACGCAGCCCGCCTGTTGCTGTACTCGGCGGCTGACGCATTGGAGGCGCAGCGCGAGCCCGAGCGCTACGCCAGCGAAGCAAAGCTGTTTTGCTGTTCCGTTGCCAATCGGGTGACGTCCCAGGCTATTCAGGTTTGCGGCGCATACGGAACGGCTGTGAATTCGCCTTTCAATCGCTATTGGCGTGATGCCAAGGTTGCGGAGATCGGAGGAGGGTCGGTGGAAATATTGAAGAACACGATTGGTAAATACATTGGCCGAATGGAGTTGGGCTGATTAAAAAATCCTGCAAATCGGTCGACTGACAAAAAGGTCGCTGCCCATCTTCTTCTGAAGAAGAGAGGGGTGGCGAAATGCTTCAAATATTCTGCAGAGAACCCAAGCAATGCTCAATCAAAATATCCGCAATCTGGCGCTCTTGATCCAGGACGCAGTTCGACGATCGCCTGAAGCGGTGTTCGGCACGGACAAGGTGTCGGCCCCCATGGCAGATGCTTTCAAGACGGCGCAGGCGCTTTGCGCGTCAATGTCTGGCGCCATCCTCAAGGGGCAAACAGTCGCTTTTGTTGGGGTCACCAGCGAGCACTACTTGATCTTCTGGATGGCTTGCCAGTTGCACGGCATCCGTACGGCACTCATCAATCCGCACTACCCTCAAGACCTGATCAGGGAAATGCTGCTCGATCTGAATCCAGATGCCGTTGCATTTTTCGATGACACGTACCGCGCACCCATTCATCCGAACTGGGCTTCTATTGATGCACGGAACGCGTGGTCCGGTCATTTGGCTGTAAAGAGTGCCGAGGTCCCAAGATCGGTCGAACCAGGTGTGCCGGTCGAGGGCGATGCGCTCTTGACGGGGCTGGCCTGCGACGGCTCGGAGATCGCGTGCTATATGCATACCTCGGGCACCTCGGGTCGCCCCAAGTTTTGCGCACTGAGCCACTCTTATTTCATCAGGCTGGGCCGCTTCATCGCCGACTCTCTCGGCTACGTTCGCAATGACGTTGTCTTTGCGCCGATGCCGATGTTCCATATCAACCCTCTGGGCTACGGTGTCGTGGCGGCCTGGACTGCAGGCGCGGGCGTTCTGGGGACACAGCGTTTTGCCGCACAGAACTTCTGGAGCACCGTGAAGCAGATCGGCGCGACCGCACTCGTTCTGCATGTCACGCCCCTTCAGATGCTGATGAAGGAAGCGGATGTCGACGCAAGCGCGGGCCATCAGGTGCGCGTGGTGTTTGGCGCCATCAGCGAATTCCTGGGCATGTTCGGAATCCCCATTGGAATCACGGCGTATGGGTCCACCGAAGCCGGTGGGCTTTGTCATACATGGCATGTCCGTGCAGGCGACCGCTCATTGGCGGAAGAAGGCCCTACCCACTACGCCGGGCGCGTGCGTTTCGACGCCGAATTCAAGATATCCGAAGAGGGTGAAATCCATGTCAGAGCGCGGGAGGCGGACACGCTGTTTTCTGGCTACCTTCGCGACGGAATGTTGGACCCCTCGACGGATGCCGACAGCTGGTTTCACACGGGCGACCGAGGCCGCGTTGACCACCTTGGAAACCTTGTCTTCATCGAGCGGATGAGCGAATCCATTCGAGTCAACGGCGAATACGTTCCGATCGATTTCGTGGAACGTTCTTTGGAAAGAGAAGCGGAGTTGTCCGAGTTCGCGATCTGGTCGAGAGCGGACGCGGTGAGCGGTCAACGCGTCGTCTTGTGGATTGCAGATCCTCGAATTGACCTGGAGAAGACGCTCGCGGCAATTCAGCGTCTGCCGAGCATCATGCGGCCCGTTGAAATCATCCAGATCGCGAGCCTCCCTCGCGACACCGGAGTGAACAAGGTTCAGCGCCGACGGCTGCACGACGAGCACGCACTGTGGCGTCATGAAGTTTCCGCGCAATAGCACTCGAGGGTACTTTTCATGAATGCTTGTCGTGTCAGCTGTGAACTCACAGGGCATGTTGCCGTGCTCGAAATCAACAATCCCCCGCACAATTTCGTCGACGTCGAGCTCGTCAAGGAATTGGCCGACAGTTTCGAGCATCTCGATGCTGTCGAGGATTGCCGCTCGATCGTTCTGCGCAGTGGCGGCAGCGTGTTTTGCGCTGGAGCGAATTTCGATCAAACCGAAAACAGCACGGCGCTCGACCCGTCGCCGTTCTACGCGCAGGCCATGCGGCTTTTTTCGAACCGGAAACCCATCGTTGCGGCGATACAGGGCGCTGCCATCGGTGCCGGATTGGGGCTTGCCCTGGTCGCCGACTTCCGCGTGGGATCGCCCCAGTCCCGGTTCAGCGCCAACTTCAACCGACTGGGCATTCATCCCGGTTTCGGAATCAGCCTCACCTTGCCGCGCATCGTGGGGGCGCAAAAGGCAGCCTGGATGCTCTACACGGGCGAGCGGGTCAGTGCGCAACAGGCATTGGCGCTGGGGTTGATCGACGCTCTTTCGGAGGATCAAGACCCGTTTGCCACGGCACTGGTCATGGCGGAAGCGATCGCGCGCTCGGCGCCCGGTGCCGTCCAAAGCACGAGGCGCACGTTGCGAGCGGGATTCGCGGACCACGTGATGCAAGTGAATCGCCATGAGTGCGCGGTTCAACTCGAGCAGTTTCGGCATCCCGACTTTCTGGAGGGCGTGAGGGCTGCCGCACAACGCCGCGTTCCGGTGTTTCAGGGCCGTTGAACGCCTTCTACATCAGGCCCGCAGCGTTGCGGAGCCTGGACCTTCGCTTGATCTGTCAGTGCAGGGCGCATTGAACATTCACGGGACACGATATGAATCGAACACTTACCGAGAGACATCCAGTGGCTCCTGATCGCTCGACCCACCTGAGTCGGCGATCCGCCATGCAGCTCGTGACCGCCGGTCTGGCGGTGTGGACTGCAGGTGCATGGGCGGCGTCGGCGCAGAGCGATGCCTTTCCCGTGCGGCCCATTCGCATGGTCATTCCATTTCCTCCATCGGGCGCCGCCGATCTCGTCGGCCGCCTGTATGCCAAGGCTCTGGCAGAACTCTCGGGTCAGCCGGTGGTTCCTGACAACAGGCCTGGCGCAAGTGGCCTGATCGGTGCACAGAACGTGCTCGCATCTGCGCGCGACGGATATTCACTGCTGATCGGGAGTTCGTCGACGCTTGCAGTGAACGCCGCCATCGCCAAGAGCTTGCCCTACGATCCCCTGACGGACTTCGTACCAGTGGGCGTCCTGGCAACGGGGCCCGTTGTGCTTGTGACGGGGGCATCCTCGGGAATCAAGAGCTTCGAAGACCTGGTCCTGAAAGCACAGGCTCATCCCAGGACCCTGAACCTGGGCACCGGCTCCACGGCCTTGCAGCTGCAAGCCGAATGGCTCAACGAGACAGTGGGCATGAAGATGACGGCCATTCCGTACAAGGGTGGCAGTGAGGTGGCCTCCGCCTTGTTGGCAAACGCCGTCGACGTTGGAATGCTGGATGTGTCGGCAGCCCATGCCCTCATCCGGTCGGGAAAATTGCGAGGTCTTGTGCTTGGTGCAAGCCAGCCGCTCGCCTCGCTCCCGGGTGTGCCGACGACCGCGCAACTCGGTGTCAGGGGCTATACCGGTGAATCCTGGATCGTCGCTGCGGTAGCTGCAGGCACTCCGGATCATGTGGTTGACTACTACGCCACGGTGCTGGCGAAGGCCGCCAGGCTGCGATCGACGCAGGATTGGCTCCGCGAGCGAGACCTCGGCTACGTCTATCGCACCGCAGCGCAGACCAAGGCGTTGATCGCTGCCGACATTGCGCTCTACAAGCAGTTGGTCGATCGACTGGGTATCCCAAAGGTATGAAGGCCATGACACCAACACCTCGCACGCTGCTACTGGCTGGGCGCTACAGCCAGGTCTTCAAGGAACCTCTGCTGGCCTGTCTCGGTCCCGGTTGGGTTGCCGAGTCATGGTGCGCCGAGGAGGGCACGGAAGGCTTGACGCGCAAGGCAGCCGTGGCCGAAATCCTGATCGGATCTGCCGAATGGGCGCGACACGCACAAGGCCTCGGTGTCGAAGCGACCTTCGCCGCCAGCCGCCGGCTCGGCCTGACCATTCTCCCGTTCTCGGGTGTCGACTGGTTGCGCTCCGAGTGGGTGCCAGCCAACTCGGTGGTCTGCAACGTCAGCAACGGCAGCGATCCCATTGCCGAGTACGTGATGGGCGCCATCTTGAACGCCGAGATTCCGTTCCGGGAGATGGATGCCGAATTGCGGCAGCACCGATGGACCTGGGGCGGTGGCTCCGTTGTCGGTCGCAAGCACGGCGAGTTGCAAGGCAAGACCATCGGCTTGGTGGGCTACGGAAGAATCGGCCAGCGTGTCGCTCAATTGGCCACTGCGTTTCGAATGCAGGCGATCGCCGTGAGTCGATCGCCCGGCGTCTCCCGCGAGCTGCACTGGTGGCGCGGCATGGAGGCTCTGCCGACCCTCCTTGCGCAGAGCGACTATGTTCTTCTGTGTGTACCGGGTGGCGCAGAAACGCTGAACCTGATCGACAAGGATGAGCTGTCTCGCATGAAGTCGAACGCCATCCTCATCAACGTTGCACGCGGGCCAGTCGTCAACGAGGCGTCACTCTTTGGAGCGCTTCAACGGCGCGAAATTCGTGGTGCCATCGTTGACACCTGGTACACGTATCCGCCGCCGTCTTCGATGGTGGGCGCGCCCGGCAGCCTGGCGTTCGAGACGTTGGACAACCTGGTGATGACGCCGCATGCCGCGGGATGGACGGATGCACTGGAAACGCGCCGGGTTGAAACCGTCGTGCGCAACGTGCACTGCTACCTGCATCGCAAGGCGCTCACCGACGTTGTCATCGACAAGCGTTCGGCGGCGAGCGAATGCCTTTGATTTCCTGGAAACCGCTCACTGTGTCTGGAGAAGAACGATGCAATTGACAGCAGCCTGCCTGCCGCCGCCGGAGAACTATGCGGCCCCCGACTTTCAGGTCCCCGCGCGGGCGTGCGATTCTCATTGCCATGTCACGCCTGAAGATTTCTTGAACACGGTGCCGGACGCGAGCTACGAGCCCGCACCGGCACCGCCGGCGGAACTGCGCCGCTTGCGCCGATCGATCAAGTTCGAGCGATCGGTGGTCGTTCAAGCCAGCGTGTATGGCAAGGACAACCGCGCCGTCGAGCAAGCGCTGCGCGCTGAGCCGCAGGTGCTGCGTGGCGTCGTGGTGGGTGATGCGGAAACGACCGATGCGCAACTCGATGCCTGGCACGCCACGGGCGTCAGGGGAATGCGATTCATCATGTCGGGCCAGCTTGGCGGTACCGTCGATCTCAATGACCTGAAGGTCCTGGCGCCGAAGCTGGCGGACCGTGGTTGGCATGCCGAGATTCTTCCCAGGGAGGATCGGTGGCCCTCGCTCAAGTCAACGCTGGAGCAGTTGCCCTGCACGCTGGTCGTCGACCATCTCGGTGGGTTGTCCTTGGGGGCGCAGTCCGGCGAGGCTGAGCGCGTCTTGTCGTCGCTGCTCTCAACGGGCCGTGTGTGGGTCAAGCTGATCGGCTATCGCCTGTCGGCCAACCTTCGAGATCCTCGCATCGCCCGCCGCGCCCAGCGCTTGTACTCGGAAGCGCCAACTCGCATGGTCTGGGGAACCGACTGGCCCCATGTGGGCTTCTCGGTTGAGCAGGACGCCGGCGTCTTGCTCAATGCTCTGGCGACCTGGTTTGACCACGATGCAAGCGCCATCGAGAGGATCCTTGCCGCCAATCCTGAGGAGCTTTTCGACTTCCCGCGCGCTGCCGTCCGCATGGATCCCGTCGATCCGATCATCGTTACCGGAACCCCACAGCGCCGAACTTGAGGCTCGGGGCGAGAACGGGGGAAGGCGATTCGGCACGGTCAGCGCATCTGTTCAATCCGGTAGCCCCGCTCGGACGGGTTGCGATCATCGGGCGCCAGCTGGCCGGGCCGGGCCGGGGGAGAATCCTCCGATTCCCCGTCCGCCTTCCCGCCCCACCCGAATCGCCCAGCGCCCGTGACCTCCACCGACCTCCAGGGCTTCATCCTCACGCGCCACTGGCGTGATGCACCGACCGGCACCGAGATCGAGTACTGGCTGGCCACCGAGGCAGGGCCGAGGAAAGTGGTGCTGACTTCCCGCAGCAGCGTCGCGTTCGTCGCCGCCCGGCACCGAGCGGCGGTGGAAGTCCACCTCGCGGCCATGCCGGGCGTGCAGTTGCGTGAGCTCGAGCTCCAGAGTTTCCAGCAGGAAGCCGTCCTCGGCGTCTATGCGACGCACTTTCGCCAGATCGGCCGGTTGGCGCGCGCCCTGCAGGCGCAGGGCATCCCCTTGCTCGAAGCCGATGTGCGCCCGCACGACCGCTACCTGATGGAGCGCTTTATCACCGCCGGCGTGCGGGTGGAAGGCGGGCGCGCCGAGGGCGCCACGCTCGTCGACTGCAAGCTCAGCCCAGCGCCTGAATTCCGGCCGGTACTCAAGGTCGTGTCGCTGGACATCGAGACGAGCCAGCATGAAGGGCTCTACTCCATTGCGCTGGACGGCACGCCGGAGCGCATCGTCTTCATGCTCGGCGAGCCGCCGCCCGAGCCGGGCGACCCCATGGATTTCTCGCTCGTCTACTGCCCGAGTCGCAAGGCGATGATCGAGCAGCTCAACGACTGGTTCGAGCGCAACGACCCCGACGTCCTCATCGGCTGGAACGTGGTCCAGTTCGACCTGCGCGTGCTGCAGAAGACCGCCAACGACTGCGGCGTGCCGCTGCTGCTGGGGCGGGAGCGCCGGCCCATCGAATGGCGCACGCACCCGGGCAAGCAGGGCTACCTGTTCGCGCCCACGCCGGGGCGGATCGTCCTCGATGGCATCGAGGCGCTCCGGGCCGCGGTGTGGAGCTTTCCGTCGTTCAGCCTCGAGAACGTCTCGCAGACGCTGCTGGGCGAAGGCAAGGCCATCGGCGACGAGTACGACAAGATGGCGGAGATCGAGCGGCGCTACCAGAACGACAAGCCCGCGCTCGCGCTGTACAACATCCGCGACTGCGAGCTGGTCCTGCGCATCTTCGAGAAGGCGAAGCTGCTGCAGTTCATGATGGAGCGCGCCCAGGTCACCGGCCTGCAGGCCGACCACTTCGGCGGCTCCATCGCCGCGTTCAGCCACCACTACCTGCCGCGGATGCACCGCCTGGGCTACGTGGCGCCGAACGTGGGCGAGATCGCGAGCAAGGCCTACCCGGGCGGCTACGTGATGGACTCGAAGCCGGGCTTCTACGACTCCGTCGTGGTGCTGGACTACAAGAGCCTCTACCCCTCGATCATCCGCACCTTCCTGGTCGATCCGGTGGGCTTGGTCGAAGGCTTGAACGCGAGCGATGCGACCGGGCTCATCCACGGACCGCAGGAGACCGTCTTCTCGCGCGACAGGCACTGCCTGCCGCAGATCGTGACCACGCTATGGCACGCGCGGGACGAAGCCAAGCGGGCGAAGAACGAGCCGCTGTCGCAGGCGCTGAAGCTGCTCATGAACTCCTTCGCCGGCGTGCTGGGCGCCTCCGAGTGCCGGTTCTTCAACCCGAAGCTGGTGTCCGCCGTGACCCTGCGCGGGCACGAGATGATGAAGCTCACGCGCGAGTTCGTGGAGCAGCGGGGCTACGAGGCGATCTATGGCGACACCGACTCGATCTTCATCTGGCTCCGGCGTACCCACACCAACGAGGAGGCGCACGCCGTCGCGGCCCGCCTCGCGGCCGACATCAACGAATGGTGGGCGCGCACGCTGCGCGAGGAGCAGGGCCTGGAGAGCTTTCTCGAGATCGAGGTCGACACGCACTACAAGAAGTTCTTCATGCCCACCATCCGCGGCTCGGAGGTGGGCAGCAAGAAGCGCTACGCCGGACTTAGCGTGGATGCCGCGGGCAAGGAGGAGATGGTGTACCGCGGCCTGGAGATGGCGCGCAGCGACTGGACCCCGCTGGCGCGCCAGTTCCAGGAGGGCCTGCTGTCGCGCATCTTCCAGGGCGAGCCCTATAAGGCGTTCGTGACCGACTATGCGAAGGCGACGCTGGCAGGCGCCAAGGACGACCTGCTCATCTACCGCAAGCGCCTGCGCCATCGGCTCGACGACTATCTGGTCAACGTGCCGCCGCAGGTGCGGGCCGCGCGCATCGCCGACGAGCACAACGCCCGGGTCGGTCGGACCCAGCAGTATCAGAAGGGCGGCTGGATCCAGTACGTCATGACCCGCAACGGGCCGGAGCCGTTGGAAACCCGCCATTCGCGCATCGACTACGAGCACTACCTCACCCGGCAATTGCAGCCGATCGCCGATGCCATTCTTCAGCCCATGGGAGAAAGCTTCGCGGCCTTGACGACGTCGCAGCGCGAGCTCTTCGAGCCAGGATCGCCGTGAAGCGACCGCAGGATCAGGTGCCGGGCCGCGGGTCCTTGTCGGTGATGGACAGGTCGACCGGCACCCGCGTCTCGTGCCGGATGTTTCCGGGCATCTCGAACACCACCGTGAGGTGCCCCTTGACGCGCTCAAAGGGCTTGTCCAGCTTCACGTAGAAGCCCCGCTGGCTGCTCAGGGCGTTGTCGTAGGTCCAGAGCGAGAAGTCCTGCAGCGACGGCGCGCCGCCGTCGTCCTTCAGGCGCAGCTTTTCGTTCTTCTCGTTGGTCAGCGCGTAGTCCTTGATCCGGTAGGTGGCAGCGTCGGCGATGTCGTCGTTCGTGTTGACGATGTGGCCGTTGCGCTTGTATTCGTCGACCTTGGCCTTGGGCAGCGGGTAGTAGGTCAGCACGTCGAACGCGCTCGCCGGCTTTTTCCTGATCAGGGTCTGGTCGGAATTGATGACCATCACGTGGGCACCGAGTTGCGCGAGCAGCGCCCGCGCCTGGTCCGGGGTGTACGGCTGGCGCGGTGCGGCGTGGGCCTGGGAGGCGGGCAGGGCGAACAGGGTGGACAGGACCAGCGGCAGCAGTTTCTTCATCGGGGAGCCCGTGCGGGATGAATGGCGGATGCCGGCCATTAGGCCATGGCAGCGTCATGCTCCCGGTGCACTCCTAGTCGTCGTCGCGCACCCGGTACTGCCCCATCAGCGTGCGCTGCACGGTCGGCGGCACGGCCTCGTAGTGCGACAACGCGATGGTGTAGCGCCCCTGGCCGCTGGTCATCGCATTGAGGCGTGACTGGTAGTTGGCCAGCTCGACCTCGGGCACCTGTCCGCCGATGGCCACCGTGCCGGCCCCCAGGCCCGACGTGCCGGTGACCAGGCCGCGCCGCGACGACAGGTCGCTCGTGACGTCGCCCACGGCATGCTCGGGCACGGCGATCTCGATCTGCACGATCGGCTCGAGCACGGCCGGTTGCGCCTCGCGGATCGCCGCCATGAAGGCCTTGCGGCCGGCGGTCGCGAAGGCGATGTCCTTGCTGTCCACGCTGTGGTGCTTGCCGTCGTAGACCACCACGCGCACGTCGACCACGGGGTAGCCGGCGATCGCGCCGTAGGCCAGCACCTCGCGCACGCCTTTCTCGACCGCGGGGATGAACTGGTTCGGAATGGCGCCGCCCCGGACTTCGTCCGCGAACTCGAAACCCGCGCCGCGCGCCAGCGGTTCGATGCGCAGGAAGACTTCGGCGAACTGGCCGGCGCCGCCGGTCTGCTTCTTGTGGCGGTGGTGGCCCTCGGCCGGCGCGGTCACGGTCTCGCGGTAGGCGATGCGCGGCGGCCGCGTCTGGACCTCGAAGCGGTACACCTCGCGCAGGCGCTCGAGCACGAGGCGCAGGTGCAGCTCGCCGAGGCCGTAGAGCACCGTCTCGTTGGTCGCGGCCACATGCTCGATGCGCAGGCACGGGTCTTCGGCCGCGAGCTTGCCGAGGATTTCCCAGGCGCGCTGCTCGTCGCCATGGCGCTTGGGCTCCACGGCCAGGCCGTACACCGGCACCGGGAACGGCAGCGGCGCGAGGTGCACATGGCTGTCTTCGGCCGCATCGTGCAGCACGGCATCGAAATGGATCTCGTCGACCTTGGCCACCGCCACGATGTCGCCCGGCACCGCGTGCGACACCTCGACGTGGTCCTTGCCCTGGAGCATGAACAGATGCCCGACCTTGAACGGCTTGCGGCCGTCGCCGATGTAGAGCTGGCTGTCGCGCGTGACCGTGCCCTGGTGCACGCGGAAGATGCCCATCTTGCCGACATAGGGGTCGATCGTGACCTTGAACACATGCGCCAGCACGTGCAGCGACGGGTCGGGCCGGGCCTGCATGGGCTGGGCCTGCGCGCCTTCGCCGACGAGGAACTCCGGCGGGTTGGCCTCGGTCGGGTCGGGCAGGAGCTTGACGATCACGTCCAGCAGCTCGGCCACGCCGGCGCCGCTGCGCGACGAGGTGAAGCACACCGGAATCAGATGACCTTCGCGCAGCGCCTGCTCGAGCGGCGCGTGCAGCTCCGACGGGTCGACGTCGCCTTCCTCGAGGTAGCGGTCGACGAAGGCCGCGTCGACCTCGACCACCTGTTCCACCAGCGCGCGGTGCGCCGCTTCGACGGGCCCGAAGTCGGAGCGTCCGAAGCGGTTGAAGAAGCAGTCGATCACCTGCCGGTTAACCCCGTCGGGCACGTTCAGCGGCAGGCATTCGCGGCCGAAGGTGGCCTGGATGTCGGCCAGCAGGCCCGACAGCGAGACGCCCTGCGAGTCGATCTTGTTGACGATGATCATGCGGGCGAGGTGGCGCGAGGCCGCGTAATCCATCATGCGCACCGCCATCGGCTCGATGCCGGTGGCGGCATTGATGACCACCGCCACCGTCTCGACCGCCTCCAGCGCCGGCAGGCTCTGGCCGAGAAAGTCGGGGCCGCCGGGCGTGTCGATGAGGTGGATGCGCGTGCCGGCGTGCGTGAGGTGCATCACCGAGGCGTTGAGCGAATGCAGCATGCGGCGCTCGAGCGGGTCGTGGTCGCTGACGGTGCTGCCGCGCTCGACGCTGCCGCACGCGCCGACGGCGCCCGCCTTGAACAACAGGGCCTCGGCCAGGGAGGTCTTGCCAGCGGCCGCCGGGCCCACCAGCGCCAGTGTTCGCACTGCTTCCATTTCGGCCGCGAGGCCGTTCGATCGGCTTGGCATGGCGGGACTCCTTTGCGCGTCCGCAAGGCCGGCCCGGCGGCCCGCAAGGGCTCGGGTGCTGCGCATCGACGCCGGGCCAGCGTACGGGATTGACCGTGCCGATGCAAGCCGGGGAGGGTGCGCCGGTCGGCCGCTCAGGGCTCCTGCGGCGCTGTGTCTTCGGATGGCGGCCGGTCGGCGGGCAGCCTGCCCAGCCGCGAGGAGGTCGCGCGCTCCGTGCGGATCTTGCGCAGCGTGTTCGTCAACGCCTGCGGGCTCGTGTTGAGCTGCCTCGCCGCCTTGGCCGGGCGCATGCCCTCGACCAGCACCAGCCGCGCGGCGGCGAGGGAGGGGGTGGCCTGCAGGTGCAGCAGCTCGGCCACCTGCCAGAACTCGGCCGAGGTGAAGGTGCCGAGGTCCGGCGGCAACGAGCGCGACGGGACGGCCTGGCGCTTCTCGAAAACGCAGTGAGGCGCCGGGTCCATCTGCCCGACCCGCGCGACCAAGGCCTCGAGGTAGGCCTGCGTGGCGGGGGTGTTGGAAACCCAGTTCGAATGGATGACCAGCTTCGTCCCGTCGTCGGGGAACGTGTGCTCCCAGCTGACCCTCAACTCCGTCATGGCTGGCTGCGGAACGAGCGCATCGTGAGGCGGCTCGTTTTCATGTGATTTTTTTGCATTCGTGCAGTATGTCGCGACAACTCGCGCATTCTTTTGTCGATGTCGCCAGTGTGACCGATGAAGATGGGTTTTATCCCGGGTTTTCGGTGTAGGCGAATGGAAAGATGGGCTGCCTCGCGGCGATGTGGCACGCGATGTCCAGCGGCCACCGGAGGCGAGCCAAGAAGGGCGCACGAACACGCGCCGCGCGCGGCCGGCGCGGCGAGGGCTGTCTTCCTTGCGGTCTGCCCGCCCTAGGCCGATGCGGCCGATGGCTGGGCGGATGCGGCCTGCGGTTGTTCCTGCGAGGTGCGAACCGGCGCGGGGGGACCGCAGTCGTCCGGCATCTTGCGCGAGGTGCCTCTCACGAGGTGGCGGGGCACGTGGTGTGTCTTGATGAAAAGCGCCAGCGCCTCGCTGCGCGCGGGCTCGGAGACCGGTAGAAACATGTGCAAAGCGCTCATGGTGTCGTTCCGTCGATGCCAGGCAGGAAGGCGGCGCACCCGCTTGTGCCGGGTGGCTGGCGACCCCTGGCATGGCCGCCCGGCGAGCATTATGAGCGTCTGGATCAACCCCGTTGGCGCTGATGTCTTAGGGCGCTCGCGGTGCCGGTTCCGAGGCGCCCCGATCCCCCGCTAGAAGGCGTGGCGAATGCCGAAGTCGTAGCCGGTGGAGGTCTTCGGCGTGAGCCCCGCGGTCTGCACGAAAGCCGGCCCGCCGGTGGTGAGCGCCGCGCCGTTCTTGTTGCGCACATGGCCCACGGTCGCGTACAGCGCGGTGCGCTTGGACAGGTTGTGCACGTAGCCCAGTGCCAGCTTGCCGGCCTTCGGGTTCTTTGCTGCGCCGAACGGTGCGCCGGTGTTGTCCTGGTCGTAGGTGACGTGCGAGTACGCGGCGCGGATCAGCCCGGCGCCGACGGGCACGGTGACGCCGACGACGTAGCCCTCGAGGTCGACCTTGCGCAGGCCGCCGCCGAGCGCGGGCTGCGCCAGGTCGCGCGCGTGCCGCGAGCGCGACCACTCGCCGAAGAGCTTGACGCTGCCGAAGTGGTACGAGGCGCCGAGGTTCATCGTCTTCACCGAGTCGGTGCTGCCTGCGTAGTAGTTGTCGGCGACCGTGCTGTCGCCATAGGCCACGGCCAGTTGCAACGGTCCGCTCGCGTAACCCAGGCGCCCGCCGATGTAGCGGCCTGCGCGAGAAGGCGCGACCGCACCGGGGTTGCGCGCGCCGGTGACGGGGTTCACGCCCGGTGGCGTCGCGGTGCCGGGGGCGTAGCTGTCGCGCTCGTGCAGTGCGTACTGCAGCTGCCCGTGAAAGCCACCGAGGTTCGGCGGCAGGAAGTAGCCGATGGAATTGCTCGCCCGCACGTAGTTCGCGTTGCCCGCGAAGGCCGTGTTGGCCGCGAGGATCAGGTTGCCGCCGGCGCCGTTGGTGTTGATCGGGTCGAACAGGGTGTCGTTCCAGAAGGTCGGCGTGAAGTCGCGGCCCAGGCGGATCTCGCCGAAGCCGCCCGAGAGGCTCACGGTCGAGCGGCGCGAGAAGTTCGCGATGCCCATGGCGCCGTCGTCGTTGGTGATCGGGGCCTCGAGCCAGAAGCTGGCGGCCAGGCCGCCGCCGAGGTCTTCGGTGCCGCGAAAGCCCAGGCGGCTGGTGTTGTAGCCCGAGTGGCCGAGGGCGGCGCGGCGCACGGTGACGGCGGGCGTGAGGCCGCGCGGGTCTTCCGAGCGGTTCGAATAACTGCTGACCATCGCATCGATCACGCCGAAGACGGTGACCGAGGATTGGGCCGAAGCGGCACCGGCCAGGGAGACGGCAGCCAGTGCAATCAGGGATTTGTTCATCGCGTGGAATCCAGAAAGTGGGAAGGCGCAGGACGAGCGGCGCCACGACAGCCCGGGAGCGGGCTGCACGGAGGTGTTGAGTGAGCGGAGATGACGAGGGCGCGCGCGACGAGGGCATCGCGGCGCTTGCAGGCCGAGCAGGCCGGCGCTGTGCGCTAGGTCGTGAAGGTGATGCTGGCCTGCTGCGGCCCGATGCGCTGCTGCGCCGCCACCTGCTGGGCCTTGAGCTTCGCCCAGTCGACGCCGAGCATCTTCCCGTGCCGCTTGCGCGCGGTGCCGGCGACCCACACGCTGTCGATGTCGGCCTGCGATGCGAAGTTCATCACCCGGTCGGCCAGGCTGCCCAGCATGGCGAAGCCGATGCGGTCGGTGCGCAGCAGCACCAGGTCGGCGCGCTTGCCGACCGTGAGGCTGCCCGTGACATCGCCCAGCCGCACGGCTTTGGCGCCGAGCGCGGTGGCGAAGTCGAGCGTGTCTTCCGACTTGTAGTCGCGCACGATCTCGCGGCCTTCCGGCTCGAGAAAGAGGCTGAGGAACGCGCAGCGCACGTGCTCGAAGTAGTCCTGCTGCAGCACCGAGTTCACGTCGATGCCGATGCCGGTGGCCACGCCGGCGTGGCGCGCGCGGCCGTGCGCGGAGGCCATGAGGTGCGGCGTCATCATGTAGGGGAACTCGCCGACCACCGTGGCGCAGAGCATGCCGCCGGTGTCGCGCAGCATCTTGAGCTCATCGTCGGTGAGACGGTTGCCGTGCGAGGCGTGGTAGTCGGGCCCGAGCAGGCCCGCCTCGTGCAGGTCGACGATGCCGGAGCCGCGGTGGCCGATGGTGCCGGCGGGCTGCGGCTGCGCCGTCTTGTGCACGTGCGCGGCAATCATCTTCACGCCGGTGGCGCGGGCGCGCTCCCATTCCTTGCGCACCTCGGCCACGGGGCGGCCGGTGGCGTTCGAGGGCGCCAGGCCCAGTTGCAGCAGGCCGTTGCTGTCGGAGAACAGCTCCTTCTGCAGCCGCTCGACGGTCTTCCAGTTGGTTTCGGTGGTCGTGTTGAGGTCGGCATGCACGCGCGCCGTCGAGATCGTCGAGCCCGGCCCGAAGGCGGTTGCGCGCCCGAGCTGGAAGGTGAACCAGCCAGCCACGCCCGAGTCCTTGACGCCGCGCGCGGCGGCCAGCGCTTTTTCTTCGGTGGGCTGGCCGTGCGCGTAGTCGAGCACGGTGGTCACGCCCGCGTCGATGGCCTGCAGGCCGCCGATCAGTTCCGCAAGGTAGTTGTCCTCGGGCGTCATGCAGGCCATGGTGCGCCGCTGCCAGCCGATGTAGCCCTTGGCGTAGGCATTGGGTTCGGCCTTGACGATGCGCCCTGCATCCAGGCCATGCCACATGTGGCGGTGGCCGTCGATCATGCCGGGCATCAGGATCATGCCGCGCGCCTCGATCACCTCGGCATCGCCGGCGGGCAGGCGCTTGCCGATGGCGGCGATCTTGCCGTTCTCGACCAGCACGTCGGTCGCCTGCAGCTCCTTGTTCAGCGGGTCCATCGTGAGCAGGTCGGCGCCGCGGATCAGCGTACGTCGCGCGGGGCCGCGTGGCGACGCAGCGGGCTTCGGCGTTTGCGCCATCGCCTGCGGCGCAAAGGCCGCTGCGGCGGCAGCGCCGGCCGACAGTCCGAGGAAAGCCTTGCGGGTCAATCCGGCCGGTGGCGCCGAGCCCGAGGGCGGGGCGATCTTGGGTGGGGTCATGTCTCGTTCCGTGGTTGTAAGAGTCCGAGGATGTTGACATTTTCATTTTTGACAATAAACATCGCCCGAAGAAAAAACTGTTTTCCTGAGAGGAAAGAATATGGACCGCCTCACGGCCATGTGTGTGTTCCGCAAGGTGGTCGAGCGCGGCAGTTTCACGGTCGCCGCCGAGCAGATGCGCATGTCCAACGCCTCGGTGAGCAAGTACGTGGCGGCGCTCGAAAACCACATCGGCACGCCGCTCTTGGCGCGCACCACGCGGCGCATCAACCTCACCGACGCCGGGCGCAGCTACTACGACAAGTGCGTGCGCATCCTCGACGACGTGGAAGAGGCCGAGAAGTCCGCCGGCCAGCTGCAGACCACGCCGCGCGGGCTGCTGAAAGTGCGCGCGCCGGTGTCGCTCGGCACGGCGCACCTGGGCCGCACGGTGGCGGATTTCCTGGCCGGCTTCCCCGAGGTGACGATCGACATGACGCTCAACGACCGCTTCGTCGATCCGGCGGAGGAGGGCGTCGATGTGGCGCTGTTCATCGCCGACCACGTGAAGGACGCGACCGGTGCCACCCGCGCCATCGCGAAGATGCCGCGCATGCTGGTCGCTGCGCCGGCCTACCTGGAGGCACGCGGCGCGCCCGATACGTTGGCGGACCTCGTGCGTCACAACTGCCTGGTCTACACGCGCGGCCAGACGCCCGACGAGTGGCGCTTCACCGAGGCCGGCAGCGAACGCATGGTGCGCGTGGGCGGCAACTGCCGCTGCAACAACAGCCTGGTGCTGCGCGAGGCGCTGCTGGCCGGCGCGGGCATCGGCCTGTTGCCCGCGTTCCTCGTGACGGGCCATCTCGCCGACGGCAACCTGCACACCGTGCTGCCCGGCGTGATGCCCGAACCGCGCACGCTGTTCGCTGTGTTCCCGCAGCCGCGCCGGCCCTCGCCGAAGGTGCGCGAGTTCGTGAACTTCGTGGCGCGCAGCTTTGCGGCCGACAGCCAGTGGCAGCTCGAAGCCGAAGACGCGGCGGCAGCGGCCTAGATTTTTTCCTGCCAAGAAATCATTTCTTTCTTTGGACGCCGTTTATTGATCGAAACGAAATCGTCAACATCCTCGGACCCTTTGAAACCCCGAGTGAGACATGACGCACACCCTGATCAAGAACGCCAGCATCCTGACGCGAGACCCCAAGCTCGGAGACCTGCACGGCAGTGACCTGCTGATCGACGGCGATCGCATCGCCGCCGTCGGCCCGAACCTGCAGGCGCCACCCGACGCCGAGGTCATCGATGCGAAAGGCATGGTGCTCATGCCGGGCCTGATCGACGGCCACCGCCACGTCTGGGAAATCATCGACATGGGCCGTCTGGTCAAGACGCGCCCGGCCGAGTACGCGCCGTACTACCAGCAGTGGAAGATGCGCACCATCGTCTCGATGACGCCCGAGGACAACTACCTCGCGGAACTGATCGGCGGCCTGCAGGCCATCGACTCCGGCGTGACCACCGTGCTCGACTACGCGCACGGCCAGCCCAGCGAAGACCGAGCCATGGCCGCCGCGCAGGGCCTGCGCGACTCCGGCATTGCCGGCTGGTTCGCGTTCCAGCTCGGCGTGTCGTCTTCGTACAAGCCGGGCGATACCGTGTCGCTGGCCAAGGCCGACGGCGAGCGCATCGCCATGACCAACGAGTCGCACTGGAAGACCGCCGAGCGGCTGCAGAAGGAGCTGTTCTCCGACAGCACGGCGCTGCTGCAGCTCGGCCTGGCACCCAGTGGCAACAACGGCAGCCGCATCGAGGACATCCGCAAGGAATGGACGCGTGCGCGCGGCATGGGCGTGAAGATGCTCGCGGCCCACATCCACAAGCCCGAGCAGCCGCACGCCCCGGGCGTGATGGGCCACCGCGATTCGGGCATGCCCGACCTGCACGAAGCCGGCCTGCTCGGCCCCGACTACCAGGCCACCCACGCCAACCGGCTCACGTCGGACGAGCTGAAGATGCTGCGCGACACCGGCGGCATGATCTGCGCGACCGCGATGGGGGAGTTCCCGTACGTGATGTCGCCGAGCAAGGGCCCGTCGGTGCACGGGCGTGCGCGCGCGGCCGGCGTGCCCACGGGCATGGGCATCGACATCTCGCTGGCGCTCACGGGCGATTACTTCGAGCACATCCGCGCCACGTTCTGGAGCCTGTACCTCGACCCCGAGTGCCGCGGGTACGTCGGCCGGTATACGTCGGAAGACATTCTGGACTTCGCCACCTCGATGGGCGCGCAGGCCGTGCGACTGGGCGGCGTGACGGGCACCATCACCGTCGGCAAGCGCGCCGACCTCGTGCTGCTGAGCACCGACCGCATCGGCTTCGGCATGGCCGGCAGCCTGGCGGACCGCGTCGTCACCTTCGCGGGCACGCCCGATGTCGACAGCGTGTGGATCGCCGGCAAGGCGCGCAAGCGGCACGGCAAGATGCTCGGTGTCGATTGGGCGAACCTCAAGGCCCGGCTGGTGCAAGCGCAAGAGCGCGTGGGGGCCCAGGCCGCCAGCATCAGGTTCGTCTGAGGCATTGCCGCACGCCCGCCTTCGCAGACCCCATCATGAAAAAAATACTGAGACTCTTCGCGTTCGCCGCGCTGCAACTTGGCGCCGTGGCTTCGCATGCGCAGGCCACCGACACCTGGCCGAACCGGCCGGTGCGCATCGTGCACGGCTTCGCGCCCGGCGGTCCCATCGACCACCTGGCGCGCCTGCTGGCCGCGCAGTTCCACGAGCACTTCAAGCAGTCGGCCATCGTCGAGGCGAAGCCGGGCGCGGGCGGCACGATGGCCGCGCGCTACGTGGCGCGCAGTGCACCCGACGGCTACACGCTCTTTCTCATGGCCTCCGGCCATGCGGCGGCGCCCAGCCTGTACGGCGCGCTGCCGTACGACGCGGTGAACGACTTCACCATGATCTCCATGGTGGCGCAGAGCCCGTTCGCGATCATCGCGAACCCCAACGCCAAGTTCGCGACGGTGCAGGAACTGATGAAGAAGGCCAAGGCCGCGCCCGGCACCATCGACTACGGCTCGGGCGGCAATGGCAGCGGCATGCACCTGGCCGCGGCGCTGCTGCAGTCGCGGGCGGGCGTGCGCTTCAACCACGTGCCCTACCGTGGCGGCAGCGCCACCGCGCTGGCGGTCGTGAGCGGCGAGGTGCCGATCATCGTCACGTCGATGGCCGGCATGAGCGCCTACATCGACAGCGGCAAGGTCAGGCCGCTGGCCGTGACCTCGCGCCAGCGTTTCGCGCTGTACCCCGACGTGCCGACGATCGCCGAAACCGTGCTGCCCGATTTCGACGTGACCGCCTGGTACGCACTGGGCGCGCCGAAGAACCTGCCGCCGGCCATCGTCGCGAAGCTCGCCGAGATGGTGCGCGTCACGCTCAAGCGCCCCGAGGTGGCCGAAGGCCTGCGGCTGCAGGCAGCCGATGCGTGGTCCACCACGCCGGCCGAGGCGCAGGCCTTCGTCGCGAAGGAAGTGACGCGCTGGACCCAGGTGGTCCGCGACGAGAAGATCTCGGCGCAGAACTGAGGCGCGGCCGGCCATGCGCTCCGAGGGCAACCGGTCAATGGCGAGCTGGAACGCCTTCGGCTTCGTCGCCGTGGTCGTGCGCGTGGCCGATGGCCTTCAGCACGCGCGCATCGGTGCGCGGCGGCAAGGCGGCACCGTGGCGCGGCGCCACGTGCACGGGCTTGCCGTCGACGAAGGTCAGCACGGAGCGGATCTTGTGGATGTCGTCGGGCGCCACGGTGAGGAAGGGCGCGTCGAGCACCGCGAAGTCCGCGAGCTTGCCGGCCGTCAACGAACCGCGATGCGGCTCGCTGAAGGTGAGCCACGCGGCGTTGGCCGTGTACAGCCGCAAGGCTTCCTCGCGCGTGAGCAGGTGGTCGGCGCGGCGCTGCACGGCACCGCCGACGGCGCGGCCCGTCACGTGGTACTCGATGGCGCGCCACACGTTGATCACGCCGACGCGCGTGGAGTCGGTGCCGCCGGCCACCATCAGGCCCTTTTGCAGCGCCAGGCGCGTGGGCGGCGATGCCTGCGCAGCCTCGGCGCCGTGGGCTTCCTGGATTGCCGGCGCCTCGAAGTACGGACCCATCTGCACCGTGTACGCCATGCCCAGCTTGCGCATGCGTTCGAAGGTCGGTTCGGAGCCCGTGTTGATGTGCGTGATGGCCCATCGCAGGTCCTTGAAGGGACGCGTCTGCGCGACCTTCTCGAGCACATCGAGGATGGCCTTCGCGCCGTCTTCGGTGTAGGCGTGGATCTCCAGCGGATAGCGGCGCTCTGCCGCGAACAGCGCGGCCCGGGCCAGCTCGTCGCGCGCCGACTGCGGCGGGTTGAAGCCCGCGCTCATGCGCACGCCATCGTTCATGCCGAAGGCCAGCACTTCGCCCACGCCGAGAAAGCGCAGCATGTCGTCGCCGAACAGCGGCGGCAGGTAGGCCAGGCTGGTCTGGAACCAGGCGGTTTCGTTGCCGGGCGCCAGGGCCGAGGCGCGGTAGGCGACGCGCACGGTCAGCGCCTTGTCGCGCCACAGCGTGAACAGCGGGCCGTAGATGGCGTGGTCGCCCGCGGCCGGATCGACGACGCCGGTCACGCCCAGGCGGTTGAGCTCGCTGAAGAAGGCCTGCAGGCTGGCGCGGTTCTCGGCTTCGGGGCGCGCGCTGATGCGTGCGAACAGCGCGGAGAAGGGCCCGATGCCGCCGAACAGCTTGCCGGTGGCACGGCCTTGCGCATCGCGCTCCACCGTGATGCCGGGCGGCAACGCGGCGCCGGTGTCCAGCCCCAGCACGTCGATCGCCTGGTTGTTGACGACGGCGTAGTCGTACAGGTACTGCACGTAGGCCGGGTTGTGGGGCAGTGCGGTGCTCAGGTCCTGCGGCGTCGGCGCGCGCTGCTCGGCGAACTGCGCCGGATGCCACGCGCCCATCACCGCGACCCATCGGCCGGGCCCGCGCTTCGCAGCCTCTTGCGCGAGCTGGTCGAGCGCGCCAGACAGCGTGGTCTGTTCGTACCAGTAGCTCTCGAAGGTGAAACCCTGGCCGCCGCGGATGGCGTGGATGTGCGCATCGATGAGGCCAGGGATCACCGTCTTGCCGCCCAGGTCGATGACGCGGGTGTGCGCGGTGCGCAGTTTGCGGATGGCGGTGTTCGAGCCCACCGCGATGATGCGGTTGCCGCGCACCGCGAGCGCCTGCGCGCGGGGCTTCGCCGGGTCCATCGTGAGGAGCTCGCCGTTGAGCAGCAGCGTGTCGGCCGCCTGCGCCACGGGCAGCCACAGCAGCGCGAGCGCCGCCACGGCGGCCGCGACGAGCCGTTGTCGTATCGGTCGTTTCATGGGCTGCGTTCAGAAGGCGTGGTTCACGCCGAGCTGAATGCCCGACGAGCGCTGGCCCGGCACACCGGCCGGCGACGAATCGGCCACCACATAGGCGGCATTGCCGCGGTTGCTGATGCGCGAGTAGGCGCTGTACAGCGTCGTGCGCTTGCTCAGGTGGTGCGCGTAGCCGATGGCGAACTGGCGCGCGGTGCCGTCGGTCTCGAGGCCCGGGCCGGAGCGCTCGGAGCGCGCGAACGACACGCGGATCTGCCCCGCGCCGACGGGAACCGATGCGCCGATCAGCGCGTTCGTCTGCCGCTCGCGTCCCAGCCGATGGCGCAGGTAGTTGGCATAGGCCTTGACGACGCCGAAGTCGTAGCTGCCGCCGACGGTCACCGTGCGGTAGTCGTCGACGCCGATGGCGGTCTGGCCGTAAGCGGCGGCCACGTTGAGCGGGCCCGACTCGTAGCCCAGCCGCCCGCCGCGGTAGCCGGCGCCCTGCGTGCCTTCAGCCGCTGCGAACATGAACTGCCCGTACAGGCCGCCGAGGCCGCGCGGCAGAAAGTAGCCGGCCGAGTTGCTGGCGCGAGCCTGCGTGCGGGCGCGGCCCAGGCCGAGCGGCCAGCCTTCGACGATGTTGCTGCTGCCTCCCACGCCGACCGTGCCGAACGGCGAGAAGCTCGACACGTTCCAGAACGTGGGCGTGTAGTCGCGGCCCAGGCGCAGCTCGCCGAGGTCCTTGCTCATCAGGCTCACGGTGGAGCGCCGGCCGAAGCCGCCCTGCGTCTCGCCGGTGTCGGGCAGCACGGCGGTCTCGAGCCAGAAGCCGGCCGCGAGTCCGCCGCCCAGGTCTTCCACGCCCCGAAAGCCCAGGCGGCTGGGCAGCAGGTAGCCGCCCTGGTCCATGGCCTTGGTCGAGGCGTTGCCTGCCTTCGAGTAGGTGAAGTTCAGGTCGATGCTGCCGAACACCGTGACGGACGATTGGCCGTGCGCGGCGCCGAGCGCGCCCGTGGCCGCGAGGGCAAGCAGAAGTTTGTGTGGTTGTCTCATGTTTTTCTTTCGAAGCGCAGCGGTCGAGGGGTGATCAGCTGTCGATGCGGATGCCGGCGCGCCGGATGAGCGCGGTGGTCGCCACGATCTCTTCGCGCACCTGCTGCGCAAAGGCCTGCTGCGGCATCGGTGCGGCGTCGGCGCCGAGCTTGTCCAGGCGCGCGCGCACCTCGCTGGTCTTCAGGGCGCGCACGGTCTCGGCATGCAGGTGCGCCACGGTGCGCTCCGGCGTCCTGGCGGCCACGAACATGCCGACCCAGAACAGGTGGTCCGCATCGCCGAAGCCGCTTTCGGCGGTGGTCGGCACCTGCGGCAGCAGTGGCGAACGCTTCGGTGCGCCGATGGCCAGCGCTGCGAGCTTGCCGCCTTGCACCAGCGGGGCGGCCAGCGCCAGCGGGGCCAGGAACCAGTCGAGCCGCCCGCCCATGAGATCGGTGAGCGCCTGCGGCGTGCCCCGGTACGGGATGTGCGCGACCTCGATGCCGGTCGCGATGCGGAACTTCTCGCCTGCGATGTGCGAGGCGCTGCCGCTGCCCGAAGAGCCGTACACGAACTTCTGGGGGCCGGCCTTCACCTTGCGCACGAGGTCCTGCAGCGAAGTGAAGCCGCGGTCCGGCGGAACGACCAGCACGTTGGGCATCGATGCCAGCATGGTGACCGGTGTGAAGTCGTTCAGCGTGTCGTACTTGAGTCCGGGGTAGAGCGCGGCGTTGGCCACATGGCCGGTCGAGTGGATCAGCACCGTGTGACCGTCGGCCGCGGCATTGACCACCGCGCTGGCGCCCAGCGTACCGCCCGCACCGGGCCGGTTGTCGACCACGCAGGGCTGGCCGAGGGATTGCTGCAGCCGCTCGCCGACGATGCGGCCGACCACGTCGGTGGTCGATCCGGCGGTGAAGGGAATGACCAGCTTCACGGGCTGGCTCGGGTAGGCGGGCTGCGCGAAGAGCGTGGCGGGAAGGGTGGCGATGCCGCCTGCGGCTGCCGTGAGGCGAAGCAATGTCCTGCGATGGGTGTCCATCGTTGTCTCCTTGTTGTTCGTGGGGAAGGGCCTGCCTGCGGGCAGGCCCCGAAGTGATGCGCGGGACAGGGCGCCCTGGATGCGCTCAGGGCGCCAGAACCAGCCGCTCCATCGAGCCTTCGAGCACCTGCAGGTAGGCCTGGCGCGCGCGGTCCAGCGGCAGCACCGAGCCGTCGTTCACGTCGAAGCCCTGCAGGCTGCCGTCCTCGAAGCCGGGAAGCAGCGTGCGAAACACATCCGCGCACTGGCTGGCCGTGAGCTTCAGGCTGTCCACGCCGAGCATGTGCAGATCGCGGCGGTAGAAGGCCATGATGTCGAAGGGCACGTTGCGGTCGGGTGTGGAGATCAGGATCTGCGTGCCGCCCACCTTGAGTGCGCCGAGCGCCGCCGCGAAGTAGGGCGAGCCGACGGTGTTGTAGGCAATGTCCACGCCTTTGCCATCGGTCATCGACAGCACGGTCTGCGCGATGTCGTCGCGCGTGCCGTCGATCACCTCGACCTGCGCGCTCGCATGGCCTGTGTACCGGGTGGCGCCGCGTTCGACGCCGATCACGCGCGCGCCGGCCCGCGTGGCCAGCTGCACGGTGGCCTGCCCGACCTTGCCGTTCGAGCCCAGCACCAGCACGGTCTGGCCGGGGCCTGCGAGGTGGGCCCGGCGCAGGCCTTCGTAGGCCGTCACGAAGGGCACGCCCACCGTGGCCGCCGAGGCCATGGCGATGCGCTCGGGCTTGGCGACGAGTGCCGCCACGGGCAGCACGAGGTAGCGCGCATGCGTGCCGTCGCGCGTGATGCCGAGGTCGCCGCCGGTGCCCCAGACGGCGCGGCCGATCCATTCCGACGGGCCGGCGACCACGCGTCCGGCGTAGTCGCGGCCCGGCGTGCGGGGCCAGATGGCGTACGGCATCAGGCCGAGCGCCGCCTTGACGTCGCTCGGGTTGATCGCCGCGGCAAGGACTTCGACGATGGCGCAGCCGGCCGGTGTCTCGGGCTGTGCGATGTCGACCAGGTCGGGGTTAAGTGCCTCGGGGCTCGGGGCCTTGGCGCTGAGGCGAAGGGCGCGCGGTGGTGTGCTCATGGTGCGATGTCTCGTGGTGCGAAGTGAAGGGAAGGAAATGCGTGTGTGTGCGCGTTCAGGGCAGCGGCGGCGTGGGCAGGCGCGTTTCGCCGGCCTCCAGCCGCAGCTCGAAGTCGAGGTGGAAGTGGCCCGCGCTGTCGGGCTCGAAGTCGCGCAGCAGCGAGCCGACCGCGCCGAAGGCCGCGTCGCTGTAGGCGTACGGATCGCGTGCATCGAAGATCTGCGTCGTCAGCACCTTGTGCCCGGGCGCGATGGCGATGAAGTGCAGGTGCGCCGGTCGCATGTGGCTGCGGTTCTGCAGTGCGAGCAGTTCGCCGCAGGGGCCGTCGGTGGGCACGCCGTAGCCCGAGGGCTGCACGCTCTCGAACCAGAAGCGGCCGTCGGCGTCGGTCTCGAAGACGGCGCGCAGGTTCATGTCTTCCTGCTCCGGGTCCTGGTTCTCATACAAGCCACTGGGCGCGGCCTGCCAGGTCTCGATGCGGGCGCCTGCGATGGGCGTGCCGTCCAGCGACAGCACGCGACCTTTCACGTGCAGCGTTTCGCCTGCGGTGTCGTCGGTCGCAATGCGCACGCCGTTGGGCCGCACCGGCTGGTTCGCGCGCCAGAAGGGACCGATGAGCGCCGGCTCGGTGCCGCCCGCGGCGAGCACGGCCTTGGCGTCCATCAGCAGCACCAGTGTGGCCATGCCGAGGATGTCGGCGAGCAGGATGCCTTCGTGCTTGCGCGGGCCCGTGGCCTGGCCGATGCGCACCATGAAGTCCAGGCCCTTGAAGAGCTCTTCATAGGTCAGCGTCACTTCCGAGGCGAAGGCGTGCAGGTGGCGGATCATCGCGTCGAGCACGGTGCGGGTGCGCGCGTCGCGCGTGCCCTGGTTGGCGTCCAGCACGGCCTGCAGCAGCGCCTGGGCATTGGCGGGGATTGAGCGGGGAGCGGGCGGTGCCTCGGTGTCCGTGGGGGTCTCGGCGACAGAAATCATGGAAGTCCTGGAGAGTGAAGAAAACGAAATCGGCACGGCACGGCGCGGCCCGGCACGCATCGGCGCACCGCTGTGGATGAAGGGGCGTGGCGCCGGTTAGTCGGCGCGGATGCGCGCGCGGGTGGCGACGGCGGTCCAGCGCGGCACGTCTTCGGCGACGCGCGCGGCGAGGTCGGCGGGCAGGCTCGCGACCGTCTCGAAGCCGAGGTCGCGCGTCTGGCGCTGCACCTCATCGAGCGCCAGGATGCGCCGCACCTCGGTGTGCAGCCGCTCGATGGCGGCCGTGGGTGTGCCCGCCGGCGCGAACAGGGCCTGCATGGTCTCGGAGCGGTAGCCGGCGAAGCCCGACTCCGCCACCGTCGGTACCTGCGGCAGCTCGGCCCAGCGCGCGCGACTGCCGACGGCCAGCACGCGCAGCGTGCCCGCCGCGATGTGGGCCTTGGCCGCCGGCAGTGCGGTCAATGCGCAATCGACCTGTCCGCCGAGCACGGCCTGCACGGCGGGGGCCGCGCCGTTGTAAGGCACGTGCAGCAGCTCGATGCCGGCGCGCTGCCACAGCAACTCACCGCCCAGGTGCACGCTGTTGCCCTTGCCGGGCGTCGAGTAGGTGAGCGCGCCCGGCCGGCGCTTGGCGGCGTCGATCAGGGCCGACAGGCTGGTGAGCGGGCTCGCGGCCGGCACCACGATCACGTCGGGTGAGCTGACGGCGAGCGACACCGGTGCGAACTGGCGCAGCGGGTCATACGGGGGCTTGTCGGCGAACAGGGCCGGGTTGGTCACGAAGGCGGACGACACCAGCAGCAGCGTCTGGCCGTCGGGCGCGGCGCGCGCCACCGAGGCGATGCCGATGTTGCCGCCGGCGCCCACGCGGTTGTCGACGAGCACGGGCTGGCCCAGCGCTTGTGCGAGCCGCACGGCCACGATGCGCGCGATGATGTCCGAGGTGCCGCCGGCGGCGAAGGGAACGACGATGCGCACGGGGGCCTTGGGGCTCCAGGCCGGCTGGGCGCGGACAAGGCCGGCGCCCAGCGCCGCGAGCGTCGCGGCGAGGGCGTGTCGCCGGCTCATGCCGTGGGCCACGCCGCATGTCGGCATGCGGCGTGCGGCCTGGAAGTCGTGGGGGATCGTCATTTTTTGTCTCCTCGGGTGGTGCCTATGAGCCTTGCGCAGTTCGGGCGGTCGGCGCGGCGACTACTTTGTTTCTGGCACCGTCTCCTTGATGTAGCCGTCGGTTCCGTAGACCAGGCCGGTGGCCTCTGCAGCCCTGACGACATCCTCGTGCCAGGCGATGCGTCCGCATTCTTCGTCGGTTCCACCGACGACCGAATACACCACCAGCGCGTGATCGTTCGGATTGCGGAAACCGCGCATCACGCCGATGGGGCACGAGATCACGTCCCACTGGTTGAGCATCACGGAGTACTGGCCCTTCTCGCCCCAGATGACCTCCATCTGCCCGTTCAGCGGACAGAAGACTTCCTCGGTCTTGTGTGCGTGAAGGCTGGCACCCTGGCCAACCGGGATTTCGATGAAGGTCACGCCGAAGCGGTGGTTGCCTGGAATTGCCGGCTGGACGCCTTTGTTCTCCAGGACGCCGCGGTTCATGATCTTGTAGATGTTTTTCTTCATCCCCGGCAGCCGGCTCTCGATGAAGGTCTCGCCGTAGGGCGCGACCTTGCCCCAGCGGGCGATGCGGGTGGATTCCATTTCCTGGAGGGTGGGGTCCATGTCTATTCCTTGATGCGATGAGGTTCGGATTCGTCGAAAAAGCAGCGGTTTACGTTCTGCGAGGCCCACTGTAGGCAACGGTCTTTCATGCGTCCATTACCATTTTTCGAGCGATTCGATAACATTTCGGTATGAGGTGTCCGGTGACCCTCGGCCGCTCTTGTGGCAACGACCTGGAATCCCCGCATGGACCTCAGACAGCTTCGGTATTTCGTGGTGCTCGCCACGCAGCAGCACTACGGCCGCGCCTCCGCCGTGCTGCATGTGGCGCAGCCGGCGCTGAGCCGGCAGATCCGCCTGCTCGAGGAAGAGCTGGGCGTGCGCCTGTTCGAGCGGCACGCGCGCGGCGCGACGCCGACCGAGGAGGCCGTGTTCCTCATGGAGCGCGCGTCGTTCCTGCTGCGCTATGCCGAGCAGATGAAGCAGGACATGACGGCCCGCCAGCGCGATCCGCGCGGGCCCGTGGCCATCGGCCTTTCGCCCGCGCTCGCGCTGCTGCTTGCGGTGCCGCTGGCGCGCGCGGTGCGCGAGCAGTTCCCCGATGTGCGGCTGCGCATCGTCGAGGGCTTCTCGCAGTCGCTGCTGGGCATGCTGGAGCAGGGGGCCGTCGACGTCGCGATCCTCAACGGCCCGATGCAGCTGGCCAACGTGCTGGCCACGCCGCTCATGACCGAATCGCTGTGCCTCATCGGCCGCACCGACGACACGCGGCTGATGCGCATGACGAAGATCAAGCTGCCCCGGCTGGCCGGCCTGCCGCTGGTGATGACGGGCGTGTCCAAGTCGGGCGTGCGGCTCGAGCTCGAAGCGGCGGCGGCGCGCGCGGGGGTGGTGCTGAACCCGGTGGTCGAGGTCGAGACTTTGAGCGTGGCGGCCCGCCTGGTGGAAGAGGGCCTGGGCCTCACGGTCCACTTCGCGGCGGTGGTGCAGGACGAGATCGAGGCCGGCCGGCTTGTCGCGATTCCCATCGAGGGGCTGCGGCTGCGCCGCGTGCTGGCCCGCGCCTCCGACCGGCCGCCGTCGCGCGCGACGGAAGTGCTCATCGACATCCTGCGCGCCGTGGTGCAGGAGCGCGTGGACGCGGGGCGTTGGCCGCACGCGGTGCTGGACCGCTGAGCGCGCCAGAATGCTTGCTTGTCAACAGGAGCACACCCATGGGCCACACCGCAACGATCGTCTCCACCGACGTCAATTTCAACCACCGCATCCAGGTCGGCAAGTTCCAGCTCGTGGCGGACGAGCCGGCGTCGCTGGGCGGGCAGGGCGCGGGGCCGGCGCCCTATGACTACTACCTGGCCGCGCTGTCCGCCTGCACCGCGATCACGCTGCGGATGTACGCCCAGCGCAAGGGCTGGGAGTTGGGCGAGTTCAAGGCCGAGCTGAGTTTTTCGAAAGACGCGGACGGCAAGGCGCACATCCACCGCGTGCTGCACGCCAGCGCACCGCTGACCGATGCACAGTGGAGCCGGCTGCTCGAGGTGGTGGCCAACACGCCGGTCACGAAGACGATGCGCGAAGGTGCCGAGATCACGAGCGAACGTGGGGTGGCTGCGGCCTGATTCAGGCAGCAGGCGCGGCGCTGTTCAGCGCCGCGAGATCACGCGAACCACCGGTTCGCTGTGCACGCGAAAACCCATGCGCTCATAGATGCGCCGCGCGCCCGCGTTGCCCTGCATCACATGCAGCACCGGTACTTCGCCGCGCTGCATCTGCTGCGCCACCAAGCGCGTGACCAGCCGCTTCGCGTAGCCCTTGCCTTGCGCATCAGGGTGCGTGCAGACACCGCTGATCTCGCGCAGCGTGCCGGCGGCCATGCGCTCGCCGGCCATTGCGACGAGCCGGCCGTCGGCGTCGAAGCAGCCGACGTACTCACCGAGTTCGATGGTGCGCGTGGAGAACGGTCCGGGGCGGGTGAGGGCGGCCAGGGCGAGCACCTGTTCGACATCCGCGGTGCCCAGCCGGACCACATCAGGAAGCGTATCGGCCACGGGCACAGGCGCGTCCCAGATCATCTTCACGATGACCGACTCCATGTCGACCTGCCAGGTGGACGGCGCAGTGCCCGACCAGCCGATGGCATAGAAGTGCTCGTCCGGCGTGCAGAAAGGCAGGAGCGCGTCGAGGTCGGGGTGCAATGCGTCGGCAAAACCGACGATGGGAGAGAAGCCTGTGGCGTAGCGGCGTGCGGTCGATGTGCCGGCGGCAAAAGACGCATGCGGGCCTGAGAGGGCGTGCCAGGTGAGGTTGGTGAGGAGGTCTGTCATGGGAAGGATTCTTGCGGTCTGACAGGGACCGTTTTGCGCCGACCGTTATTGTGGGGGCGGCGCCTCCTCGTCGAGGACGAGGAGGTGTGTGTCGCGTCGCACGGCGAGGGCAAGCTCGCCGGCGTCAGCGACTCAGTGCATCAGCACTTCATGGCCGTGGCTTGTGCGGCGAAGGCGTCGGAAGCGGCCTTGCAGGCGGCGCCGAGTTGGGCGGCGTTGGCGCCGTAGCTGGCCCAGGTGGCCTTGGTCTGCTCGAGGCTGCCCTTGAGCGCGTCGGCGGCGGCGCCGCTTTGCTTGCCCACGCAGGCGCTCACCTTGTCCAGGTACTCCTGGCATTCCTTGGGCACGTCGGCCGATGCCGTCGTGGTGGCTGCAGGCGCTGCAGCAGCCGGTGCGCTGGCGGCCGGTGCGGGTGCCGGCGTGGCCGGTGCGGTGGCAGCAGGTGCTGCGGGAGCGGCCGGCGCTGCGGGCGTGGACTCTTGCTTCGAGCAAGCGGTGATGGCGGCAGCCACGAAGATGAGTGCGAGCAGTTTGTTCATTTTTTCTTACATGAGCGAGTTGGATGATGTGCCACGCCTCGTGTCCTCCGGCGCGCAGTGCGCACACCAGGAACGCAAGATTCGGGGCCGGAACAGTATCACCGCGCCCTGTGCAACAGACCCCCGCGAAGGCAGGAATCGGGGGGCTGCAGATGCTCCAAAAACGTAACAATTATCTTGAATCGTTAAATATTGCCGGGTTAAGCATTCGAAGGTGCGCAGGCGTACGCAGGGGGCGCGATGGCCCGTCGAACCGGGGGCTCGACCGGTCTCGCATCTGCAAGCGGATGTTGTTGATTCTTTCGAATTACATCGAAGCGACGAGGCCGCGCGAAGTTTCCTGAAGGCGCGCTGCGGTCCATTTCCGGAGTCGACCGAGCGGCCTGCCGTGTCTCTTCGGCGGTCACGCACATGGTTACAACCCCGTGCCGCAGACCCGCTCCTCGCGTTGCGCGGCAGCCGGCGGGACATGGCCGGACGGGGCCCGGTTCCCGGTCGATCGAATTGCGGCCGGACCCTTGGGTTGTGCATTGCATCAATTAATTCTTATGGCAAAGGTTCTCATTGCAGGATCGCATGCACATGCTCTTTCAGTTGTGAATCGATTGCGATGAATTGAGGTGTTGGCGCGCCATTCATGACGACCGAGTTCTTTGCCATCAAGGAATAGGGAATTCCCGCCCCGATTTTCTACGGAATCCCGTAGTTGAAAATTGGAAATAGATCGGGTAATTCAATCTGGTGAAATTCGCAAAGGCTTCGACGGCCTGGCTGCCGAGGGAAGGTCGCCTTGTACGGAGAGGAATACGGCGATGGATATGCCTCACATATGAGCCGGCGAATGGATCGCTATGAGCGGGTAACAATTAATTTCAAATTGATGAGAAAAGCAAAGGAAGCCGTTGTTTTTGCGATTTTTTGACGGGATTGGCTCGAAAAGATAGAACGTTAATAGTGGACACATTTGCATATTTGTCGTCACACTTTGAGCCATGCCAAGGTCTCAATCGCCCCAATTCCTTCGCCCACGCGCGCATCGATTTGCGCTGGAAAGCCGGCAGCTATTTGATGGCGCCGCTTTTGTGGAGGCCGCCGCGGCGGCACCGGCGGACGCGCCGCAGGGCCCGCACGGGGATGCGCCGCATGCCGCCGACGCGGCGGCGCCCGTTGCCGTGCCGCATGGGCGCGAAAGCACGCCCGAAGCGCAGGCGCGATCCGCGCCCGGCCCGGCCCCGGCCTCGTCCGGCGAGGTCTACGTGGTCGACAAGAACGTTGCCAATTGGCAGCAGCTCGCGGCTTCGGTGCCGCAGGGCGCCGGCCTGATCCTGCTGGACACCGGCTCGTCCGGCGTCGAACAGCTGCGCCAGGCGCTCGAAGGGCGCAGCGGCCTCACGGCGCTGCACATCCTCAGCCACGGCAGCACGGGCGAGATCACGCTGGGCAACGAAACCCTCGACGTCGCCGGCCTGGCGCGCTCGGCCGGCGCCTGGCAGGCGATCGGCGCGAGCCTGGGTGCGGACGGCGACATCCTGCTCTACGGGTGCGACGTGGGCGCCGACGGGCAACGCTTCGTGCAGGCCCTGGGCCGCGCCACGGGCGCCGACGTGGCGGCGTCGAGCGACGCCACCGGCGCGGCCTCGCGCCAGGGCGACTGGTCGCTCGAGGTCGCAACGGGCCTCATCGAGTCGCGCGCCTTCGCCGCCACCGACTACGACGGCCTGCTGGCCGCGCCGACCGTTTCGACGACCACGCCGCGCATCACGGTCAGCGAACCCAGCGCGCTCAACGCGCCGGGCGCCGACCGCGCCACGCTCAGCGGCTGGACGCTCACCGACGACGGCGCGGGCAATGTCACGGTCGACGTGACCGTCGAGAACCCCGCGCTGGGCGCGCTGTCCAGCGCCAGCATGAGCGGCGTCACCACCGTGCCCGGCGGCTACCGCTTCGTCGGCAGCGTGGCCGATGCCAACGCCTGGATCAACCAGCTGGTGTTCACCGCCGCCGACACCGAACTGGGCAACGCCACGGCCTCCACGCGCATCCTGGTGTCGATCACCGATTCGGAAACGCCGGCGCTCACCGCCAACCGCGCGCTCGACGTGACGATCACGCCGTCGAACGACCCGACCACGGTGGCCGACGCGGCACAGACGGTCTCCGAGGGCGGCACCACGCTGCTGACTGGCACCACGCTCGACGCCATCGACCCCGAGGTGACGATCGGCTCGCAGAACACCGGCCAGATCGTCTACGGCATCGCGACCAACACCACGCACGGCTACCTCACGCTCAACGGCGAACGCATCGGCGTGGGCTCGGTCTTCACGCAGGCCGACGTGCTCGCGGGCCGCGTCGCCTATGTGCACACGGCCACCGGCGCGGACCAGAACCTGGACGACAGCTTCGTCATCGTGGTCAACGACGGCGCCACGCCGCTGGCCGGCTCCGACCACGCCACCATCACGCTGAACGTCACGCCGCTGAACCAGCCGCCGGTGGTCTCGGGCGGGGGCAGCGTGTTCGAAGGGCAGCCTCCCAACGCCATCGACCCCAGCGGCAACCCGGCCTCGGTCGTGGGCAACTTCATCGTCGCCGATGGCGGCGGCGACGACGCCAGCGGCGACCTCACGGTGCGGCTGACCAGCCTGCCCACCGACGGCACGCTGTACTTCACGGGCACGGTGCTGATCGGCGGCGTGCCCCAGAACGTCACCAACCGCGCGATCACGCAGGCCGACATCGACGCCGGCTTCGTGTTCGGCTACGACGACCGCGGCGGCCTCACCTACGGCAACAACGGCCAGCGCGACAACAACGGACAGAGCTACCCGTTCACCGACGGCTTCGGCGTCACGGTGAGCGACGCCGGCGGCGGCACGGGCACGCCGTCGTCCACCTCGGGCACCATCGCCATCAACGTGCGCCCGGCCAACGACGACCCGGTGCTCGACCCCGGCAGCACGCTCGAGGCGAGCGTCGATCCGGCGGGCGGCGGCTACACCGTCACGCTCACGCCCGGCATGCTCGGCGCGACCGACGTCGACTCGAGCGACGACAACCTGACCTTCGCCGTCACCTCGATGAACGGCCTGAACCAGGGCTACCTGCTGCTGGACGGAAAGATCCTGCCGCCGGGCGGCACCTTCACCATGGAAGACGTGCGCTCGGGCCGCGTGCAGTACGTGCAGACGCAGGGCGCGGCGGCGGGCGACACCGACACCTTCAGCTTCCAGGTGGTCGACAACACGCTGGGGCCCACCTGGGACGCCAACGGCAACACCGTGATCCGCGAGGGCGCCGACCGCAACCCCGACGGCACGCTGAAGACCTACGAGTTCACGATCAACCTCGTCGAAACCCCGGCGGGCAACGGCGATCCGCTGCAGACCATCGACGGCACCGTCACCACCTCGGGCTCGAACCACGCGGGCACCGACCAGAACGGCGCCACGCGCGGCACGCTCAGCGAAGGCGGCTCGGTGGTGCTGGGCGGCACCGGCTCCGACTTCAACACCGTGCCGGGCCTGAGCTACGTGGTCGAAGGCGTGCCGCCGTCGCAGGTGATCTACACCGTCACCGACTACACCGGCACCACGGGGCCCGTGCGCAACGGCGTGCTGCAGCGCTTCGACGGTGCGGCCTGGGTCGACATCGACACCTACGAGACCTTCACGCAGGAAGACCTGAACGCCGGGCGCATCCGCTTCCAGCACGACGGCGACGTGGAAGACTTCGAATCGGCCGTGTCGCTCTCGGTGACGGCCGGCGTCGCCGTCGGCGGCGTGCGCAACGTCTGGAACACCAGCTTCTCGTTCTTCATCACGCCGGTCAACGACGTGCCCGTGGCCACCGGTTCGTCGAACACGGTCATCCGCGAAGGCGAGACCGCCTACCTCACGACCGGCCAGATCCGCGTGGTCGATGCCGACGATGCCGCGAGCGAAAGCTACCTCGAAGGCTCGCCCACGCTGCTGAACGGCGACCCGAACTACGCCTTCAACAACGCCGGCAGCGGGCCGGGCGCGATGCAGTTCGAGTTCGACAGCCTGCCCACCGGCGGCCAGCTGCAGTACTGGAACGGCGCCGCCTGGGTGGCCGTGGCCGTGGGGCAGCGCATCGACGCCTCGCTCATCACCGGCAGCGCCGGCACCACGGGCCTGCGCTTCGTGAGCGACGGTTCCGAGGTGCGCACCACCCAGTTCAACGTGCATGCCGTGGACCGCTGGGGTGCCGCGTCGAACCCCGTCACCGTCGGCATCCAGATCACCAACGTCAACGACGCGCCGGTGATTGCACCCGACCCGACGCAGCCCGACCCGCCCGGCACCGCCAACCAGCCGCTGACCGTGGCCGAGGGCGGGCGCGGCCAGATCACGCCGGGCATGCTCAGGGCCTTCGACCCCGACAGCACGCTCACGCAGCTGCAGTACACGATCACCTCCGTCACCACGCACGGGCGCGTCATGTACTCGACCGACGGCGTCAACTTCGTGGCGCTGGGCGTGGGCTCCTCGTTCACGCAGGCCGACGTGAACGCCGGGCGCATCTACTATTTCAATTCGGGCGACGAATCCGACGGCCACACCGAAGCCAACGGCGATCCGCCGAGCGACCGCTTCACCTTCACGCTGAGCGACGGCGACAAGGAACAGGCCGGCGGCCAGTTCTGGATCTACGTCACGCCGCTGAACGACGCGCCCACGGTGACCGCGCCGGCCGGGCCCATCGACATCGACAGCAGCAACCCGGCGCACAACCCCGTGCCTGGCTTCAATGTCGGCGACACCGACCTGGATGCGGTGATCCAGGGCGAGACCGACTTCGTCCAGGTGACGGTGCGGCTGCTGGACGCCAACGGCAACCCGTTGAATGCCGCGGCATACGCGGGCGCCACCATCGGCTCGACCTCGATGGGCGGCGTGACCGTCGACGCCGACAAGAACGGCAGCGGCGACTTCCTCACGCTGCGCGGCACGCGCGCGCAGGTGAACGCCGCGCTGGCGGGCCTCACGCTCACCTTCGACACCGACCGCGACCAGGCCTACCGGCTGCAGGTGATCGTGGACGACCGCCTGCGCGACACCGCCACCGGCGTGCTGCAGCCCGGCGCCAACGGCGGCCCGCAGAACGAGCCGAGCGTGCCGGGCGGGCCGAACATCACGATCCCGACCACCGAGTACGACTGGTACGCCGACGCGGTGCCTACCACCGGCGACATCACGGGCAACATCGCGGCGGCCTCGGTGCTGGTGCGCGCGTCCAGCGAGAACGACCCGGGCGTGCTGGTCGTGCCGCCCGTGCACACGGTCTATGAAGACCAGCCGACCTACATCGGCGCGGGCTTCGTGGTGTCTGACCCCGAATCAGCGGCCTTCGGCACGCCCATCACGCTGCGGCTGACCGTGCCCAACGGCACGCTGGGCATCGGCGGCACCGGCGGGCAGACGAGCTTCACGCTGCCCAGCGGGCGCGTCGTGACCATCGCCGGCGACAACACCGGCGCACTCACGCTCACCGGCCGCGCCAGCGACATCCAGGAGCTGATCACCAGCGGCGCCGCCACGGGCCTGACCTACCGCAGCGCCACCCACGTCAACCACGACCTCAACGGCGCCGACGCCGGCGACGTGACGCTCACCGTCTCCTTCGACGACACCGGCTCTCAGATCGGCGGCGACACCGGCGGTGGCAGCGTGTCGAACAACCCGCCCGACATGACGATGGCGCTGACCATCGTGGCCGTCAACGACGCGCCGACGGCCGGGCTCACGCCGGGCACCAACCCGAACACGCCGCTGTACCTGACGGGCGGCAACGCGCCGTCGGCCGTGCCGGGCTTCGTCGTGCGCGACCTGGACATCGACGGCGACGGCGGCGGCATCGCGCCCGGCGAAGCCGATTTCCTGCAGGTCACCGTGCGCATCACCAACGGCACGGGCGTGCCGCTGGGCGCGGCGCAGTACACGGACGGCGGCAGCGACGCCATCACCATCACCTCGAGCAATGCAGCCGGCTCGGGCGTGACCATCGACAGCACCTACGACGGCACCGGCAGCGCGCTCGTCATCCGCGGCACGCGCGCGCAGGTGCAGGCCTACCTCGACGGCCTGCAGGTGGCGCTGGGCGGCAGCCTGGCCAACACCGACCAGACCTACCGCGTGCAGGTCATCGTGGACGACCGCCTGCGCGAGAACAGCAGCGGCGCGCTGGCGGGCGGCGCCAACGGCGGCGAGAACAACAACGCGAACGGCGGCACGGTGGCGGTGCCCACCACCAACGTCAACCCCTACGCGCTGATCCCCGCGGGGCTGACGGCCAACGTGGCCTCGGCCTACCGCACGCTGTTCCCGTCGTCGATCAACGACCCGGCCCACATCGCGGCCGGCAACCCGACGGTGGACGAAGGCAACGGCAGCGTCACGCTGACCGGCCTCACGGTCACCGACCAGGACGCGGCCGCCACCGACGTGCTGACAGCCACGGTGTCGGTGCCCCCGGGCTTCGTCATCAACGGCGTGGGCGGCAGCGGCGGCTCGGTCGGCCCGTTGGGCGGCGCCAGCATCACCATCACCGGCACGCTGGCGCAGATCAACAGCCGCATCAACGCCATCTCGATCGCGCTGCCCGACGCCCCCGGCGCCGCGCTGCCGGCCGACTGGAACGGCGCCTTCACCGTGACCGTGGTGGTCAACGACGAGGGCCACACCGGCGGGCGTCCGGGCGTCCTGGCACCCGGCGACAACAGCACGACCGGCACCTTCGCCTACGCGGACGGGGTCGGCAACCGCCTGGTCACCACGCGCACCTTCGTCTTCACGGTGGCGCCGGTCAACGACGCGCCGGTGGTGGTGGGCGGCACCACCCAGACGCTGCCGAACGTCACCGAGGACGTGGGCAACAACGCGGCCGGCACCCCCGTGGGCACCCTGTTCGGCTCGCACTTCGACGACGCCGCCGACCTGATCGACAACAGCGGCAACGGTGGCACCGGCGGCAGTTCGTCCGACACCTTCTTCGGCGTCGCGATCACGGGCCACGTCCCGGACCCCGCGCAGGGGGCCTGGCAGTACTCGCTGGACAACGGCAGCACCTGGATTCCCGTCGGCGCACGCACCGACGGCACGGCCCTGGTGCTGGCCGCCGACGCGCAGCTGCGCTTCGTGCCGGCCGCCAACTTCCACGGCACGCCCACCACGCTGACCGTGCGGCTGGTCGAGACCGACACCAACAACGACAGCGCCACCGCCGACCCCACCTCGGGCAGCCAGGTCGACACGTCCGGTGCCCGCAATGGCGGCACCACCGTCTACAGCGCCGGCACCATTGTGCTCAGCACCACGGTGATCAACGTGAACGACCGGCCGACGGCGACCGATGCGACCGTGCCCGCCGGCGTCGAGGACGTGACGGGTGCCGGCGTGCGCGTCGACACGCTGCTGGGCGGCGGCTACGGCGACGCGACCGACAACCAGACGTCCATCAGCGGCGGCGGCGATGCATCGACCTCGTTCGGCGGCATCGCCATCGTGGGCAACAACGCCAACGCCGCGCAGGGCGCGTGGGAGTACAGCCTGAACGGCACCGACTGGCTCGCCGTGCCGACGGGCGCGTCCGACACCAGCGCCTTGCTGCTGCCCACCAGCGCGCAGCTGCGCTTCGTGCCGGCGGCCGATTTCAACGGCACGCCCGGCGGGCTGGTCGTGCGCGTGTCCGATGCGCCGGTGGCGGCGGGCAGCGGCGACATCAGCGCCACCGTCAACGACGCCACCAGCCAGTGGTCGGTGCTGCGCAACGTGTCGACCACCATCGCGCCGCGCAACGACGCGCCGGTGATCGGCGGCACCACCGGCGCGACCGCGGTGGAGAACAACCAGACCGGCACCGGCGTCAGCATTCCGCCCGTGGCGCTGGTCAGCGGCGGCACCGTCGGCGACCTCGACCTGGCGACCACGCCCGGCCTGGCCGCGGGCGTGTTCGGCGCGGGCTCGCTCACCGTGAGCCTGGACGGCTACCAGCCGGGCGACCAGCTGTTCATCAACGGCGCGCTGCCCCCGGGGGTCAGCGTCTCGGGCGGCAACGGCGCGCCACTGGTGGTGCAGTTCGACGCCGACACCACCGTGGCCGAGGTGCGGGCGGTGCTCGACCAGCTGTCCTACCGCAGCAGCAGCGACAACCCGACCGCCTTTGGCACCGACAACGAGCGCGTCTACACCATCGTGCTCAACGACGGCAACAACGTGCAGCCCGGCGGCAACGCGGGCGGCCCGCTGCCGCTGAACAGCAACGTGCTCACCGGCACGCTCACGATCACCGCCGTGAACGACCCGCCGACCGCGGTCGACGACACGCACAGCATCGACGAAGACACGGTGTCGGTCGGCAGCAACGTCATCAGCGGGCGCATTCCCGGCGAGGCCGACCACGACCCCGACAGCACCACGCTCACGGTCACCGGCATCCGCACCGGCCCCGAGGCCGGCGCCGGCACGGCCGGCACGCTGGGCAGCCCGCTGACCGGCACCCACGGCAGCATCGTGCTGAACGCCGACGGCAGCTACACCTACACGCTGGACAACACCGACCCGCGCGTGCAGGCGCTGATCGCCGGCGAGACGCTCACCGACCTCTTCACCTACGCCATCTCCGACGGCGCAGGCGGCACCGACATCGCGCAGATCACCATCACGATCCGCGGCGCCAGCAACGACGTGCCGGGCATCACGGTGACCGACGCCAACGGCAACGCGACCGGCCAGGTGACGGTGCACGAGTCGGGCCTGACGAGCGTGGGCGACACCAGCGAGACGGCGGGCGCGGGCTTCAACATCACGGCGGCCGACGGCGTGGCGAGCATCAACGTCGGCGGCACGGTGGTGACGCTGGCGCAGCTGCAGGCCCTCACGCCGGGCGCGCCGATCACGATCAACACGCCCGACGGCCAGATCCGCCTCACGGGCTTCAGCGGCACCACGCTGCCCAACGGCGTCGTGACCGGCGGCACGGTCAGCTACACCTACACGCTGACCTCGGCGCAGAACCACAGCGCGGGCGAAGTGACCGAGGCGGTGGCGCTGAGCGTGACCGACCGCGACGGCGACGTGGCCAGCGGCACGCTCACGGTGCTGATCGTGAACGACGTGCCCACCGCGAACCCCGACACGAACAGCGTCACGGAAGACACCGCGCCGAACCCCGTGACCGGCAACGTGAAGACCAACGACCGTGAGGGCGCGGACACGGCCGTGCCGGTGACGGGCGTGAGCTTCGGCGGCACGGCCGGCACGGTCGGCAGCGCGCTGGACACGGAATACGGTGCCATCGTGCTGAACGCCGACGGCAGCTACAGCTACACGCTGGACAACACCGACCCGCGCGTCAACGCGCTGAAAGACGGCGAGACGCTCACGGACACGGTGAGCTACACCCTCACCGACGCGGACGGCGACACCTCGACCACCACGCTGACGATCACCATCCACGGCCACTCCGACGCGAGCCCCGAGATCGTGCCGGTGGACGGCAACGGCGTGGCCACGGGCCAGACCGAGGTCCACGAGCGCGGGCTGGTCGACGGCCCGGCCGGTCCCGATGCGCGCGAGAACGGCAGTGGCGTCGTCACGGTGTCGGCGGCCGATGGCCTGCAGACCGTCACCGTGGGCGGTCGCACGCTGACGCTGGCCGAGCTGGCCAACCTGGGCACCACGCCGGTCGTCATCACGACGCCGCTGGGCACGCTCACGCTGACGGGCTTCACGGCCACCACCTCGGTGGGCGGCGTGCCCACGGCGGGCAACCTGGCCTACACCTACACGCTGCGCGCGCAGGTGCCGCAGCCGGGCGCGACCGAGAGCACGGAAGCCATCGCCCTGCAGGTGACCGACGCCGGCGGCGCCACGGCCACGGGCACGCTCACCGTGCGCATCGTGGACGACGTGCCGCAGGCCACCGACGACGCGGCCGCCATCACCGAAGACGCCGCGCCGAACACGGTGTCGGGCAACGTGGCGACCAACGACACCATCGGCGCGGACGACCGCAACGTGGCGCCGGTGACCGGCGTGAGCTTCGGCGGCGCGGCCGGCACGGTGGGTGCGTCGATCACCACGACCTACGGGTCGATCGTGCTGAACGCCGACGGCAGCTACACCTACACGCTGAACAACGCCGACCCGCGCGTGCAGGCGCTGTCGGTGGGCGAGATGCTGACCGAGCAGGTGCGCTACACGATCACCGATGCCGACGGCGACACCAGCACCGCCACGCTCACGATCACCATCCGCGGCGCCAACGACCTGCCGGGCATCGCCGTCACCGACGCCAACGGCGCGGCGACCGGGCAGGTCACGGTGTTCGAGTCGGGCCTGGTGAGCATCACCGACACGGGCGAGCGCGCCGCCAGCAGCTTCAACATCACCGCGGCGGACGGCGTGGCCAGCATCAACGTCGGCGGCACGGTGGTGACGCTGGCGCAGCTGCAGGCGCTCACGCCGGGCGCGCCGATCACGATCACCACGCCCGACGGCCAGATCCAGCTGACGGGCTTCAGCGGCACCACGCTGTCCAACGGCATCGTGACCGGCGGCGCGGTCAGCTACACCTACACGCTGGGCGCTGCGCAGAGCCATCGCTCCGGCGGTGTGCTGACCGAAGTGACCGAGCAGATCCCGCTGTCGGTGACCGACCGCGACGGCGACGTGGCCAACGGCACGCTCACCGTGCTCATCATCAACGACACGCCGCAGGCCACCGACGACACGGCCGCCATCACCGAGGACGCGGTGCCGGACACGGTGAGCGGCAACGTGAAGGCCAACGACCGCGACGGCGCGGACAACGGCAACGGCGTGCCGGTGACGGGCGTGAGCTTCGGCGGCGCGGCCGGCACGGTGGGCGTGTCGCTCACGACCACGTACGGCGCCATCGTGCTGAACGCCGACGGCAGCTACACCTACACGCTGGACAACGACAACGCCGCCGTCAACGCGCTCAAGACCAACGAGCAGCTGACCGAGACGGTGCGCTACACGATCACCGATGCCGACGGCGACACCAGCACCGCCACGCTGACGATCACCATCCACGGCCGCCTGGACGGCGACCCGGCCATCGGCGCGGTGGACGGCAACGGCGCGGCCACGGGGCAGGCGGAGGTGCACGAGCGCGGGCTCGTCGACGGCATCGGCGGCCCCGACACCCGCGAGACCACCACCGGCACGATCGTGGTCTCGGCGAGCGACGGCATGCAAAGCGTCACCGTGGGCGGGCGCCCGCTGACGCTGGCCGAGCTGGCGAACCTGGGCACGACGCCGGTCACCATCGACACGCCGCGCGGCACGCTGGTGCTCACCGGCTTCACGCCCACCAGCTCGGTGGGCGGCGTGCCGACGACGGGCGAACTGACCTACACCTACACGCTGGACGCACAGGTGCCGCAGCCGAACGCCACCGAAAGCACGGAAGACATCAAGCTGGTGGTGACCGACGCCGGCGGCGACACGGCCACGGGCACGCTCACCGTGCGCATCGTGGACGACGTGCCCGAGGCCGTGAACGACACCAACGCCATCACCGAGGACGGCGCGCCGAACACGGTGGGCGGCAACGTGAAGGCCAACGACACCCTTGGCGCCGACGACGCCAACGGCGTGCCGGTGACGGGCGTGAGCTTCGGCGGCGTGGCTGGCACGGTGGGCACGTCCATCGCCACCACCTACGGGCGCATCGTGCTGAACGCCGACGGCAGCTACACCTACACGTTGAACAACGGCGACCCGCGCGTGCAGGCGCTGGTCGTGGGCGACACGCTGACCGAGGTGGTGACCTACACGATCACCGACAACGACGGCGACACCAGCACCGCCACGCTGACCCTCACCATCCACGGTGCGAACGACGGCGTGACGCTGGTGATCGGCGACAACAACGGCCCCGACACGGCCGGGCAGGCCACCGTGTACGAGCGCGGCCTGGTCGAGCCGGGCGACGCGAGCGAGACGGTCTCGGGCAGCTTCTTCGTCACGGCGCCCGACGGGCTGGGCAGCATCGCGGTGCACGGCACCACGCTCACGCCGGCGCAGCTGGCCGCGCTCGGCACGAGCCCGGTCACCATCGCCACCGACCGCGGGCGCATCACGCTCACCGGCTTCGACGCGGCCACGGGCACCGTGCGCTACACCTACGTGCTGGGCGCCGCGCAGAGCCACGCGGGCGGGCAGGTCACCGACGACATCGCGCTGCAGGTGACCGACCGCGACGGCGATACCACGCAGGGCACGCTGCGCGTGCTGGTGATCGACGACGTGCCCACGGCACGCAACGACGCCACCTCGATCGGCACCACGCGGCCCGGCGCCACGGCCACCGGCAACGTGTTCGGCGGGGACGGCATGGGCGCGAACGACGTGGCCGACCGCCTCGGCGCGGACGGCACGCCGACGCCGGTCACGGGCGTCTCTTTCGAAGGCGTGGCCGGCACCATCGGCGGATCGACGGCAGGGCGCTACGGCAACCTGCGCCTGAACGCCGACGGCAGCTACAGCTATTCGGTGAACGCCAGCAACGTGCGCGTGGCCTCGCTGGGAGACGGCCAGACGCTGACCGAGGTGTTCGACTACGTCATCACCGACGCCGACGGCAGCACCAGCACGGCGAAGCTGGTCGTCACGATCAACGGCACCTCGCAGCACCGGCCGCTCACGGGCGACCAGGTGTTCCCGGCGGACTTCGGCGACCCCAGCCGCCGCATCGACCAGTCGATGACGCCGGCGCTGTTCGTGCAGATCGCGGTGCAGGAATCGCAGCGCCTGAGCCAGATGCTGTCGGGCGCGATCGCCGCGCGCGCGCTGGGCGGCGACCGCCTCTTCGGCGAGGACCGTCCCACCGACCTGTGGGGCGAGCCGCAGGGCGTGGACTACGCCGAGCACGTGAGCCGCGACGGCGTGGCCTTCTCGCTGCGCATGGTGCGCGACGTGGAGCAGACGCTCGCGCTGCGCGGCGTCACGGCCGGCAAGCTGGTCGACGGCGCGAGCCCGCTGTTCGGCGACTTCGACAGCTTCTCGGTGCCGCAACAGCCGCCGCCCGAAGCGCCCACACGCGAAGGTGGGCGCATCGTGGTGCCGCGCGCCGATGCGGCGCATCCGTCCACCGAGGCGGCGCAGGCCGATGTGGCACCGGCAGCCGGTGCCGCCGCGCCGGTGGCCACCGACACGGCGCGCTCGTTCTCCAGCCGCGTGGCCGCGGCCGCCGCGGAGCGCGACGCGGTGCGCGAGCTGCTGCGGCATCCGCAGCGCGCCACGCCCACCGTGCGCGTGCCCACGAGTTGATCGACGCAGAGAAAAACGCCGGAGCCATCGAACCATGTCCTATCCATCGAGCACCATGACCGACATTCACAAGCAACCCGCGTCGACCTTCCGTTTCCCCCTGTCGTGGACTGCCGCCGCGGCCGCGCTGATGCTGGCCGGCTGCAGCATGACGCCCGTGCAGCTCACGCGCGACGAGATCGTGGTGCGCGTGCGCCACGACCAGAAGCAGCTCTACAAGGACCAGGCCGCGGTCGCCACGCCCATGACGTATTCCGAGGTGCTGGCGCGCGCGCTCAAGTACAACGCCGACTACCGCCTGAAGCTCATGGAGTCGGCCCTGGCGCGCGGCCTGCTCGATGTGTCGGCCGCCGACATGCTGCCCAAGCTGGTGGCGGACGCCGGCTACAACGATCGCAGCAACGACTCGGGCGGCACCAGCATCGGCATCGAAGACCGCGTGGTGAGCCTGCGGCCCTCGACCTCGGAGCAGCGCTCGCACTACTACGGCCGCGCCACGCTGTCGTGGAACGCGCTCGACTTCGGCATCAGCTACTTCCGCGCCAAGCAGGCGGCCGACGAGGTCAACATCGCCGAAGAGCGCCGCCGCAAGATCCTGCAGAACATCGCGCAGGACGTGCGCAGCGCCTACTGGCGCGCCATCGGCGCGCAGCAGCTCATCGGCGACGCCGACCGGCTGGCCGTGCGCATCGAAGACGCATTGAAGAAGTCGCGCGAGGCCGAGCGTGCCGGCGTGCTGCCGCCCGCGCAGGGCCTGGCCTACCAGCGCGCGCTGCTCGACGCGATGTCGCTGGTCAACGCCAAGCGCCAGGAAATGCAGTTCGCCAAGCGCGAGCTGGCCGCGCTCATGAGCCTGCCGCCGGGCGTCGACTTCACGCTGGTCGAAGGGCCGCAGGACGGCCGCGCGCCGGTCACGCTGGACATCGACAAGCTCGAGGTCGCCGCGCTGGAAAACCGCGCCGAGCTGCGCGAGGAAGACTACAAGGCGCGCATCGGCATCGCCGAGACCAAGAAGCAGATCGCCTCGCTGTTTCCCAGCCTGAACCTGTACGCCGGGGCGCGCTACGACTCCAACTCCTTCCTCTACAACAGCAACTGGAGCGACGCGGGCGTGAGCCTGTCGATGGACCTGTTCCGGCTGGCGGCCATCCCGGCCATCAACCGCACCAACGACGCGCGCAAGAAGACCGACGAAGCCCGCCGCCTGGCGCTGACCATGGCGGTGGTCACGCAGGTGCGCGTGTCGGCCGAGCGCTACAAGCTGGCGGTGGTCGACCAGGAACTGGCGGCCGAATCCAGCCGCGTCGACCAACGCATGGCCAGCGTGGCGCGCGCCGGCGCCAGCAACCAGCTCGAGAGCGAACTCGAGGCACTGCGCGTCGATGCGCGCGCGCTGGTGTCGCGCTTCCAGCTGGCCACGGCCTATGCGGCCACGCAGACCTCGTACGGCCGGGTGCTCAACTCGGTCGGCATCGACCTGATGCCGGCCACCGTGGCCAGCACCGACATCAAGACCGTCGCCAAGGCCATCGAGCAGAGCATGGCCGAAGGCGAGAAGGCGGTGTTCCTCGAAGCGGCGCTGATCCCGGTGCGCAACCGGCCGGTGACCGTGCGCGTGCGCGACCTGCCGTCGGGCGTGAGCGAAGCGGCGGTGCGCGGCGCGGTCGAGCGCATCGTCACGCGCAACGAGCTGGTGTCCTCGGGGTCGGCCGATGCACTGGTGCTCACGCTGGCCTTCCAGCGCCACGTGCCGCAGCAGCGCGGCACCACGCGCGCCCAGTGGCGGCTCACGCTGGCCGAGCCGGGCGGGCGCGAGCTGCTGTCGCAGAACTACGCCAGCTACGTGCCGGCCGTGACGACCGAAAGCGCCGTGAGCGCCTTCGCCGAGGCGGCGACGCTGTCGGTGATCACGGACGTGCGTCGCCTCGCGCGCACGGGCGCCACGGTGACGCAGAAGTGAAAGCGAGCCCGCCCTTGAAACCGTCGTCCTTCTCCGTGCTTCGCATCGGCGTGCTCCTGGCCTGCGCGCTGGGCGGTGCCCTGCAGGCCGGGGCCCAACCGGCACCCGCGCCGCGCGCCGCCCCGGCGGGTGCGCCGGGCAACCTGGCGCCGGTGCGTTTTCTCGTGGTGGCCGCGCAGGAAAGCGTGCTCTCGGCCTCGGCCCCGGGCCGCTTCGCGAAGGTGCCGGTGAGCCTGGGCGACACGGTGCGCGCGGGCCAGGTGCTGGCCGCCTACGAATGCGACGAGATCCAGGCGCGCCGCGCCGCCGCGCGGGCCGAGCACGAGGCCGCCAAGGTGCAGTACGTGGGCAAGCTGAAGCTGCAGGGCCTGCAGTCGGCGGCCGAGATCGAGGTCGAGCTGGCGGCAGCCAACGTGAACAAGGCGCAGAGCCAGGTCCGCATCTTCGACGCGCAGATCGCGCAGTGCAATTTCGTGGCGCCGTTCGCCGGCAAGGTGGCGCGCGTGCATGTGAAGGTGGGGCAGGGCGTGAACCCCGGCGCGCCGGTGGTCGAGCTGGTCGGCAATGGCCCGCTGAAGGCGCGCATGAACGTGCCCTCGCAATGGCTCGCGTGGCTGAAGACCGGCCAGCGCCTGGACGCCACGGTCGACGAGACCGGCGCTGCGGTGGTGTTGAAGGTCACGCGCGTGTCGGGCCGCGTGGACGCGGTGAGCCAGACCATCGAGATCGAGGCCGAACTCGCGGGCGACGCGGCCGGCCAGGTGCTGCCGGGCATGAGCGGGCAGGTGCGCGCGCCGGTCGGCAGGGGATGAGCGCCGCGCGCGGCAAGGGCGGAGCGTCGTGACCGATCTCGCGTTCCATGCGCTGGCCGCGAAGGTGCGCGCGGCGCAGCGCCCGGCCGACCTGGCCTTTCTGATCTGCAACGAGACCCACGCGATCGCGCCGTACCGGCAGGCCGCGCTGGTCGGCTTCTTCGGCGCGCGCCGCACGCGGCTGGTGGCGCATTCGGGGCTGGCCGATGTGGAGTCCGACTCGCCCTATGCGCTGTGGCTGGCCTCGGTGGCCGACCACCTGAAGCCGCGGCTGGACGAGTTGCCGGCCGTCGCGCGCGTGCTGGCGCTGTCGCCCGGGATGCTGCCGCCGGCGCTCGCCGCCTCATGGGCCGACTGGCTGCCCGACCAGGTGTGGGTGCTGCCCATGGCCGACCCCGACGGCCGCGCGCGCGCCGCGCTGTTCCTGGCGCGCGAGGCGCCGTGGCCCACCGAGTTCGACGCCAAGGCGCCCGAGTTCTTGCTGCTGCAGGCCGCCGCGATGTACGGCCATGCGTGGTGGGCGCTGACCGGGCGCCGCCGCTCCATCGGCACGCTGCTGCACGAAGCGTGGGCGCGCAAGCCGCTGCGCTGGGCGCTGGCGCTGCTGCCGCTCGCGCTGCTGGTGCCGGTGCGCGAATACGCGCTGCTGCAGGCCGAGGTGATCTCCACGCGCAGCCAGGTGATCGCCTCGCCGCGCGACGGCGTGATCCGTCGCATGACCGTGCCGCCCAACACGCCGGTGGTGGCCGACCAGACCATCGCCGAGCTCGACGACACCACGCTGGACAACCGGCTGGCCGTGGCGCGCGCGGCGCTGTCGACCGCGCGGCTGGAGCTGCACCAGGCCTCGCAGCGGGCCATCGAATCGCAATCGGCCAAGGCCGAGCTGAGCCTGGCCGAAGGCAAGCTGCGCGAGCGCGAGGTGGAGGTGGGCGCGCTGCAGCGCGAAGTGGCGCAGCTGCAGATCAAGGCGCCGGCCGCGGGCGTGTTCGTGTACTCCGACCCCGACGACTGGGCCGGCCGCCCGGTGCAGACCGGCGAGCGCGTCGGGCTGCTGGCCGACCCGGCCGTGCTCGGCGTGCAGGCCTGGGCGCCGGTGAGCGAGGCGGTCAACCTGGCGCCGGGCGCGCCCATGACCCTGTTCCTGCGCGTGGCGCCGCTGGACCCGGTGTCGGCCCGGCTCGACCACGCCGGCTACCAGGCGGTCGAGGCGCCCAACGGCGTGGCCAGCTACCAGCTGCGCGGCCACTTGAGCGAGCCCTCGGGCGTGGCGCGCATCGGCCTGCGCGGCACGGCGCGCGTGTCGGGCGAGTGGACCGTGCTCGGCTACCTGCTGCTGCGCCGGCCGTTCGCGGCGGCGCGGGAGTGGTGCGGATGCTGAGCGGCACGGCGCCCGCAGGCCGTGGCGCCTCCGCGGGCGCTGCAGCGCCGCCGCCCTGGCCGGCGCTGCGCGAGGAACTGCAGATCCACCCGGCCGGCGCCAACGGCGACGGCTCGCCGGCCTGGCACGTGTGCGACCCGGTGCGCAACCTGTTCTTTCGCATCGGCTGGCTCGAGTTCGAGATCCTGCAGCGCTGGCCGATGGCCGACGCCGCGCGCATCGCGCAGGCGATCGAACGCGACACCCCGCTGGCGCCCGACGCCGACGACGTGGCGCGTTTCCAGGGCTTTCTCGAACAGCACCAGCTGCTGCGCACCGTGCGCCGCAAGCCGCCGATGCCGGCCTGGCGCTGGCTGCTCAACAACTACCTGTTCGTGCGCATTCCGCTGGTGCGGCCGGCGCGGCTGCTCGAGAAGATGCTGCCCTGGGTCGAGTGGCTCTACAGCCGCTGGTTCGTGGCGCTCAGCGCGCTCGCCGCCGGCGTCGGCGTGCTGCTTGCCGCGCGGCAGTGGGACACGGTGGCGGCCCAGCTGCGCGGCGCCATCAGCTGGGAGGGCGTGCTGGGTTTTGCGGGCGCACTCGTGGTGTCGAAGCTGCTGCACGAGATGGGGCACGCGCTCATGTCCACGCGCCACGGCGTGCGCGTGGGGCACATGGGCGTCGCGCTGCTGGTGATGTGGCCGATGGCCTACACCGACACCGGCGAGAGCTGGAAGCTGGCGCGCTCGCAACATCGCCTGGCCATCGCGTCGGCCGGCATCTGCGCCGAGCTGGTGCTGGCCGCGTGGTCGACGCTGCTGTGGGCCTTCATGCCCGACGGCGACCTGCGCAACGCGCTGTTCTTCCTGGCGACCACGGCCTGGGTGCTGACGCTCGCGGTGAACGCCAGCCCCTTCATGCGCTTCGACGGCTACTACATGCTGACCGATGCGCTGGATTTTCCGGGGTTGCACGAGCGCGCGGGACAGCAGGCCAAGCGCGCGCTGCGGCGCTGGCTGCTGGGCTTCAACGACCCGTCGCCCGAGACGCTCACGCCGGGCTTTCGGCGTTTTCTCATCGCGTTCGCGTTCGCGACCTGGGCCTACCGGCTGGTGCTGTTCATCGGCATCGCGGTCGTGGTGTATCACGCGTTCTTCAAGGCGCTGGGCGTGTTCCTCTTCATCGTCGAGATGGGCGTCTTTGTCGTGCGGCCGGTGATGGCGGAGCTGCGCGTGTGGCACGCGCGGCGCGACGAGATCAAGCCGCGGCGGCGCGTCGTGGCGGCGTTGTTGCTCGCACTCGTGGCAGCGGTGCTGCTGGTGCCGTGGCACGGCGGTATCTCGGCGCCGGGCGTGCTCCGCGCCGGCGTCGAGCAGCCCGTGTTCTCGCCCTATGCGGCGCGGCTGGCAGCGATGGAAGCGAACGACGGCGCGGCCGTGGCGGCGGGGCAGTCGCTGGTCACGCTCGAAGCGCCGGGCCAGACCGAGGAGCGCGAGAAAGCGCGCGTGATGTCCAGCGCCTACGCGCGTGCGGCGCGCGGCGCCATGGGCCTGGAAGAACGCCCGGCGGCGCAGCAGGTGCTGGCCGAACAGCAGGCCAGCCGCTGGGACACCGAGCGGCGCGCGCGCGACGCCGAGCTGCTGCGCCTGCGGCTCGTGGCGGCGCACGGCGGCACGATGCGCGACGTCGATCCGCTGCTGCAGTCCGGCACGTGGGTGGCGCCGTCGCAGCTCATGGCGCTGGTGGTCGACGGCCGGCGCTGGCGCGTGGAAGCGCTGGTGCCCGAGCACGACCGCCAGCGCCTGGCGGCCGGCAGCCGCGCGGTGATCCTCGTCAAGGGCCGCACGCGCAAGCTCGAAGGGCTGGTGCGCGCCATCGACAACAGCCCGGTGCGCCGGCTGCCGCACCTGCTGCTGGCGCAGGACCACGGCGGCCCGATCGCGCTCAACCCGACCGCGCAGAAGAAAGACCTGCGTCCGGCCGAAGCCTGGTTTCGTGTGACGGTGGAGGGCGAAGACGACGCGCCGGTCGACGGGGTGCGCGAGGTGCGCGCGCATTTCGAAGGCACCCGCGAGAGCCTGGCCCGCCGCTGGGTCCATGCGGCGACCTCGGTGCTGATCGAGCAGTCGGGGTTCTGAACAAGCGCGCCCGCTTGCGCCGGCCGGCCACGTGCCGGCAGGCGATGCCCGCGGTCTGCCTTACAGCCGGGTGTGCTCGGAGTGCGGCATGTCCTGGTCGGAACGCAGGACCGCCAGCATGCTCATGAGCGTCACGCCCGCGGCAAGACCGACCAGGAAAGCAAGCACAACGAGGGAGGGGTCGGTTGTCATGCGGTTCTAACGCCGACCCATCCCGCAAGGTTTACGAGTGTTTACACTTATTTGTCATGTCTGCAGGTCCGGGGTAAACAGGCGTCTGCAAAAGGGTCCCTGTGCTTCGGCACCCACCTGCCACACGGCGTGGCTATAGTCGTTCGACCATGCAGAAACGGATCGAGGTTGTCTTTGTCTCGCGGCGCAATTCGCTGCGCAGCGTGCTGGCCGAGGCCTGTCTTGCCCACCTCGATGCGAAGCGCTTTTCGGTGCGCTCGTGCGGGCAGCCGGGGCGGCTGGCGGCGGACGTGCACCCCGCGGCCGTCGAGGCGCTGGGCAGCGCCGGCATGGCCTTGCCGACCTCGCCGCCGCGCAGCTGGGACCTGCTGGCGCGCGCGGGATCGCACAACGCAGACGTCGTCATCACGCTCGACCCCGCGCTCGAACCGCTGCAACCGCGCTGGCCCGGCCAGCCCGATGCGGCCCTGTGGCCTTACCCCGACGTGGCCGGCGCCAACACCGGCCCGGACGACGCGGCGCATGGCGCGCTGCAGGTGCTGTATTCGCTGCGCCGCCGGCTCGAATTGCTGGTCAACCTGCCGCTCGTGGGCGCCGACCGCAGCGCGCTGCGCTCCGACATCCGCGACATGGCGCACATGCGCTGACGCGCTCCGCTAGGGCGCGGCGAGCCGCAGCACGAAGGTCTTGGTGTGCGGGTCGGTGAGAAACACCTGCGCCACCTGCCAGGCCTGCGCATGCGCGTCGCGCCACGCGGTGGCGTACTTGATGTCCAGGCGGGTCATGGGGGGCTCGTCGAGCCGCTCGAGCCGGCGCCAGAGCCGGTAGCAGTGCGCGACCTGCCGGGGCGAGCCGAGCAGTTCCTCGAGTTTGATGCGGTAGGTGAATGCCGCCACCATCACGTCGCGCACCGTGACGTTGCGGCCCTCGACTTCGATGGTGTAGAGGTGCTCGGCGGAGTGGATCTCGTCCTTCATGCGGCGGCGCGGAAATCGGGGCGGACGGTGTCGACCTGCGGGGCAGGCCGGTCGGGAGGATGCGCAGAAAGAGGGAGACGGATCACGGCCGCTCCATCCTAGATGGCACGCTGTTTCGGCGCGAGTGCCGAAAGTCATGCGGATGTTCACACATGGTGTCCCTTTGCGCGAAGCGCGTGAAATTGTTATTAAACGAAATTAAATGCTAATACCTAGGAACTATGTCCTAGGGCGGCGCCGGCAGTAGCCCTAAGCTCCTCACTGACATGAGCGCCACACAGCAACATCTTTTCGTCGAACTTTCCGACGGTTGGTCCAGCGAGATCGACATCCGCCAGACCACCGGCGGCCGCTATGCCGGCGTGGCCGAACTCCGCCTGCGCGGGCTCAAGCGCGGCGTGCTCGTCTTCATGCAGCAGCCCTCGCTGGACGCCGCGCTCGCGCGCGTGCGCCTGCGGGCCAGCCAGTTCGCCCGCGAGCGCCTGTCGCTCGCCGAAGCCCGGACCGGCGCACGGGCGAGCTGACCGGGTTCATCCGCACCCGCCGCACTCGCGGTTGAAGTTTTTCTATCCCGGCCATCGGGATTGCCAAACCCGCTGCACCCGCAAGCGGCGCACCATCGAGGCTCACGGATCTCACCGATGGAGCACACGACATGTTGAAGACCTTCAGGAAAGCCATGGGCGCCGCCATTTCGCTGGCCGGGTTCGTGGTGCTGGTGACCCAGCAACTCTGAACGCCCGGCCACTTTTCCCGCATGCCGCCGCTCAGGGCCGCGCCGGCAGCAGCGGCGAGGTGTACACCGCCGGCGGCGGACGCTGCGGATACACCGAGGTGCCGAAGGTGTTGCCCATGCGATGCCCGGTCGCCGCGCGGTTGAACAAGCCCAACTGATTGCCCGGCCGCTGCGTGATCGCTTCCGAGGCCAGCCCGGGCGCCGCGTCGTCCGGCGCGCGTGCCGGCATCGTGGGCGCGAGCTTGCGGGTCAGGCAGTCGTAGGCGGGCGTGCGCTCGCCGTTCACCACCACCTCGACGCAGCTGCCGTCGGCCTCGCCGCCACCGGAGGGCGGCGTCTGCGCCGCCGCGCCAGTGCCGATCACCGAGAGCATCACGCCGAACAGCCACACACCGACGCGCATCGTTGCACCCCAGGAAAAAAGAAGAAGAAACGCCGTGCCGCGATCACGGCCAACCGGGCAGTCTGGGCCCCGTGCAAGTCAGGAAGAAGACGGAATCTCGCGAGCTCGGAAGTGTGAACGAAACGTCACATGTCGGTCATGCACGGTCGCTAGTCTCGCCCGCACGCTCACCCGGGCCGCACGGCGGACGGCCGCTTTTCAGACCCTTCGTTGCTGCTGTTGATCCTCCGTCACATGACACGTACTTCCGCATCGGGCGGTGGCCTGACACTGTCCTGGTGCCTGGTCATGGCGCTGGTGATGTGCGCCGCCCACGCCGCGGCAGCCGACGACATGGCGAGCGACGCGCCGGCGCTGCATTTCGACCTGCCGGCGCAGCCGCTGGCACGCTCCCTCGCCGTCTTCGGGCGCCTCACCGGGCATTCGGTGCTCGTCACCAGCCGCCTCACCGACGGCCGCGAGGCGTCGCCGGTGCAGGGCGACTTCGCACCGCGCGACGCGCTGCAGCGGATGCTCGTGGGCACCGGGCTGGTGGCGCGCTACACCGGCGCCAGCGCGTTCACGCTCGTGCCGGCACAGCCGGCGACCGCCGTCCCCGACGAACGCGCGCCGGCGGGCGCCGCCCCGGCCGGCAACGTCCCGGCCTTGCAGGCCTACGCTGCGGTCCTGCAGGGCGCGGTCACGCGCGTGCTGTGCATCGCGCAGCCCGACGCCTTTGGCCGCTACCGGCTCGCGGTCCAGTTGTGGATCGACCCGGCGGGCGCCGTCACCGAGGCCCGCCTGCTCGAAGGCAGCGGCGTGCCGGCGCGCGATGCCACGGTGCTCGCCAGCCTGCGCGCGCTCGGGCTGGACACGCCGCCGCCGGCCGCGCTGCCGCAGCCCGTCACGCTGCTGCTGACCCCGCGCCCCGACCCGGCGCGCGACTGCCGGCCGTACCTGCGCGCGCGCGCAGGCTGAGGCACATGTCCGAATCGATCAAGGCCTCGCTGCGCGCGCTGTTCCTCGCGCGCTATGCGCAGTTCCGCAAGCACCTGCACCACCGCCTCGGTTCGGAAGACCTCGCCAACGACGCGCTGCAGGAGGCTTACCTGCGCGTGGAGAACTCGACCGTGCGCAGCGCCGTGCGCTATCCCTCGGCCTACCTGTTCCGCATTGCGCTCAACGTGGCGGAAGACCAGCGCAAGAGCAACGCGCGGCTGCTGAGTGTGGGCGAGGTCGAGGCGCTGTACGACATGGCCGACGAGGCCGCCGACCCCGCGCGCGGCGCCGAGGCGCGCAACGAACTCGAGGCGCTCGAGCGCGCGCTGGCCGAGCTGCCGCGCCGCCGCCGCGCCATCGTGCTGGCCGCGCGCGTCGACGAAATGCCGCACAAGGACATCGCGGCGCGCTACGGCGTGTCGGCGCGCACCGTCGAGAAGGAATTGCGCGCCGGCCTGGAACACTGCTGCGAGCGGCTCGGCCGGGATTTCATCCAGCGCTTCGGTCCTGGCGCCGGAAAACAGTCTCCCCATGATGACCGCTGAAGAACCCCAGGCGACCGAGGCCATGAAGCAAACCCTGCAACGCGAAGCGCAAGCCTGGGTGGTGCGGCTCGGCTCGCAACAGGCCACCGAAGACGACGCCCAGGCCTTCCGGCGCTGGTGCGCGCGCAGCCGCGCGCACGCGCAGGCCTTCGTGCAGGCGCGCCAGGTGTGGCAGGCCATGGCGCCGGCCGCGCAGCGCGTGCGCCAGCAGGAAGCGCGCGAGGCGGCCCACCGCCGCCTGCCGGTGCCCGGACGCCGCGCCTTCCTGGGCGGTGCGGTCGCGGCGTCGGTCGCCTACCTCGCGGTGTCGCCGCCGCTGGCGCTGTGGCCCTCGGTCGCCGAATGGGGCGACGACTACCGCACCGCCACCGGCGAGCAGCGCGAGGTCGCCATGGGTGAGGGCGTGGTGCTGCAGATGAACACGCAGACGCGCATCAACCTGCGCCGCGGCGCGACGGAGAGCGCGGGCGAGGCCATCGAACTGGTGTCCGGCGAAGCCGAGGTGCTCGCCGGCGGCCCGGCCTCGGCGCGCGTCACGGTCGCGGCGGGCGGCGGCACGGTGTCGGCCGTGCGCGCGCGTTTCAACATCCGCCACCTCGACGGCGAGGTCTGCGTGACCTGCCTGGCAGGCCAGGTCGATGTGGCGCAGGGCACGCAGCAGGCGCGGCTCGACGAAGGCCGGCAGCTGCGCTACGGCCCCGCGGGGCTCGGCGTCGTCACCGGCGTGGACACCGGCCCCGTCGTCGCCTGGCGCCGGCGCCAGCTGGTGTTCGACCAGGTGCCGCTGTCCGAAGTGGTGGCCGAGGTCAACCGCTACCGCCACGGCCGGCTCATCCTCACGAACGAGGCGCTGGGCCGCAGCCGCGTGCAGGCCAGCTTCTCCATCGACCGGCTGGACGACGTGGCCTTCCTCGTGCGCGACGTGTACGGCGCCGAACTCACGCAGCTGCCCGGCGGCATCGTGCTGCTGGGCGCCGCCAGCGCTTGAGGTGCCCAGCAGCGTGCCGACCCGCGCGTTCGTGAAGATTTCGTGACATGGTGCAGTCGCGCCGGACCTTCGCTGTCATAGCTCCGTAGTCCACGGGCCCTTGCGCTTCGTGGCCCCGATCGAGCAACGAAACACGAACCCATGGAAGTCCGCATGCAACGCAGCAGCCGCCGCACGGTGTCCCGGCGCAATCCGCCGAACGCGTCCTCTTCTTCTTATTCGTCCGCCGCATTCGCGCAGGTCCGGCTCACGCCGCTGGTGCGCGCCATCGCGCTGCTGCTGGCCGGCGGCGCCGCGTTCGACGGGGCGCAGGCGCAGCAGGCGTTCAGCGGCGCGTGGATGGCGCAGAAGAACATGGCGCAGAGCACCGCGCTCGCCACCGGCCGCCTGCCCAACGGCCTGCCCGCCGCGATGCTCGGCGGGCCGCAGGCGCAGCAGCAGCGTGCCAGCGAACAGCTGCAGCAGTCCCTCGGCAACCTGAACCTGGCGGCGCGCGCCATCGCGGCGCAGCAGTCGGCGCAGGCCGCGGCGCGCGCCGCCGCGCAGCACGACCCGTCGGTGCCCGACGGCCTGGCCGAAGGCGGCCTGAAGGTCGACACGAATTCGCTCACCGCCGGCTGGCACAACGCGCGCCCGCTCACGCCCGATTCGCAGCGCCAGGCCGCGGGCCGCACCGTGGTCACGGTCGAGCAGACGGCCGACAAGGCGATCCTCAACTGGGAGACCTTCAACGTCGGGCGCAACACCACGGTGAAGTTCGACCAGCAGGCCAGCTGGTCGGTGCTCAACCGCGTGAACGATCCCAAGGCGCGACCCTCGCAGATCCAGGGGCAGATCCAGGCCGACGGCACGGTGATGGTCGTGAGCCGCAACGGCATCGTGTTCAGCGGCAGCAGCCAGGTCGACACGCGCAACCTCGTGGCCGCGGCCGTGGGCATGAGCGACGCGCAGTTCAAGCGGGGCCTGTACAGCGAAACGCGCGGCAGCACCCAGGTGCCGGTGCTGGCCAACGACCTGGTGCTCCACGCCACCGGCGCCACGCACGGTGCGGCCACCGCCGACGTGGTGGTGGAGCCCGGCGCGCGCATCGCCACGCGCCGGCCCACCAGCGTGACCGAGGGCGGCGGCTACGTGCTGCTGGCCGGGCGCGAGGCGCACAACCACGGCAGCATCGCGACCGCCAACGGCCAGACCGTGCTGGCCGCCGGCGACGCCTTCGTGATCCGCAAGGGCATGGGCACCGACGGCAACAGCGACTCGAGCACGCGCGGCAACGAGGTCGATCCGCTGCGCCTGGCCGGCAGCGCCGCCGGCCGCGTGCGCAACACCGGCCTGATCGCCGCGCCGACCGGCGACGTGACCCTGGTCGGCAAGACCGTGGAGCAGCAGGGCGTGCTGCTGTCCAGCAGCTCGGTCAACACGCGCGGCACGCTGCACCTGCGGGCGGTCGGCGAGGCCGGCGAGGCGCGCGTCACGCTGGCGCCGCAGAGCACCAGCGCGATCGTGCTGGAGAACGACGGCGCCACCGCGCTCGACGTGCAGCGCGACACCCTGCTGAAGGACTCGATGCGCCTGAGCGACGGCGGCTACAACCGCCGCGACCAGTCGCTGGTGAAGATCGACTCGGCCGGCGACATCGACTTCGACGGCGGCTCGCTCACCCTGGCCACCGGCGGCCAGGTGCAGGCGCGCGCCGAGCGCCGCACGCGCGTGGCCAGCGGCGCCGCCATCGACGTGGCGGGCGCGGTCGGCGTCGGCGTGGCCATGGCGTCGAACAACGTGAAGATCAACGTGCAGGGCAACGAGCAGCGCGACGCGCCGCTCAACCGCGACGGCAAGCGGCTGAACAACCTGGACATGTGGATCGACCGCCGCGACCTCGTGCGCGTGGCGGCCGGCGTCAACGGCTACGCCGGCGAGCGCTGGTACACCGGCGGCGGCCTGCTGGAGGTCGGCGGCTACCTCAACACCGACGGCCATACCGTCGGCGAATGGGCCGCGTCGGGCGGCACGGTGGCCTTCGCGGGCGGCGAGCTGGTCACGCAGCGCGGCTCGCGCATCAACGTGGCCGGCGGCACGCTCGACGTGCAGACCGGCCGGCTGCAGCAGAGCTGGCTCAAGGGCCCCGACGGGCGCCTGTACAACCTGTCGACCGCGCCGGCCGACATCGTCTACACCGGCCTCTATCGCGGCTTCGAGGACGAACACGCGCGCTGGGGCAAGACCACCACCGGCTACTTCTACAACCCGTTGATCGCGCCGCGCGAGCGGCTGGAAAACGGCTACACCGTGGGCCGCGATGCCGGCCAGGTGCAGGTCGGCACCCGCGCCGCGGTGCTCGAGGGCGACATCGACGCCACCGTGTTCCAGGGCGATCGCCAGCAGCGCAAGCGCGATGCGGGCCTGGACAGCTATCGCCAGCTGCAGGCCGCGGCACCGCTGGCCGGGCGCCTGGTCATCGGCGGCGTGGCGCCGGTCTACGACGCCGCCACCGGCCTGCTGCGCGACAACCCGTCCGCGCGGGTCGACCGCGTCACCTTCGCCGACGCGCCGATCTCGCCCGCCTCGCTGGCCGATGCACTGGCCGCCGGCGAGGCGCTGCCGAAGGACCTCACGGGCCATGTGCGCATCGACAGCCAGTGGCTGCAGCGCCAGCGCCTGGGCGGCGTCGTCGCCTATGCGAACGACACGGTGGCCGTGACGTCCGCGCTCGCGGTCGCGCCCGGCGGCAGCATCGCGCTGCACGCACCCACGGTGACGGTGGACGCCGACCTGGTCGCGCGCGGCGGCAGCATCGCGCTGGGCGACCTGGTCAGCCGCTTCGCCAGCGTCAACGGCGGCAGCTGGGTCGACATCTCCATCGCCGACGTGCTGCCGATCGGCTACGCGCCGCGCGTGACGGTGGGCGAGGGCGTGCGGCTGGATGCGCGCGGGCTGTGGAGCCACATCGCGCAGTCGCCCGATCGCATCGAGGGCCTGCCTTACGTGGACGGCGGGCAGGTCACGCTGCGCAGCACCGGCGACGTGGTGCTCGGCGCGCGCAGCGTGGTCGATGTGTCGGGCGGCGCGGCGCTGCTGGCCGGCAATGAACTGCGCGGCGGCCGTGGCGGCGACGTGACGCTGATGGCGGCCCAGCCCGGCAACGAAGGCGCGGGCCCGGGCACGCTGCGCATGGACGGCGAAGTGCGCGGCCATGGCGTGAAGGGCGGCGGCAAGCTGACGCTGGCCAACGGCGCGGCCATCGGTATCGGCGAGTTGCCCGCGGGCGGCGACGGGCAGCTTGCGGCGGGGCGCCGCAGCACCGTGCACCTGCGGCTGGCCGGCGACTACGTGATCGCGGCCGGCAGCGAGATTCCGATGGACTTCGCCGTCACGGTGTCGCGCGCGCTGCCGGGCGAGGCGCTCAAGGAGAGCGTGCAACCCGGCGTCAGCAACGCGCGCACCGTCATCACCGGCGCCGACTGGGTGGTGCCGCCGGGCACGCAGGCGTTCCTGCTCGACGGCAAGGGCTACGAGCCGGGCCAGACGGTCCCGGCCGGCAGCGTGCTGGCGGCCATCACCCTGCTGGCCCAGGGCTACGTGCTGCCCAGGGACGTGTTCCCCTCGGGCCTGCCGATCCCGCCCAAGACCACGTCATACAAGGCCGGCACGGTGGTCGCCGCCGACACGGTGATGCCCGCGGGCACGCCGATCGTCGCCGGCACCGCGCTGCCGCGCGCGGTCGCGGTGCAGCCGCTGCTGCGCCTGGACACCGACCTGTTTCAGAGCGGCTTCGCGCAGTACACGGTGCGCGGCCAGGACGGCGTGGCCGTGGCCGACGGCGCGCGCGTGGAGGTGCGCATGCCGGTGCAGCGCTTCGACCCCGTCGCGGGCGCGCTCGCGCCCACCGGCGCCGACCCGTCCACCGCGCTGCCGCTGTGGATGCCGCCGGTGTACCAGGACGATCCGGTGAAGCAGAAGCTCACCCAGCGCGCCGGCGCCGACCTGACGCTGGAGGCCGGCACGCGCTACCAGCGCGCGCCGCTGGTGGTGGGCGAGGGCGCCCACATCGCGCTCGACCCCGGCCGCACGCTCACGCTGCGCGGCAACGACCAGATCACGGTCGATGGCACGCTCTCGGCCTGGGGCGGGCGCGTCGCGCTGCTGCCGGGCGAGCACGGCATGGGCAACGCGCGCAACCTGGCCGACGGCATGCCCAACGCACGCTCGTACTGGATCGGCGAGCACGCGCTGATCGACGTCGCCGCGCGCCCGGTGGTGGCCACCGACGCGCGCGGCCACCGCTACGGCCAGGTGGCCAACGGCGGCACCATCGAGATCGGCGCGCGCCATGTGCTCGATGCCACGCAGGTGGACGCGGCCGATGCCTTCGTGGTGCTGCGCCCCGGCGCGCGGCTGGAGGCCTCGGGCACGTCGGCGACGCTCGACCTGCCGGGCCGTGGCGCCACCGAGGTCGCCAGCCACGGCGGCACCATCGCGCTGAGTTCCTTCCGCGGCCTGTTCCTGGACGGCGACATGCGCGCCGCGGCGGGTGGCGCGGGCGCGGCCGGCGGCATGCTGGCGCTGAACCTGGACACGCCCATCTACGGCACGGTGGCGCGCTACAACCTGAAGGGCGAGAACGTCGACGACGCGGTGCGCGTGCCGCGCGAGATGCTGCTGGCGCAGGTGCAGGGCCGCAGCGCGGTGGCCGACGCCGCCGGCCTGCGCCCCGGCCAGGCGCACGGCGCGCTGGCCTACGGCACGGCGCGCATCGGCGTCGACCGCATCCACGACGGCGGCTTCGACAACCTGTCACTGCTCAGCCACGGCATGCTGTCCTTCGACGGCAGCGTCGATCTCTCGCTGGGCCAGAGCCTGCGCCTGACCACCACCGCGCTGGCCCTGGCGGATGCGTCCGCGCCCGATGCGCGTGTGGCACTGGCGGCGCCTTACATCCGCCTGGCCGCCAGCGGGCGCACCCAGATCGACGACTACATCCTGCCCAACCCGGTGCTCGGCTCGCGCAACGCGGGCGGAGGGGCCGGCACGCTGGGCGTGCCGCTGGTGTCGGCCGGCAGTTCTCTGCGGCTGGACGCGCAGCTCATCGACCTGGCGGGCATGGTGCAGCAGGGCGTGCGCGGCACCATCGTGCGCAACGTGCCCGAGGACCTGGTCGTGGAGCGCAACGCCTTCGACCGCACGCTGCTGCGCAGCAGCGGCGACCTGCGCTTCTCGAACAACGCCAGGTTCTACGTGCCGGGCGACCTCACGCTGGCGGCGGCGCAGATCTATCCGGCCACCGGCGACAGCGGGCTGGTGCAGGTCGGCCAGCGCAACGTCATCGACAAGTGGGGCACCCGCCAGGCCGAGATGGACATGAACCGCCGGCTGGTGATCGAGCGCGTGGGCGACACGCCGGCCATGCCGCAGTCGGCCTTCGGTTCGCTCACCTTCCACGCCGCCCACATCGAGCAGCGCGGCGTGCTGCGCGCGCCGCTGGGCGGCATCGCGCTGGGCAGCGTCTTCGGCGACACCTCCACCAGCACCGTGCAGCTGCATGCGGGCAGCCTGACCTCGGTCAGCGCCGACGGGCTGCTGATGCCCTACGGCGGCACGCAGGACGGACTGACCTATCTCTTCAACGGCAAGGACGTGGCCTACCGCGTGCCCGGCGTCGGCCCGGCCATCACGCTGTCCGGCCACGCGGTGGACGTGCGCGAGGGCGCGGTGCTCGACATGTCGGGCGGCGGCACGCTCACCGGCACCGCCTTCCTGGCCGGACGCGGCGGTTCCACCGACGCGCGCATGCACCCGCTGGTGCAGGTGGGCGCGCAGCGCAAGGGCTTCGTGCTGCCCGGCCTGGCCACCAACCCGGTCTATGCCATCGTGCCGGGCGTGCAGCCGCTGCAGGCGCCGCTCGGCGCAGAGAAGGGCGCGAGCGATCCGGCAGTGGGCCGGCAGATCACCGTCGGCGCCGGCGTGCCCGGCCTGCCGCCGGGCCGCTACACGCTGATGCCCTCTACCTACGCGCTGCTGCCCGGCGCCTTCCGCGTCGAGCTCAACGGGCTGGCCACGCAGGTCGGCGCGCCGGGCAGCGCGACGGCGATGCGCAACGGCTCCTACACCGCGCCCGCGCAATTGGGCGTGGCCGGCACCGGCATCCAGGATGCGCTGCCGCTGCAGGCGGTGTTCACGCCGGGCGACGTGCTGCGCACCTACGCGCAGTACAACGAGACCGGCTACGCCGACTTCGCCGTGGCGCAGGCGCTGCGCGACGGCGTGCCGCGCCCGCTGCTGGAACGCGACGCCAAGGCGCTGCGCTTCCAGTTCGGCCTGAAGGGCTCGGCGGGCGAGATGCCCGGCGAACCCGCGCTGCGCTTCGCCGGCACCGCGCGCTACGCCACGGTGGGCGACGGCATGGGCGGCACGGCGCTGGTGATCGGCGGAACGGCGCGCTCCTTCGAGGTGCTGGGCGACGGCGCCGCGCCCACGCCGGACTTCAAGGGCACCTCGCTGCATGCGCGCGACCTCAACGCCATCGGCGCCGCGCAGCTGGCCATCGGCGGCGCGCCGGCGGGCACCTTCGTGCAGGACGCTACCGCGGCCGATCGGCTGAGGGACGCCAACCGCCTGGGCTTCAGCAGCGCCGCCGAGGGCATCGTGCTGCGCGAGGGCGCGGTGCTGCGCGCGGGCGAGGTGTTCCTGGTCACCGACCGCCGCGACTCGGGCATCACCGTCGAGTCCGGTGCCGGCATCGACACGCTGGGCCGCGGGCCGGCGGCCTGGGACTCGCGCCGTGGCTACATCTACGAGCCGGGCTTGCGCAGCGTGCTGGCGGTGTCCAACGGCTGGATCGACATCCAGCCGCCGTCTGCATCGAGCGGCGGCCAAACGGGCCCCGGCCGCATCGACATCGGCGTGTGCGCCCCCAGCGGCAACTGCAGCGCTGGCGCGCGGCTGTATTCCGAAGGCACCATCACCGCCGCCACCGATCAGGCCTTCACGCTGGGCGAAAGCACGCGCTACGGCACGCGCAACCTGGTGCTGGCACTGGGCGGCATCAACGTCGGCGGCGAACGCGCGCTGCGCGACGCCGCCGCGCGCGGCGCGCTGCCGCCGGGCCTGACGCTGAACCAGTCCGTGCTCGACCGCCTGCTGCGCGGCGACACCAGCACCGGCGCGCCGGCGCTGGAGAACCTGGTGTTCACCGTGCGCGACGCGGTCAACTTCTTCGGCTCCACGCAGCTGTCGACCATCGACCCCGCCACCGGCCAGTCGACGATTTCGCGCCTGATGCTGACCACGCCTGCGATCTACGGCTGGGGCGATGCCGACAGCGTGGCGCGCATCCACACCGACGTGCTGGTGTGGAACGGCACCCGCACGCCGCCCGGCCTGGTGGCCACCGGCGGCGCGGGCACCGGCAGCGGCCGGCTGCAGATCGACGCCCGGCGCATCGAACTGGGCGCCGCGCGCGACATGCGCGTGGACACCGTGCACGACATGGACCGGCTGGTGCTGGGCTTCGGCGAGGTGCAACTCAACGCGAGCGAACAGGTCACGGCGCGGCAGAAGGGCTCGCTCTCGGTCTACCAGTCGCAGGGCGCGTGGGACGAGGCGGCCAAGGGCTACGTGCGCACGGGCGGCGCGCTGCGCATCGACACGCCGCTGTTGACCGGCGAGGCCGGCTCGGTGATGCGCTACACCGTCGGCGGCGACGTGCGCGTGGCCGCGCCGCAAGGCATGCAGCCGGGCACGATGACCGACGCCGAGGCGTCGCGCGCGCTGGGCGCCGAGATCGCCATCGACGGACGCAGCGTGACGCTCGACACCGCCGTGGTGCTGCCCAGCGGCAAGCTGGTGCTGCGCGCCGACGGCGATGTGCAGCTGCACGACGGCGCGCGGCTGGACTTGGCCGGCCGGCGCCTGCGCTTCTTCGACGTCGACAAGTACAGCTGGGGCGGCGACGTGGAAATCGAAAGCCGCACGGGCAACGTGCGCCAGGCCGCGGGCGCGCAGATCGACCTCTCGGCGCAGAACAACCGCGCCGGCCGGCTGGCCGTCACCGCGCTCGGCGCGGGCGCCGGCCAGGTCGAGCTGCTGGGCCGCATCGCGGGCGGCAGCAGCGGCGAGTACGACGCGGGCGGCACGGTGGTGCCCTACGCGGCGGGGCGCATCGACGTGCGCGCACAGCGCCTGGCCGACTTCGCCGGCCTGAACCGCCGCCTGACCGACGGCGGCGTGGTCGGCGAGCGCAGCTTCCAGCTCAAGCAGGGCGACCTGGTGGTGGGCGACGAGCTGAAGGCGCGCGAGATCAACCTCTCGGTCGACGGCGGCCACCTCACCGTGGCCGGCACCGTGAACGCCGGTGGGGTGCAGGTAGGCAGCATCCGGCTGGCGGCGCGCGACGGCGTCACCATTGCCGGCAACGCGCTGCTCGACGCGCACGGCACGCGGCTGCGCGTGGACAGCTACGGGCAGGCCATCGAGGCGCCCAACCGCGCCACCATCGAGATCGACAGCGGCAAGGGCCGCCTCGTGCTGGAGAACGGCGCGCGCATGGACCTGCGCGCCGGCACCGACGGCACGCCGCGCGCCTTCGGCACGGTGGAACTCAACGCGCCGCGCCTGGGCGGCGCGCGCGGCAACGACATCGACATCGACGCCGGCGGCACGCAGCGCATCGAGGGCGCGCGCACGATCACCGTCAACGGCTTCTTCCGCTACGACGACGCGCCCACGGGCACCGACCCGGACATCAGCGGGCGGCCCTACCAGCGCATCGACCAGGCCTACCTGCAGGCCAAGCACGAGGACAGCACGGCCTTCATGCGCAACGTGCTGGCCAACAGCGCACTGGTCGACGGCCGGCTGGCCGGCCTGCGCGCGTACGGCGATGCCTTCCACCTGCGCCCCGGCGTGCAGATCGTGAGCCGCACGCCCGACGGCGACCTGCAGATCGACGGCGACCTCGACCTCTCGGCCTTCCGCTACGACAGCCTCAACGCGCGCACGCAGCGCACCGGCGTCTACGGCTCGGGCGAGGCCGGCGCACTGGTGATGCGCGCGGGCGGCAACCTGAAGATCCACGGCAGCATCAACGACGGCTTCGACACCTCGGCGCTGCCGGCCACGCGCGACGACGACGGCTGGGTGCTGCTGAAAGGGCGCGTGCCCTTCGGCGGCGACGTGGTGGTGCCGCGCGGCGGCGCCGTCACGCTGGCCGAGAACACCTTCCTGCAGCCCGGTCGTGCGCTCAACTTCCAGGCGCCGCTCAAGGCCATGAGCCTGGCCGCCGGCACCGTGCTGCCGGTGCGCGCGGTGCTCACCGAGGGCTACACGCTGCCCGCGGGCACCGTGCTCGGCGGTGCGGTGCGCGATGCGTCCGGCCAGGTCCTTCATGCGGCCGGCACCGTGCTGGCGCAGCCGCTCGTGCTGGGCGCGAACATGCAGCTGGACCCCGGCGTGCGGCTGGCGGGCGCGGCCAAGGTCGGCCCGATGCTGTGGCCGGTCGGCGTGCCGCTGCCGTTCCCCGACGGCGCCGTGCTGGACGTCAACCAGCCGCCGTTCTACCGCTACAACGGCCCGGTGCTGGCGCGCGAGGTGCCGCTGCAGCGCGGCGCCGTCATCCCGGCCGAGACGGTGGTCGTGCTGCCCGGCGGCGCGGCGTCGGTGCGGCTGCGCCTGGCCGATGGCGACGGCAACCAGGGCCGCAACTTCGCCATCGCGCCGATGCTGGCCGAGGGCTCGCAGTCGTGGTCGATGCGCCTGGTGGCCGGCGCCGACACGCAGGCCGCCGACAGCCGCGCGCTGCAGCCGCGCGGGCCGCAGCGCGACCTGCTGCTGGCCGACACGCACTACGGCAACGCCTTCACGAAGCAGCTGGTCTCCGGCGGCAAGGTGTGGTCCTGGAACCAGCAGGCGGCCGACGAAGGCTGGGGCAGCTTGGGCAGCATCCTCACGCCGGAGGAGGTGTCCTGGGGCATGTGCGACATCGGCTATTGCGACCTGGTCTCCGAGACCCCCGAGGTCTGGGACTTCAAGTCCTACCCCGTGCGCCAGCCGCTGTTCAGCGTGGTGCGCACCGGCACCGGCGACCTGGACCTGCTGGCCGGCAACGACTTCACGCAGCGCTCGCCCTACGGCATCTACACCGCCGGCACCCGCGCCGCGGCGCGCGCCGACGACGCCGACTTCCACCTGCCGCGCGCCAAGGGTCCGCAAGGCACGGTGCTCAACGGCGGCTACGACATCTTCGAGCAGTTCGTCGACAGCCAGAGCCTGTACCGCGCCTGGTACCCCGACCACGGCGGCAACCTGCGCATGCGCGTGCAGGGCGATGCGCGCGGCGACACCATCGGCGTGCGCGGCAACATGCGCCGCACGACCGACGAACTGGGCATCTTCCGCAAGCAGATGCCCAGCGCCATGCTCGGCAACTGGCTGTGGCGCCAGGGCACCGGCAGCGTGGTGCCGGGCGCCGAGGGCGTGCCCACCGCGTGGTGGATCAACTTCGGCAGCTACGTCGCGGGCCACGAAGGCACGACCTACGACCTCGGCGGCCTCTGGCCCTACCTGATCGGCTTCACCGGCATCGGCACGCTGGGCGGCGGCAACCTGGTGTTCGAGACCGGCGGCAACGCCGGGATGATGGAGCAGATGGGCGACCACAGCGCCACCTACGTGGCGCGCAGCCAGGGCCTGCATCTCGCCGTGGGCAGCACCGGCCGCGTGACGCGCGCGGGCGAGCTGCTGCTGACCGGCGGCGGCGACCTGGACGTGCGCATCGGCGGCACGCTGAACCCGGCGCCCGAGGTGCGCGCCGTGCCCGCCAGCACCACCTGGCAGGCCGGCAGCCTCCAGCGCTACGACCGCATGCGGCTGGACCTGAACGGGGTCTTCGCCAACCTGCGCGGCGCGCTGCGGCTGGAAAGCGGCGCGGTGGGCGGCATCGAGCTGGACTTCGGCACCCCCGGCCCGAAGGACTCGCGCGCGCTCAGCCCCTACGTCGCGGGCTCGTCGATCGCCTCGGGCGGCCCGGTGCTGATTCCCGGCGATGCCGGCGTGCGGCTCGACGCGCGCGGCGACCTGGTGCTGGGCGGCGTGGCCGATCCGGGGCGCGTGCCCACGCTCACGCACGGCACGCCCTTCAGCGCCAACGGCACGCAGCACCCGGGCGAAGGCTGGACCTGGTTCTCGCTGTGGACGCCGTCGACCGCGATCGACCTCTTCAGCGCCGGCGGCAACCTCACGCCGACGCTGGGCTGGACCGACCTGGGCGATCGCACCAACCACCAGGCGACCGACGGCCGCTTCGTCTACCCGGCGGTGCTGCGCGCGCTGGCGGCCAGCGGCAGCCTGTACTACGGCAGCGCGAGCTCGGGCGTGCGCGACGAATCGAGCAACGGGCCGGTGCTGTCGCCCTGGAGCCTCACGCTGGCGCCGTCGCCGGTCGGCCCGCAGTACGCGGTGAAGCGCACCGCGCAGCTGGAGCTGCTGGCGCGCGACTCCATTCACGCGGCGGGCTACACCATCACGCCCTCGGGCGCCGATCCGTCGCGGCTGGTGGACCCGTTCCAGCCGGGCTTCGCCGCGCTGGGCGGCGAACTCTGGTACGGCCGCGAGCTGATCCACAACACGGCCGCCGACGCGCTGCTGCCCTCCATTGCACTGGACGGCCAGAATTCGTGGCTGCGCTTTCCGCTGTTCACGCTCACCTCGCCCAGCGTGGCCGACGTGGCGCCGGCGGGCCAGCCGCCGTCGCGCTTCTATGCGCTGGAGGGCGACATCGTGGGCCTGCGCACCGGCTCGATCGTCTACCGCGGCTCCAACACCGGCGTGGCGACGCCGAACGGGCTCTGGTACGAAGGGGCGGGCCCGGTGGCGATCCGCGCCGGGCGCGACATCGTCGGCGCCGGCACCGCGCTGGGCGAGGTCGATCTGGTGCCGTCGGAGGGCGCGGGCTGGCGCGGGCGCGACTTCCCCGGCCGGCCGGAACTGCCGCCGCAGCCGCAGACGCTGAACGCCGCCTCGGCGCGCGGCAACCTGATCGTGCACCGCCACGCCGACGACGTGTCGGTGGTGGAGGCCGGGCGCGACATCCGCAACAGCAGCTTCCACATCGCCGGCCCCGGCGAGCTGGTACTGAGCGCCGGGCGCGAGCTGTACATGGCCGACAAGGGCGAGCTCAAGAGCCTGGGCGCCATCGTCAACGTGAAGCCGGGCGACCGCAGCAGCGGCGCCGGCATCTCGGTGGCGGTGGGCGTGGGCCGCGACGGGCCGGACTGGGCCGGCTTCGCCGCGCGTTATCTCGACCCCAAGCGCCGTGCCGCCAGCGGCCAGCCCTTCGCCGACCAGCCCGGCACCGCGCTGTACAGCTATGGCGGCGAGCTCACGCTGGCCGGCTGGCTGTCGCAGCAGTTCGGCTACGGCGGCGACGAGGCCGGTGCCGATGCCTACCTGCGGCGCAAGCAGGCCGAGATCGACGGCCAGCGCAGCGAAGGCGGCGGCAGCACGCGCCGCGACCTGGTGCGCGAGTTCGGCCTGGCCGAAGGCCTGCACCTGGTGAACTGGCTGCGCGAGCGCTTCGGCGGGCGCAACAGCCAGGGCCGCCACTTCGACGCCGCCACCATGGACGCGCAGGCCTTCTTCGCCGCGCTGCCGCCCGAGCAGCAGCAGGTGTACCTGCGCAACGTGTACTTCGCCGAGCTGCGCGCCGGCGGGCGCGAGTACAACGAGGAGGGCGGCCCGCGCCGGGGCAGCTACCTGCGCGGGCGCGAGGCCATCGCCACGCTGTTCCCCGCGCAGGGCGCCGACGGCAGCGCGCGCCGCTACCAGGGCGACCTGACCATGTTCAGCAGCGCCAACTACTACGCGAGCAGCTCGGACCCGTTCACCAAGCGCCCGCAGGCCGGCAAGAGCTACCTGCGGCGCGATGCCTGGACGGCCGCCGGCCGGCCCAGCGACATCGGCGTGTACGACGCGCTCGATGCCGGCATCCACACCAACTTCGGCGGCAACGTGAACATCCTCGTGCCGGGCGGGCGCACGCTGGTGGGCGTGGACGGCGGCTTCGTGCCGGGCGAGGGCTCGGGCGTGCTGACGCAGGGCGCGGGCGAGGTGCAGATTTATTCGCTGGACAGCATCCTGCTGGGCCAGAGCCGCATCTTCACCACCTTCGGCGGCGGCATCCTGGCCTGGTCGGCGCAGGGCGACATCAACGCCGGTCGCGGCTCCAAGTCGACCGTGGTCTACACGCCGCAGCGGCGCCTGTACGACGACGCCGGCAACGTCAGCCTGTCGCCGACCACGCCCAACACCGGCGCCGGCATCGCCACGCTGAACCCGATCCCCGAGGTGCCGCCGGGCGACATCGACCTGATCGCGCCGCTGGGCACCATCGACGCCGGCGAGGCGGGCATCCGCGTGTCGGGCAACGTGAACCTGGCGGCGCTGCGCGTGGCCAATGCCGAGAACATCCAGGTGCAGGGCAAGTCCACCGGCGTCCCGGTGGTGGCAGCGGTGAACGTGGGCGCGCTCACCAACGCCAGCGCCGCCGCCTCGCAGGCCGCCACCGCGGCGCAGGACGCCGTGCAGCGCGACCGCGCGGCCCAGCGCCAGGCGCTGCCCTCGGTGTTTACCGTGCGCGTGCTCGGCTTCGGCAACGAACCCGCGGGCGGCGAGGGCGGTGGCGGCGCCGGCCGCGAGCGCAGCGGCGCGGCCTACGACCCCAAGGGCGTGGTGCAGGTGCTCGGCGCGGGCGCGCTCACGACCGCGCAGATGCAGTCGCTCACGCCGGGCGAGCAGCGGGGGCTGAAACGCTGAGGCGCTGAACCTTTGCGCTACCCGCGCAGGCGGAAAAAACAGAAGGGCCTCCCATGCGGAGGCCCTTCTTCTTATGTGCGCGAAACCCGTCGCGCCGGACCTCGTGCCGATTTCTTGATGAAGTTTTCGTGACAAACGACAGTCGCCGCGCACGCCGTGCGTCTAGGTATCGGTACGCAGCAGCGACATGAAGGCTCTCCACCATGAGCCGCTGCCACGCGAGCTTCATCCTTGAGAACCGAGCTGTAAATGCATGACATGAAGAAGAACGCCCCACCGACCTGCTGGAGAGCGGTGTGGCTGGCGGTGATGGCGATCGGTGCCCCGGCGGCAGCGTTCGCACAAGCACCTGCCGCTGTCTCCACGCCGGCCGCGACCTCGGCCACCCCACCGGCCGCGCCCGCAGCCACCGAACCGGCCCGCAAGGTCGACATCGCCGAATACATCGTGCGCGGCAACACCGTGCTGGACGCCCGCGCCATCGAGAAGGCGGTCACGCCCTTCCTCGGCCCCGAGCGCACGCTCAAGGACGTGGAGGGCGCGCGCGACGCGCTGCTCGCGGCCTACCAGGCGGCGGGCTACCAGTCGGTGTACGTCGACCTGCCCGAACAGCAGGTCACACAGGGCGTGGTGTTCTTGCAGGTCAACGAGACCCGCGTGGGCCGCGTGCGCGTGGTGGGCGCCGAGTACAACTCGCCGCTCGACGTGCGCGACCAGGTGCCGGCACTGAAGGAGGGCGGCGTGCCCGACTTCAACAAGGCCCAGGCCGAGCTCACTGCGCTCAACCGCAGCCCCAAGCGCCAGGTGATGCCGCTGGTGCGCCCCGGCACCATGCCGGGCACGATGGACGTCGACCTGAAGGTCGAGGACCAGAGCCCGTGGCGCGCCAGCGTGGGCCTGAACAACGACTACAGCGCCGACACGCGCAAGCTGCGCGCCAGTGCTTCGCTGGGCCACGACAACCTCTGGCAGATGGGCCACAGCGCCTCCATCAGCTTCTTCGGCGCGCCGCAGGACCTGAACCAGACGCAGGTGTTCTCGGCCTCGTACAACGCGCCGCTCAAGGGCACGAACTGGAGCCTGGAGGCCAACGCCTTCGTGTCCGACAGCAACGTGGCCACCGTGGGCGGCACCACCGTGCTGGGCAAGGGCCACTCGATCGGCCTGAAGGCCACCTACACCGTGCCCAACACCGGCAACTGGTGGCATGCCTTCAGCGTGGGCGTCGACTTCAAGAACAACAAGGAAGCGCTGACGCTCAAGGGCAGCGGCGACACCGTGCCGCTCAAGTACGCGCCGATCACGCTGTCGTACTCGGGCTTCCGCCAGACCGACAAGAGCCAGTACGGCGTGGGCGTGTCGCTGGTGGCGGGCACGAGCAGCTCGTTCAAGTACGGCAGCGATTGGGCGGCCTTCGACTACAAGCGCTACAAGGCCTCGCCCAGCTTCATGGTGCTGAAGACCGACCTCAACGGCGCGCACAGCTTCGAGGGCGGTACGCAGGTGGCCTTCCGCGTCAACGCGCAGATGACCGATTCGCCGCTCGTCTCGAGCGAGCAGATCGCCGCGGGCGGCATGAACTCGGTGCGCGGCTACCTCTCGGCGGAAGCCACCGGCGACTACGGCGTGGTCGGCTCGGTCGAGCTGCGCAGCAAGCCGCTCGCCTTCCTGGGCAGCACCGTCGAGAACTGGCGCGTGTACGCCTTTGCCGACGCCGCGCGGCTGCGCCTGAAGAGCCCGCTGCCCGAACAGGCCGACCGCTTCTCGCTGTATTCGGTGGGCGTGGGCACGACCTTCAAGGTGGGCACGTATTTCTCGGGCCGCGTCGACATCGGCTATCCGCTGGTCGACGGGCCGCGCACCAAGAAGCACGACACGCAGGTGAATTTCAGCATCACCGCGAGCTACTGACCGAACGAACGACGGCGACGTCCTTTCTTCCTCCTTTCGATTTTTTTCTCATTCCACGAGCTTTCCGGAGAACCCTGTCATGCGACGACTTCTTTTCATCGCGCTCACGCTGCTGAGCACGCTCCTGCCGGGCCTGGCCCATGCCTGGTGGCAGGCCGAGTGGGCCTACCGCAAACCCGTCACCATCGACGGCGGCCCGCAGGCCGGCGCCATCGGCAGCGATGCCGGCCGCGTGCCGGTGCTGGTGCGCCTGCACACGGGCAACTTCAAGTTCGAGGGCGTGAGCGAGACCGGCGCCGACCTGCGCTTTGTGGCGGGCGACGACAAGACCGTGCTCAACCACCAGATCGAGCAGTTCGATCCGCTGCTGGGCATCGCGCTGATCTGGGTCGACGTGCCCAACGTCTCGGCCGGCACGCCGCAAAAGCTGTGGATGTACTACGGCAACCCCAAGGCCCCGGCCTCGGGCAACGGCCAGCGCAGCTTCGACCCCGACTACACGCTGGTCTACCACTTCGCCGAAGGCGCGGTGCCGCCGCGCGACACCACCGCCTACGGCAACAACGGCCAGACCGCGGCGGTGCCCGTCGAAGGCACGGTCATCGGCAAGGGCGCCCAGCTCGGCAACGGCGCGCTGATGCTGCCCGCCACGCCCTCGCTGGCCGTGACGGCCGGCGGCACGCTGACCTTCTCGGCCTGGATCAAGCCCGATTCGCTCGGCGCGCGCCAGGCGATCTATGCGCGCCGCGACGGCGCCGGCGAGCTCGTGGTCGGCATCGACCAGGGCGTGCCCTTCGTGCAGGTGAACGGTCAGCGCAGCACGCCGGGCCAGCCGGTGCAGGCCGGCCAGTGGTCGCACCTGGCGGTGAAGGCCGAGGGTGACAGCGTCGCGCTGTACGTGGGCGGCCGTCCGGCCGTGTCGCTGGCCGCGAAGCTGCCCGCGCTGAACACCGCTGCCGCGCTTGGTGCCGATGCACCGGCTGCACCTTCCGCGCCCGCTGCACCGGGCGCTGCGCCCGTCGCCGGTTTTGCGCCGTTCACCGGCGCGATCGACGAAGTGCGCCTGTCGAAGGTCGCACGCCCCGACGCGTTGCTGCTGGCCGATGCCGTGTCGCAAGGCGCCGAGTCGCGCCTGGCCGCTTTCGGCCCCGACGAGCAGCAGGCGGGCAAGAGCCACTTCGGCTTCATCCTGGCCGCGATGCCGCTGGACGCATGGATCGTGGTCGGCCTGCTGGGCCTGATGATGGCGCTGTCGTGGGCCATCATGATCGGCAAGGGCCGCAACTTCGGCGCCACCTCGCGCGCCAACGCCACCTTCATCGAGCACTTCCGCGAAGCCGCCGGTGCGCCGCTGGACCGCCTGGCCACCAACAACACGGTGCCGCAGGAAGTGCGTGCCGATTCCTCGCTGTGGCGCCTGTACGAAGTGGCCATCGAGGAGATGCGCCGCCGCCATGACCGCGGCTACGACCTGAACGCCGTGTCGGCCTCCACCATCGGCGCCATCCGCGCCGCGATGGACGGCGTGATGGTGCGCGAGACCGAGCGCATGTCCAAGCGCATGAACTGGCTGTCGACCACCATCGAAGGCGCACCGTACGTGGGCCTCTTCGGCACCGTGATCGGCATCATGCTGGTGTTCGTGGTGGCGGCCATGGCCGGCGCCGTGGACATCAACTCGGTGGCGCCCGGCATGGCCGCCGCGCTGCTGTGTACCGCCGCCGGCCTGGGCGTCGCGATCCCCGCGCTGTTCGGCTACAACTGGCTGGCCTCGCGCTCGGACGCCATCGGCGCCGACATGGCCGTGTTCGTCGACGAGTTCGTCACGCGCCTGGCCGAAGAGCAGGGCGAGGGCCGCTCGCTGCCGGTGGCCGTGCAGGCGCGCCGCGCCTGAGGACCGCGCACCATGGCAAACACAGCCGCGAAGTTCGCCGTGCGCAAGCGCACGGGCGGCATCAACATCACGCCCTTCGTCGACGTGCTGCTGGTGGTGCTGGTGATCTTCATCCTCACCAGCAACGCCAGCATCCCGGGCATCAAGGTCGACCTGCCCAAGGCCAGCGCCTCGGTGGCGCTGGAGAAGCCCAAGACCAAGGCCATCACGATCGACAACGCGGGCAACGTGTTCCTGGACGCCTACCCGGTCACGCTGCCCGAGCTCGAGGAGCGCCTGCGCACCGAGAAGGCGCTGTCGCCCGACTTTCCCGTGATCGTGCGCGGCGATGCCAGCGTGCAGTACGCGAAGGTGGTCGACGTGCTCGACCTGCTGCGCCGCATCGAGCTGAACCAGATCGGCCTCGTGACCGGCAAGCAGAAGTGAGGACCGGAGCGTGAACCCTCGCGACCCGATTTCTTCTGCCTCGCCCGCGCCGCGCTCCAGCGGCACGGGTGGAACGGCCGCGCTGTGGCGCCGCTGGGGCGGGGTGGTCATCGGCCTGGCGATCGTCGTGGCGCTGGCGCTGCTCGTGTGGCGGCTCCTGTCCGACACCGCGAGCCAGAAGCGCGTGGTGGCCGACGCGCCCACGCTGATGCTGCCGCCGCCCCCGCCACCGCCGCCCGAACCCGAGAAGCTGCCCGAGCCCGAGCCGGAAAAGATCAAGCCCGAAGTGGTCGAGCCCGAGCCCAAGCCGGTCGAGCCGCTGGAAGCGCCGAAGGACGACGCGCCGCCCAGCCCCTCGAAAGACCTGGGCGACCCGGTGACCATGGACAGCGCCGGCCAGGCCGGCAACGACGCCTTCGGCATCCAGGCCGGCAGCGGCGGCGGCATGAGCGGCACCGGCGCCGGCGGCGGCCTGGGCAGCGGCTCGTACGCGCGCTACGTGTCGAGCATGTTGCAGCAGGCGCTGTCGCGCGATCCGCGCACGCGCCAGCTGGTGTTCGACGACATCCAGATCGACCTGTGGCTCGGCGCCGACGGCAAGACCACGCGCGCTCAGCTGGTGCGCGGCACCGGCACCGAGGACATCGACGAGGCCGTGCTGGCGCTGGTGCGCGGGCTCGATCGCGTCGACGAACGTCCGCCGGCCTCGATGCGCTTTCCGATGCGCGTGTCGATGAAAGGCCGCCGGCCATGACTTTCCACACCTGTACGGCCGACGCCCGGCCCGACTCCTTTCCTCCAGTGAACGAAGCGATGAACACCCTGCACAACACCCTCCCGCGCCGGGGCGCGATGCCGGCCCTGCGCCAGTGCGCGCTCGCGGCGGCCGTGGCCTCCGCCTTCGTGCTGTCGGCCGGCACCGCCATGGCCCAGACCGCCGCCGCGCCCGCGGGCGAATCCGCCATGGTCAAGCTGATCCGTGGCCTCATTCAAAGCGGCACGCTCGCCAAGGACGTGGGCGAAGCGCTGCTGGCCCAGGCCCAGACCGAGGCCATCGCCGCGCAGCAGGCACAGCGCCAGGCGACGGCCTCGGCCACCGCTGCATCTGCCACCGTCGCGGGCGGCATGCGCCTCGAAGCCGGCGACGTGCGCGTGCCCTACATCTCGCAGACCGTGCGCGACCAGATCCGCGACGAGGTCAAGGCACAGGTCATGGCCCAGGCCAAGGACGAAGGCTGGGCCGCGCCCAACGAGACGCCCGAGTGGAGCAAGCGCATCCGCTTCGAAGGCGACGTGCGCGTGCGCAACGAATCGCGCAGCTACGCCGGCAACAACAGCGACATCGAGATCAACTGGCCTTCGCTCAACCAGGGCAGCGGCTACGACGTCAACCCGAACACCAACCTGTCGCTGCCCTCGATCCTGAACACGCGCCAGGACCGCCGCAACCTGTTCCGTGCCCGCGCACGCGTGGGCCTGCTGGCCGACCTGTCGGAGAACACCAAGGCCGGCGTGCGCCTGGCCTCGGGCAGCGACGAGAGCCCCGTCTCGACCACCACCACGCTGGGCGGCGGCCTGGGCAAGAAGAGCGTGTGGCTCGACCAGATGTGGATCTCGCACAAGCCGACCGACTGGCTCACCGTGACCGGCGGTCGGTTTGCCAACCCCTTCATGTCGACCGACCTGCTGTATTCGAGCGACCTGAACTTCGACGGCATTGCCGCGCAGTTCGACAAGAAGCTCGCTGCGAACCGCGACCTCTCGCTGTTCGGCACGCTGGGCCTCATTCCGCTCGAGTACTCGGCGGACGGTTCGCCCACGCGCAGCCAGCGCAAGATGAAGAGCGAGAACAAGTGGCTGCTCGGCGCGCAGGTGGGCGCCGACTGGAAGATCAACGAAGACAACCGCGTGCGCGGCGCGCTGGCGTACTACAACTTCCGCAACGTCAGCGGCCAGGTCTCCGAGCCTTGCGCGCTGTATGCGGGCGCCGACGGCTGCAGCACCGACTGGTCGCGCCCGGCCTTCATGCAGAAGGGCAACACGCTCATGCTGCTGCGCGACATCTCGCTGGACCCGCTCAACCCGGCCGGCACGCCGCAGCCGCAGTACGTGGGCCTGGCCTCGAAGTTCCGCCTGATCGACCTGAACCTGCGCTGGGACACCCAGGTGGCCGGCAACAACCTGCGCCTGGACGCCAACTTCGTGCGCAACACCGCCTATGACGCCAACGACATCTGGAAGCGCGGCGGCATCCGCGGCGCCATCGTGAACAACTTCGGCCCGACCGGCGGCACCACCCAGTCCGACTTCAAGAGCGGCGGCAACGCCTACATGCTGCAGGCCACCTACGGCAAGCCGGCACCGGCCGCGCGCGGCGACTGGAACGTGCTTGCGGGCTACAAGCGCATCGAGCCCGACGCCATGCCCGACGGCTACAACGATTCGAGCTTCCACGGCGGCGGCACCAACGCGCGCGGCTACTTCCTGGGCGGCTCGTACGCGATCGACAAGAACATGTGGTTCACCGGTCGCTGGATCTCGACCAAGGAGGTCTACGGCCCGCCGCTGTCGATCGACACCCTGCAGCTCGAATTCAATGCGCGTTTCTAAGAAGGAGTCCGCCGTGTCCCGAACGATCTTCCCGGCGCTGGCCCTGGCCGCGCTGGCCGCCACGGCCGGCGTCGCCCAGGCCCAGCAGCCGCAGGGCCAGAGCATGGAGGAGCGGCTGCGCGCGCAGCTGCGCACCACCACCACCCAGCTGCAGCAGGCGCAGAACGAGCTGGCCGCGCTCAAGGCCGGCCAGCCCGCGGGCAAGGCCCCCGCGGCACCCGGCGCGGCGCCGGCCGCGTCCGAGCTCGAGACGCTGAAGAAGGAACTGGCCGCCAGCCAGGCCCAGCTCGCGTCCGAGCGCCACGCGCGCGGCCAGGCCAGCGCCGGCAACGCGCAGCTGCGCGAGCAGGCCCAGGCCGCGAGCGAAAAGGCGGGTGCGCAGATCGCGCAGTTCCGCGGCGCCTACGACGAGCTGCTGAAGATGGCGCGCGCTTCCGAGGCCGAGCGCCAGCGCCTGGCCGGCGAGGCCGCGCTGCAGCGCACCGCGCTCACGCAGTGCGAGGCCAAGAACACGCAGCTGTATGCCGTCGGGCAGGAAGTGCTGCGCGCCTACGAAACCATGGACGTGGGCAGCGTGCTCGCCTCGCGCCAGCCCTTCGCGGCGCAAAGCCGCGTCAAGTACGAACAGATCGCGCAGCAGTACGGCGACAAGCTCTACGAGAGCCGCTTCGACGTGCGCGCCGTGAGCGCGCCGGCGCCTGCGGCTGCTGCATCCGCCACGGAAGGAAAGCCCCAATGAACCCCGCACAAGCCACCCCCGCAGCCGGGCTCGGCCGCCGCCTGCGCGCGGCAGCCGGCGTGCTGCTCGTCTCGTCGGTCGGCGTCGCCGCCGCGCAGCAACCCGCTGCACCCGGCCCCGCCGTCGTCGCGCGCATCGGCGAAGTAACCATCGGCCCCGACGAGGTCGAGAAGCTGCTGCAGACCCTGCCCGAGGCCGAACGCGCTGCCGTCAAGGCCGACCGCGCGGGCCTCGACGGCTGGCTGCGCCAGCGCCTCGTGAGCGAAGCGCTGCTGCGCGACGCCCGCGCCAAGGGCTGGGCCGACCGGCCCGACGTGAAGGCGAAGATCGACGCCGCCACGCGCGAGATCACCGCGCGCATTGTCGCCACCAGCTACCTCGAATCCGTGAGCCAGGTGCCCGCGGGCTTTCCGTCGGACGCCGAGGTGAAGACCGCCTACGACCAGGGCAAGACCGGCTTCAACCTGCCGGCCGCCTACCGCGTGGCGCAGATCTACCTGGCCACGCCCGAACGCGACCCGGCCGCCATCGCCAAGGTGCGCGACGAAGCCAACCGCCTCGCCAAGCAGGCCCGCAGCGGCGACTTCGCCGCCGTGGCGCGCGCCAGCTCGCAGGACCGCCGCAGCGCCGAGCGCGGCGGCGAGGTCGACACGCTGCCGCTCGCGCGCATCCTGCCCGAGCTGCGCGACACCGTGGCCAGGCTCAAGCAGGGCCAGGTCAGCGAACCGGTGCAGGCCGAGGCCGGCTTTCACATCGTCAAGCTGCTCGACACCCAGCCCGCGCGCACCGCCACCCTGGAGGAGATGAAGCCGCAGCTGCAGGCCGCGCTGCGCCAGCAGCGGCAGCAGCAGCTGGTGCAGGCCTACATGGCCCAGCTGGCGCCGCCGGCGCAACTGAGCATCGACAGCGCCGCGCTCGACGCCGCGCTCAAGAAAACCAACTGAACCCATTCCCCCTTTTCAGAAAGAAGAAGCACACCATGAACACCACCGCCACGACCCCGCAAGCCGACGACCAGGCCGCCACGCCGGTACCTTTCGACATGCTCGACGCCGTCACGCCCGAGCAGGTGTCGGACGCCATCAAGGCCGCCGGCGGCGCCGTCACCGCCATCGAACAGGATGGCGTGGTGCGCCTGCACAGCGCCAGCCACGGCATCGGCTTCCAGGTGCTGTGGGGCAATGCCGTCACCACCACCCAGTACACCGACTTCACCCTGAGCTGCCCGCTGCGCGTGCAGGGCGGCACACTGCCCGAGGCCGTGCTCGCCGCCTGGCACCGCAGCAAGCGCTTTGCGCGCGTGGCGCAGCACGGCGACTTCGTCGTGCTCGAGATGGACGTGGTGGTGGCCGGCGGCGTCAGCCCCGCCTACCTGGCGTTTGCCGTGCGCCTGTGGATGCAGATGATGGGCGAGTTCTTCCTGCACCTGCGCAACTACGGCCCCGCCGCCGAGACGCGCGGCGACGCGGCGAATGCCGACGCTGCTGCTGCTGCCACCGCCGCCGTCCAGGGTGTGCCCGCCGCCGCGTGATGCCACTGCCCATGCGCGCCGCATCCGGCCTGTCCGTGGACGACCACCACCATCCCTCGCACGACTCGCCCACGGGCCGCGCCATCCAGGCCGCGGCGCGCCAGGCCCAACGCGCGCGCCGCGCCGAGACCGTGCGACTGCGCCAGCGCGCCGCGCTGCTCGAGCTGCTGGTCCAGACCATGGCGGAGCTGCACATCTCGATGGCCGAGCTCAATGCGGCGCGCAAGGCGTTGGCGCCTGCGTGGCGGCAGGTGGGGGAGGAGGGGGCTTCTGCTTCGCGAGGGGATCGGGACCTGCCGCGCTGACGGGCGACGGGATAGTGCGAGCCACACGGCCGGCGCAGCGATGCGGCGGGCGGCTACATTCGGTCGCAGACACGGGCTTTCCTTGCCGTGTCCCAGCCAACAGAACACCGCGATGTCATGCACCCATTCCTGAAGCCACTCGGCCCCGCCTTTCTTGCGCTCGCCATCCTCCTGCCCTCGGGCGCGCATTCGGCGCCAGGCGATCGGAAACTCGCGCTGGCCACGGAGCTCACCACGCTCATGCAGATACGGCGGATCGCCGAAGACTATCTCTCGCATTGCAGCAAGCCAGAGGGCTCCTACTTGGACCCGCAGCGGATCTTTTCAGCGGAGCCCGGCTTCTTCGGCGGCGTCTCGCCCCAATCGGCCTATTGGCCCGAAGTGGTGGCGCTGTATGCCAGGTACCAGGCGCAAGCCTGTCATTCCGTGTCGGCCGACAAGTACGCTGCCTTCTTTGCGGAGCAGTACGCGGCCAAGCTGTCCGAGGAAGAACTCGAGGCATCCCTCGCCTTCTTTGCTTCGACGGCCGGCCGACGCTACAACGCAGTGTCCGCGGAGACGAACGTGGCGCTGCAGGCGTACCTGACCAAGGAGATGGCACGGGTCGTCGGTAATGCCTTCAAGGACGTGCAGCGGGACCTGCGCGGCATCCTGCTCAAGTACAAGAACGATCCCCGGTAAGAAGACCGAAGTCCGTCAGGCGGCGGCTTGCACGACCCAGCCTCTGAATGCCATGCCCGCATAGAACAGGCGGACGTTGGTGAAGCCTGTCTCCTCCAGCAGTGCCTCTTCCTGCGCCGGGCTGAGCAGCGTCAACGTCGAGCCGATCGCGGAGGCCGCCTTGCGTGCGTTGTCCGGATCGACGCCGGAAGCTGCCGCGAAGGCGACATAGCGCGAGAGCCACAGCTCTCGTTCTTCATCGGACTGGGGAAAACTGAGATGCGCCATGACGAACGGCGCACCGGGCTTCAGGCGGCGACGAATTTCCATCAGCGTCGACCTGCGTTCATCGAGCGTCAGGAAGTGCATCGTCAACAGACAGGTCGCCGCATCGAACGGGCCTTCGGGCGCGGTGTCTGTGTAGCCATGGTGCAGCGAGACTCGCTCGGCGAGCGCACCGAGCGTTTCCGCGGCGAGGTCGAGCATGGGCTGCGACGGATCGACACCGACGAAATGCCATCGGGGATGCGCCTGCGCGAGCACCTTCAACTCCATGCCGCCGCCGGCGCCGATGACCAGCACGTTCGCCGAATCGGGCGCGCGCTCGGCGACGAGCAGGGCTGCCATCGTCTGCAGGTCCTGCAGGCCTGGCACCAGGCGGGCGGTTTTCTCGGCGTAGTTGTTGGTGGTGGACGACGTGCTGAAGGCGGCGGTGGGCTGGGACATTTCCACAGTCTATGTGGGCGTCGCGCGCTTCGCAGGCGTAGGGCTGCGGGAGAATCCAGTCAGAAGCGGGCCTCGCCCGAACCCGACGTCATTTTGCGGAGACCGCCTGCATGCCCATCCCGTCCCTCAGCGTCCGTCGTGCGGTGTCCGACGACGCCGCGCGCATCGATGCGCTCTACGGCCAACTGGTCGCAGACACGGCGCGCTGCGTGCTGCCCGAACGCCTGCAGGCGTTGTCCGAAGACCCGAGGACGGCGCTTCTTGTTGCGGAGATCGATGGCCAGGTGTGCGCCACGGTGCTGGTCTCGCTGTGCGAAGACGCGATGTACGGGCGACAGCCATTCGCTGTCGTGGAGAACATCGTCGTCGACGCGGCCGCTCGCAACCGAGGGGTCGGGGCCGCGCTGATGCGGGAGGTCGAGGCGTTCTGCGCGGCGAGCGATTGCTCGAAGATCATGTTGCTGAGTTCGGTGGAGCGTGAGGACGCCCATCGGTTCTTCGAGCGCTGCGGCTTCGATGCCTCGATCAAGCGTGGGCTCGTCAAATATCGACGGTCCTTTGCTTGAAGAGCGACCTCGGGGGCGCATGACAACGATCCTTCATCTCATCGGACCCGGCGGGGCGGGGAAAACCACTGTGGGTCCGTATCTGGCTCGCCGACTGGGCTGGGCGTTCGTCGATCTCGACCAGCACTTCATGTCCCGCGAAGGGAACATCGACGCCGTCATCGAGGCGTCTGGCTACTTGGGCTATGCGAGGCGGAACGTGGCCGTCTATCGGGAGGTTCGATCTGCGTTGACCAGTCCCACCGTTCTCGCGCTTTCGTCCGGATTCCTCACGTATCCGGAAGACGTGGAGGAGGGGTATCCCACGTTGCGTTGCGCCATCGAGACCGACGCGCTGACCTCGCTGCTGCTGCCAGCCTTCGAACTCGAGGCATGCGTGGAGGCGATCGTGCGACGCCAGCTTTCTCTGCCGTATTTGCGCGGTGACAGCGCGAGCGAGGAGCGGCGGATACGGGAGCGATTCCCAAAGTTCATGGCGATGCCGTGTGCCCGTTTCGGCAGCGACGCTGCGCCGGACGACGTCGCGTCGCAGATTGAACGACTCGTGCGCAGGTGACGGACGCCACTGCCGAAGAGGGAGCCAAGCGGCTCTCTCTTGCCGCCTCAGGCCGGGGTCGATACGCGCTCAGCGAGAGACACCCTCGCAAGCCGCCACGTCATCCCGATCCCCACAACCGTCGCGATCAACCCCACCAGGAACACACTCGAGTGACCGTAGTGGTCGGCAATCAGCCCCGCCATCGGGCCTGTGACGCCGTATGCCAGATCCTGGAACGCCGCGAAGCCGCCGATGGCCGTTCCGCGCAGGTGGGCGGGTACGCGCTTGACGGCCTCCAGTCCCATGGCGGGGAAGACCATCGAGCACCCCATGCCGGTCAGCAGTGCGCCCACCATCGCCACGACGGGATGGGGCGCCAGCCACAGGAGCGCTTGACCCACGGCTTCGATCGCGAGGGAGACCAGCGCGACCTTGGTGCCGCCGATGCGGTCGGGCAAGCGACCTGCCAGCAGTCGCACCAGAACGAAGCCCAGGCCGAAGCACGTCAGTCCGTAGCCGGCACCTTGCCAGCCATGGGCCAGGAAGTAGAGGGGAAAGAACGCGCCCAAGGCGGCGAAGCCGACGCCTTGCAGGCCCACGACCGCGCCTTGCTTCCAGATGAGGCCCAGCACATCGGAGAACGGCGCGCGGCGCCCCTGTGCCGACATGGCGGGCGCGATGGACCACAGCATCGCGCCGCTGACCAGCGGCAAGGCGATGCTGCCCGCCATCAGGCCGGCGAAGCCGAGCCGTTCCAACAGCCAGAGGCCCAGCGGGCCGCCTACCGCGAAAGCGCCGTACATGCCGGTGCCGACGAGCGCCATGACCTGCCCGGACCGCGCGGGGCCCATGGCCGCCATGGCCCAGCCCAGCATGCCGACGAGCGCGAAGCTTTCGCCGAGGCCCAGCACGAGACGCCCCACCAGAAGAACCAGGTACGCGCCGACGCCATGGCCCAGCACGGGCAGCGAGGACGCCCAGCACAGGAGCGAAGCCGCCGCATAAAGGACAAGGCCCCAAAACATGGCGAACTTGCCGCCGCGTTCGTCAGCGAGCCGACCCGCCCAGCCGCGACTCAGGATGGTGGACAAGAAAGCAATGCCGACGCCCAGGCCAGACGCGACGTTGCCCATGCCCAATGTCTGTGACACGTGGAGCGTCACGGCCGGCATCGACATGGCGACAGACAGGTAAGCGAGGAAAAGCGCGAGGGTCATCCAGACCAACGTGCGCAGGGAAGAAGAATTTGTTTGGACGTTCGTCATCGAGCGCCGCTCCTTGAGTTTTCAAAGGCGGCACCAGCCGGTCGAATGGGCGGGACGATGAGCACCGAAGCGACCCACGCGCACCGCCAGTCGGCATGCGGGTGCCACTGGTGATGCGTTGGTTGACGTAAACGCTTACGGCTGGATGGAGCTCTGAACAGGTCAGAGTCGATTTTTGCAGCGGCGATTCTAGCAACGTGATCGAGAACGGATCGCCCGCTCGCAGACGTCGGCCTCGGTCTTCAAGCGCCTGCCGCTCGCCGGCGCTTCCTGTCCGGCTACAGTCGGATGGCTCCATGTCCCTGACCCTATGAACAGCATCACTCCCCGCGATCTCGCCCGAACGGCGCGGCGCTTCGCTGCACTCCCTCTCCTGTCGACGCCCACCCTGACGGTGGAGCGCACATAGCCATGCACGAAATCATCTGCCCCCATTGCAGCAAGGCATTCAAGATCGATGAAGCCGGTTACGCGGACATCCTGAAGCAGGTGCGCGACGGCGATTTCGAGAAGCAGCTGCACGAGCGGCTGGAACTGGCCGAGCGCGACAAGCGCGCCGCCGTCGAACTTGCCCAGACCCGGGCCGCCGGCGAATTGCAGAAGGCCGCCGCCGCCAAGGACGGCGAGATCCAGGAACTCAGGGCGAAGCTCGAAGCCGGCGATGTCGCGCGCAAGCTCGCCGTGAGCGAGGCCCTGGGCGCCGTGGAGCGGGAGCGCGACGCGCTCGCGAACGAGCTCGAAAAGGCCAAGCAGGACAAGCTGGCCGCCACCGCGCTTGCCGAAGCACGGCACGTGGGCGAGCTGCAGAAGAGCGCCGCCGCGAAGGACGTGGAAATCCAGGAACTGAAGGCCCGGCTCGATGCCATCGAGGTGGCGAAGAAGCTCGCGATCAGCGAGGCCGTCAGCGTGGTCGAGAAGGAGCGGGACCAGTGGAAGAGCGGCCTCGAGCGGGCGGAGCTCGAGAAGCAGCTCGCCGAGAAGTCGCTCAAGGACAAGTACGAAACGCAGATCAAGGACCGCGACGACGCGATCGAGCGGCTGCGCGACATGAAGGCGCGTCTGTCGACCAAGATGGTGGGCGAAACTCTGGAGCAGCACTGCGAGACCGAGTTCAACCGCATCCGGTCGATGGCGTTTCCCCGCGCCTACTTCGAGAAGGACAACGACGCGCGCACGGGCAGCAAGGGCGACTACATCTTCCGCGACGCGGACGAGGCCGGCACCGAGATCGTCTCGATCATGTTCGAGATGAAGAACGAGAACGACCGCACGGCCACGAAGAACAGGAACGAAGACTTCCTGAAGGAACTCGACAAGGACCGCACCGAGAAGGGCTGCGAGTACGCGGTGCTGGTGTCGCTGCTCGAGCCCGACAACGAGCTCTACAACACCGGGATCGTCGACGTGTTCCATCGCTACCCGAAGATGTATGTCGTGCGTCCGCAGTTCTTCCTGCCCATCATCACGCTGCTGCGCAATGCGGCGATGAACTCGCTCAAGTACAAGTCGGAGCTGGCGCTGGTCAAGGCGCAGAACATCGACATCACGAAGTTCGAGACCGAGCTGGAGACCTTCAAGGCCGCCTTCGGCAGGAACTACGACCTGGCCCACGGCCACTTCCAGAAGGCGATCGCGGAGATCGACAAGTCGATCGACCACCTGCAGAAGACGAAGGAAGCGCTGCTCGGCACCGACCGGAATCTTCGCCTTGCGAACGACAAGGCGCAGGACGTGACGATCAAGAAGCTGACGCGCGGCAACCCGACGATGGCGGCCAAGTTCGCTGAACTCAAGAAGCTCGGGTCTTCCGAGACGGAATGACGCTGGCGCAGGCGCTACCCAGGAAACACATGAACCACATCACCATCGACTACCGTCAGGACGTGCCCCTGGACCCGGTCGACGTCGCCCGCGTCTTCGACCGCTCCGGCATCAAGCGCCCCACGAACGATCTCGCCCGGATCGCGCGGATGTTCGCCGCGCCCAGCCTCCTGCTGTCTGCCTGGGTCGACAACGAACTGGTGGGGCTGTCGCGGTCGCTGACCGACCACGCGTACTGCTGCTACCTGTCGGACCTGGCGGTGGACAAGAAGTACCAGGGCCATGGCATCGGCCGGAAACTCGTGCAGCGCACGCAGGCGATCATCGGCGACGAGGTGTCGCTGATCCTTCTCTCGGCGCCCGACGCGATGTCTTACTACCCGACGCTCAGCTTCGAGCTGGCGCAGAACGCGTACGTCATCCGGCGCAAACGCTAGAGGCGCGCTGCGCCACGCCTCACGGAGACCGCCGTGACCCCGCCAGCCCGGCCTTCGCATCCAGCAGGTGCCCCAGCGGCAATGCCGTTTCCGACTTGATCTCGCGCAGCACGATGCTCGAGCGCACGTGCGTCACGCCGGGCAGGCTGAACAGCACCTCGTGCAGGAAGCGCTCGTAGTGCTTCATGTCGGGCACGGTCACGTTGAGGATGTAGTCCGCGGGCCCGGTCGCCGACACGCAGCGGATGATCTGCGGGCTTGCGGCCACGACTTCTTCGAAGCGTTGCACCATCGCCTCGCTGTGGCGGTCGAGGTTCACCTCGGCCACGGCCGACACGTGCAGGCCCACGTGTTCGGGATCGACGAGCGCGGTGTAGCCGCGGATGACGCCGGCCGCCTCCATGTCCTTGATGCGCTTCCAGCAGGGCGTGGGCGACAGGCCCACGGCCTCGGAAATCTGCTGCACGGTCTGCCGCCCGTCATGCTGCAGTGCAGAAAGAATCTTGAGGCAATGCTCGTCAAGAGAAACAGAACCGACGTTCATCGTGGTTTTTGAGTGAATTCTTCTTCAAACAAGGGTCTGCGCCAGTGTATTGAAGAAACACTTACTTGGGGGGGCGCAGAACAATTCCGGGCATGAACGCCCCACTTGAAGCGACCGCACTCCGACGGCCCGACTACCAACTTTCCGACAACCTCTGGGCCGATGCCGGCTCGGTCTTCCTCACCGGCACGCAGGCGTTGATCCGCATCCTGGCGATGCAGGGCCAGCGCGACGCGGCACGCGGCCTGCACACGCAGGGCTTCGTCAGCGGCTACCGCGGCTCGCCGCTGGGCATGGTCGACCAGGCCATCTGGAAGGCCGGCGAGCGCTTCAAGAAGACCGGCATCCGCTTCGTGCCCGCCGTGAACGAGGAACTGGCCGCCACGCAGGTGCTGGGCACGCAGCGTGTCGAATCGGACCCCGAGCGCACCGTCGATGGCGTGTACGCCATGTGGTACGGCAAGGGCCCGGGCGTGGACCGCGCGGGCGACGCGCTCAAGCACGGCAATGCGTATGGCTCGTCGCCGCGCGGCGGCGTGCTGGTGGTGGCGGGCGACGACCACGGCTGCGTGTCGTCGTCGATGCCGCACCAGAGCGACCACGCCTTCATGGCCTGGCGCATGCCCGTGATGCAGCCCGCCAGCGTGGCCGAGTACCTGGAGTTCGGCCTGTACGGCTACGAGCTGTCGCGCTACTCGGGTGCGTGGGTCGGCATGGCGGCGCTGTCCGAGATCGTGGAGAGCGCGGGCACGGTCGACCTCGATGCGGTGAATGCGCGCGTGGCCGCCTGGGAAGACGCCGACGCCGTGCGCGCCGCCACCGGCCACGCCGCGCCGCCCGACGGCCTGCACTACCGCTGGCCCGACCTGCCGTCGCTGCGCATCGAGTCGCGGCTGGAAGACAAGCTCGCGGCCGTGGCCGCCTTCACACAACGCAACAGCATCGACCGCCACGTCATCGTGAGCCCGCATGCCAAGGTGGGCATCGTCACCTGCGGCAAGGCGCACCACGACCTGATGGAGGTGCTGCGACGGCTCGAACTCTCGCCCGATCAGCTCGCGCGCGCCGGTGTGCGGCTGTACAAGGTGGGCCTGAGCTTTCCGGTCGAGCAGACGCGCCTCAAGGAGTTCGCGCGCGGGCTCGGCGAGATCCTCATCGTGGAAGAGAAGGGCGCGGTGGTCGAGACGCAGCTGCGCGACATCTTCTACAACGCGCCGCTCGAGGCACGCCCCGTGCTCGTGGGCAAGCACGACCACGCGGGCCAGCCGCTGGTGTCGGCGCTCGGCGAGCTGCGGCCGTCGCGCCTCATCGAGCTGGTCGCACACTGGCTGGCCGCGCACTTTCCGGAGAACCACGACCTGGGTGATCACCTGCAGCATGTGCGCGACTTCACGCCGCCCGAGCTGCTGGCCAACGCGAGCGATGCGGTCAAGCGCCTGCCGTACTTCTGCGCCGGCTGCCCGCACAACACCAGCACCAAGGTGCCTGAAGGCTCGACGGCGCGCGCGGGTATCGGCTGCCACTTCATGGCCAACTGGATGGACCGCAGCACGGCGGGCCTGATCCAGATGGGCGGCGAGGGCGTCGACTGGATCTCGCACGCGATGTTCACGAAGACGCCGCACGTGTTCCAGAACCTGGGCGACGGCACCTACTACCACTCGGGCTACCTCGCGATCCGCCAGGCCGTGGCGGCCAAGGCCACGCTCACCTACAAGATCCTGTTCAACGACGCGGTCGCGATGACCGGCGGCCAGCCGGTCGACGGCGTCATCAGCGTGGACGCCATTGCGCGGCAGGTGGAATCGGAGGGTGTCACCAAGGTGGTGGTCGTGAGCGATGCCATCCATCACTACGACGCCATCAAGAACAAGTTTCCGGCGGGCACCGAGTTCCACGACCGCGCCGCGCTCGACGAGGTACAGCGCCGCCTGCGCGAGATGCCCGGCGTGACCGTGCTCATCTACGAGCAGACCTGCGCCGCCGAGAAGCGCCGCCGCCGCAAGAAGGGCGAGCTGGCCGATCCGCCCAAGCGCCTGTTCATCAACGAGGCCGTGTGCGAAGGCTGCGGCGACTGCACCGTGCAGAGCAACTGCGTGGCCGTGCTGCCGCACGAGACGCCGATGGGCCGCAAGCGCAAGATCGACCAGACCAGCTGCAACAAGGACTACTCCTGCGCCAAGGGCTTCTGCCCCAGCTTCGTGGGCGTCACCGGCGGCAAGCTGCGCCGCAAGAGCGGGGCGCTCGCGGCCGGGCGCGATGCCTTCCTGCACCGCGTGGGCGCGCTCGCGCATCCCGCGCCGCACGCATGGACCGGCCCGTACGACCTGCTCGTGACCGGCGTGGGCGGCACGGGCGTGGTGACGGTGGGCGCGGTCATCGCGATGGCCGCGCACCTCGAGGCCAAGTCGGCCAGCGTGCTCGACTTCATGGGCTTCGCGCAGAAGGGCGGCTCGGTGTTGAGCTTCGTGCGGCTGGCCGACACGCCCGAGCGGCTGAACCAGGTGCGCATCGACACGCAGCAGGCCGACGCCATCCTCGCGTGCGACGTGGTGGTGGGCGCCTCGGCCGACGCGCTGCAGACCGTGCGGCACGGGCGCACGCGCGTGCTCGCCAACATCCACGAGATTCCGGTGGCCGAGTCGCTGCGCAACCCCGATGCCGACCTGCATGTCGACCTGCTGCTGGAGAAGATGCGCTTCGTCGCGGGCGAGGAACAGGTCGAGACCTTCGATGCGCAGAGCCTGGCCGAGGAGTTCCTGGGCGACACGCTGGCCGCGAACATCGTGGCCACCGGCTATGCGTGGCAGCGCGGCCTCGTGCCGCTGAGCCTCGAAGCGCTCATGCACGCGATCGAACTCAACGGCGTGGCCGTGGCGGCCAACCAGTCGGCGTTCTCGCTGGGGCGGCTCGCGGCCGGCGACCCGGCGGCGCTCGACCAGCTGCGCGCGGCACCGGTCGAGGCGGCGGCGCACCAGGTCGACGACCGCCCGCTGGAAACGCTGCTGGCTGATGCGCGCCGCCATCTCACCGGCTACCAGAACGCCGCGTGGGCCGCGCGCTTCGAGCAGCGCATTCGCGCACTGCAGGCGGTCGAATCCGCAATGCCGGATGGCGATGCGAGCCTGCCCTTCACGCGCAACGCGGCGCGCAGCCTCTTGAAGCTCATGAGCTACAAGGACGAGTACGAGGTCGCGCGCCTGTACACCGATGGCGCGTTCCTGCAGAAGCTGAAGGACCAGTTCGAAGGCGACCTGAAGCTCGAATTCCACATGGCGCCGCCGTTGCTCTCGCGCCCCGCGCGCGGGCAGGCGCCCGCCAAGGTGCGCCTCGGTGGATGGATGCTGCCGGCCATGAAGTGGCTGGCCCACGGCAAGCGCCTGCGCGGCACGCCCTTCGACCTGTTCGGCCACACGGCGGAGCGCCGCACCGAGCGCGCACTGATCGATCACTTCGACCGCCTGCTGCAGGAGATGGCCACCGCGCTGACCCCCGACAACCAGCCGACCGCCGCACGCATCGCGGCACTGCCGCTGTCGGTGCGCGGCTTCGGCCATGTGAAGCTGGCGAACCTGGACGCGGCGCGCCTGCGCGAGGCCGAGCTGCTGCACCGCTTTGCGCCGTCGCGCTACGCGAAGCCGGTGGACGCGCCCGGCGCCGGGCAGATTCGCGGCATCGCCATCGTGGCCAGCGCGCGGTAGTGGGCGCGGGTGGCGCGCGTGAGTTGCTCGGCTACGATCCTTGCCGAAGCACTCACCCCCGCCACACCCCGACGATCACAGGACCCATGCGCGCCTTCCTCTACTACGCCCTGATGCTCCTGCTCGGATATGCATGGTACCGGTACGGACAGAAGCTGCTGCGCAAAGGCTATCGCGATGAGAAGGGCGAACTCACCCAGGGGCTCGTCGGGCCCGTCGGATTCCTGCTGACCGCTGGCGTGACCTGCTACCTCTTCTTCGCGATGCTGCGCGCCCTGGTCCGGGGCGAGGTGCCCTGCGTCGGAAAGGGCTGCGTGGGGCAGGTCTACACGCTGGCGGCGCATGCGGGCGACTACTGGGCCAACCTGTTCTTCCTGGCGTGGTGCGTCCTGGGCCTGGGCTATGCGATGTACGTGACGCTCAGGATCTGGTTCCGGGCTTAGCCCGCGCAGGGCGCGCAGCCGGTTCCCGCGCCAGCATCTCGACCACCAGGGCAATGAACCACTGGTGCAGCGCCGAGGTCTCGTGCCGTTCATGCCAGACCAGTTCGACGGTGCGCGGCGGCGCCGCCAGCGGTGGGGCCACGCGCTTCAGGCCCGTCATGCGCATCGTCTCCAGGCCCTCGGACCAGGGCAGCACGGCGATCAGGTCGGAGCGGCGCACGGCTTCGTAGGCTGCGGAGTAGTGGCTCACCGTAGAGACCAGGTTGCGCTGCAGGCCGCGGCTTTGCAGCACGCGGTCGTAGATGCCACCGACACGGCCCGCCAGGCTCACGTCGAGGTGGCGGGCGGCCAGGAATTTTTTCAGCGGAATTTTGTCGAGCTTGGCCAGCGGATGGTCGTTGCGCATGAAGCAGGCGAAGTCCACCGACCACAGCCGGCGTGAGCGCATGAAGCCGGGGCGCTGCACGTCGTCGTTGTAGGCGCCGATGGCGAAGTCGGCGCGGTTGTCGTCCAGCGACTGCCCGAAGTCCACCACCGTGCCGGGGTGGGTGTGCAAGCGCATGCCTGGCGCGAGCTCGCCGAGCCGCTCGAGCAGGCGGGGGGCGACGATGCAGGCCACGTAGTCGGTCATCGAGACTGTCAGGCGTGCGTCGCTTTGGGAGGCATCGAAGCTCTCGCCCTCGAGCGTGCCCCGGATGGTGCGCAGCGACCGCGCCAGCGGTGCCCACAACTCCGTGGCGCGCCGCGTCGGGCGGATGCCCGCGCCGTTGCGCACGAACAGAGGGTCGCCGTAGGTTTCGCGCAGCCGGCGCAACGCGTTGCTGACCGTGGGCTGCGTGAGCGACAGCTTGGACGCGGCACGCGTCACGTTGCCTTCGTTCATGAGGGCTTCGAAGACCTTCAGCAGGTTGAGATCGGCGTTGCGGTAGTTCATGGGCAGAAGAGGAGGCTACTGAAACCATTCACACCGTCAATGGAGTGGATTCATCATATAAATTTTTCGGAATTGTGACGCGATCCTACGATCCCGTCATTCCTCACCGTCCATGCCCCGGAACCCGGCAGACAAACCCCATGACCCAGACCCTCCTCGTCAAGAACGCCCGTCTGCTCGATCCGCTGAAGCCCGAGCTGCAGGACCGCCATGACATCCTGATCGAGGGCGACACCATCCGCGAGGTGTCCGACCGGCCGATCGTGGCGCGCGATGCGCGGGTCATCGACGCCGCCGGCAAGACCGTGATGCCCGGCCTGATCGACCTGCACGTGCACGTGGTGGCCGTCGACCTGAACCTGCAGCGCCAGGCGCTGATGCCCAATGTGTTGGCGACGCTGCGCAGTCTGCCGATCCTGCGCGGCATGCTGCGCCGCGGCTTCACGACCGTTCGCGACGCCGCCGGCGCGGGCGATGCCTTCAAGCAGGCAGTGCAGTCGGGGCTGGCGCAGGGGCCGCGCCTGTTCGTCTCGGGCCGCGCGCTGAGCCAGACCGGCGGCCATGGCGACGGCCGCGCGCGCTCCGACTATCTGGTGGCCAACGCCGTGTGCCCCAACTGCGCCCGTGTGGGCATGCTGGCCCGCGTGGCCGACGGCGTGGACGCCGTGCGCAAGGCCGTGCGCGAAGAACTGCAGATGGGCGCGGACCAGATCAAGATCATGGCCGGCGGCGGCGTGGCGTCGCCCACCGACCCGGTCGATGCCCTGGGCTACAGCGAGGACGAGATCCGCGCCATCGTCGGGGAGGCCGCGGCCCGCAACACCTACGTACTGGCCCACGCCTACACCCCGGCCGCAATCCAGCGCGTGGTGCGCTGCGGCGTGCGCACGATCGAGCACGGCAATCTGGTCGATGCACCCACCGCCGCGCTCATGGCCGAGCACGGCGCCTATGTGGTGCCCACGCTGGTGACCTACGACGCCCTCGCCAACGAAGGCGCGGCGCTGGGGCTGCCACCCGCCAGCGTGGCCAAGGTGGAAGACGTGCGCGGCGCCGGGCTGCGCTCGCTCGAGATCTACAAGTCGGCCGGCGTGAAGATGGGCTTCGGCACCGACCTGCTGGGCGAGTCGCATCGGCTGCAGAGCGACGAGTTCCGCCTGCGCGCGCAGGTGCTGTCGCCGGCCGAGATCATCGCCAGCGCCACGCTCGTCGGCGCAGAGGTGTTGGGCATGAGCGACCGGCTCGGCCGGCTGATCCCGGGCGCGCTGGCCGACCTGCTGCTGGTCGATGGCGATCCGATGCGCAATCTCGATTGCCTGCTGGGGCAGGGCGAGCGCATTCCCCTGGTGATGAAGGCCGGCGTGGTCGAGTTCGGCGCGCTGTAGCCCGCACCCCCGAGCTGTTCAGACAACCCGCCGGATGCCTCCGGCTCCTTCAAGGAAACGACACATGCCCAAGCTGACGCAAGCCGTCTGGCGGTACCGCCACGACCAGATGGTCCGGTTGATGGACGAACTCGCCGTCGATGCGCTGGTGTTCACCACCGCCGATTTCTTTCAGTTCGCCACCAACTTCCACACCGACGTGCAGCCCTGGGAGCGGCCGATCTTCGCGGTGGTGCCGCGCCAGGGCGAGGGCTTCCTGGTCATGAACGAGCTGTCGACGAACCACATGCGCTTCTCGATGGAAGCGCACAAGGTGTGGATCACGGACGTGACGTTTTATGCCGAGCATCCGATGGTGAGCAACCGCCTGCCGCTCGTGTCGCAGCTCCCCGAGATCCTCGCCGAGCGCCTGAGCCGCGCCGGCCTGCGCCGCTCGCGCATCGCGCTGGATGCCGGCAGCGGCGTGATGGCGGCCGTGCAGCGCCTGCTGCCCGACCTGGACGTGCGCGTCGCCACCGCGGAAGTGCGCAGCCTGCGCTGGCAGAAGCACGCCGAGGAGCTGGCCGTCATGCAGGCCATGGCCGGGCTGACGGACTGGCTGCAGGACCGCTACCGCGAAGCGATCAAGCCCGGCCGCCTGGTTCAGGAGATGGACTGCGCCATGGCCAGCCTGTTCGTGCAGGAGGCTGCCGAGCGCTTCCCCGGTGAGCAGTTCGAGGTCGTGCGCTGCTGGACGCTCAGCGGCCCGGCATCGGCCTCGCCGCATGGCGACGGTGCCTCCTGCGGCGCGCGCATCCGCGAAGGCGACGTGCTGGTCAACATCGTGATTCCCCGGCTCAACGGCCTGACGATCGAGAACGAGCGCACCTGGTTCTGCGGGCGCCCCGACGAGCAGAAGCAGGCGCTGTGGACGGCCGCGCGCGACGCGACCGATGCGGCCATCGGCGCGGCCGTGACAGGCCGGCCCGTGTGCGCGATCGACGCCGCGGCGCGGGCGGTGATCGAGCGCGCCGGCTTTGCCGACTGCATCCGCCATCGCACGGGCCACGCCATCGGCATCGTGCACCACGAGTACCCGGAGGACATGGCCTTCAGCCAGCGTCCGCTGCGCGACAACGAGGTCTATTCGGCCGAGCCCGGCCTGTACGTCTACGGCGTGGGGGGCTTTCGCATCGACGACACGGTCGTGGTGGGCGCGACGCCGCGCGTGCTCACCGCCACGCCCAAGTCGCTCGACTACGCCACCGTCGGTTGAGACGCCTCACACCTTTCGCAACCACCGACCTTGACTTCACCATGACCACCCGCCGCACCATGCTTTCCGCGTTGGCTGTTGCAGCTTCGCTGCTCGCCGCACCCGCCTTCGCGCAGGGCTTTCCTTCCAAACCGATCAAGTTCGTGGTCCCGCAGCCGGCCGGCTCGGGGCCGGACACGTTGGCGCGCACGCTGGCCGATGTGCTCGCCAAGAGCATCGGGCAGAGCGTCGTGGTGGAGAACCGGCCCGGCGCCAACGGCACGCTGGCTGCGGCCTATGTGCTCTCGCAGCCCGCGGACGGCTACACGCTGTTCCTGGCCGGCGTCTCGAACATGTCGTGGAACCCGCACCTGTACAAGTCGCTGGGGCACCAGCCGGCGCGCGACTTCACTGGTGTCGCCGTCATTGCCAACACGCCGTTCGTGACCGTCGTGGCGCCGAGCCTGGGCGTGAAAACACTGCCCGACCTCATCAAGATGGCCAAGGCCGAGCCGCAGCGGCTCAGCTTTGCATCGGCTGGCATCGGCAACTCCACCCATCTCGCGAGCGAGCTGCTGAAGTCGCGCACCGGCATCCAGATGCAGCACGTGCCCATCAGCGGCGCCGGCGGCCCCAACGCGCTGACCAGCGTGATGGCGGGCGACACGCCGGTGATGACGACCGTCCCCGTCGGCGTCGTGCCGCTGGTCAAGAGCGGCAAGCTGGTGCCGCTGGCGGTGACCGGCGAGCGGCGACTGCCGCAACTGCCCGACGTGCCCACGTTCAAGGAGCTGGGCATCGACATGGAAGTGCCCGGCTGGTACTCCCTGGTGGCGCGCGCAGGCGCACCCGGCGACGCGGTCGCGCGGCTCAACGCCGAGATCAACAAGGCCCTGGACACGCCCGAGATGAAGGAACGCCTGGCCGGCCAGATGCTGATCGGCGTCAAGTCGACCCCGGCCGATGTCTTGAAGTTCACGCAGCGCGAGTCGGCCGCCTGGGGGCCCATCATCGATCGGCTGGGCATTGCACAGTGAGTGACATGGCGCAGGTTTCTTTCGAGGCGCTGGACCACGCGCTGCGGCGGTTTCCGGGGCACCGGCTGTTCACCGTGCTGGTGGTCGACCCCGGCCTTGCGGCGTCCCGGCGCCTGTACACGAGCGACCCGGTGGCCTATCCGTGCGGCGGTACCAAGCCACTGCACCATGACAACGACTTCTTTCGCGAGGTGGTGCAGGGCGGCCGGGCGCGCATCTGCGTTGATCAGGAAGACTGCCGTCGCGCGTTCCCGGACCATGCGCTGATCGACGCGCTGGGCTGCCGGTCTGCCATCAATGTGCCGATCCGGCACGACGGCTGCACCCTCGGTTCGTTGAACCTGCTGCACGAGGAACACTGGTACCAGCCCGACATGGTGCCCGCGCTGATGCGCGTCGCCGAACAGGCCACATCCTTGCTTCTTCCGCTCAGATACGTTGAGATGCCCGCATGACGATCCATCGCCGAACTTTCGTGTTGAATGCTGCCGTGTCTGTGTGTGCGGTATCGCTTGCCACCGCGGTGCGAGCGGCCGGCCCGGTTTATCCCAGCAAGCCGATCACCATCGTCTTTCCCTACGCGGCCGGCGGCGCCACCGACGCCATGACGCGCCAGATCGCCGACCTCATGGCCAAGGCGCTCGGCCAGCCGGTCATCGTCGACGCGAAGCCGGGCGCCGGTGGATCGATGGCGCTGCAGCAGGCCGTGCGCGCCAACCCGGACGGGCACACGCTGGTGCTCATGGCCAGCGGAACGATGGCGGTCAATCCGTACCTGTACGACCTGAAGTACAAGCCGGTGGAAGACCTGGCGCCCATCACGATCCTGGTCGACATTCCCTTCGTGGTCGTGACAAGGCCGGACTTTCCCGCACGCACCCTCAAGGAATTCATCGCCCATGCCAAGGCGAACCCGGGCAAGGTCTCGTTCGCGAATGCAGGCGTGGGCACGCAGGCCCACCTGACGCAGATGATGTTCATGAAGGAGGCCGGCATCTCGGCCAACGTCGTTCCCTACAAGGGCGGCACGGGCGCCATCGCCGACCTGCTCGGCGGGCACATCGACGCCATGATCGACAACGCCGCCGCGCAGGTTGCGAACGTGCAGGCCGGCAAGGTGCGCGCGCTGTTCGTCACCACGCGCGAGCGCAGCGAATCGCTGCCTGGTGTGCCCACGGCGCAGGAGGCGGGGTTGCCGGGGTTCGTGACTTCGGGGTGGTTCGGACTGGCCGCGCCCAAGGGCACGCCGCAGGCCGTCATCGACAGGCTCCATGCGGTGATCGTTCAGGGCATGGCGCAGCCTGAGACGCGGAAGAGGTTGATTGATGCGGGGTGGATGCCGATGGGCAGTTCACCTGGGGAGGCGGTGGATCGGGCGCGGGCGGACCTGGCGCGGTTTGGAGAGATTGCGCGGCAGATGGAACTGAAGAAGGAGTGAGGGGGTGGATATTTCCAAGAGCGCGTGTTGAAGGGACGGATCGAAAGGACTCGCCCCCTCCATGTCAATTGCCTGCGCGCCGTTTCGGGCTAGATGCCGACATTAGAGCCCTGAACAACAAGCGGCTGCTGTCACCGAGATCTTTCGGCCGAACTAAAGGCCAACTACTATCTCGTTCTTGAGCAGCAGGCCACGTCGGTCTGACTCACGTCAGTGAGCCTCTGAAAAAATGCAGAGCGATTCATGATCGTTGGAGGAGGGATGGCATGGCAGTAGTTGAAGCGGTGAACTTTGAGGACCCGTACCGCCGTTTTGGAAGAGTCGAGTTGCTTCATCCGGATAGACCCCCAATGGATCGCTATGAGACTACTCTAATTACTGGTCAAAATGGCTCACACAAGAGTTCTCTCCTCAAGCAACTTGTCGCTACTCTGGTCTCGCCGCCGGCGCCGGATTTATTCAAAGATATGTCTGAGGACAGCGTGGGGCGGAACCACCAGCTCCACCATCAAGTTTTTTGTCTTTCAGGTTCTGCTGCTGACCGATTTCCGCAAAAGAAGCTTCCGGGTGGAAGCCACAGCCCATTCGATGTGCCGCACTACACCTATGTCGGTCAGCGGGTGGCAAACAACCTTTTAAGCCGTAAAGCGCCGCTTGAGACGATGCTCGAGTTCGCTTTGATGCCAAGAGCTGCTGAGCGTTGTCGGTGGCGATTCTTCGCCGATGCTCACGCCTACGCGGGCGTTTTTCCTTCGTCAAGATACACACTTATCTACCGAGAGGTGCGCAACGAATCTCTGGTTATGCTTCAAGACTTGCGGATGCAGCTCAATCGCGTTACTCCCGAGTCCGACACTGTGCGCAACAACAAGAGACAGTTCCCTTATGTCTCGTTTGCGATGGCTCAGTGGCTGTTGAAAGAGTTTTCTGTTGAAGATTTTCAGGCCTTCCAAAATCTCCTTATGAGAACCCGTCGAATGGACGTTGTTCTCTCAGACAGCGGTGCAACCAGCAAGGATGCGGCGCCCAATGTTCTTAGGCTCGGCCTGCTTCTGGGTATTCTGCGGTTACAAGAAGTTCAGGTTCGCTCAGTTCGATATGCCGTGGATTTCTCGGCTCTTGAGTTGAGTTCCGGCGAATACCATATGTTCTCGACCATTCTGGCGATTGGATTCGGGGTAGATGACGATTCAGTCCTTCTCATGGATGAGCCTGAGAACAGCCTACATCCACAATGGCAGCGAGACCTAATGGGGTCAGTGTTTGATGCGTGTTCACAAGTAATGAATGAAGGCCATGTCATCATCTCCACGCACTCTCCGCTAATCGTCGGCTCTGCCCTTCAGGGCAGCACGGTCGTAGATATGACCAGTGAGGTACCACAACTCAGTGTCGTTTCGTACGGAGCATCTTCTGACGAACTTTTGTTAAATCAATTTGGAGTCGGCTCTAGTCGAAACAAGGTCGTTGTCGACACGGTGCAGCATGCTGTGTCGCTTGTCGAACGTGGCGACTTCGAAAGCGCTGATTTCGAGGCGCTCATCCCAGAACTTCGAAGTATCCGAGATGCGCTCACAGATACCGATCCATTGATAGATGTTATCGACGCACTACTCGGGGAGGAGTTGGTTCGATGAACGTAGGGTTTGAGCGCATTTACCCAGTCCCTGGATATCCAGCGGGCACTACGGCAGTCTTACTGCGTGGATTGCCTTGGAACTCTGGAAAGAAAGTCGTCACGACCTTCAAGAGCGAACTCAAAATTGCGCTCCGCACGTGCCAGATGGGGCGTTGCTGCTTCTGCCGGCGTCTCCTTTTTGACGACTATGCAGTGCATCTCGAGCATTTCGTTGACCAAGCTTCCCATGCGGACCACAGGTTCGAAATCCGAAACTTGGCGCTATCGTGTGGCACCTGCAATATAAGAAAGAATGGCTATTTTTCCACTTGGACTACGCGCTACAAGAAGTTGACAAAGGACCCTGCGACTACGCAGACCCCGACGCTGAATTTTCAGTTGAACGCGGGAGCTCCATTTCCTACTTCTCCTGCCGACTTTAGATGGGTCAATCCGTACGTTCACGGTTACTCTACCCACATTGAACTGGCGCGCGGTTGGGTATTTGCTGGCCGTACTCTGCAAGGTCGTCGAACCGTTCGTGGCCTTCGCCTAAACGAACTGGCCGACATCGAAAGGCGTGCTCTTGTCGAGAGGCTCGAAATGCGTGGCGGTCGGTTATCGACGCTGGTGGCCGTGCTTTCCGAGGTCAATCAGCATCGCGCTCGAGATATAGCAAGAGCAGTAGCAGCCGTTCTCACACGTCGCCGTAGAGCCAAAACAGCACTGGTGTAGGAACGCCTCGAGGTAGGCGTCCAGCCAATTCATCCGTTCCTCAATCAGAGTAACTCCGTCGAGGGGTGTGCGTTGTCCGGCGAATGCTTGGATGCGGTGCTGATATGGTGGCTGTGCTTGACGAAAGCAAAGACGGCAAGCAGGTGAGGCGTGTGTGGTTAGTCGAGCCACGGTGCGGTTCTGCCGTAGATGCGAGTGTCCGCCGCTGAGCTGACCTAAGGCGCAACTCGGCGCGTGACAAGGGGAGGTTCTCTTGCTAGGCGGTGGTCGTCAATGCCTTTCCGACACGAAGAGCGTTACAGGCTCGCCCCGTCAACCCCGAACATTAACCCCCTCGCACGATCCCGAGATCCGCAATCTGCCTCCCTCACCGCAACCCCGACTGCCGATCCGCCGCCTCCACCAGCTGCATCAACCCCGGCCCGATCGTGTCCAGCAGCTGCGCCTTCTTCCAGCGAAACCCTGGCACCGCGCAGTTGAACAGCAACCGGCGCGGCCCGTAGCGGATGCGTGCGGCGGCGCCCGCGGCGAGCACGCCGAAGCCTGAATCGCCCAGGTTGATGGCGAAGCCGCGCTTGCCGTAGTGCGCCACGCTCTCGCGCACGCCTTCGAGGCAACGCGCGTGCTCGTCGGGCCGCTCGCGCTTCACATGCGCAAGGAACTCCTGGCGTTCGCCCGCGGGCAGCTGCGCGAGCCACGCGCGGCCCATGGCGGTCTCGACGATGCCGCGCACGGCGCCCACGCCGGGGCGCTTGAGGGTGCCGCCCTCGTGGGCGCAGGTTTCCAGGTAGACCACGTCGAGGTCGCTGGTCACGCCGACCGACACCGCGCCCTCGACGCGGTCGGCCAGCTGCTGCATGGCCGGGCGCAGCAGGGCCAGCATCGGCGTGTTGATGACGTAGGGGTAGCACAGCGCCACGGCGGCGGGGCCGATGAAGTAGCGGTCCAGGCGTTCGTCGTGGTCCAGGAAACCCATGGTGAGCAGGGTGCGGCACAGGCGCGAGACGGTGGGGCGCGACAGGCCGAGCTTGGCCGCGAACTCGCTGTTGGCGTGCGCGCGCGGGTCGCCGACAAAGGTCTGCAGGATGAGCAGGCCCTTGGCCAGGGTGCCGGCGATGTACGGGTCTTCGTCCCGCACCCGGCGCAGGTCGTCGGAATGCTTCATGGGCTGGCGGCGATTCTGGACAGGGCGGGGCATGGATGTGAATCGCAGTTTCAATAATTGAAATTCAGTGCCGGCAATTGTGGACCTGCTTCCTACAGTCGCGGCCACCATGATCCGAGACACCCCCCACTTCGAGGCCCTGCGGGCCGACATCCGCGCCTTCGTTCGCGAACGCTGGCATCCGCTGGAAGACCAGGTCAGCCGCGACAACGACATCCCGCCCGACGTGGTCGACGAGCTGCGGCGCAAGGGCTACTTCGGCTGGAGCATTCCCGAGGCCTACGGCGGCCAGGGCCTCACGACCGAAGAGCTGGTGCTGTGCGCGATGGAGCTGTCGCAGTCGTCGGTGGCGCTGCGCGCCCGTGTGGGCACCAACACGGGCATCGGCTCCGAAGCGCTGGTGGCCGACGGCACCGAGGCGCAGAAGCAGCGCTGGCTGCCGCGCATGGCGACGGGCGAGCTCACCGGCTGCCTGGCGCTGACGGAGCTCGAGGCGGGCTCGGAGGCGAGCAACGTGCAGACCACCGCGCGCCGCGAGGGCGAGCACTACGTGCTCAACGGCAGCAAGCGCTTCATCACCAACGCGCCGGTGGCCGATGTGTTCACCGTCATCGCCCGCACCGAAGACGGCTCGAAGGGCAGCAAGGGCGTGTCGGCGTTCCTGGTCGAGCGCGGGCCGGGACTGACCACAGGCGCGCCCTACCGAATGATGGGCCAGGCCGGCTCCTTCGTGTCGGACGTGCATTTCGACGAATGCCGCGTGCACGCCGACCAGCTCATCGGCGGGCGCGAGGGCATGGGCTTCCAGACGGTGATGAAGGTGCTCAACAAGCAGCGCCTGCACCTGGCGGCGCTGTGCACGGGCCCGGCGATCCGCATGCTGGACCTGGCCATGGCGCACACCAGCAGCCGCCATCAGTTCGGCCAGGCGGTGGCCGACTTCCAGCTGGTGCAGGCCATGATCGCCGACAGCCGCACCGAGATCTACGCGGCGCGTTCGATGATCCTCGAGGCGGCGCGTGCACGCGATCGCGGCGAAGACGTGGCGATGTCGGCTTCGATGTGCAAGTACTTCGCATCGGAGATGTGCGGCCGCGTGGCCGACCGCGCGGTGCAGATGTTCGGCGGCTCGGGCTACGTGGCCGACTTCAGCCCCATCGAGCGCTACTACCGCGACGTGCGCCTGTTCCGCCTGTACGAGGGCACGAGCCAGATCCACCAGCTCAACATCGCCAAGCTGGCGCTGCGCGAGGCGGGCGCGCGATGAACGTGCGCACGGACCTTGTGGCACGGGTGCGCGACTTCGTCGAGCGGCATTGCATCCCGCTCGAATCGACGGTCCACGTGCACGACCCGCGGGCGATGGACGCGGCGCTGTCGCAGCTGCGCCCGGTTGCGCGCGAGCGGGGCCTGTACCTGCCGCAGATGCCGGTGGAGGAGGGCGGGCTGGGCCTGTCGTGGGTCGAGCGCGCGGCGGTGTTCGAGGAGGCCGGTCGCAGCTACCTGGGCCCGGCCGCGCTCAACTGCGCGGCGCCCGACCAGCCCAACATGATCAGCCTGCTGCGCCAGGGCACGCCCGCACAGAAGCAGCGCTACCTGAGGCCCTTGGCCGAGGGCCGCATCCGCTCGTGCTTCGCGATGACCGAGCCGGCGCCCGGCGCGGGCTCCGACCCGTCGATGCTGCGCACCACCGCGCGGCGCGAGGGGGACGGCTGGGTCATCGACGGCCACAAGTGGTTCATCACCGGTGCGGTGGGCGCGGCCTTCTGCATCGTGCTGGGGCAGACGGAAGAGGGGCCCACGCAGTTCATCGTGAGCATGGACCACCCGGGCCTTTCGCTGGTGCGTGCCATCCGCGCCATCGACCCCTTCGCCGTGGGCGGCCATGGCGAGCTGCGCTTCACGGCCTGCCGCGTGGGCGCCGACGCGGTGCTGGGCGAGGTGGGCTCGGGCTTCGTGGCGGCGCAGCAGCGGCTGGAGCCCGCGCGGTTGTCACACTGCCTGCGGCTCATGGGCCGCGCGCGGCGCGCGCTCGAGATCGCGCAGGCCTACGTGTGCGAGCGCACGTCGTTCGGCGAGCGGTTGGCCGACCTGCAGCAGGTCCAGGCGATGGTGGCCGACTGCCACATCGACCTGCATGCCAGCCGGCTCATGAGCCTGGACTGCGCGCGCCGCATGGACGAGGGCCTGTCGGTGAAGACCGAGTCGGCGATGACGAAGGTCTTCGTGTCCGAAGCCCTGAACCGCGTGGCCGACCGCGCGGCGCAGATGTGCGGTGCGCTGGGCATGTCGGAAGACGCGCCCATTGCCCTCATCGTGCGCGAGCTGCGGCCGTTTCGCATCTACGACGGCGCCTCCGAGCTGCACCGCGCCACGCTCGGGCGCCGCTTCCTCACGCACTGACACGCTGAACACACAGAGAAACTGGAGACTGACGATGACGTCCTTGATCAAGAAAATTTCACACCTGGCTGCCGGCCTTGCATTCGGCCTGGCCGGATCGCTGGCGATGGCTGCCTTCCCCGATCGCCCCGTGAAGCTGGTCGTGCCTTTCCCCGCCGGCGGCAGCACCGACCTGGTGGCGCGCGAGGTGGCGCTGGAACTGGGCCACGCGCTGGGCCAGCCGGTCATCGTGGAGAACAAGCCCGGCGCCGGCAGCCTCATCGGCTCGGAGCTCGTGGTCAAGTCGGCGCCCGACGGCTACACGCTGCTCATGGCGGGCCTGACCAACATCTTCCTGCCCTACGTGCACAAGGGCCTCACCTGGAACCCGGTGGACGACTTCGTGCCCGTGGGCCTGGTGGCCGACTTGCCCAACGTGATCGCGGTCAACGCGAAGACGCCGTACCAGAAGCTGCCCGAGCTCATCGCCGCCGACAAGGCCAAGCCGGGCCAGCTCGCCTTCGGCTCCGCAGGCCCGAGCACGCCGTCGCACCTGGTGTGCGAAATGATCAACCACCAGGCGGGCATCAAGATGCAGCACGTGCCCTACAAGGGGAACGCGCCGGCGGTGAACGACCTGATCGCGGGCCACATCCCGGTGATGTGCAACAACCTCGGCGGCACGCTGCCCTACATGAGCAGCGGGCAGATCCGCATCCTGGCGCAGACCGGCCGCACGCGCTCGCCCTCGGCGCCCGACGTACCCACCTTCGCCGAGCTGGGCCTGCAGGGCTTCGACAGCGGCCTGTGGGTGGGCATCGTCGCGCCCAAGGGCACGCCCGATGCTGTCATGCGTCCGCTGCGAGCAGCGCTGGCCAAGGCCTTGCCCGCGGTGAAGGACAAGCTGGCCAAGCTGGGCGCGGCCGCGCTCGATCCGTCGCTGCCCGCCTACGGCCAGCGCATCGCCGCCGACCGCAAGCTGTGGGACCCGGTGCTCAAGCGCGTCGACCTGAAGGGCAACTGATGGGCCAGCCTGCCGACCACGCGCCCCTGCACGGGGTGCGCATTCTCGACATGGCGACCGTGCTCGCGGCGCCGTTCTCGGCCACGCTGTGCGGCGACATGGGCGCCGACGTCGTCAAGCTCGAACTGCCGGGCGGCGGCGATCCGCTGCGCGGGCTCACGCCGGTGCACGAGGGCCATCCGCTGTTCTGGAAGACCGCGAACCGCGGCAAGAAGGGCATCTCGCTGGACGTGCGCAAGCCCGAGGGCCGCGTGCTGTTCCTGCGGCTCATCGCCGGCTTCGACGTGCTGGTGGAAAACTTCCGAACCGGCACGCTGGATGCGTGGGGCCTGGACATCGCCACGCTGCACGCGGCCAACCCGCGCCTCATCGTGCTGCGCCTCACGGGCTTCGGCCAGACCGGCCCGTATGCGCGCCGGCCGGGCTTTGCGCGCATCTTCGAAGCGATGAGCGGCTTCACGCACCTGACCGGCGAGCCCGGCGGTCCGCCGCAGCACATGAACTATCCGCTGGGCGACGTGGTGGCGGGCCTCTTTGGTGCGTTCGCTATCAGCACCGCGCTGGCCGAGCGCAATGCGCTGCCGCTCGCGCAGCAACGGGGCGCCGAGATCGACCTGTCGGCCACGGAGGCGATGTCGCGCCTGCTCGATCCGCTGGCGGCCGAGCATCGCATCGGAGGCGTGGTGCGCGAACGAACCGGTTCGCGCGCCACCTACACCGCGCCGTCCAACGTGTTCCGCGCGGCCGACGGCGTGTGGTTCACGCTGGTGGGCACGGGCGGGCCGATCTTCGCGCGCATCTGCCGCGCGATCGACCGAGAAGACCTGCTCACCGACGTGCGTTTTGCCGACAACGCCGCGCGCATCCGTCACCTCGAGGCGCTGGACCGCATCATTGCCGACTGGTGCGCCAGCCTGCCGTTCGCGGAACTGGCCGCGCGGCTGGACCGCGAAGACGTGCCCTACAGCAAGGTGTATTCGATCGCCGACCTGCGGGCCGACCCGCACATGCAGGCACGCGGCGCCTTCATCGACGTGCCCGACGAACAGTTCGGCACCGTGCCGGCACCGGCGGCGGTGCCGCGCTTCGTGGGGCGCGAAGGCGTACGGCCAGCCGCCACGGGGCCGCGCACGGGGCAGCACAACGCCGAGGTGTATGGCGGGCTGGGCCTGGGCGAGGCACAGCTCGCGGCGCTGCGCGACGCGCAGGTGATCTGAAGCGCGCCCGCGCTTTCGCCTGTCCTGCGGGGTAGGCGTTTTGTCATGCCTGTCCCCGTGCCGTCGCGGGACACCTGACTCCCCCAGAAAAGGGCGCTCCGCTCATGTGCGAAAGCGGTGCGATTCCTACAGTCATCCCCATGCCGAACGCTTCTTCCCACGCCGGGAAGGCCAGCGGCTTCGGCCGGCCACGATCACCGGGGACACCGCATGGAACCGCTCGAAGTTCTGCCGAGAACCGCCCTGAGCCTGCTGCGCGAAGACGCCGGCATGTCGTTCATGGAGGTTGCGCTGATCGGTGCGCTGGTGATGGTCGTGGCCATTTTGCTGGTGCTCGCCCTGCGGCGCAGTGCCTGAACACGGGGAGCCCGCCATGCAGGAATTCAACGCTGTTCTCGAACTGCTCGCGATGCTGGCCACCGACATCCGCATGCTGGCGCTCTTCGCGCTGCTCGGCGTGGCGGCTGTCAGCGACTGGCGCTCTTATCGCATTCCCAACTGGCTGACCTTCGGCGGCGCGTGCTTCGCCCTCATCTACGGAACGATGGCGGCACGCACGCCGGCGTCGGGCGCGGCGAGTGCATTCGGTGGCCTGGCCGTGGGCTTCGCCGCGATGCTGCCGTTCTATGCGCTCGGGATCATGGGCGCCGGCGACGTCAAGCTGATGGCGATGACCGGGGCCTTCCTGGGGCCCCAGCAGACGCTGATGGCCTTGCTCTTCACTTTCATCGCGGGCGGCGTCGCGGCGCTGGCCTTCGCGATCCATCGCCGCCGCCTGGTCCACATGCTTGGCAACGTCAAGGCCACGGCGCAGGGCATGGTCATTTCCAGCATCGCGGGCATGCGGCCCGACGGGCGCCTGCAGGCGGGCCAGTCTGTGGGCAAGTTGCCCTACGGCGTCTGCATTGCGGCGGGCACGGTGGTCCAAGTGCTGGCGCACCAGCTGGGCTTTGTCTAGCTCCTACATGTTTCACCCCTGGCGGAGGTTCGTATGAAGAACATCAAGGCGATCGGGCTGATCTTTCTGGCCCTGCTGTTCGGGCTGGCGGCCGCGGTCTACGCGACCGGCTGGATCTCGCGACAAGGCGGCATCGCGTCCAACAAGGTCGTGGTGGCCGCCGTCGACATCGACCTGGGCAGCCGCGTCAACGCGCAGATGCTGTCCACGGTCGACTGGCCCAGCGGCTCGGTGCCCAACGGCTCCTTCAGCGACATCAAGGCGCTGAACGACCGCGTGGTGAAGGTCGGCGTGCTGCGCGGCGAAGCGCTCATCGAGGGCAAGCTGGCGCCGGTGGGCACGCAGGGCGGGCTGTCGGCAGTGATCGCCAGCGGCAAGCGGGCCATGACGGTGCGCGTCAACGACGTGGTCGGCGTGGCGGGCTTCGCGCTGCCGGGCAACTACGTCGACGTGATGGTCAACGCCCAGCAGGACAAAGGGCGCGGCGAAGACGCGCTGCAGATCAGCAAGACCGTGCTCGAGAAGGTGCTGGTGCTGGCGGTGGCCCAGGAGGCCAACCGCGACGACACCAAGCCGAAGGTCGTGAGCGCGGTGACGCTCGAGCTTTCGCTCGAAGACTCCGAGAAGCTCGACCTGGCACGCAGCGTGGGCACCCTGTCGCTCGTGCTGCGCAACCAGATGGACAAGACCACGGTCGCCACCCTGGGCATCACCAAGGGGCAGCTGTTCGGCGAGAAGAAGGACATCGTGCCGGTCTCCACCGCGGCGGCTCCGGCCCGCCCGCGGGTGCGGCTGGCAGGTCCCGCCACGCCGCGAGCCTCCGAGTGCGTGGAAGTGATCCAGCACACAGGCCGCTCGCTCACCTGTTTCTGATCGTCCATCAGGAGGAACACCAAGTGCGCCCACTTACAACAACCATCGCCCGTCTGCTGGCGACCCTCGCGACAGTGGCGACCCCCGCCATGGCCGCGGAGGTCGTGGCAGCCGCCCCCACCACGGCCGCCGCCATGCCTGCGCCTGCTGCGGCAGCTGCAACGGTTGCGGCAGCACCCGCGGCCCCGGCCAGCCGGCGCTGCACCGCCATCATTCCGGACTCCGACCCGACCTATGCCGTGCTCGGCAAGTCGGTGGTCATTCCGTTGAAGGCGCGCGTGGTGCGCATCGTGGTCAGCGGCCAGCCCCAGAACCAGGCGGCCGCGCCGGTGGCGCCGGCGCAGGGTGCGGCAGCCATGGCGGCGCCCCCCCAGCCCCGCAGCGATGGCGTCGGTGACATCGAGGTCACGCTGCTGAGCCCGACCGACCTGTTCTTCCGCGGCCGCCAGGCCGGCTCGATGAACGTCGTGCTGCAAAGCGCCGACGGCACCTGCTACATCAAGGACGTGATCGTCACCATCGATCCCGGGGCGCTGCAGGCCAAGCTGGCCGAGCTGATGCCCGAAGAGCGCCGCATCCGCGTGCGCAGCGCCGAGCGCTCCATCGTGCTCACCGGCGAGATCAGCGACGCGCTGAAGCTGGACGACGTGATGGCCCTGGCCGCGGCCTACGGCGCCGACGGCAAGAAGGTGGTGAACCTGCTGCGCGTGGGGACGCCCCAGCAGGTGATGCTCGAGGTGAAGATCGCCGAGGTGAGCAAGACGCTGCTCGACCGGCTGGGTTCGCGCGTGGGCTACTCGCGCACGAGCGGCGGCGGCCTGCACAACTACTCGCTGATCTCCAATTTCCTGAGCACGGGCGGCGGCCTGGTCGAGGCGCTGCGCATCGGCCGCGGCGTGGTGACCATCGACGGCCAGAAGGACGACGGCCTGGTGCGCATCCTGGCCGAGCCCAACATCATGGCCATCAGCGGCCAGCAGGCCAGCTTCCTGTCGGGCGGAAAGATCTTCATCCCGGTGGCGCAAAGCGGTGGCAGCGGCATCGGGAGCACCATCACGCTGGAAGAAAAAGAGTTCGGCATCGGCGTGAAGTTCATGCCGACGGTGCTCAACGGCGACCGCATCAATCTCAAGATGGTGTCCGAGGTGTCGGACCTGTCGCAGACCGGCTCGCCCTTCACCACGGTCGGGGGCGTGACGTCCGTCGTGCCTTCGCTCACGGTGCGGCGCGCCGACACCACGGTGCAGCTCAACGACGGACAGAGCTTCGTCATTGCCGGGCTCATCAAGAGCAACGCGACGGAGGCGATCAAGCGCTATCCGGGCCTGGGCGAAGTGCCGGTGATGGGCGCGCTGTTCCGCAGCACCGAGTTCCAGAACGAGCAGACCGAGCTGATGTTCGTCATCACGCCGCGCCTGGTGCGCCCGCTGGCCGAGTCGCCGCGTGTGCCGACCGATAACCACGTGCTTCCCAGCCGCGCCGAGATCTACCTCAACGGCGCCCTCGAAAGCAGCACCCCGGCCCCGGCCGCCCCGGCCAGCGAAACCCCGTGAGGAGCCCCGCCATGTTCATCCGATCGACCCCCCTCGTGCTCGCATGCCTCCTGGCAGCAGGCTGCTCGAGCGTCACGCCCCACTACGACGCGCGCTTCGGCGAAGCCGTGCGCGATGCCAGAAAGAAGATGACGCTGAACCCGAACGCCGGCAAGAACGGCGACCCGGTCACGGGCATGGACGGCCGTGCGTCGCGCGAGGCGATGGTGCAGTACCAGGAGTCCTACAAGACGCCACCGCCGGTGACCAACGTCATCAACATCGGCGGCGGCATCGGCAGCCAGAGCGGCGGCTCGGGAAAGTGACAGGCCGCGTGAGGCGGGTTCATTCCACTCGAGTCTTCACATGGAAAGGAGAACGCGACGAATTGCAATGACATTTTTCCACCACCACTCTTTTTCAAACCCGATTTCCAACTGTTCAAACCTTGAAAGGAAAGAACCATGAAAAACTTTCTTAAGGCCATCGGCCAATCGACACGCGGCTTCATGCTCGAGGAAGAAGGCGCACAGGTCGTCGAGTACGCGCTGATCATCGCGGTCGTCTCGATCGCGCTGGTCATCGCGTTGAGGTTGCTCACCACAGGGGCCACCTTCACGAACTTCATCGGTCGCGTCAACACGTGCCTGAACGGGCCGGGCCCCTGCGTCTAAATGGCGTTCAGGGAGGGAGCGGGGCCGGTCCTCCGGCCTGCTTCATTCCATCCGTTCATGCGCTTCCACCTGACTCTTTTTTCACCACAAATCGAGGTCATCACCATGTTCAAAAGATTTCTGAAAGACGAAAGCGGTGCTCAGGTCGTGGAGTACGCGCTGATCATCGCCGTCGTTTCCATTGCGCTGGTTGTTGCGCTGCAGTTGCTTGCCAGCGGGGCGCCCTTCACGAACTTCATCGGTCGCGTCAACACGTGTCTGAACGGGCCGGGCCCCTGCGTCTAAGTGGCGTTCGGGGAGGGGAGCGGGGAGGGCCCCTCCGGCTCGTTTCGCTCCACCTTCTCACCCGTTTCCACGCGACTGTTTCTTCACAAGAGCCGAGGTCATCACCATGTTCAAGAAATTCCTGAAGGACGAAAGCGGTGCCCATGTCGTGGAGTACGCGCTGATCATCGCCATCGTCTCTATTGCATTGGTGCTCGCGCTGCAGCCGTTGGTGACCGCAGCGGATTTGGGAACCCTCGTCGCCCGGATCGTCGTCTGCCTGAGCGGCTCCGGCTGCGTGTAGGGCAGAAACGTCTTCTCCATCGTCCAACAAGAGGTCCGATCATGAAAGCCCGCCGCACCCCTCGCCGCCAGCGCGGCGCGATGATCGTCACGGCCGCGCTGTTCCTGTTGTTCCTGCTCGGCTTCATGGGCATTGCGCTCGATTTCGGCCATTTGTTCGTCGTCAGGACCGAGCTGCAGACAGCTGTGGACAGTTGCGCGCTGGCCGCGGCGCGCGAGCTCGACAAGACGAGCTCGGCGATCACGCGGGGCAAGAGCGCCGGCCAGACGGCCGGCAACGCGAACGGGGTGAACATGCAGTCGGCCACCTGGGGCGGGCAGGGCCAGATCACAGCCGCTGAAGTCACGTTCCGCGACGCTTCCTATGCGCCCACGAGCGTTCCCACCGCGGCCGTCTACGCACAGTGCGCGCACAGCCAGCCCAACATCAGAATGTGGCTGATGCAGGCCATCGGCGCCTTCTCGGGCGACACCGCCGGCAACCCCGCGACACGCAGCGTGGCGGCGAGCGCCGTCGCCACCCGGGCGAGCGCACAGACCGCATGCCCCATTCCGGTCGCGGCGAAGCCGAAGCCGGGCGGCACGGCGCCGAACTACGGCTTTGTCGTCGGCGAATGGGTGACGCTCATCATGGCGCAGAACGCTGCCGTGGGCGGCCAGATCGGCTGGGCCAACCTCGACGGCAGCAACAGCGCCTCGGAAACCGAAGCCGAACTCAACGGTCGCTGCGGCGCCAGGGTGGGCGACACGATCGGCACCCCCGGTGTGCAGACCTCGGTGGCCGACACCTGGAACTACCGCTTCGGCATCTACAAGAACAGCGGCGATCCGAGCGTGGATCGGCCCGACTACACCGGCTATGCCTACACCTCGCTCAACTGGCCCGCGCAGTTCAATGCCTACACCGGCGCGCCAGGCGGTGGCGCAGACCCGACCGCCCAGAACTTTGTGACCAAGCGAGCCGCTTTCGCGTCCTGCGCGGACACCGGCACCAAGGTGAAGGGTGCGAACAGCTGCGAGTCGATCACCGGGTTGTCGCTCAACAGCTTCCAGAAGCTGGCCACGCCCGGCAACGTGGCCGGAGGCCACATGCAGTACGGCATGGACCGCCGCTTCGTCACGGTGCCGGTCATCGACGGCGGCAACCACGTGATCGACTACCTCTGCATGCTGATGTTGCAGCCGCTGAGCATTCCGATGACCGACACGCAACTGGAATTCCTCGGCAACGCGGGAGCCGCCGCAAGCCCCTGCACCACCAGCGGGCTGGCCGGTGGATCGGCAGGCCCGCTGGTTCCGGTCCTGGTGAGGTGACCATCATGAAAAATTCCCATCGCACCCAGCATGGCGCCGCGCTGATCGAGCTGGCGCTCATCACGCCGCTGCTGCTGCTGCTGACCTTCATCACCACAGAGTTCGGCCGTGCGGTGTACGAGTACAACACGGTCGTCAAGTCGACCCGCGATGCGGTGCGCTACCTGTCGGTGCAGACGCCCGGCACGCACATCGCCGAGGCGCGCAACCTGATCGTGTACGGCAACATCGCCGGCACCGGAACACCGCTGGCACGCGGGCTGAGCCTTTCGAACGTGCCCGCCGGAAGCTGCTGCACCTGGCAGGCAGCAGGAGCCAACCCGATCATCACCACGGTCACGGTGCGCGTCAGCAGCTACGCCTTTCATTCGCTGTTCCCTTCGGTGATGGGCGTCGTTCTCACCGGAGCGAACGGCAACATCGTCTTCAGCGACATCACCGCCACCATGAGGGCTCCGTCATGAGACACCACGTCAAGGGCGCGACCACCGTCGAATTCGCCTTGGGTCTGCTCATCTTCCTGATGCTCGTGCTCGGTATCGTCGACTTCTCGCGCATGCTGTTCATGTGGAGCGCGGCCCAGGAGGCAACGCGCGCGGGAGCCCGGTATGCGGTGGTGTGCGACGACACCGCCTACCAGGCCCAGGTGCTCGCTCGGATGCAGGCGCTGCTGCCACAGATCAACACGGTGTCGGTGACGTGGGAGCCTTCGGGCTGCACGGCGGCCACGTGCCAGGGTGTCACGGTCGGCATCACCGGCCTGAACTACCAGTGGATTTCTCCCATCGTGGGCGCCGCGGCGCCGCTGATCCCCATGCCTGGGTTCTCCACGTATCTGCCGCGCGAGGTCATGCGCAGGGATCCGAACAGCGCGGCCATCTGTTCCTAACAGCACACCGGACACGACCATGAAGATCGCCATCGTTTCCCCCAATCCGAACCACCTGCAGGACATGCGCAAGGTGCTGGAGCCGCGCGGCCATGCCGTGTCGCTCTTCGAAGGCGGCAAGAGCCGGATGCAGGCGGTCGTCGAGAAGGTCGCGCCCGACCTGCTGCTGGTCGACGGCATGTGCTGCGACCCGCAGGAACTCTCGCTGGTGGAGGCCCTGACCTTGAGGCATCCGACGGTGGCGGTGGTGCTGCTGTGCGCGATGCAGACGCCCGAGTTCCTGATCCACGCGATGCGCGCGGGCGTGCGCGAGGTGCTGCCGTCGCCCGCCGACACCGCCGCGCTCGAGGCCGCCGTCGATCGCATCGCGCTCAAGATGGCCGGCTCGCAGGCGCGCAGCCCCGGGCGGGTGGTGGCGTTCATGCCCTGCAAGGGCGGCAGCGGGGCGACCTTTCTCGCGACCAACGTCGCGCACCAGCTGTCGCGCGAGCGCTCGGTGCTGCTGATCGACCTGAACCTGCAGTTCGGCGATGCGCTGTCGTATGTGAGCGACCTGCGCCCGACAGCGACGATGGCCGACGTGGCGCGCGACATCGGGCGCCTCGACGCCTCGCTGCTGGCGGCGAGCGTGGTGCGCGTGTCGCCCAGCTACAGCATCCTGCCCGCGCCCGAAGACCTGGCGCGCGCGATGGACGTCAAGGCCGAGCACATCGACGCGATCCTGCAGGTGGCGCTCGCGCAGTACGACTTCGTGATCTTCGATCTCGGCACGCGCATCGACACGCTCACGCTGCGCGTGCTCGACCGCGCGGAGCGCATCTTTCCCGTGATGCAGACCAGCCTGCCGCACATCCGCAACGTGACGCGCCTGATGCAGGTGTTCAAGTCGCTCGGCTACGCCGCCGGCAAGGTCGAGCTGCTGGTGAACCGCAGCACCGGCGGCGGCGAGATCGGGTTGTCGGACATGCGCCGGTCGCTGCCCGGCGCGACATTCACGACGGTGCCGGACGGCGGCAAGGACGTCGACGCCTCCATCAACCGCGGTGTGCCGCTGGCGGAGATGTCGCGCGGCAGCGCACTCGCCAAGCGCCTCGACGAGATCGCCCACACGCTCAGCCCGCGGCCGGAGGCGACGCCCGGCTTCATGGGGCGGCTGTTCCGCCGTGCCTGAGACAGGGCGGATTCCCATCAATACCCAGGCGGAGGTGCCAACATGTCATTCAGGGAACAACTCAATGCGATCGACAGCGATGCCGGTGCGCGGCCGGCGGGGCCAGCGGGGCCGGTCCTCGAGCTGACCACGTCGCCTTTCGCCTCGGACACCTACAAGCTGCTGAAGGAGCGCATGCACCTGAAGCTGCTGGACCGCTTCGACCTGGCGGCGCTCGAAACCCTCCAGCCCGACGCCCTGCGGCAGGAAATCTCGACCATGGTCGGGCGGCTGCTGCAGGAAGAGCCCGAGGCGCTCAACGACATCGAGCGGCGCACGCTGATCCGCGACATCCAGCACGAGATGCTGGGCTTCGGGCCGATCGAACTGCTGATGGCCGACCCGACCGTGTCGGACATCCTGGTCAATTCGCCGGACCAGATCTACGTGGAGCGTCGCGGCCGGCTGGAGCTGACCAACGTGAGCTTCACCGACGAGAAGCACCTGCTGCGGATCATCGACAAGATCGTCTCGCTGGTGGGGCGTCGCATCGACGAGTCCAGCCCGATGGTCGATGCGCGGCTTCCCGACGGTTCACGGGTCAACGCCGTCATCGCGCCGGTAGCGCTCGACGGGCCGATGATGTCGATCCGTCGCTTCGCAAAGATCCCGCTGCGCATGGCCAACCTGGTGGGCGATCTCAAGTCGCTCACGCCGCCGATGGCGCAGATGCTCGAGGGCCTGGCCCAGGCCAAGGTCAACATGCTGATCTCGGGCGGCACCGGGGCAGGGAAGACCACGCTGCTGAACATTCTCTCGGGCTTCATTCCGGAGACCGAACGCATCATCACCATCGAGGATGCGGCCGAACTCCAGCTGCAGCAGCCGCACGTCGCGCGCATGGAGACGCGGCCGATGAACATCGAAGGCAAGGGAGAGATCACGCAGCGCGCGCTGGTGCGCAATGCGCTGCGCATGCGGCCCGACCGCATCGTGATCGGCGAGGTGCGCGGCGCCGAGGCGGTCGACATGCTGCAGGCCATGAACACGGGCCACGAAGGCTCGCTGACCACCATCCACGCCAACTCGCCGCGCGATGCGCTGGCGCGGCTGGAAAACATGATCGGCATGGCGAACCTGAACCTGCCGCACCGCACCGTGCGCCAGCAGATCGCCTCGGCGATCACGGTGGTGGTCCAGGTGTTGCGGCTGGTCGACGGGCGGCGCAAGGTCACCAGCATCCAGGAGATCACCGGCATGGAGGGCGAGATCGTCACCATGCAGGAGATCTTCACCTTCCACCAGACGGGCATGGGTCCCGACGGCCAGGTGCGCGGCCATTTCCACGCGACCGGTGTCCGGCCGAAGTTCATGGAGCGGCTGCATGCGTACGGCGTGGAGATGCCCGACAGCATCTTCGATCCTGAAAAGCACTACGAATAGGAGCTCGCCATGTTCGACAACCTGGGTGGTGACACGCTGATCACGGTCACGGTGCTGGTCTTCGTGACCGCGCTGCTCATGATCGAGGGGCTCTACCTGCTGTGGCGGTCCTACAAGGGGCCCGACGCGCGCAAGATCGAGAAGCGGCTGCAGGCGATGTCCGCCGCGGTCGACCGCACGCCGCAGGCCCATCTCGCCAAGGAACGCATGCTCAGCGACGTGCCCTGGATGCAGCGCCAGTTGCTGGCGCTGCCGCGGGCGCACCGGCTGGACCGCTTCATCCTGCAGGCAGGGCTGGACTGGACGGTGTCCAGCTTTTTGCTGGCCTGCGGTGCGCTCGGCGTGTTCGCGTTCTTCGCCGTGTGGCTCGCACACCAGCCCGTGTGGCTGGCGCTGCTGGCCGGGGCCGTGGCGGCGGTGCTTCCCGTCCTGTACCTGCAGCATCAGCGCAGCCGTCGGCTGGAGCGCCTCGAGAAGCAGCTGCCGGACGCGCTGGATCTCGTGACGCGCGCGCTGCGCGCGGGCCACTCCTTTGCCAGCGGCGTGCAGATGATCGGCGAGGAAATGCCCGAGCCGATCGCCAGCGAGTTCCGCCTGGTGGCCGACGAGGTGAATTTCGGCGTCTCGCTGCAGCAGGCGCTGACCAACCTCAGCGAGCGCGTGCCGCTCACCGACCTGCGCTACTTCGTGGTGTCGGTGCTGATCCAGCGCGATTCGGGCGGCAACCTGACGGAGGTGCTGGGCAACCTGAGCCGGCTCATCCGCGCGCGCTTCAAGCTGCTCGCGCGGGTGCGGGTGCTGTCGTCCGAAGGGCGGCTGTCGGCCTGGATCCTGGGCCTCATGCCGTTCGCCCTGGCGGGGCTCATGAACATCTTCAATCCCGAATTCATGGCGCCGCTGTGGACCGACCCGATCGGCCAGACGGTGCTGCGTTACATGCTGGTGCTGATGCTGGTGGGCATCGTGCTCTTGCGCAAGATCGTGAAGATCCACGTCTGAAGGAGAAGCGCCATGGCCATGCTGTTTCCCATCCTGGTTTTTCTGTCCGTGTCGCTGGCGGTCATCGGCCTGGCGGCGTGGCTGTCCCCGACGCGCACCGCGCAGCGGCTGCAGGCGGTGGCGCCGTCGTCCGGCAAGTCGGCCTGGACCGAGACGGCCGTCAAGCTCGTCGGCCCGTTCGCGCAGTTGTCGTCCCCGACCGGCGACGCCGACCTGTCGCCGCTGCGCGTGCGCTTCCTGAACGCCGGCATCCGCCATCCGGATGCGTACCTCATGTACTTCGGCCTGAAGACGCTGCTGCCGCTGGGCTTTGCGGCCGTCGCGTTCCTCATGTTGCAAGCGACGGGGTCGGAGGGCGGCATGACGATGCTGCTGTGGCTTGCGCTGGCCGCGCTGGCCGGCTGCTACCTGCCCAACCTGGTGCTGCGCATGCGCATCCGCGCTCGGCGCCGCGAGATCTTCGAGAACTTTCCCGACGCCGCCGACCTCATGCTGGTGTGTGTGGAGGCGGGGCTCGGGCTGGACGCCGGGCTGGCCAAGGTCACCGAGGAAATCAAGATCAAGAGCCAGGCGCTCGCGCAGGAGCTGCACTGGACCAACCTGGAAATGCGCGCCGGCGGCACGCGCGAGAAGTCGTTGCGCAACCTGGCGCTGCGCACCGGCGTGGAAGAAATAGGCACCTTCGCCACCATGCTGACCCAGGCGGACCGCTTCGGCACCAGCATCGGAGAGTCGCTGCGCGTGTTTTCGGACGACCTGCGCCACAAGCGCCAGGTGCGCGCCGAGGAGCTGGCGGCGAAGGTGCCGACCAAGATGCTGCTGCCGCTGGTGCTGTGCATCTTCCCGTGCATCTCGCTCGTGATCCTCACGCCGGCGGTGATCCGCGTGGTCCGGATGATCGGGCCGATGCTGAGCGGCGGGCAGCTTTGAGAGGGCGCGCACGCGGCGCACCGCGTGCGCCGCTGCAGCGGATCAGGCCGCCAGCGTGTCGAGCTGGTGCTTGATCGCGTAGATGTACAGCTCGAGCCGGTTCGTGACGCCCAGCTTCTGGTAGATCGCGCACAGGTGATTGCGCAGCGTGTGCTCGGTGACGAAGGCGCGCTCGGCAAGCGCCTTGTTGGAGGCGCCGCAGCCCGTCGCGACGATCCGGATGATCTCGCGCTCCTTGTGCGTCAGCGTGGCCTGGCGCGCCGTGTCGGGGTCGGCCTTCGGCGGCTTCCTGGCCGACGTGAGTTCGGAGAAGACGCGGCCCATGGTCTGCGCGTCGACGCACAGTTCGCCACGGAAAACGCGCTCGATGGCGTCGAGCAGCTGCTGCGCCGACGCGTCCTTGCCCACCACGCCGCGCGCGCCGCGCAGTATGGCCAGGTCGAGCGTGCGTTGTTCTTTCTCGGCCGTCAGCACCATCACGCGCGACACCTCGTTGGTCAGCAGCCGGGGCAGGATGTCCAGCGCGCTGTGGCCGTCCAGGTCGAGGTCGAGCACGATGACATCGGGTGCGAGGCTTTGCGCCGTGGCCACTGCTTCGTCGCAACAGCTGGCCGTGCCGACCACCTTCATGCGCGGCTGTTCGCCGTCGATCAGCTTCGACAGGCCCCACAGCATGGTCTTGTGGTCGTCCACGAGCAGCACGGCAATGGGATGGTCGGGATGGTCGAGGGTTTGCATGACGGACTCCTTCCTGTGTCTGCGGCGTACGGTCAGATCGGGATTTCGATCCGCACCGCCGTGCCGCCATTCGCGCATCGGTCGACATGCGCCTGGCCACCCAGGGCCGCGGCGCGCTCGGTGAGGGAGCGGGGGTGGAAGGCGGTGAAGCTTTCCTGGCAGGGGTCGTTCTCGATGCACAACGCCAGCTGGCCGTTCTTGCAGTCGATGCGCACGCTGCCGTGGCGCGCATGGGTGTGCTTGCAGATGTTGTTCAGCCCTTCGCTCACCATCTGCAGCAGCTCCGCGGTCACGCGGTCGTCCAGGTGCAGCGGGCCGTCGACGGCCATCACGATGTCGATGTCGATGCCGTACAGGCCCTTGATCCGCGCGGCCTGGCGTTCCAGGTGGGGCCGCACCAGCCCGCCGGGGTCGTCGTTCGCACCGTGCCTGACTTCGCCGGCGTAGCGGCGCAGGTCGGCGATCACGCCGTCGGCCACGTCCGCGAGCTTGTCCAGGTCTTCGCGCAGCGGGTTGTCGGCGGCGGCCCGCTTGCGCAGCGCGCACAGGCCCATGCGCAGGCCGATGTAGGGCTGGATGGCGGTGTCGTGCAGGTCGAGCGCGATCTTCAGGCGCTCCGTCGACGCGGCTTCGGAGGCCATGCGATCGAGCACCTCGATGGTCTCGATGACCGGGAAGATCTGTTCCATGAGGTGGGCGAGGAACAGCGCGTCGGACTTGCCCAGCCGCCCGTCGCGCGACGAGATGAACACCCGGCCTTCGCCCAGGCGCATCGGCAGCGGCGCGCTGATGAAGGCCCGCGCCTCCAGCAGGGCGGCGATGGTGGTGCAGTGCGCAGCGCCTGCTTCGTCGGCGCTGCGCCAGGCGGTAGTGCCCGCTTCGAAGACACGGTGCTGCGCGCGCAGGTGGTTCAGCGGCCAGGGCAGGCGGTTGCTCAGCACGACGCTGTCGGGCGCCAGGGCCATGAGCGGCGATTCCGCGAGGCGGCCGATGGTCTCGATGCTCACCTGCTCGCAGGTGTCGTCCTCGCGCAGCGTGCGCAACAGCCAGGTGCCGGTGGCGCGGTCGCGCGTCAGCAGGATGCAGTGGCTGGCCCGGAAGAAGGCCAGCGTGCGCTCCATCGTGCGGGCGATGGTGCGTCCGGCGCCGAAGCGCGGGTTCGACAGCTGGCTCACCTCGCCCAGCAGCGCCAGGCGTCGTTGCAGCGCCAGCTTGGAGCCGCCCCAGTACACGATCATGTGCCCCAGCGCCAGGAGGAAGGCGGTGCGCATCAGCAGCTGCGGCGTGTCGTCCGTGCCCGTGGCCAGTCCGCAGGCGGCGAAGGAGGCGACCGAGGCGATCGTCACGCGGGCGCCTTCCTCGAAGCCCCAGCGGAACGACGATGTGAGGATGGCGAAGAAGTAGAAAAGGAAGAACAGGCTGTGGGTGCCGTCGGTCACCGCCATGATCAGCGTGAACCACAGCACGTCGGACCAGTGGATGGTTCGGCCCTGGAAGTAGGGCCGCCCCATCGCCGTGCAGACGTGGATCAGCAGGCTGTGAAGGATGTAACCGAAGAAGGCCAGCCAGACCGCTGCGGGGACCTGCTGCCGGCTATCGGCGGCGTCGACCGTGATCGCCAGCAGGGCCGAAATCGACAGCACGAGCCGCATGCGTCCCACCATGAGCGCATCCGCCGCCAGGCTGGCGTCGATGCTGGGGGCGGAGCCGCGAACTCGCATGGGGATGCATCCTGTGCATGGACCATGTCAGGCACCGCGAGGGATCGCGGTACGGGCGGGAGCGCTCGGCAGTGACAGTTTGGAATACATTTTTCTTGCCTGAGACCACAACGTGTGACGAGTTCACATTACTACTTTGGTGTTCAGATGCAATTGAAATCTCGTTCCATTGACATTTGGTAACTATATTTGCATTGGATTGCATGCGGATAAATGAGGCCGCTGCACAGGGCGGCGAGAGAGCATGGTGCCGGTTGGGGAGGCCTCGGAGAGGGCGAGGTACCTCAACGGGGCGTCCGCCTGCCTTGGCGAAGGCGCAGGCCGCGGGGTAACCCCGTTGCGCGGCCTCAGGGCAGGAACAGCAGCATTCCGTACACCGCAAACAGCATCAGGTGCATGAGCCCCTGGATCGGCGACGTGCGCTGCCCGTTGAAGCTCAGCAGGCTCAGCACCGCCGTCACCGCGAACAGCAGGGTTTCGGCGCCCGAGATGCCCATGAGCACCTGCTTGCCCGTGACCAGCCCGATGACCAGCACGGCCGGCACCGTGAGCCCGACGGTGGAGACGAAGGCGCCCAGGCACAGGTTGATGGCACGCTGCATCTCGTTGTTCATCGCGGCGCGCACGGCGGTGATCGACTCGGGCGTGAACACGATGATGGCGATGAGCACGCCGCCCACGGCCGCGGGCGCGCCGGCCGCGGCAATGCCGTAGTCGGTGACCACCGCGAGGTAGTGCGCGAGCAGCACGATGGGCAGGATCATCGCGAGCAACAGCAGCGAGCGAACGACCACGGCGCGCTTGTCCAGACGGGCGTGCTCCGCCTGCGCGGCAGGCGAGGGCGAGGTCGCCCGCACCGACATCCGCCCCGGCGCCGGCTGGATGAAGAAGCGCTGGTGGCTGCGCATCTGCATCCAGAGAAACGCGCCGTACAGCACGGCGGTGAGCACCGACATGCCGATCGCCTGCACCGGCGTGAACTCGCCCGCGCCCGAGCTGTGGTTGGGCAGCACCAGCGCCGTGCCGGTCAGCAGCACGATCATCGACAGGTAGGCGCCGGCGCCCTGCGCGTTGTATTCCTGGTCGCCGTGGCGCGCCGCGCCCGCGATCAGGCAGATGCCGATGACGAGGTTCAGGATGATCATCATCACGGCGAAGATCGAGTCGCGCCCGATGGTCGGAAACTCGCCCGGGCCCAGCAGCACCGAGGCGATGAGGATCACCTCGATCGACACGATCGAGAGCGTCAGGATCAGCGTGCCGTACGGCTCGCCCAGCTGGTGCGCCAGGTGGTCTGCCTCGCGCACCACGCCGAACGATGCGGCCAGGATGGTGACGAACAGCGCCAGGAACACGCAGCCGGCCACCACGGGGCTGATCGGCGCGGCCAGCCAGCGGTCACCGAAGGCGACGAAGAGGCCGACCACGAGCCAGGCGGCGGCGATCAGGGCCCAGGTGGCGGGCGGCACGAGGCGGGTGGAGGAGGGTGTTGTTGTCATGGGCGTTGTCACTCCGACATCAAGAGGGAAGCCAGGGCCAGCAGGCCGCTGCCAGCGAGGCTCAGCCCGCTCGCGGCCCACAGGGCCTTCACGTCGCGGGGTTCGCAGCCTTCGCGGCGCGCATGCCAGGCAGCGTAGGCCAGCGCCACCGCCATGGTCAGCGCGGGCCAGTGCAGATCAAGACCGTTCATCGCGCGGCCCCCGATGCGGTGGGTGCGCGCGGGCATTCGGCGCGGTAGGACAGCCGGGTCGCGCCCGTGCGCACGTGCAGGCGCACGGCGCCGAGCGTCAACCGGAAGGCATCCGGCACGGTGGCGCGAGCGCGAGGAAGGCGGAAACGGGAGAAGAAGCGTTGCGCAGCGAGGCGCCAGGAAGGGAGCAGTGCGGCCATGTCGAAACTTCGCGAGAAGTCAGGAAAGGGCCGTCCCTTGCAAGGTGGAGGTGCAAGACCGAGGTCGTCCTCGGCCCGGTTCGCACAGGGCGCGCGAACGAAAAAATGATAGCAGGGAAATCGGGGCCGACGCCCTCAGCCCCCGCGTGCGCGCACCTGGGCCGCGTGCAGGAGGCGGGCGCTGTCCACCTTCTGCTTGGACAGGAGCCGCATCCTGCTGCAGCTCGAGCAGCGGTACAGGCGCAGCCAGGGCAGCAGGCGCATCCACCCTCTGCGCGGCTGGCGGTCCATGTCCTGAAGGTGGCAGGGGCAGGCGGAAACCGAATGAGTCGACGACATTTGTCAGAGTGACCATGCTGTCCAGATCCCACCCTGACCAAGCTCTGCGGCTCTTCGGCTACTGGGAATTGAAAGTATTCATTCTTACGACAAATGTAAACAAGCACACTCACCTGTTCTGGGTATTCGGTGGCCTTCCCCTGCGTGCTTGCCGGCGCGCCACTGGCAGCAGTTCGCATTGCAAAACGCGTTGAAAGTGTGGAGCGCCCCCTTGCGCAACACGTTCTCGTGCGCATCGAGGTCGTGTACAGCTGTCGCTACCAACACGCCCCGCTTTTACAAATTCGGCGAATTAGAAAGTTTGAACTTTTGGCTCAATTTATTTTTCACTCCCATGAATTGCCACCGGTTTGATCTCACACCTTAACAAGGCGTCATTTAAATCGGAGGCAGCCCGTTGCTCGATTGGAAAACGAATGGATTACTCTCAGTTCTCCTGTGAAAACTCCTCTGGCACGCGTGAGAAAATAGAGATCAAATAGAAAGAAAATTAACCTTCACATGATCAGGTAGGGAGCGTGCCTGATGTATTTGGATGCAATTGCGAAAGGCGGTGATTGCGCGCCTTTCTTGAAAACAAGAATCAAAGGGGGAGTCCGCGTGAACCACATCGTGGCGAGATTGTTCTTGCACGGTCGCATCCGATGAGCGACCCGTCGAGCCCTCATCTCGCGGAGCTTGTCGCCGACCGGCAGCACGACCGGCTGCTGCGACTGTCGTTCCCCCAGGGCGGGGAGCCCGCAGGTGGCGACCTCGTGGTCAACACACTCTCTGCGTCCGAAGGCCTGTCGCGCGACTTCGATTTCACGGTCGGGCTCCTGAGCAGCAATGCCGATCTGGCACTCAAGGACCTGCAGGGCAAGATGCTTTGCGTCGAGTTGGTACGCCCCGACGGAACGCTTCGCTATTTCACCGGCATCGTCTTCGAGTTCCGGCTCGTGCGCACGGACGGCAACCTGGCCTTCTATGAAGCCCGGCTCGGCCCGTGGTTGAAGTACCTGCGGCTGCGTGCGAACAATCGCCTGTTCCATCGCCAGACGCTGCGCGCACAGACCGAGGCCATCTTCGGCGACTACGGCGTGCTACCCCGATGGGAGTGGCTCGTCCGCGGCGACGACACACCTCACACGATGGCCGTGCAGGGCGGCGGGGCTGGCGGCGAGACTGACCACAACTACCTGCACCGGCGCTGGGAGGCGGCGGGCTACAGCTATTGGTACGAGCACTCGACCGAAGGGCACACCCTGCATGTGTGCGACGACAGCACGCTTGCCAAGGCCGTGGACGGTTCGGTGCCGGAGATCCGGTTCCAGAACGAAGGTGGTGCGCAAGAAGAAGATGGCATCGGCCAATGGAGTGCCGTGCGCGAGCTGGTCTCGGCGCAAGCGGCCGTCAGCGCCTTCGACTTCAAGAACGCGCGTCCGCAGCATGCCTCTATGCCCAGCAACAACCAGCAGGGCGACGTGCCTCAGTTGGAGGTGCATGAGTACGGTGGCGCGCGTCACTTCAAGACGTCGCTCGAAGGCGAAGGTGTGGCACGTCGGCGCATCGGCGAGATCGAGGCGAAGGCCAAGCGCTTTGAGGCGCAGGGCAACAATCGATTCGTGCTGCCCGGGCGCTGGTTCCGGCTGACCGACCACTTCGGACGCACGCAAGGCGAAAGCTCTGAAAGCGAATTCCTCGTCCTTTCGGTGGAGCATCGCGCGAGCAACAACTACCTGCAGAAGCCCTCCACCGCGGAGGGCAAACCCAAGGGGTCGCGGGCCGAGTACAGGAACAGTTTCGTCTGCAGCCGCCGCTTCGTTCCCTGGCGCCCCGGTCGAGGCTTTCACAGCGTGGAGCAGCGCGTCATGGCGCCACAGACGGCGACCGTGGTGGGACCGTCTGCCGAGGGCAGCATCCACACGGACGAGTACGGGCGCATCCGGGTGCAATTTCACTGGGACCGCGAAGGCCAGAGCGACGAACGCAGCTCCGCCTGGGTACGTGTGATGAGCCCCTGGGCGGGTGGAGAGACGGGCGCCGTCTCCACGCCCCGCGTCGGCTCGGAAGTCATCGTGCAATGCCTGGACGGCAACCCCGACCACCCGATCGTCATGGGGGTGGTCTACAACGCGCAGCGCATGCCGCCGTGGAAGCTGCCCGAGCAAAAGGCCCTCATGGGCCTCAGAAGCCGTGAACTCGCGGGCGCCAGCGGCAACGAGGCCGGCGGCAAGAGCAACCACCTGCTGCTGGACGACACCGAAGGCAAGATCCAGGCACAGCTCAAGAGCGACCACGACAGCAGTTCCCTGAGCCTGGGGCACATCACGCGCGTCGAAGACAACGCCGGGCGCAAGGACGCCCGGGGCCAGGGCTTCGAGCTGCGCACGGACGGCCACGGCGCCATCCGGGCCCAGGACGGGCTCCTGATCAGCACCGAGGCGCGCGCCAATGCGCAGGCCCACATCACCGACATGGGCGAGACGGTGCAGCGCCTGACCCAGGGGCGGGAACTGCACGAGGGCTTGAGTGAAGCGGCGCAGCAGGCCAAGGCGCACGAGGCCGGCGACCAGGACGAGGTGACCCAAAGCCTGAAGGCGCAGAACGATGCGATCAAGGGTTCTGGCGGGGGCAACAAGGCCGAGGGCGAGTTCCCCGAACTCAACGAGCCGCATGTGGTGCTGGCCAGCCCTTCGGGGATCGAGGCCACCACGGGCGGATCGATTCACCTGGTGAGCACCGAGCACCATGCGATCACCAGTGGGGCGCACACCAGCATTGCGGCGGGCAAGAGCTTGCTGGTCAGTGCCAAGGACGCGGTGCGCATCGCAGCCTTCGAGAAAGGCATGCGGCTCATCGCCGCCAATTCCGACATCGACATCCAGGCCCTGAAGGACAACATCAACATCCTGGCCAAACTGGACGTCAAGGCCGAAGCCAACAAGATCACGATCACGGCCAAGGAAGAAGTGATCATCAACGGCGGTGCCAGCTACACCCATTGGAACGGAGCAGGCATCGAGAACGGCACCACGGGCATCTGGCGCGAGCACGCGGCTTCCCACATCACGACGGGCCCTAAGAACCTGCCGGTGCCGGAGATGCGTTTACCTCAAGCCGTGTGCAAAGAGTGCATGGCAAAGGCTGCAGCGCGCGCTGCCGCAGTGGCACCTCGACAGTGACCGTGTCAGCGTATCCAACCCAACAAGCGATGCCGGTCGACGGCGGTCTGCAGCCGCACGAGCCCGTGGTGTTCAACAAGGAAGTCGCGCAGACACTGGTGCATGACATGGGGGTGCTGCTGGCCTGCAGTGCGAGCATGCCGCGCTATGCGTTGGTCGAACTCGGCCAGTGCGAGATGGCCGATCGCGGGGCCATTGCCCTCGGTGTCCAAACGCATGGGCTGGAGGTGGAGCGCTTGTTCGAAGGCACGCCCGAATCCGAACTGGCCGATCAGGGGCCGTGGTTGATCCGGTTTCCGGCACAGCCTGCGGGCACTCTGCTGGAGACGCTGGCCCTGCATGCAGGCGTTCATCATGCGTTGAGCATGGTGGCCTCACCCCTCGCTTTGGGCGATCTGGCGAGCCACATGAGAAGCTGGCTGGAGGGCCTGATTCCGCCGGACCCGATGATCGAGGGCGATGAACCCTGCGGTGCGGTGCTGCGCTGGTTCGACCCACGCATCGGGCTGGACATGCCCGGCTGCTGGCCCGCAGCGGATCGCCAGCAATTCATGCAGGCATTTCGTTGGTGGGCCGCCTGGCGTGCCGATTTCTCACCGCGCTTGATGCAGGGGCCCAGTTTCAACAGGGCAGCCCCGCGCGCCGAGCCGCTGCCGCTTGACCAGACGCTGCTGCTGGCACTCGACCAACTCAACACGGCAGAAACCATGCTCGCTTCCGTGCGTGAAAACGACATCGAGCCCGGTGAACTCGATCACATGGCGCCGGCGTTGCAACACCGCCTGGCGCATCAGTTGCGTGACGATGCCCGGCGCCTTGGCTTGGACGACTGGGCCGATCAATACATGTTGCTGGCCATGGGGTTGCGCCTGCACCCCGACATTGCCGATGCACAGGCACTGCAACCCATCCTTGCCGCTGCGGTCACTGGCGAGCGAGGCCTCGGTGCAGCCATCGCGGACATCGACAACACGGTGTGGCAAGACCTGGTCGAAGAGGCGCCGCAGGTGCTTGCGCTGCATTCGCACGCACTGCTCGAACCCCTGCGTCAACGACGTCTCGCTGCCGTATCCGCACACCCCTTTCACATCCCGCGCACCGAAGTTCGCTGAATCATGGCCACCGTTCCCAACCTCGGCAGCAGCGCTGCCAACGCGCAATCCGCCAAGAATCGCATCCCGGGCGTTTGTGATTGCAGTGACCCGGTCGACAAATCGGCGCTCATCCTTTATCCGAGCCTGGGAACGCCGTTGCTGCTCAAAGAAGGGCAGACCAAGTGCAGCATCTTCATCGTCGGCGAGTCGAGCTTGAAGGCGGCCTCGGGTGCAGGCGGCCTCATCCCCGCGCCTGCACCCAACCTGCATGTATTCGTCGACCGGCATTTGCGGCTTTACTCCATCAAGGAGAAGGGCACCCAGACCGACACGACCACCGGCACGCTGTTTGGCGATGGCAATACCTGTGCAACGGCTCCGCAGCACATCAAGGCCTGGCGGGTCGGCCTCTTCGGAGCGGGGGTGCTCATCAAGGATCGCCATCGGCGGCCTTTTGCCACCATCGCACCGATGGCGGCCCAGGTCTACAAGGATCTGCAAGGCGGGGACATCTACGAGATCGAGATCGATCTGAAGGCCGCGCCGTTCCAGGGCATCAATTCGGGCAGCTTCATGAGCTTTGCCTGGATGGTCAAGCTCAACGACGCCGGCAAGCAGCTCCTGCCCAACGCCACGCACGCCGAGCCGCAGGACCTGATGATTGCCAAGTTCCTGCGCGAGCAATCCACCAAGGACCCTTTTCACTTCGCGAACCTCCACGAGTTCGACCTGTCCAAGGGCGCCCGCACCACGGCCAACCAGTTGCCGCCGCAAAAAACCGGTGCAGGCAAACGCCTGCAAAGCTGGCACCCCGTGAAGTACATGCCCGCGCGTCCGTTGAAGCTGGGCCACCTGTCCGACGTGCACGTGAATGTTCGCCATACCGCGATGGGCAAGAGCATGGCTCAGGTGCTCGAAGGCGATGTGGCCGACGTGAAATGGAACACGCCAGTCGGCACCAAGGTGTGCAACAGCTTCGATGCGCTGCGCGCGTTGTTCGAGAAGATGGCTTTGGGTGGCGACAAGATCGAGAAGGCCGATGCGGTGCTGCTCACCGGCGACCTGATCGATTTCAACCGCAACCTCAACCCGGCGCAGGTCGCTGCAGGAAAAGCGACGGGCAACAAGGCCATCGGCGAGCAATGGAAAAGCTTCAACCTGCTGGCGAACATCGATGACCCGGCCAACGGCAAGAGGCTGTACCCGCGCGGGCTGGACGACATGCTCGTGTTCAGCCTGGTCCGTGAGATGTACCGCAAGTACAGCCTGCCCATCTTCATGACCAGCGGCAACCATGAGGCGTACCAGGTGCCCTACGGCATCAGTGCGCGGGTGGAGGCCGGAGACATGGCCAACTGGGCATTCAAGCTCGGCGTGCTGGAAACCGCGGCCGACCCCGCGAAACGCAGCGAGATTGCCAGGGCCGCGGTCACTGGCAGTGGCGGTGCCTTGCGCGATCGAGCGGGGACCGTCGTCGACAAGGTATCTGGCTGGTTCAAGTCAGCCACCGGCGTTTCTCCAAGCGAGGCGGCAGGTCGGGGCGTAGAAGGTGTCGAGCAGGTCGCCCGCGCTGCCGAGGACAGGCTGGGTGGCCTCAACGAAGGTCTCTCGAAGGCGCTCAAGACGGCACGCGGCACCCTGGACGGCAGCGAACTTGCAGAGCACCGCAAGCAGATCGAAGCGGCCAGCGACTGGACCCGCGGCAAAGCCAATGAAGGGATGAGTCGTGACCACAACATGACCATCTACGAAGCCTGCCTGGCATATGGTCCAACCTACGGGCAGGCTCTGACGGGATTCAATTTCCACAGTGGTCAGTTCGATTGGTTCTACGCGCTGTTCACGCCGTTGGCCGATGTGGTGGTCGCCTATGGTGCCCAGAGCGACGATGACAGTGCGGCAGGAACCCTCCAGGTCATTGCGCCGATGGGTTGGGGCACCGACGAAAACTTCAAGAATCTGGGCGAACTGGTCGATCCCGCCAAATTGCCACATATGGAGGACTTCGGTGGTGTTGACAGGCAAGGCGCGGGCATCTTGCCGCGCGCCACAGAGTCGTGGAGCACAGCGCAATTCGAGTTGCTCTCCCAGGCTCAAAAGTACAAGGCTGCCGGCAGCAAAACAAGCCTTACGGTAGCCAGCCACTTCACCATCGTGAGCTTTGATGAGCCACAGCCGTACAGCAATGTGAAGAAGAAGTTGGTCAAAGCGCGCTTGTGGCCGCACAACAGCGCTACCGGCCTGCCAGATGAGCCCGCGGGTTTCAACCACGTCAATGTGGGGACCTGCGAGCGAGGGCTTGCCCACTACTTTGAACACTACGTGCGCGCGGGCCGGCGCAGACCCAAGGGCGGTGCACAGGTCGACTGGCATTTGTCAGGCCATAGCCATCGCAGCGGCGTCTATCAGGTCGAGTGGCAAAGCGACGGGCCGGATACCAAGCCCTACATCCAGGTCGTATCGGCCACGGACCCGGGGATTCACAAGGTGCAGACCGTGCCCGCCGATACGCAGACGGCCCTGATCGTCAGCAGTTGCGGTGGCCCGATTGGCTATCAGAACCTGGATGGTGAGCTCAGCGCATGGACAGGGCGGCCACCTGCGGGCACTTTGCTGGAGCCGGCCACGGGCAATATCAGCCAGGTCAGCACCTACCGCTGCCGCATCGAAGACGGCAAGGCGTACAACGAGAAGCCAAGGCTGTGCGTGGCGCTGGACTACCTGCACGTGATGAGCGGCCTGCCGGCGAAGGGCAACATCGATAAGCCGCTTGAGTTTGGCGATATTCCTCAGTTCGCGATGGGTAACACGCAGATTCCGCTTCGACTGAGTCGACAGATGAAAAAGCTCAACTGCATTGCAAGCTTGACGCTGTGGGTGTTTGAGGGCGACGAAAGAAGCGGCCTCAAGAAATGGCACCGCGTTGACACCAATCTGGACAAACCAGGCTCTCCCGGCAGCGCGACAGTCAGCAACGAAGGGATGGCGGCACTCTCAAGAGCCTTTGCAACAGGTGTGGTGGGCAAGCCGGCCGATTCGGCATTTCGGCGCATCCAGGCGACTTTTTGCGAGGTGGGTCTGCGAAAGCCAGAACCGATGAAGGAAGACGAAGACTGGGTCAAGGACATGCAATGCACAGATCCGTGGGTTTTCCCGATCAGTGTGGTGAGCACGAACGCAGGGAGAACGATGGCCGGTCTTGGTCGTGTTGCAGGAGAGAAGGGGGAGGTGCCGGATTGGTATTTCCTGGCCGAGCACTTTCCCGCCATGGGATATCCACCGCCGCTCGATGCAATCAGACCCAAGTGATCTCCTACTCAATGAATCGTCGATCCGTTCTGACTGCGCTTCCTGCGCTGTTCCTTTCCTCAACCCCACTCTTGACCGCTTGCAGCATGGCCACGTCCAAAAAGAACATCCGCGAGTTTGGAAAGATCTTTCAGTACCTCAAAGATCCAGAGCTTCGAAAAAAGGAAATCGG